>CAZJCK010000006.1:10639-74419 GCA_964544635.1 uncultured Ignavibacteriales bacterium | reverse complement strand
CGGGCTGCCGCGGTAAAGAAGCGGGCCACGAGCGTAGCAGCCCGTGACCTGTCATACTCAGACTAATCGATCACTTCTTCGGTTTGATATTTGCATTGACGTGGAAGACGTTCTCTGGATCGTACTTCGTCTTGACCTCGACCAGCTTGTCGTAGTTGGCGCCAAAGGCCGACTGTACACGCTCAGTTTCGTCCTCAGTTAGGAAGTTGATGTAGGCGCCACTGGAGGCAAACGGCTTTGTCTTTTTGAAGAACTCGCGTGACCATTCCACGCACTTGTTGTCCTCGCCCGCGGTCTCCCAGCGGCCGTGGACGTTCATGACAAACTTTGCATCGCGGTGGGCATAGGCGGTGGCGTCGGAAGGCACGTCGTTTGCCGCCCCGCCGATACTGCCGATGAAGATCTCGCAGTGCGGTGACGGCAGGTTATTGGTGTATTCGACCATAACGTCGAACAGTCCGTCCGATAATTCCGTGAAGTTGTGCGACTTCCAGTAGTTGCGGGCGCCCGGTGTAAGCAGCGGATCGAATGCCTGCTGCCACGCGGTGTAGGGTTGCGGTCCGGCGAACGTACCATGCGGATCGCCCCAGTCCTTGAGCGGCGCGACCAGCTTCTCGCCTTCGGCCGGGTCTTTGCCGCCGTAGAACATGGCCAGGACTATCACCGGCTTGCCATGAACATCCTCAGGCAGGAACGGCAGCGGCGGGGCCTGGCGCAGGACGGCCCAGACGGTAAGTTCGCGCGGGGCGTTCGCGGTAAAGTCACGGTACTTCTGGAGGATCTGTTTACCCTGGCTGATAGAGAAGACCATCAGGCCGGCGAAGACCTCGGGGCCGACCGGATGCAGTTTGTATTCGAATTTGGTGACGACACCAAAGTTGCCGCCGCCACCACGGATGGCCCAGAAGAGGGTGGGATTGTCCGTCTCGCTGGCGGGCACCTTGCGGCCATCGGCCGTGACCACCTCCGCCTTGACGAGATTATCGACTGTCATGCCGTACTTCGGTGTCAGCCAGCCGAAGCCGCCGCCGAGGGTCAGGCCGGCAACACCGGTGGTAGAGTTGATGCCGACCGGCGTGGCCAGGCCGTGTTTCTGGGTGGCGGCGTCGAGATCGGCCAGGGTGGCGCCCGGGTCGACATAGGCGCGTCTCTTGTCCGGGTCGACCTTCACCGTGCGCAACAGCGACAAGTCGATCACCATGCCGTCGTTACACAGCGAATTGCCGGCGATGTGATGGCCGGCGCCGCGCACGGCTATGTCGATGCCGAGGGCGCGGGCGGTGTTAACAGCCGCCACCACGTCGTCGGCGTTGCTGCATTGGACGATCATGGCCGGGCGCTTGTCGATCATACCGTTCCAGATTGTTCGAACATCGTCATAATTGGTGTCGTCGGGCAGGACGATACTGCCTCGAACATTGCGCCGCAGTGAATCAACGGCGTCGGCAGGGATTGTCTTCATGTAATCGGACCCTCCAGCATGTGGTTATGAGACCGACAGACCGCTCGCCCTTGTGCGGCAAGCCGTTCCATCCTGTCTCGTTTTCAATGTGACCCGTCACGGTGTGACAGGCCGTCGATCAGCCCAGCCCTGTGATGTCGCAGGTGTCGAGAGTTTTCGGGCGGTTGCTGCCCGGACGGATACAGGGGATCTGCATCATCTGCCGATGCGGACTTGAACGGTCCAATTATACCACGTTCTTCTTGATGAGGGCAAGCGATTATTGACCGCTCTGATGGCCGGGAGATGTTTGGCAGATCATACGTCGTGGCTCTACCTGTCGCAGTGGGGATATCACAGGTCCGTCTGGTTTGCCATGAGCACAGGGCTGGGGACCTACAGGTAAAAAACAGGCCTAAAAAGGCGGGACACCAAGCTTGCAGCCGCGGGTGCGCAACGAGTATTGGAAATGATCGGGATTAATAAAAAAGAGGCGGGGTCTCCGGCATTGACCCCGCCATTCTCTACTCTCTGGTACTGTCTTAAACCCGAAAATGTTGCATCAGGTTTCACTCATCCCTGAGAGTTTTCAACAATCCGCTTCGTATCCCGGGCAATCACCAATTCTTCGTTGGTGGGGATGACCAGCGTTTTCACCCGCGCGCCATCCGCCGAGATGTCGGTTTCCTTACCTTTCACGGCCTTGTTTTTACTATCATCGACCTCAATACCCAAAAACTGTAGATCGGTCAGGCATAACTTACGGATATCGGGGGCGTTTTCGCCGATACCGGCAGTGAACACGAGCGCGTCCAGCCCGCCCATCGCGGCGGCATAGGCGCCGATATATTTCTGGACCTTATAGCCGTACACGTCCAGCGCCAGTCTGGCGTTGGTGTGACCCTCTTCAGCCGCCTCGGTCACCTCGCGCATATCCGACGAAACCCCGGAAATCCCGGCCAGCCCGGAATGTTTGTTCATCAGGGTGTTGGCTTCGTGCAGCGACAGCTCCTCGCGGCCCATGATGTGCAGGATGATGGCCGGGTCGAGATCGCCGGTACGTGTCCCCATGAGCAAACCTTCCAGCGGCGTAAAGCCCATGCTGGTGTCGACCGAGACACCGTGCTTGACCGCCGCCATCGACGCTCCGTTACCCAAATGACAGGTGATAATCTTCAACTGGTCCAGTGGCTTACCGAGCATCGCCGACGCCCGCTCGGTGACGTACTTGTGGGAAGTGCCGTGGAAACCGTACCGCCTTATGCTGTAGCGTTTGTACATGACATATGGCAGGCCATAAATATACGCCTTAGGTGGCATGTTGGTGTGAAACGCGGTGTCGAATACCGCCACCTGAGGCGTGTTTGGAATAGTCTTCATGCAGGCGTTGATGCCGCGGATATTGTGCGGGTTATGCAGCGGCGCCAGATCGATCAGGTTGCGCAGCTCGGCCATCAACTCCGGCGTGATCAATACCGAATCGGAGAACTCTTCACCACCGTGTACCACCCGGTGGCCGATCGCCTCGATCTCTTTGCGATCTTTGATAACACCATGGTTTTCCGACAACAGCACGCTGACGACATACTCGACCGCCACAATATGGTCGAGAATCTCGCCGGATATTTTCACTTCGTCACGGTCGTGCGGCTTGTGGGTCAGCACCGAGGCCGACATACCGATCCGCGCCACCAGTCCCTTAGCCAGCGCCTTTTCGTTCTCGGTGTCGATCAGTTGATACTTTACCGATGACGAACCGCAGTTGATAACGAGTACTTTCATTTGGTCTCTCCTGCGGTAACGGCCGACCGTGCGATCTTGTTGGGGTTCGGCTTGATCTTGTTACCGTCTTCGTCATACAGGAAGAACCCGGCGCCGGTCTTTACACCAAGCTGGCCGGCCCGGACCATCTTGCGAAGCAGGGGACAGGGGTTGTATTTGTGTTCGGAAAGCTCTTTCAGGAGGTTTTCCATCCATGACATGACCACATCAAGGCCCATCATGTCGGCCAGCGTGAGCGGCCCGACATTGAAGCCGAAGCCGAGCTTCATGGCATCGTCGATATCCTCAGCCGTAGCCACACCTTCCATCAGCACATGCATCGCTTCGTTGAGAAGCGGCACGATAATGCGGGTGGTGACATAGCCGGGATACTCATGCACCGTAATCCACTTCTTGTCCAGCAGCTCGGCGAACTGGACCGCTTTTTCAAATGTCGGGTCGTCGGTGCGCAGCCCTTTCACCACCTCGACCAGCGGAATCTTGGTGACCGGGTTCAGGAAGTGCATGCCGATCACTTTTTCCGGTCGCTCGGTAGCCGAAGCGATTTCGGAGATCGACAGGGTGGCGGTGTTGGTGATGATAATGGCGTCCTCGCGCACGATCGTGTCGAGCCGCTCGAACAGCTCGCGCTTGAGGTCGAGATCCTCGGGGATCGCCTCAATGATGATCTCGGCATCTTCGGCTTGCGAGAGGTCGGAGGACGGGAAGATACGGGCCAGCATGGCTCGTTTATCCGAAGTTGTCAGGCCCCATTTCTCGATTTCACGATCAATTGACTCCGAAATTCCCTTTATCGCTTTTTCCGCCAGCTTGGTGGTACGGTCGACCAGGGTAACCTCCGTTCCTGAAGAGGCAATCGCCTCCGCAAGTCCTTGTCCCATAATACCGCCACCGATTATGATTATTTTTGTCGCTGCCATATACTTTGTATCCTTTCACTCAGGCCTTGTGAAAATAGTAACAAGTCCGGTGTATAGTCAATACTAATCTGCGCCAAGTGCCGGCGTTTCTTCGTTTCTCTTCATATCGGCCGATTGTCCCGTTTGGTTGCCCGGCGACAGCCCGTTTTTTGGTCAGTTTGTCACGGCTGTCACAGGGCCGGTTTTTTTCCGGACGAAATACACTCCTTGTCTGTACAACAGATATGTTTGGCGGTTGTTTTGTTCTAGTTTTGCTTTGATTTAACCGCCTGTTCGTCTTATCGATAGATCAACCAGTGAGCGCTTATTTTTCCACATGGGAGCTGTTATGTCGCGACTGAAAACATCCGTGCTGATCACCCTGACTGTCGTGCTTGGTATCAGTGCGGTTGCCGACGCCGCCATCCGGCGGGTACCGGCCAGACTGAACGTGTTTGAAGTGTACGGGGGCTATTCGCAGCCAATTAGTACTGTAGAAGGAATTCTTCTGCAGATTGACAACGACGGTTTTGTTACCGACAAGTTTGTTATTAACAACCGTATCATCGATGTCAACGCTGACGACGCCTACGATCCGTCGTTCTATCTCGGCCTGAAGTGGGGATCCACTTTCGGCGGCCTGGCAATCGGCAAGATCGGCTTCCAGTACAGCAACTACCAGATCAAGGACGCTATTTCGCTGACGTCCGATACGCTGCTTGACATTGCGGATCTTGGTCTCAATTACAACCAGTTCGATGTTTCAGTCGACCTGAACCTGTATGCCGGTAACCCGGTTAGCATGCCGGTCAATCCGTATGTCGGCCTGGGGCTGCATGCCGGCATTCTGGCTGTATCCTCCGATGGCGGGGTCGAAGATCCGGACAATCCGGGAACGTTCTTCGAGTTTGAGACCGAATACCACGGCAACGTCGCCGCCTCGCTCAATTTCGGCCTCGACATCAAGCTGGCCGAGGCGCCGAGCGGACGGTCCTTCTGGGTGCTGGCCTCGGACAACCGCTGGGATTTCGCCGCCACCAACGACCGCCCGAAACAGTTGCAAATCGGCGGGGCGGTACGTTACTTCTTCAGGATGTGAGCACTGGCTGATAAGCCGGCTACCCAATGGAAGGTGTGAATAGTAAATGAAACGACTTTTTGTACTGATGCTCATGGCCGGTCTGGCGGTCGGCATGGTCGTGGCCGGCTGTGGCGGCGACGATGACAAGCCGACCGAACCACCACCGCCACCACCGGATACCGAACCGGTCGGCCTCTTTGCCCTCAATGGTGATACCCTGCTGGGCATCATCGGGAGCGACAGCCTTAACCCGGCCCTGGCCTTCAAAGTCAACGATAGCGATACCGTGGCTGTCGCCGACGTCTGGATCTATTTCTTTCGAACGTCAGGCGACGGCACTCTTGCCGCCGATTCGGCGCAAACCGACAGTACCGGTGTGGCGAACGTCGGCTACACCTTCGACGGTGACCTCGGCTATGCCAGTATTGTGGCCGTGACGGCGCAGCATGGTCAGGATACGGTGACTATCCGGGCCAGCGTGCTCACGCCGGGTCCCAACGGTCAGGGGCAGTACGTGCGTTTTGCCGATATCTTCAATGACATTGTCAATCTCAACGGCACGCAGGAGGGGGCCACGCCTGATCCGCGACCAGGTGTGCCGATCTGGTATGTCGAGTACGAGCAGCGCGAGGGGATGGTGTTCATGGTCCTGCCGCCGGCCGGTTCGAGTCCGGACCGAATCTACCCCAACTCGGATGTTTTCGGCGCCATCGTCACCACCGCCTATGGAGGCAGCTTCGCGAACGGTATCGGTATCGGCTCGACGTACGACGAAATCAAGACCACTTTCGGCGAGCCGGATACCATTTACCTCGATCTCAACCCACCGCCCGCCATCACCATGGCCTACACGGCCGTGCCTCCCGGCCAGATGTATTTCTATCTGGATACGGTGGCGACCGGAGCCGTTGACACCACCACCGCGGTCTTCGAAATCCATCTCAACGAGTTCGATCCCAGCGCCACACCGTTGCGGCCGGTACCGTCGATCAACGCCACTGTGGGCGACGACACCGCGAACCGTCGCGGCTACCGTCTGTACAATCCACGATAATAGAGAAATATGGAAATTGTGCGAGTCAGCGGCTGCCCTGTCTAAAACTTGACAGGGCAGCCGGCGGCCAATATATTCGCGCGATTCACAATCACGAAAACATAGGGAAGGACTATCGTGAAGACACTCTTTGCTACCGCCTTACTGGCGGGGATTTTTGCGTTCGGCTGTTCATCGGACGACGGTTCGGGCGAACAGACACAGACAACTGACGAGCAGACTCAAATGGCCAAGGCAGCTACAGGAGCCGATAGTTTGGCAGACAAGACCTATCCGGTGCGGGATGAAAATAACCCGTTTGTGACCATCGACACCGATTTCGGGAAGATGACGCTTGAGTTGTATCGGGATGTCGCCCCGGCGCATGTCGATTCATTCCTCGCACGTACAAAAGAAGGCTTTTACGACGGCCTTATTTTTCACCGCATTATCGACAACTTCATGATCCAGGGCGGCGATCCGAAAGGCGATGGTACCGGTAATGCCGGCTACTTCCTCGAAGCGGAATTCTCCGACCTGCCGCATCAGGAAGGGACATTGTCGATGGCCCGCGGCCCGCAGCCGAATTCGGCCGGGACACAGTTCTTTATCTGTCTTGGTCGGAATCAAACGACCGCCTACCTGGATGGCAAGTACACCGTCTTCGGCCAGCTGATCGACGGTTTCGATACCCTGCACGAGATCGGCTCAGTGCCGGTGGTGGCCAACCCGATGAACCCGCGCGAAGTCTCCCAGCCGAAAGAAGAAGTGTTCATGCGGGATGTCTATGTATCCGATGCCCAGGGGAACCCGATCAACCAGGGCTGAGGTTTTTCTGACAGACACTCACAATTGACAGCAATGGCGGGTCGACAGTTTCCGGCCCGCCGTTGTTTTGTCGTTTCAAATCGAGGAACAGCCTGTATACTGGTCCGTTATAAGCATTTATGAAAACGCGACGCCTCATATTGCTCGGCTCGACCGGCTCCATCGGTCGCTCCACGCTCGACGTTGTCACCGACCATCCCGGTCGCTTCGAGATCGTGGCGCTGACCGCCCACAGCAGTGTCGACTCATTAGTCGAGCAGTACCATCGGTTCCGCCCCAAATATCTCGGGCTGACTGATCAAACGAAGCGCGCCCAACTGTCCGACGCGCTCAAAGGCGAACCGGTCGAGTTATTGTTCGGCGAAGATGAGATTGTCGAGCTGGCCGCGCTCGACGCTGTCGACATGGTAGTCAACGCCATCGTCGGCGCCGCCGGCTTGCGGGCCTCACTGGCGACAATCAGGGCGGGCAAGAACCTCGCCCTGGCCAACAAGGAATCGCTGGTGGTGGGCGGACCGCTGTTTGCGCCGCTGATGGAAAAGCACGGTGGTCGCATTCTGCCGATCGACTCGGAGCATTCCGCCCTCTGGCAGGCGCTGCAAGCAGGCAAAGAGCATGAGGTCCGGCGGCTCATTATCACCGCTTCCGGCGGACCGTTCCGCGAGTTGCCGATCGACCAGTTCGACAGTATCACGCGGCAGCGGGCGCTCGATCACCCGACCTGGAAAATGGGGCCGAAGATCACCATCGACTCGGCCACCATGGCCAACAAGGGGCTGGAGGTTATCGAGGCGGCAGTGCTGTTCACCATGAGTACTGATCGGATCTCGGTGGTCGTGCATCCCCAGTCGATTGTCCATTCGATGGTCGAGTTTGTCGATTCTTCGATAATCGCTCAACTTTCCCAGCCGGACATGCGTATGCCCATTTGTTATGCGCTGTTCTGGCCGGAGCGAGCGGAGTCGTCGTTCGGTCGTCTCGACCCTGCCGCAATGACCAGCCTGACCTTCGAACCGCCCGATTTCGAACGGTTTCCTGCGCTCAAACTGGCTTACCGGGTGGCCGATGCCGGCGGCATTATGCCGGCGGCCTTCAACGCGGCGAACGAAGTTGCCGTTGAGGCGTTTCTAAAAGAGGAAATAAAGTTTACGGCGATCCCACAGATCATTGCCGATACACTGGATGGAACCGAAAACGTGGCTGCACCGTCGCTTCAGGACATCCTTGAGGCCGACCGCAAAGCCCGCGAATTTGCACACAAGAAAGCAGGGACCGAAATATGCTGCTGAACGTCCTGTCGTTCATCTTTGTCTTAGGCGTTCTCATCTTCATTCATGAGCTGGGCCATTTCGCCGTCGCCAAACGAGTCGGCATTCGGGTCGACAAATTCTCGTTAGGCTTTCCGCCCAACATCTTTGCCCGGAAATGGGGCGAGACGGAGTACTGCATCGGTATTATTCCGCTCGGCGGCTTTGTCAAAATGGCCGGCGAAAACCCGGACGAGGAATCGACCGGCGCCGACGATGAATTCATGTCCAAGACAGTCGGCCAGCGGGCGGCAGTCATCTTCGCCGGACCGTTCATGAACTACGTCCTGGCGATTGTTATCATGATCTGCATCTTTGTGTTTACCGGCATCCCGATACTGGCGGAGAAGCCACTTGTTATCGGCAACGTCGCCCCCGGCTACCCGGCTGAGGAGGCCGGCATCAAGCCGGGCGACCTTCTCCTGTCGGTGGACGGTCGCGAGGTCGAGACCATCACCGACGTGCAGGAAGTGGTCTTCAAGAAGATTGATGAGCCGATCGTGGTAACCTGGGCCAGCGGCACTGATACCCTGACGAAAGAAATCATCACCAGGGCCTCGCCCGTTGAAGCCGAGGGCGGCGGCATCGATACCGTCGGTATGATCGGTTTCGAACCACAGATCCTTCGATATGAATCGATACCGTTCACCGACGCCGTGTCGCGCGGCTTCGTCTATACCCATGAACTGGTCTGGAAGACGGTGCTTTTTGTCAAGCAACTGGTCAGCGGTGAGATGTCGGCCAAGATGATCGGCGGACCAATTTTCATTGCCCAGCAGTCCGGCCGAACCGCCCGCGGTGGGCCGGTGTCGCTGTTCCATTTCATGGCGCTGTTGTCGATCAATCTTGCCATACTCAATGTCCTGCCGATCCCGGTTCTTGACGGCGGCCATTTGGTCTTTCTCGGGATTGAGAAGGTTCGCGGAGCGCCCTTGTCGATGCGCGCTCGCATGATTGCCCAGCAGGTTGGTGTTGTGCTCATACTCGGCCTGGTCGTGATGGTCACGTACAACGACATCATGCGCGTCATCAAAGGTTTCTAAGCTGCAACGCTGCGCCCGTGCCGCCGTATAACTGAGTGTGAAAGACCAGGATTACAAAGCTGAAGAAGTGACGTACGACGTCTCTATCGAGTCGCGCGGCTCGATCGTGCAGCGTCTTCGCTCCGGCGGCTGGATTGAATTCTTCGCCTTCCTCTTGATCGTACTCTTCCTCCGCTCCACAGTCATCGGCGCCTACAAGATACCGTCGCAGTCGATGGAGGACACCCTCCTGGTCGGCGATTTTATTTTCGCCAACAATGCCATCTACGGCGGCCGCCTGCCGTTGCTCGATCAACGCCTGCCCGCCTTCCGAGATCCCCAGCGTGGTGATATCATCGTCTTCTATGTCCCCGAGGACGGTCAGACGCGCTATATCAAGCGGTGTGTCGCGATCCCCGGCGATACTGTCGAAGTGCGACAGAAAGTGCTGTATGTCAACGGTGCGATCATGCCGTTTGAGGATGAGGTCAAGTATATCGATACCACCGCCAATGGCAATCCGCGGATTCAGCCGCGACGGTTTGACGGCTCATCGAGTCGCGACAATGTCGGACCGTTGGTCGTACCGCCGGACCACTACTTCATGATGGGCGATAACCGCGACAACTCGTAC
This sequence comes from uncultured Ignavibacteriales bacterium, assembly GCA_964544635.1. Classification (GTDB taxonomy): domain Bacteria; phylum Zixibacteria; class MSB-5A5; order GN15; family FEB-12; genus CAZJCK01. Next base: position 64,392 of record CAZJCK010000006.1, on the reverse strand, counting down.
GATTCACGTTTTTGGGGGATGGTGCCGCGCGACCTGATTATCGGTAAGGCGATGTTTATTCACTGGTCATGGAATGGTGACGCCACTGACTCGCCGGAGGCGACGCTTTCTGAGCCGCTGTCGGTACCGCGACTTTTTGTCCACAACGCAATTCATTTCTTTGAAAAGGTGCGCTGGAATCGCATATTCGACGGATTGTAAGTTGAATACTCTGAAGAACGAAGCAGATAGTCCATGACCAAGAAGAATCAGCAGGTCGGCGATCCGATCTGGGACAACTTCAAACAGATCGCCGCCGCCGTCATCCTCGCAATAATCATCAAGACCTCAGTCGTCGAAGCCTACAAGATCCCGTCACAATCAATGGAAGATACCCTCCTGGTGGGTGACTTCCTGTTAGCCAACAAATTCCTTTACGGCGCCCGATTGCCGCTGATCGACTGGCAGTTTCCGGCCATCCGTGATCCGGAGCCGGGGGATGTCGTGATTTTCATTTATCCCCGCGATGGCGCCACCAAGTATATCAAGCGGTGTGTCGCGGTCGGCGGAGACACCGTCCGGGTGGTCAACAAGCAGTTACTGGTAAACGGCGAGCCGTTTGTTGATCCCGAGTACGCCAAGTTCGAGCAACGGGTGATCCCGCGCGGTCCCGGCGGCGACAACAGCCGTGACAATTTCGGACCGTTTATCGTCCCGCCAAGAAGCTATTTCATGATGGGAGATAACCGCGACAATTCGCACGATTCACGGTTCTGGGGGCCGGTCAAGCGGGAGCTGATATTGGGCAAAGCGATGATTATCCACTGGTCGTGGAATGACGATATCCATCCGTCGCCCGATGTCGAGCTGACCGATCCGCTGTCGGTGCCGCGGATGTTCATTTACAATGCCGTTCATTTCTTCGATAAAGTGCGCTGGAATCGACTGTTTTCGCCGATCTCTTAAAGGAACCAGCGTTCCGGCCGGGGTGTATAACCGCATATATCGGTCCGTATTACGAATAGCCATCAACTGCAGATACGCGTGGAGGAGACAATGACCGCAAAATTCCTGTTTACCGGCCTTCTGGCTTTGGCAGCCTTCGGTGCTGTCTCGGCGACCGCCGGCCCGGCAGTCAAAATCAGCGATCCGGAGTTCGATTTCGGCAAAGCGCCGCAACATGCCGAATTGAGCCATACCTATGTGATTAAGTCGGTGGGGGATGATACCCTCCGCATTACCAAGATCGTTCCGGGCTGCGGCTGCACCAAGGCGCCGGTCGAGGACTCGGTGCTCGCTCCGGGCGACAGCACGCTGTTGACTATTAAGTTTGATTCCGGACGGTTCCGTGGCGCCACCACCAAGCGCCCGTACATCGAAACCAACGCCGGCCCCGACAAGTATTACATGAAATTCTGGGCCAACCTGATCACCGATCCGAAGTCGGACCTGCCGTTGCAGATCTCGCCGTTGCCGGTCGATGTGTCGCAGTTTACCGCCACGCCGCGGGCCAAGGCCGGCTTCATGATCACCAACCAGGGCGGCCAGGACCTGAATATTAAGATCGTCGACAACTACAACAAGAGCTTCACGATTGACATGCCCAACAAGGTGAAGGCAGGTGAGTCGATTGAAGGGACGATCAAGGTGAAGGACGGTATGCTGTCCGAAGAATTTGGCGAATCATTCACGATTGAGATCGACAATCTTGAGCAGCAACGCTATTCAGTTCCGGTGAAGCGTATGGTTCGTGTAAAGGGTGGCGACGCCGCCTCCGCCAGCACCGGCAAGTAAGCACAGTTTTTTCTCTCTGGTCAATGTGCAGCGCGTACGTCCTCGTGCGCGCTGTTTTCTTTTTCAGATTGGTGTAGCCCGGAATGTCCGCAGCACTCCCGGGTTATCTTGTGTTGTGAATAGGTTGGGTGGCCCACCACTCGGGCGGGTTGCTTCTTACGTCGCCCCGGCCTGAGCCGGAGGCGTAGAGCCGGGGCCAAGTCTGGACGTCTGCCCGACGAAGTGAGCAAGTTGCAGATCACGAGCCCTGTGCTCGTGACAAGATGTCAGGTTGCGGGCAACCTGACCTGCGAAGTCTGATCTTTCAAAGAGAACAATAGATACCAGCCTGGCGCGGGCACGACATACTGAAATTCGTCCCCGAGATGACCAGACTCGAGCCCGGCTCTCTGTCCGGCGGCTGCCGGACTTCGGTCGGGGTGACGTTGTACTCCGCCCGCCTGCGACCACCACCATCCCATTTTATCTTGATTTACGCCCCTGATTGCCGTTATTCGACCACCATATGCACCAGCTGACTGTCACAAAACTGGCCAAGCGGTTCGGCGAACGACGCGTCTTTTCCGACCTCCAGTTTGACCTCACCACCGGCCAGTCACTCGCCGTGGTCGGCCACAACGGCTCGGGGAAATCGACCCTGATCAAAACGTTGCTCGGGCTGTTTCATCCCAATCGCGGCAAAATCGAGTACCGCGAGGATGACCAGCCGATGGACGATGCCGCGATCCGCGCCGAAACCGCGTTCGTGGCGCCGTACCTCAACCTGTATGACCACCTGACCGCCGAAGAAAACCTCAAGTTCTTTGCCACTGTCGGCGGCCTGGCAGTCACCGGCAAGCAGATCAACGAGCTGCTGGCGCGGGTCGGCCTGGAGGGGCGCGGCCTCGATCTGGTGGCCGGGTACAGCTCCGGCATGAAACAGCGCCTCAAATACGCCGTCGCCATCCAGAAGGAGCCGGGCTTTTTGTTTCTGGACGAACCGACCTCCAACCTCGACGAGGCAGGGAAGAGCCTGGTGCGTGAAATCGTCGACCAGTTCCGCAGCAAAGCGGTGATCATAGTTGCCACCAACGAAACCGAGGAGTACAGTTTTGCCGAAGCACAGTGCCGGGTTGGTGGGTAAAGCGTTCGCCGTCTTCGCCAAGGATTTTCGGCTGGAGAGCCGGACACGCTACGCCGTCAACGCCATCCTCATGTTCGGCATTACCACCCTGACCCTCGTCAGCTATTCGCTTGGCCAGTCCGGCCTGCCGCCCAAGCTGCTGGCGGCGCTGTTCTGGGTAATCATGTTTTTCTCGGCCATGTCCGGGCTGGCCCAGGTGTTTATTCGCGAGGAAGAATCCGGTACCGGGCTGGCGCTGCGGATCTACGCCGATCCCGACCCGATCTATATAGGCAAGCTGCTGTTCAATTTCATGCTCCTGGCGGTGATGGCGCTCATTATCACGCCCGGCTTTTTCATCTTCACCGATGCTCCCACCGACCAGGTCGGGGCTTTCCTGGTGGTGCTGGCGCTGGGCGTGATCGGCCTGTGTGCCGCCACCACGCTGGTGGCCGCCATTATCGCCAAGGCGGCGGTAAAGGGCGCCCTGTTCGCGGTCTTGTCGTTCCCTATCCTTATGCCGATACTACTGGTGCTGGTCGGGGCCAGTTCAAAACTGTTCGCCGGCGAACCGCTTGGCGCCATCTGGACCGAACTGCAGTTCCTGCTGGCGTTTGCCGTTATTATGATCACTTTGTCACTGTTGTTGTTTAAGTTTGTGTGGCAGGATTGACGATCATAGCATGGACCGGTTCGGGATATGTTGTCATTGGAAGGCCGGTTACGTATATTGACTGAGATGAGATGATTATGACAGGATCGGTATAGCATATGTGGTGGAAACTCTTACTGTTCGTCGGCATGTCTGTGATGATAGTCTACAGCTTCATCACTCCGGCGCCGCAGTCGGTCATCGGTGAATCGAGCCGGATATTCTACTATCATATCCCGACCGCCTGGATTTGCGTGATTGCCTTTGCCATGTCGATGATTTTCTCGATCCGTTACCTGAAGACCCGGGATCTCAACTTTGACGATCGGGCGGTCGAGGCAGCCAAGCTCGGCTTTATTTTCTGCCTGCTGGCCACGGTCACCGGCGCCATCTTCGCCAAGGTGACATGGGGCGCCTACTGGAACTGGGACCCGCGGCAGACCTCGGTGTTCGTGCTGCTGTTGATCTACGGTGCGTATTTCGCCCTGCGCGGCGCCGTCGAGGTAGAGGAACGGCGTGCCAGTCTGTCGGGGGTCTACTCGATCTTCGCCTTCGTGACGGTACCGTTTCTCATTTTCGTGATACCGCGCATGGTACCGTCGCTGCATCCCGACGACTCGATCATCGATGAGAACCTCAAATTTACCATGGGAGGACAGGTGCTGGTCATTTTCCTTAGCTCGCTGACTCTCTTTTCCGCATTGTACTTCTGGATGTTCAACCTGGGCAAGCGGACACAGCAGGTCGCGCGACGCCGGCAGGAGAATGAGGAGATATAGACGAATGGATGGAAATTACGTTGCCCTCGGTGTTACCCTTGCGGTATGGATCGGGTTGTTCCTGTACCTGCTCAAGCTCGACACCAGGCTGAAAAAGATTGAGGAGAAACAGCCATGAAAGCAAAGTATATCATCGGCACGGCCGTGATCGTGCTGTTTCTGGTCTGGGGAACATCGGCCTTCTTCAAGACTACCGTGCAGTATGTATCGATTGAGGCTGCCCGCAGCGCCGATCGGACAGTGCAGGTTATGGGCAAGATCGACTTCGATCGCGTCAACTACAACACCGAGGATCAGCGGCTCGAGTTCGCCGTCTACGATGCCGATGCGGCCGACAAAGCGACCGCCTCGCAGTTAAGCGTGATTTACTACGGTGTGGTGCCGGGCAACTTCGACCAGGCCGACCAGGTGGTGTTGAAGGGGAAGCCCGACGGTGATACCTTTATCGCCGAACAGATGCTGGTGAAGTGCCCGTCGAAGTACCAGGGTGACGAGGGTGAATACCAGGACATGGAAAAGCATAACGAGGCGGTCAGCGAAGCCGGTGTTTAAACCGTCAGCCGTTCTGGTATCAGTTCTCACGGCATGGTGGCTGTTGGTTCCGACACTCGGGAACACAGCCACCGTTCCGTTTATGCCCGAGCGCGGCATCGTCGAGGTTGACGTATTGCTCAACGGCCGTATCACCGGGCGGTTCGGTATCGATACCGGCGCCGATCACTTGTACATCGACAACGGCTTTTCGCAGCGCAGCGGCCTGGAACTGAACGGTGTCGGCTCGGCCCGGGCGGTGGTGGGCGTGCACGGCGTTTCAGAGGCCAGCAACGCCCATCTGGCATCACTCGCTATCGGCGACGAACGGCTGTATGATCTGCCTGTCACCCTCATCGACATGGGACGGCTTATCGCCGATACCTCGCACGGCTACCCCAATGGTCTTATCGGGCGCAATGTGCTCCGGCGATTCTATGTAACCGTCGACTTTCCGGCACACCAGCTTACCCTCGACCAGCAACGTCCGGCGATAACCAGGCGCTCCGACAGGGAATCGATACCGTTCGAAACATCGCGCCATCTGATCATCGTCGATGTGACAATCAACGATTCCATAGCCGTCCCGATGATACTCGACTACTGTGCCTCGTATGTCAGCGTTGCGCCGGAGCTGGCGGCACGGCTTGGTCACGACGAAAGTAGCGGCCGGCGATTGACGCTCGACCGGGTCGATCTTGGCAACGGCCTGATGTCGCGCCAGGTAATGGCGCTGGTGACCGATATGTCGTCGATTACCGACGCTGTCGGCCGTGAGGATGTCCTCGGGACAATCGGCGGCTCCTTTTTGTATCAGCACAAGATCACGGTTGACTATCGTGGCAATCGCATATATCTGCACGACTGATTCCTTTTATCAATTTCAGCTTGACAGAACGTAGACAGGTCGGTTATGATGCGACTGTCAACGTTGCGGTGCCGTCGGTATCGACGGGTAATAGGGAAGACGGTGCGAATCCGTCGCAGCCCCGCTACTGTAAGAGCTACTTTGAGCGCAAGACGCCACTCGAGTCACCGGGGAAGGCGCGCTGAAGGGTTTGATGCTCGAGCCAGGAAACCTGCCGCAGCTTAATCGATGTTTCGTTGCTGTCAGCGCGGGCTGATCGGTGATTATCTCCTGCGCCAATGACACAACCCTGTTGTCATCTGGCGGTTTTTTGTGCACGGTACTCGACTTCGTGGCATTGTGGTAGCCGCATCGGTCGCATTTATCGCACTAAGTGCGGCCGTTGTATCGGCCCAGACAACGGTCCGCCTCTCCGGACAGGTGCTCGATGACCTGACCGGCAGCGCCGTGCCGGATGCCCGTGTGGCGGTGGGCGATCGATTCGCCACAACCGTCGACCAGTTTGGTCTCTTTCAGTTTGAACACCTGCCTGCGGGGGTGTGGACGGTCGAAGTTACGGCCACCGGATACGACTCCGTGCAGTTAAACGGCGTAACCATCACGCCCGATACCGAGCGCCAACTGACAGTACGCCTGCACCGGCGCCCGTACGAACTGCCGGGGATCGAGGTGCGCGGAGAGCGGGAGACGATTGAATCCGACAACCGCATTGTCATCGCTCGTGACGAGATCGAGGCCCGTAATCCGCGCGACCTGATCGATCTCTTGTCCAACATAGACGGTGTCACGGTACAGACCGGCGGGGGCGCCCAAGCCTCGACCGTCTCTATTCGCGGCAGCGCCCCGGAACACGTGCTGATACTTCTCGACGGTCAGCGTATCGACATGACGGCCAACGCCGGTATCGACATAAACAGTATTCCAATTGATCATGTGCAGCAGGTCGAAGTAATGCGCGGGGGAGCGTCGGCCGAATACGGCGCCAATGCCCTGGGCGGGGTGATATCTATCTCGACACACCTGCCCGCGGTCGCCGAACGCATCACGGCCCGGGTCAGCCAGGCGGCGGGCCGGTGGGACAAGGATAAGCTATCGGTGGTCGCGCACGTACCGTACTCCGCCACCAGCGCCATTCGCTTCGGTATCAGCGACAGCCGCAGCTTAAACGACTTCTCGTTCAACTATGCCGTGGCGCCGCGGCCTGCGCCGATAGTCGGTACTCGCCGGAACAACTACCGCGATGAATCGAGCTACTTTGGTTCCGGGCTTGTCAACCTGTCGCCGCGCACCGAGTTGCGGCTCTCGATGCAACTCTACCGGCAGGAGGCCGGACTCCCCGGGCCGGGCAGCCGTCAGTCGGAAACCGGGTACCGCGAGGATGACCGCTACCTTGGCACGTTGTCGCTAAAGACCAGGCGCGGCAGCCACGCCTTGTCTATCGATCTTGGCGCCAACCGGTACCGTCAATACTTTGAAGATACGGCCGTCACACCGGCCGAGCGCTACCTGACCGAATTCACCAACGATCGCTTCAACCTGCGTGTGATCGACAAACTGTCGATCGATCGCCACACCGACCTGATGATCGGGGGAGAGGCAGCGCGCGATGTGGTGATACATGACGACCTGTTGCGATCTCAGCTTTCGATGGGGCGTTCGGTGCGCGACAACGGTGCTGTCTTCATGCAGCTGCAGCGCGACCTGGTGTTGCCGGATGCGGTATTCTTTGATCTGGTGTCATTCGATGCCGCCCTGCGCCGGGACTGGAGCACGACCCGCAAGGACTCAACCTCGTTCGTTGACATCACGCCGTCGCACGCTCACTCCGAACTGTCACCCAGGATCGGCGGGGCGGTCAGTGTCGGCGACGACTGGTCGCTCATTGTCCGCGGCAGCTGGGGAGAGTCGTATCGGTTGCCGACCCTCAATGCACTGTTCTGGCACGGTGATGTCCGCAGTCGCGGCAACCCCGGCCTGCGGCCGGAGCGCTCTGACCATCTCGAGTACGGAATGTCTGGTTCGGTCAAGTTAAGTTGGCTGCGCCTCGACGGCGAGGTTACCTGGCATCGGGCAGACATTACCGACCTGATTGTCTGGCGAACCGGTCAGGGGGGCGTCTGGCAGCCAGCCAACCTGGCGTCGGCACGCCTGTCCGGACATGACGAATCAATCACGGCCTCGGTACTGGATGACCGCCTCCGCTTGCGCTACCAGAACAGTGTTGTCGACGCCCGCAACAAGGTGGCGGGACCGAACAGCTACGACAAGTTTCTGACTTTCCGTCCCGGCTACCAGACCCGCCTGAGCAGCGAACTGCGCTTCGCCTGGCTCCGCGCCGAGTACGCCGTGCGTTGGGTGGACAAGCGATACGCCACTGAGGCCAATACCAAGTACTACGATGCCTATACCGTGCACGATGCCCGCCTCGGTATCACCGTGCAACCGCACGACCACTGGCGTATCGACTTGGACTCTCGTCTCGATAATGTGTGGCAGGAAGATTATGTACTGATCGCGCAGTACCCGATGCCGGGCCGTTACTGGGAGATCGGCGTGCAGGTTTCATATGAACAGTAGGACGATTCTATTTACAGAAAGGCAGGCTATGCGTACACGTTTCATTGCCATCACACTTCTCGGGCTGGCGGCGGCGTCGAGTTGTCTGGCCCAGGGACCGACAGCCTACGTCGTCAATACCAGCGCCGAAACGCTTTCAAAGATCGATCTGGTCACCGGAACGGTCAGCAACGACATCCTGCCGATCGGCAGCGACCTGTTTTCGTTTCCGAATCAGATCGTGGTGCGCGACACGCTGGCCTATGTCGTCGCCTCGGGCACCAACGAGGTGCAGGTGATAAACCTCAATACCGAGGCGACTGTCGGCTTCATCAACATCGGCGACGGTACCAATCCGTACTGGATGACCTTTCTCGACCACCAGTATGCCTACGTGAGCGGCCTGGTATCGAATAATCTCTACAAGGTCGATGTATCAGCGGGGACGGTGGTCGACAGTATTGCCCTCGAAGGCAAAGGGCCTGAAGGAATGGCGATACATGACGGTAAACTATATGTCGCGCTGACGGGATTCGACTTCAATACGTTTCAGTACGATCCCGGGATGGTTGCAGTGATCGACCTGTTCGGTGACTCGCTTCTGACAAAGATCCCGGTCGGTTTGAATCCGCAGTTTATCGATGTCGACCGCAACGGCGCCATTCACGTCATTTGCACCGGCGACTATTTCAGCATCTTTGGCCGGGCGTACATCATCGACGGTGGTACTGACACGGTCACGGACTCGCTGGTGCTGGGCGGTTCACCCGGCATGATTGCCATCGGACCAAACAACATTGCAGCCGTGGCCGGGGGAGGGTTCTCCGATGACGGCTTCGTGTACAGCTACTCGGCGACCTCGCTCGATGTCTATTACGACGCAGCCAATCCGATCACAGTCGATTCCGGCTGCACCGGGGTGGCGTGGTTTCAGGACTCAACCATCCTTGCAACCAGTTTTAAGGATGTGGTCCGGCGGGTGGACTCGACGGGAACGGTAGTGACAACATACGGACTCGGGGACGGGCCGGTGCATCTTGACTTAAACTATGTACCGGGTGACATCAACGGTGACTGGGTAGCGGATCCGGTCGATCTGGCCCAGTTGACCGACTTCCTGTTTGCTGCCGGTGCCGCCGCACGCTGGCCGATCTGGCGCGGTGATCTTAATGCCGACGGTCTGGTTATGGACCCGATCGATCTTGCCTACTACGTAGACTACCTGTTTGCCGGCGGTATCCCACCCCGGGTCGGCGCCACCTGGGCGCGCTAAGCACGCGGATCAATGCCGGATGCGTCACCTGCCGATGTGGCCGCCAAAATAAAACGGCATTTATGCCAATTTCGTCTCCGGTTTTTGTTTGCAGTCTAAATTAAACTCGGTATATTCAGTAGCATAACCAGAGACCCAGCCTTCTTACTTCTACAGATGTTGGCACTGATTGAGAAGGTTGACCGGGCTGACTGTTACTCCTGATACATAGGCTCTCGGACGCTTGCATTGCCGCCGAGGTCGCCAGACGCCAAGCGTAGTCTTTTGCGACGCCCTGGTGTCGATACGAAATAAGAGGACTGCAATGAGTGGGTGGCATTTTGAATATTCTTTCGAGCCGACGCCTGAAAAGCGAATGATGTTCGTAAAAATCTATGGCGTCTGGCGCGTCGCCACGGCGCAGTCGTATGTTGAAGATTTTAAGGAAGAGGCCAAGCCGCTTATCAAGAAACCGTGGGCGAAGATGGCCGACCTGACCAACTGGAAGACGGCCTATCCGGATGTTGTTGAGATCGTCGGTAATCTCAACCAGTGGTGCCGTCAGAACAAAATGCAATGGGCAGTCTACATCATCGCCAACCCGGTCGGCAAGGCCCAGCTTACCCGCATGTTCGAGAGCGGCAAGTACTCTGATATTGCGAAGATCTTTCATACCCGCCTGGAAGGGGAACTTTTTCTGCGTGATAAAGGCTACCAGGTGGGCGGTTTGCGGGATAAGGAGATTTTCAAATAGGCAATCTGCTGAGCTGTCTTTTCCGACCCACTTTATCTCATCTATTCCGGAACCAGTTTTCTCATCGCGTGTTTTACCAGTACGCCACGGCTCTCCGCTCCGCCTGACAGCACACGGTAACCTGTCACATTCCAACCACGAGGCTACCACACGTGAACATATGGCACTTCGAGTACAACCTTGAGGCCGATCCAACCCGCCAGATCATGTTTGAGAAGATCTACGGCATCTGGCGGCCCAAGACGGCTCAGAGTTATGTGCGCGACTTTGAGGCCGAAGCGATCAAGCTGGTCGACAAGCCGTGGGCCAAGCTGATCGATCTGTCGAACTGGAAGACGGCCGACCCCGAGGTCATTCGCATCATCGGCGAGCACCTGGCCTGGTGCCGGGAACACAACATGGTCTGGTCGGTGAATATTATAAACAACCCCGTGACCTACTCGCACCTGATGCGCATGTTTGCCAGGGGTAAGACCAAACCGATCTCGAAGACCTTCCGTACTCGCACCGAAGCAGAAAATTTCCTGCAACTGAACGGTTTCCAGCTCCGCCAGCAGTTCAATTAGAATATTTCACGGGGCAGACCATGCGGTCTGCCGCCTGGAGTATCGACACTTTTCTGTTGCAGCCCGGAATCTCAAGCCCGGCTCTGCCGGGATGAGGAGTTCCGGGACGGCGCACCAGGAAAGAAGCCGGAAGCCCTTCAGACATTCCGGCGTCGTACGCCATCACTTCTTCAAATACCGGCTGAACCACTTGTCGATCCACTCCAGCCGGGCGATGCGGCGGTCCGGACGGCCGTGTCGCGACAAGCCGTGCGGCTCCTCGGGAAAACGTACATATTCGACCGTCTTTCCCATCACCTTCAACCACGCAAACATCGAATCCGCCTGTTCGATGTTACAACGCAAATCCTGTTCGCTGTGAATAATCAGCACCGGTGTCTTCACATTTGACATGTAGGTCAGGGGAGAGCACTTGGTGTAGTTTTCCGGGTTGGTCCACGGCCAGCCGTCAAACTCACGTTCAATGTCCCAGCCGATGTCGGACGACCCGAACATCGAGCGCAGATCGTTGACCGCCCGCTGGGTGACGGCGGCTCTGAACCGGTCGGTGTGGCCGATGATCCAGCTGGTCATGTACCCGCCGTACGAGCCGCCGGTTACTCCCATCCGCTTGGGGTCAATGTACTTTTGTGTCTCCAGCCAGTCGGCCGCCGCCATGCAGTCGCGGTAGTCGAGATCGCCCCAGCCACCCATGATGGCGGCCGCCCACGTTTCGCCGCGTCCCTGGCCACCCCGGGGGTTGGTGTAGAAGACCACATACCCCTTTGCGGCCAGATACTGCATTTCGTGCATGAACGAGTGAGCGTATTGCACTCGCGGGCCACCGTGGATTTCGAGGATTGACGGATATTTCTTTGTCGTCTTGAAATCCGGCGGTGTCACCAGCCAGCCCTGAACCTCGGTACCGTCGAACGACTTGAAAAACACCTCGCGCACCCTGCCGAGCTTAACATCGTCGTTCAAAAACTGATTCAGCTTCGTATGATAGACCGCCTTCGCTTCAGCGCCGAAAGTGGTCGGGCAGCTGACGACCTCGCCCGGCGACTTGAGATCGGCATGGATCAGCGCGGCGGTACGGGTCTTACCGGCCAGCGAGAAGCCCTTGATATGGCATTTGCCTTTAAAGATACGCGTCGGTTTGCCACCCTTTGCCGGTACATAGAACAGGTTGGTCGCACCGGTATCGCTGCCGAGGAAGTAGATCCGCTTGCCATCGGCCGACCACGAAATCGTGCCGGAGAAACTGGCATCGCCGACATCCGTGATCGACAGGTCCATCGCCATCCGATCGAACTCGGGCATCAGATCGCGCGCCTTCGGCGAACCCGACACTCCCACTTTCCAGACTCGCTGGTTGGCTACCCCCCAGCCGTCGTCGGGACGATCATGGCCGATATAGGCGATCGTCTTGCCGTCGGGCGAAAACTTCGGCGCCATGATCGGACCCGCCGGAGTGGCGATCTTCTTCTCACGGCCGCCGGTCAGCGGCTGCACGAACAGGTCGTCCTTGAGCAGCTCCAGGTCGGGGTCTTTTTGACGGTTGCTTACGTAGCAGAGCCACTTGCCGTCGGGGGAGACATGCGGCTGGGTGTTGTCGCGTTTCCCCTTGGTAATCTTGTGCAGCTCGCCGCTCTCGACCTCGAGACGGTAGATCTGGAATGGATCTTTCGGGACGAATCCGAGGGCGTCGTAGCGATAAAACAGCCGGGTGATGTGTCGATAGACCGGCGGTTTGCCTTTCTTGTCCTCGTCCTCTTCAAAATGTGAGTCGTTGTAGCGCAGCGCAAACACCAGCTGGCTGTCGTCGGGTGTCCACTGGAGGTTGGCTATAGAGCCGTCCAGGTCGATCACTTTCCGCTCGGCGCCGCCGCCGGCCGGCATAACGTAGATTCCCGTCTTTTTGTCCCGGGTCGAGACAAAAGCCAGCCGTGAGCCGTCGTGCGACCAGACCGGCACCTGGTCGTTCTGCTTGCCGTGCGTGTAAGGGCGCTGCTCACCGCTTGACAGATCGAGCATGACCAAATTCTTGAAGTACTTATTGTCCTCTTTGTCCATGCGCTCGACGGCGAAAACGGCCCGGTCTTCGTGGGGCGAGATCGCCACGCCGGTTGGAATGCGCAGCTTGAACAGGTCGTCGCCGCTGATCGGCTGTTTCTTCTTCGACTGTCGCTTTGCTGATTTTGCCATGACGTGTCATCCTCACATTGGTTTCGCATATAATTTGAGGTAAGGTAGTCGCACCGGGGTCGGGGACAAGTCTTTTCTCATGGCGCAAATCGGTCTACTTTTTGTAGTTTCTGCCGCAACATGTCCGGAAAAAATTGATTTTTCAAAAGAATGCCGTATTTTGGGCGGAGCTTTTTGGCGCTCCCGCTGTTATTATCGCAAAGCGATGTCGGCTCAAGCCAAGTGCTTAGGATACGAATAAACATAGTTGACGAGATAGTCAGGTTTCACCAGGAGGTTCGGCTTTGGAAGTCCTTGCCTTACTCGACAAGGTCAAAAGTTATGACGGCAAAGTGGGCAGCAGGCCCAAAGATGACGAGCCGTTGGAGGCGTACGGGGGAAAAACGCCCGAACAATTAAAGTTCATGCTGCGCTCGATGCTGACGGCGCGTCGCATCGAACGCGAAGAGAAGCTGCTGCTGCGCAAGGGCTACAACCGGTTCTTCATCGGCTGCGGTGGCAAGGAGTTGATTGACTGCATTTTTGTCGAGGCATTGCGAAAGGACGATCCGTTCCTGGGATACTATCGCAACAAGACGTTCGACGTTCACCGCGCCCGCTTCTTCAAGCAGCCGGTTGACGGTCGCGACATTCTCGAGGTCAAGATGCTCGAGGCGATCGGCGACCCCAAGTCGCCCAACAAGGGGCAGCAGATTCCGGCCCACCCGGGCTACCCGGAACTGTCCGTCATCCCGCAGTCGTCGCCGACCGGCGGCCATGCTCTCGACGCCGCCGGACTGTCGGAAGCGACCAAGCATCCGTTAAAGATATCGAAGCAGTCGCATTCCCCGGGCGGCGCCTATCCCGAAGATGCCGTGACCTTGTGCGCCATTGGTGAGGGTTCCACGTCCGAGGCGGAGTTCGGCCGCGCCGTATTCTATTCGGCGTTTTATAAAACCCGTTCGATCTACGCCATTTACAACTGCGGCTGGGCGATTTCGGTCTCGGTCGAGGAGCAGTTCCCGGAAGGCGACCCGACCACGCCGTTTGAAGGCTACCAGCGCTTCGGGCTGAAGATTTTCCAGATCGACGGCACCGATATTAAGGATGCCATCCCCAAAGTCAATGAGGCCGTCAAGTACACTCGCGAGGGGAACGGCCCGGTGCTGATGAATATCCGGGTTACCCGCGAAGGCTCACACTCCGGTTCCGATGACCAGTCGTTCTACATGGATCCGGTCGAGCAGGACTGGCATACCTACAACGACTGCATCCTGAAAACGTGCAACAGCTTCATTGAAGACGGCATCATTACGCCTGACGAAATTACCCGGATCTGGGATGAAATCGATGAAGCCACGAGCAAGGAATCGAGCAAGGCGGTCAAGAACTTTGAACGTAAGACGCCCGAGTTCATTCTCGAGCAGGTGCAGGCCTACGACTTCGACGCCTGCAAGGCGCGCTGGAAGAAATTCCGCGACGCCTGCAAGCATGACCGCAAGGGAAAGTACAAGGAATACCACGAGAAGGGCTACTTCACGTCGCCGGAACTGCCGGAAAATGCCGGCCCGATGACCATGCGCTTCGCCATCAACTACACCCTGTTCGACCTCTTCATGCTGACCGAGGATGTGCTCCTGTTTGGTGAGGATGTCGCCGACTTCTCCGGCCACATGGTCGAGGACAAGGAGAAGCAGGAAAAGTTGAAAGGGAAGGGAGGCGTTTTCCTGGTCACCAAGAACCTGCAGCGTGAGTTCGGCAACCACCGTTGCTTCAATACGCCGCTGGACGAAGCCGGTATTCTCGGGCGAGCCTCGGGACATGTCTTCCAGGGGCGCCGCCCCATTCCGGAAATCCAGTTCCTCGACTACATGTCGCCCGCCTACCAGATTCTGAAAGACCGCATCTGCACGACCTACCAGCGTGCCGGTGGGCTGTGGCGTATGCCGATGGTCATCCGGACGACATATGGCGGATACAAGCAGGGCGCCGGTGCTTTCTGGCACTCGGAAGGTAACCTCGGCACCTGGATGAATATCCCCGGCCTGCTCATTGCTGTACCGTCCAATGCCCATGACGCCGCCGGCCTGTTGAAGACCGCCTGGGCCACCGACGACCCGGTGCTCTTCTGCGAGTCAGTGGCGCTGTATAACCGTCGTGACTGGGAAGGGGTACCGATCGAGACCGAACTGCCGGAGATTGATGACCTGATTCCGTTTGGCGTCGGTAAAGAGTACTACCCCGAGCACAATGATATCGGTATCATCACCTACGGCGCCACCTTCCAGATGTGCCGTCGGGCTGCCGAGATCATGCTCGAAAAGGGCGTCCATGTTCGTGTCATCGACCTGCGCACGGTGAAGCCGATGGATGAGGAGATCATCCGCAAGACGGCTAAAGATTGTGGCAAGGTGATGGTAGTGACCGAAGACCGCTTCCACGGTGGCGCCGGTCCGACCATCGCGTCGATCATCACCCGTGACATGGGCCTGTTTGATCTCGAGGCTCCGATCAAGCTCGTGCATGCGATCGACGCCCGCGTGGCGTATGGCGTTGACGGTGACGAGGCCAGCCTGCCGACGGTGGAGAAGATCGTCACGGCTATCGAGGAACTCCACGCCGACTTCTAAACCGTACCCGTAGTATAAAAAGACAGCGCCGTCGCCACCGAACTGGCGGCGGCGTTTTTTTGGTTGCTCCCACTCTGGTGGCATGGTATCAGAGAAGGAAATCAATCGTAAGAGTATTCGCATGAACATGAACCGACCGCTACTCATTGTCCTGGCCTTCTCTTTGTGCTCCGCCGCCGTCGCGGCCGAGCGGCCGACGGCCTTCGGTTTTGCCCCGGCCGTTCCGGTAAAGGCATCCGAGGTCGCCGTGACCACGGCGCCACCGCCACTGTCGCGATTGTCCCGACCGGTCTGGCATGTGCATATCGACGATGACGGCCGGGTCGACAGTGTGACGGCGGCATCGGAACAATGGCGGCGCCATCTTGACTACTTAAGCGAGTATCTTAAGGGCTTCCGGTTCGAGGCGGCGCAACACCAGGGTAAGGATATCGCCTCCGTCCTGCCGGTCCGCATCCTCTTGATCTCGGGGCGACGCTATCCTGACGTAATTTTCCCGGTCGGGTTCGACGGCAGCATCAGCCGCCAGGATCTGTTCATTCAGGCGCTCGAGTTGCAGGGCTATCGTATGCCCGAGGTACTGTCGTTTCCATCGTTTCATGCCACCCTGACGCTTCGCGATTCTGTCACGTCCGTACCGTTCACGGTCATCGAACTGCACCTTGATTCCTCCGGGCGGGTCCGGGCAGGACAGATCACCCACGAGCAGTATCCTGAGTTCGGCCGCCAGCTGGAAACGGCGGTGATGTACGCCGAGTTCACGCCGCCGCGATACAACGACCGACCGATCGACGGTACCGTCTACCTGGTCGTCTCATACTTTCCGGAGGTGAGCTACCCGACCCGGCCGTATCACCGTGACCGCCGCGACAGCCTGGCCCTGCTGGCCCGGCAGCAGCTGCAACTGCTGCCGGACACGATTGGTATCGCGCGGCCGGCGATGCCGGTTCGTTTGCAGGCCGACCTGATGCGCTCGGGCAAGGGGGGGGTATTGCCGGCTGCCACGGTCTCAGTGTGGGTCATTGTCGATACCCTGGGGCAGGCGCGGGCGACCCGAACCGACCGCGCTGCCAGTGGCCGGCAGGTGTATATTAATGACTTTCTCGAAAATCTCTCGTTCTATCCCGCGCTGGACTTTCATGGTCGACCGGTACCTTTTGAGGGATTGATGGTATTATCACGGGGTGGTCGGGAGAATGTACGAATTGCGTACGACTGGCTTGAAAACCTCTCAGTTTCTGCGGAATAGACCTAAGTAGCTGTTATCCAACAGGCTCTCCCAGTCTTTCTTGATTTGAATCACACTCCGTAACGCATATTCTGCGAACGAGCCGTCGTGGCTTCGCTGTCGCTGGCCGGTTGTATGTGTAACCAATTGGTATCCAAAGGCTTGAATGCGTTGCAGTAAATGGTCGCCGGTTCGGCACAGCGCTTGAACTAAATGGGGGCGTGATAGTTTGGAGTTTTTCACCACACCTGAGCGGAAGGAAACCCCAAAAGGGGTGTATAAGGAAAGGACGATGCGATGAGACAAACTGTCGCCCTGCTGGACTTGCTGGCCGCCATCATACTGGTGGTCGCCGCCGGCTACGTTGTGACCGCGCTGCACGCCGTCCTGACGGCCCCCTTACAGGCCCTGCTGGCGATCGCAACGCTGGTTCATTTCGTGATTCGATTGGACGGCGTATGGCGAGTCTCGCGAGAGGCTGTAAAAGGAAGTCAGTCTTAACAATACGGTAATACTGACAGGGAAATATTCCCTTGACAACCATAGGAGAAAACCTATTTTTGCAAGTCTTGTAAACGGACGGGAAGGACGTGTGTGGTGAATACAAGCAGAGACCGAATCTGGTGGGGATGGTTGACCGGAGTGATCGCCCTCTTGGTGATGGCGGCGCCGGTTAGCGCCGAAGACCTCAAACCTGAAGTTCAGAGCGCCCTCGACGCCGGCGATACCGCCCAGGCAGTTTCACTGCTCGAAAGAGAAATCGAGCTTGATGAAGGCTACCACTTTAACTACTACGTGCTCGGCAAAATCTACTACGACCAGGGTCATCTGGAGCGCGCCCGGAAACGACTCGAGACAGCTATTGACAAGAAGAGCAAGCACTGGCCATCGGTCTACCTGCTCGGTAGAGTCTATATTGAGCAGGAACGTTTCGACGATGCGCTCAAACTGATGAAGCGGGGCCGCAACAAGGCCAAGGATGACGAGCGCGCCATGTTCGAAAACGGCTACGGCCTCGTCATGCTGGCCAGGGGAAATTACCAGGAAGCCGACCGTGCCTTTCGCCAGGCGCTGGTGCTCGATTCGCTCAACGCCGAGTATCATATCAATCTCGGCGACGCCAACTTCTACCAGGGCATTCCGTCGCTCGCCATCATGGAGTATGAAGAAGCGCTGAAGCTCGACACCGCGTCGCTCGAGGTCTATTACCACTGGGCTGAGGCCTGTCTCGAGATGAAGGACTACAGTTGCGCCATCGACAACCTCAAGCTGGTGCTGCAGAAGGATTCGACGCACGCCCGGTCGTGGATGCGCGCCGGCGAAATCTATTTTAAGGCCGCGCTGTCGACGCGCACCCGCAACGAGCGCAACGCCCGTTTCAAGGATGCCATCGGTTCTTACAAAAAGTACTTCGAATTGACCAATGCCGCGCCTGACTCGAGTAATGTCCGCGCCAACTTCGAGATCGCCATGTCGTACGTAAACCTGTACGGCTTCGAAGATGCCGCGATGTACTTTGACAAGGTACTATCGATCCCGTACGAACCCCGCGACATTTACTTCTACTACGGCAAGGCGCTGTGGGGTATGCGCGACTTCATGAAAGCGGGGGAGATGCTCGAGAAGCATGTCGCTTGGGCCGAACAGCAGGACGAGGATTACCGGTCGACTGTCCGCGATAAAGAGTTGTACCAGTTGCTCGGTGACTGCTACTTCTATCGCAAGCCTCCGGAATTTTTCACGGCGATCGAGTATTACAAGCGAACCCTCGAAGAGGATCCCGAGCAGAAGCGCGTTTTGCAGAATGTCGCGCTCGGCTATCACCAGCTCGGCAGCCATGCCCAGGCCCTTGAGTATTACGACAAGCGGATCGAACTGGGTATCGACTCGAGCGAGGTCGCCATCCTGAAGAACGCCGGCTCGGCGGCCCTGACCCTGGCCAATGCCGGTGATGAAGGCGCCGGCGGCTTTGGCGGCGACGATCTTGATATCGATGCCCTCGACATGGATATGCCGCAGGTGCAACCGGCCAGCGCCGGTGATCCCAATATCGATTACTATGCAAAAGCTGTCGGCTACTACGACCAGTATCTCGACGTCGATCCCAAGGACTTGCGGATCCTCGAGTTGGCCGCAAATACCAGACTGTACCAGATGAGCGATTGCACCGAGGGTGTGGCATACTACGAGCGCATCCTGGCGCTCGATCCGCAGAACTGCCAGGCCATGAAGTCGATCGGCTACGCCTACTTCGGCGACGGCATCTGCACGAAAAATTATGGTACGGCGCTGAAGCATTTTGAACGCGCTCACAACTGTTTCGTCGAGACTAAGGGCAACTGTGGCGATCCGGCGCTGATGCTGTGGATTGCCCAGGCGTATCACCTGCGCGCCGCCGATAAGTCGGCAGGTAAGCAGGATGCGAGCAGTGATTTTGAGAATGCCAACATCTGGTATAAGAAAGTATTGAAGTGCGAGCCTAACAATCAGGAAGCGATTAAGGGCCGCGACGATACGGAGTACGAATTCTAACCTCAAACGGGATTTCGATAACTCGAATGGATGACATTTCGGGCTCGATATTGAGTGGGAGAGTGCATGGCTGAGGAGACTAAGAAAGACAAACCGACCAAGAAGGCCGAGCAG
This sequence comes from uncultured Ignavibacteriales bacterium, assembly GCA_964544635.1. Lineage (GTDB taxonomy): Bacteria > Zixibacteria > MSB-5A5 > GN15 > FEB-12 > CAZJCK01. The sequence continues at coordinate 44,889 of CAZJCK010000006.1, read as the reverse complement.
GAAACCGGCAGCGGTAAACCGGTTTCCGAGAATCAGCGCTTTCGTTATATCGGGTTCGACGTTTATCCCGGTAAACCGAAAGATCTGTTCAAGTCCGACGCCGAGCGTCAGAAATGGGTCGATGCCGTTCAGGCCAAGCGGGAAAAAGGCGAGATTATCCGCGAAGGCTGTACCCTCATGGAAGATCGCGTCTCCATGGGTGATAAAGTCTTCCTGGTGATCGGCGCCCTGGCCATGGTGGCCGCTCTGTTCCTGCCCTGGTTCAGTGCCTACAACGAGATCGTTGAAGAGGTTCAGATTCAGCCGAGCGCTACCGAGCAGGCGGCGGTGCCGCCGGGCGAAGTGACACCGGCCGGCGAAGGCGTTGAAGGTGAAGGGCAAGCTGGTGTCGAAGGCCGGCAACCGGGTGAAGAAATGCCTGCGGTAGTTGAGGCTTTCGAGGAAACGGCATTGGACGCCCCTGCTGACGCGCCACCGAATCAACCGACACAAATGATGCAGGAAGAGGGCGCCGAAAAGGTCATCTATGGACACCAGCAGCGCCAGAAGGTTACCCGTGAAACCGAAACACTGACCGGCCTCGGCGCCTTTACGGCGATCGGAGACGCGATGGGGAAAATGTTCAGTTCCGGGATCATTCTGGCTCTTACAGCTGTCATCATGATCCTGTTCCTGCTCTCCTGCCTCGTAATTCCGATCCTCTCGCTGGTCGCCCTGTTTGTCGGCAAGGGCACATCCGATGAGGCGGCGCTGCGTTTGAAGCGGGCGCTGCGCCTGGCCTGGCTGCCGTCAATCTTTATAGGCCTGGCGTTCATTCTCTCGTTCTTCGGCGGTTCGTACAGCTTCGATCCGACAGCGCTGTATTCGTCGCTGGGTGAGAACTACGGTGTGGGCGTCTTTCTGGGATCGCTCACTTACGGTGTGATTGTGGCGCTCGGCGGGTCTTTCCTGCTGGCGGCTAAAGGTGCAGAAATTTAGTAAACTTAAATAGTGTGGAGGTCACGTACTCGTGAAACAAACCATTTTTGTAACGCTCAACACGCTGATTTCATTTGCCATTGCAGCTTTCCTGTACTTCGGCGTGTTCCGGGTTTCGGAAAACCCGATCGTCCACTCCGTATACCAGGGCGGCTACCTGGTCATCCTGCTGATGATGATCTTCTTCATGCTTCTGGCCTTCGTGGTCGAGCGTTACATTTCGCTCTATGGAACTGCCAAGGGGAAAAGCTCGGTCCAGGTCTTCTTCAAGAAGCTGGTTACGCTGTTGCAGAATGATGATTATGACGGCGCCCTGGCGGCCTGCGACAAGCAGCGCGGCACCACCGCCAACGTCCTGCGTGCCGGTATCGAACGGTACCGTGAGGTGAAGGACGATCCGAAATATGACTCCGAGAAAAAGATCCAGCTCACCCAGACAGCTATCGAAGAGGCCAACGCCCTCGAAGGACCGCTGCTGGAACGCAACCTGATCGCCCTGTCGACGATCGCCTCGATCGCCACCATGGTCGGTCTGCTCGGTACCACCATCGGTATGATCCGCGCCTTCGCCGCGACCGGTAACGTCGAGGGTGGTGTTATCGACGCCCAGCAGCTGGCGGTCGGTATTTCCGAGGCGCTGGTGAACACGGCCGGCGGCCTGCTCTCCGGTATTCTCGGGATCTTTTTCTACAATTTCTTTGTAAATAAGGTAGACGCCTTTAACTATACGACTGACGAAGCCACCTTTGAGATTCTGGAGATCCTGAAGGCCAAGCAGGGAAAGTAAACGATGGCGATTAAGAAGAAAAGACGTGTGTCCATCAAGCTCGATATGACCCCAATGGTCGATATCGCCTTCTTGCTGCTGATCTTCTATATGGCCACCACCACATTCAAGCCGCCGGAAGCCCAGGCGGTGGACCTGCCGGAATCGCATTCGCAGATCGAGTTGCCGGATAAGGGAATTATCAATATCACGGTAACCAAACACGACTCGATATTCGTCGATTATGTGGAAAACCGCATGCTTAATATCGATGGTCAGGACGTCCAGACTACGGCCCGTATCGTGCGGCACACTGACGAGTTCATGGTCTCCAACGAGATCAACCGGGCGCGCGCCAAGAATCTCAAAGCCTTGATTGTGCTCAAGGCCGACGAGAAGGCGAGCTTCGGGATAATGAAAAAGGTGATGACCTCGATGCAGGAAAATGGATTGGAACGCTTCCTGATCATCACTGACAACGAAGGCGAAGAAACTGGCGGAGGCGACGAGGCCGAAGCTGAGGCGTAGACCCCAGTCGGTCGCTCGCCGTAAAGGAGAGTGATGATATATGGCCGGTGATGTAGCGGAACGGGCACCAAAACCCGGAAAGAAAGGTGTTAGACGGCAAAAGCGTCGCGTCTCCATCAAGCTGGACATGACGCCGATGGTTGATATCGCCTTCCTGTTGCTGATCTTCTATATGGTTTCGACGGTCTTCGCGATGCCGCAGGCTATGGAAATCAACCTGCCGCCAAAGGATGAAATGGATATCGACGTCGAGGTCAAGGAGTCCAACCTCCTGACAATCCGAGTCGACGATGATAATCGTTTCTGGTGGAACCTGAAAACCGCCAACCCGCAAAACCTGCCCAAGCTGCTGCCCACGGCGCCGGATACTCCGGATACTGTGGGTTATAAGTTCTGGTCGGATACACTCCAGGGGTTGCTGCTGGAGCAGAACCGCGAAAACCCGAAACTGAATACGTTGATCCTGATCAGCCCCGAAGCGACGTATGGTGATATGGTCAATATCCTCGACGAGATCGACATGATCGAACGGTCGTGGAATTCCTACACCGCCGAGCAGAAAGGGGTCGATCTTAACGATTTTCTCAAGGACCCGCAGTATCGAGACGATCGCTTCTCTTATCGCTATGCCATTGGCGACTGGGAAGACCGTGACGGCAAAATTGTAGCGGCCGCCCTTGCGGATTACATGCAAGAAGGAGGTGGTCAATAAATGGCACACACTCCGCCCATTTATTCACCCTACGGCGCCTATGAGCTGAAAGCTAAGTATCAGCGCAACATGGCCCTCGGCACCGGCTTCGTGATTGCCCTCGTGGCGATCGTGCTCGGTGTCGCCGCCGCCATTTCGGCGATGGGTGAAGAAGACTATTCCAACGTTCCGGAAGTCGTCATCAAGTCGGTCAAGGAACTGGGCCCACCCCCATCGGTAGCCAAGAAGCCGCCGCAGGTGCAGGTCTCCAAGCCCGACGTGGCCAAGCCAAAGGTTGGTATTCCGAAACCGGTCGCTGATGAAGAAGTGATCGACGATGATGTCGTCCTGGCTACCCGCGAGGAACTGGCTGAAATCGTCGCGCCCGATGTTTCGTCCAGCGCCGGCGACGGTGACATCCGGATCGATATTTCCGACGACGATTTCCTGCCCGAACCCGACGAGTTCGTCCCGGTTGAAATTCAGCCGGAGATGATCAAGGAAACAACGCCCGAATATCCGCGCCTGGCCAAGCAGGCCGGACTTGAAGGGACTGTCTGGGTAAAGGCGCTGGTCGACGAAAAGGGTGACGTCCTCAAGGCGATTGTCGCCAAGACATCCGGTACCGTTTCACTCGACGAGGCGGCTGTTGAGACGGCGTACGACAACAAGTTCAAGCCTGGTATTCAGAACGGCCGACCGATCAAGTGCTGGGTGACCTACCGCGTCGACTTCGTCCTCTCGTCCAACTGATCGACCGTACAGCAAAGTTCATGATACGGCCCGCTTGTCAAAAGACAGGCGGGCCGTTCTATTGTTCGTAGGTCAGGTTGTTGGCAACCTGACTGTATGCCGATCGGGGGGGGCGTGTCAGGTTCACAAGGAACCTGACCTACGCGGCCTGTTCCGACAGGCGGGCCGTCTTTTGTTCGTAGGTCGGGTTGTTGGCAACCTGACTGTAGGCCGATCGGGGGGGCGTGTCAGGTTCACAAGGAACCTGACCTACGCGGCATAGACAAAAGAAGAGCCCCACTGTGCGAAATACACAGTGGGGCGTCGGTGATTTATTGCGGAATTGCTAATCACATGTTGCCGGGTCGGCGCCGCCGGCGAACAGGTAGTCGACGGCATAGCTCAGGTCAACGCCGTTGGCAACATTACCGTCGTTGTTGACATCCGCCTCCGACGGACAGGCCGTCAGGTCTCCATTAGCGAACAGGTAGTCGACCAGCACCGCCAGATCGATGGCATCGAGCGTCGCCGAACCGTCGGCGTCAAAGTCTCCCCGCACGCCGTCGCAACACGACGTTACCGTAATCGTCGCACTCACCGTATCCGGATTCAGTGCGCCACAGCTGCCGGTGAATGCAGCCTGGTACTGATTAAGCGGTTTGAACGTCAGTGCTGAAGTTTGGTCAGCGCCCGATGGTATGGCGGTAAACCAGGCTTTCATGATCAATCCGGAGCCGGCCGGCAGGTTGCCGCCATTGGTTGTGAGCCGGAAGACCCGCTGTCTGCCGCCCTGCCAGGAGGCTATCAGGTTGGGATCGTTGAACCCGGCGGTGCGGTCGCCGACGGTTGCCGAGTCCAGAACCAGTTCAGCCGGACCGGTCCAGTGTATCGGTACCACGATATCGCCGACCGGCAGGCTGTTGTGGCCGTGAATCTCCACCACCACACCGCCGGTTTCGTCGGCACTTGCATCAGTCGCCCAGATCGAGTCACTGCGCTGGCCGGTCAGTTGATTGAGCACATACAAAAAACCGTTTCGATTGGACAGGTAGACGGTGCCGTTGTCGGTGTGGGGGAAGACTCCCCAGCAACCCTCGAAGGTGGCGTTCTCGGTGCTCCAGGTATCAAACTGCGCCAGCACCTGGGTATTGTATGGGTCGCTGATATCGGCCACGATCACGCCCGATTCGTAGTGCGACACATACACCAGGTCGCCCTCGATATGGGCGTTGTGCGCCAGACCCGACGGGCCGAGAAACTGGCTGGCCAGCTGGACGTTGTTGAAATCGCTGATGTCCCACACCTTGATTGTCTTGGACGACGTCTCTTCGGTCGTAACCGCCACCGTCCGGTCGGCGTTTATCCAGATATTGTGAACATAACCGGTGTTGGGGATGCTGACTGCGAGGACGCGATGAATATTGCTCTTGTCGGTAGCATCGTACACCTCCCACAGACCGGTGAAGCCGGCGGCGGTGTAGATGGTGTCGTTGTGCGCATAGATGTCGTGTACCCCGGCCTGGCCGAAGGAGGTGACAAAGAATGGACGTTCGGGAGAGCCGGGCGGATTGACCGACCAGACATACACAGAGCTGTCTTTCAGGCCCTTACCTTCGATGTAAATAAACCCCTTGACGGTGTCGATCGACAGGTTGTGCGAGGTAACCTCGGTGCCGCCGTCTACCGGCACGCTGCGGACAAAACTCACTGAATCAGGGAGGTACTGCAGATCGACCGTCATCAGACCCTCGCGAAAGCCATGGCATTCACTGACGACGTAGGCATAATGGCCATATGTCTTGATGTCGCGCCAGCCGCAATTCGGCGTGTAATCAATCGTCTGTACGATCTCCTCGTCGGTAACATTGACGACCGTCAGGCCGTCCTTCGACCCAACCAGGGCGTAGTAGCGGCCGTCCGGCGCTTTCCACCCCCAGACGTCGGTGACGCCGTTGCCACCCACGCCCAGGCCGAGTTCGCGGCACAGAAAGTAATCCTGGGCGGCGTCAGCCGGTGTCGCCATGCCGGGGGCATGGTCAGCTCCGGGAAGCGAGGCCGGATCGGTGTGGTAACGGGCCTCCGGATTACTTGGGTCCTGAACATATTCAGCGCTGACGGAGGCCGCCAGGACCAGCAGCAAAACAAGCACATACCTCCACCCGGACTGATAAGAACGTCGCACGGTTTGCTCCTTTCGTTCCATGACGGGAGTTCTGGTGGCTGTTATCGTGTCAATAATGTGGAGCGTGAGGGTCGATCTACTCCCCATCAAACATAGCACATTGCAGATGCGTGTCAATGTTTCTGTTGGTCATTGGACCAGCAGTGTGACCAGCGTACGACGTGCGACACGGCCGCCCGGCCCATGTGACCGGGCGGTGGCGCCTTACAGATCGATTGCCGTGTCTCTACTGGCAGCCTGCCGGTGCGACTCCGGAGTTGAACAGGTACTCCACGAAGTACGACAGGTCGGTCGGATCGGCCGCGGAACCGTCACCGTTGACATCTGCTTCCTCAGGACAGACCGGCGCTGAACCGGCAGAGAAGAGGTAGTCGACGAGGTAGGCCAGGTCGGCCGGGCCGGCTTCATCACTTGGATCGTTGTCGATGTTTCCGGCGTTTCCGGAGCAGCAACCGCCCACGACGATAGCACCCGAGACCGTATCAGGATCGGCCTGGATACAGCTGCCGCCGAATTGCGCCGAGTTGCTGCCCAGCGGCTTGAATGTAATCGGATTGTTCTGGCCGAAGAGGATCGACGGTACCGAGAACCAGGCAGTCAGCACCGGGCCGTCGCCCGGCGGCAGCGCCGTCGCACCCTGGATGCGATAGACCTTCTGCTTGCCCTGGGTAAAGGAACCGATCAAGGACGGCGGGCTGAATGATTCGGTGCGGGTTCCGACCGTCGTCACCGAATCAAGCGTCAGAGCGAGTTCACCGGCATAGCTGATCGGGACAATAAAAACCTGGGTAGGAAAGCTGTTGTAGGCGAAGATGTCATAAGCGACATCATCACCGGCCGACGCCGACACCTCGCCACCATAGAGCGAGTCGGTCAGGTCGATATCAAACTCCTGGAGTACAAACAGGTGACCGTCACGGTTCGACGCATAGATCAACCCGGACGACGTGTGCGGGTAGACACCCCAGCAGCCGTCAAAATCCGGATCTTCGCCGCCCCAGGTATCGAATTGGTGAATGATCTGGGGATTGGACGGATCGGAAACATCGGCAACAATGACCCCCGATTCATAGTGAGACAGGTACACCTTGTCGCCCTCCCAGTGAGCGTTGTGGGCGAGGTCGGAGGGTCCGAGGAACTGGCCGATCAACTGGATGTTGCCGAGGTCCTGGATGTCCCAGATTTTGATCGTCTTGAAGGCGGTCTCTTCGGTTGTTACAGCATACTTGCGGTCGTCCGAGGGCCATACGTTGTGGACATAGCCGGCGTTGGGGATGGTCACCTGGGCGATGCGGACCGGGACGTTCTTGTTGCTCATGTCCCAGATCTCCCACTGATCGGTACGTCCGGCGGCAACATAGCAGGTGTCGTTCATGCAGTACATGTCGTGTACTTCACCCGGCCCGAAGTCGTTGATGTAGGTCGGACTTGCCGGATTCGCCAGGGAGTGAATGTAGATCGAGCGGCCGGTCTGAAAGGCACCCTCGACGTACATGTAGCCTTTGAGGGTGTCGATCGAAAGATTGTGCGACGCCTGCGCGAAGCCACCGTCGATCGGAATATTGTCTTCATAAGCGATCGAATCGGGAAGATACTGCAGGTCGATGATCAATACTCCACCATTGGTACCGTTGCATTCGCTGGTCGCATAGGCATAGTGTGAATAGGTTTTGATATCACGCCAGCCACAGCCGGGAGTGTAGGGGATAGTCCCGACCGTTACCTGGTCGGTAACATTGGTGACCGTGATTCCTTCATACGTTCCCATCAGTGCGTATTCGCGCCCCTGTGCGTCCTCGTAACCCCAGACATCGGTGCCTCCGAAGGTGTTGTACTGGTACGACTGGATATCGCACAGGAAGCTGGCCGAGTCGTCTTGCGCCGCAGTTATCATGGCGCCCGGTGCACCGGCATCCCTGGCCAGCACCTCCGGATCCATTTCATAGCTTGCGGCGGGGTTATTCGGGTCCTGCACTCGTTCGGCTGATGCCGTCACGGTGAGCAGGCAGGCTGTCAGCAGCGCCAGCCCGGATTGGCGTACGTGACCGAATTTCACACGTTTCTCCTTTCTCTCCATACAATGGCGGACCAGATTGTATTGCAACCATGGCTGTTATCGTGAATAAATAGAGGGTGGGGACCGTTGATGTCCACAACTATGCCCGTAAGATACTCCCACGCAAAGATTTGTCAACCGATAAGATGCCAACGCTTCGGCTCTTTTCCCGGTGGCGGGGGCGCACACGATGCGCCCTGAAAAAAAACATGCACAAATGAGCAGTTTCTCCTTGACCACGGCACAAATGAGCAGTATATAGGCAGAACCCGAAGGAATAAAGCGTATCCCGCCAATCAAGGAGGACACGATGAATCGACATCTCGGCGACAACAATCTGCCGGTCGAATTTGGCGAAGAGTATTCGTCGGTATTGGCCGGCCTGTTCAGCGGCGGCAGTCAGCCGATGGACGACTGCACCTACCACAACGTGGCCAACTGTCCCGATTGTGGTGCCGGTATGGTGCGGCTTGGGACCTGCATGAGCTGCCCATTGTGCGGTTTCGGCGGCTGCAGCTGATGAGACGACAACGCGGGGGCGGGACGGCCTGGTAACCGTTCACATCACAGCCCAAGGGGGTATGCAGATGAAAGTAGAGGATTTGCGTCGCTACGGCGTCGCGGAAACACTCGTAACGCAATGGCGTAATCGACTCGGCGACTACCTGTTGCCGGTACAGGAGAAAGCAGTGCGACACGGTTTGCTGGACAATCGGTCATCGACCTCGGGATCTTCCCGGCGTTTGCTCATTTCGTCGCCGACCGGTTCCGGCAAGTCGTTTTGCGCCGAGATGGCCGCGGCGGTGGCGCTGTCGCAGCGTCGCAAGACAGTCATGCTCTTTCCCCTCAAGTCGCTGGCCGAACAGAAATACCGTGACTGGTGCGACCTGTACGGTTCGACCGGCATCGATGTTTTGATTGTCACCGCCGACCATCCCGAGAACGACCGCCGCTTTCTTTCAGGCGACTACGATATCGCCCTGGCGATCTACGAGAAGTTCGACCAACTGCTGACCGTGCGCCTCGACATGCTGGCGGTAATCGGCCTGGTCGTGATCGACGAAATCCAGACCATCGGCCAGGCGCCCCGTGGCGCTGTTCTGGAGCGTCTCCTGACCAAGCTGCTGTCGGCTGTCTACAATCCGTCGCTGGTGGCGCTGTCGGCGGTTATTGGCGATGCTGCCGGGGGTGGCGGACGTCTGGCCGACTGGCTCGGCGCCACCCTGATCGAGGAGCGGCGACGTCCTGTCGAGCTGCGCCGCGGCGTGCTGGTCAACGGCACCTATCACTTTCAGACCTTCAACGATGCTGTCGAGGGAGAGGAGCGGCTCGGCACTGCCGACGCCGCCGACGACCGGGTGGCGTCGTTTATCAGTCAGATTCGCGGGCAGGACGGTCAGACCCTGGTCTTTCTGAAGTCCCGCCGCGACACCATCGAGGCAGCCCACGCCCTGGCGTCGAAGGTCGCCTGGCCGCCCGCTGACCAGGCGATCGCGGCTTTGGATGCAACTGAAGAATCGAGCCTCAAGCGCGCTCTTCTGACCGTGCTCAGTCGCGGTGTAGCTTTCCACAACGCCGATCTGACCTCCGAGCAGCGGCGTGTCATCGAGGAGGCGTTTATCGCACATGAAGTGCGGGTGCTCTTCTCTACCACCACCCTTGCCATGGGCGTCAACCTCTCGGCCGACACGGTCTTCCTCGAAACCGTCCGCTACGCCGGATCCGAGTACGGAGGGCGGCCCTCGCTGGTACCGTTATCCAAATCGGAGTACGACAACATGACCGGTCGCGCCGGACGTCCCGGCGGCAGCAACGGTACGTCACATTTCGGCCGCGCTGTCGTGCTGGCCGAGTCGGACTTCGAGGAAGAAGTGCTGTGGCGCAATTACATCGACGGGCATCTGGTTGACGATGTCAGGTCGGTACTCGACAGTATGCCGCTGGAAGACTGGTGCCTGAATATCCTTGCATCGGGTCTGGCGGCTGATGAACCGGCGCTTCAAGATGTATTTGCAAGCTCTTTATATGCAACGACTCATGCCGACCGGGAGTGGCCGTCATTCAGCGCTGCATTGAACCACCTGCGCAACCGTCGGCTCATTGCAGTCGATCCCTTCAGTCCCCATCGCATTCAGGTCACGCCGCTCGGTCGCGCCGCGGCATCGGTCGGACTGACGGCGGCGGCGGTGGAGCGATACCGGGTCGCCCTCGATGCTCATCGACCGGAGTCACTATTCGGCTGGATCATGCTCGTGCTGCTGGGGGACAATCTGCCGCTGCCACCCGGATTGGTCAAGCAGGCTGAGGTACGGCAGCCGGATGTCTGGCGGCAGATCTACCAGTTTGATGCTGTCCCGGCCGGCGAGGTAGAGGCGCTGCTGGGACGTGAGACGGTACGCGCCGGACGTCTGGAATACGGCCAGCTTGGCGCCATCAAGGGAGCGCTCTTGCTGGTTCGCTGGGCGGCGCTGACACCGGCAATGCAACTGGAACGCCAGTTCGGTGTCCATCTCGGTCAGATCAGTGGCTTTGCAGGGGCGGTCGGGCATCGTTTGTACGGTGTCGGACGGCTGCTTGAGGCTGATGGTAGCGGCGCGACAGTACGTGAAGAGTTGAGTGTGATGGCTCGCTCGGTGCGCCGCGGCGTTCCCGCCGAACTGCATGAGTTGCTCGAGATGCGCCTGGAACGGAGCGAAATTGCCGCCCTGGCGGCTGCCGGCCTGACCGATTACAGCGCTATTGTGGAAAGCGACAAAGAACACCTGGCGGCGGTACTGAAAAACCGCGCCCGGGCTGAACAAGTATGGCAAACGTTTGATTCGGAGGATGAAACTATGGCACAGATGCAGCAAGCACAACAGATGTCGCTGGCCGAACGGCCGGTGCTGCACGGTGGACGGCCGCAGGCGATCGAGGTCGAGGGAAGTCCCGACCGAGAACGGTTCGTGGTTACAATCGACGGTTTCCGGGTCTGCCTGACCGGGAAGTCGTTCAAGTATTTCGTCAAGCTGGCCTGGGCACGGCGATTCTCCCAGTCCGGCTGGCTCTATAAAGAGGATCTGGAGGTCGGCTTCAATCAGGCCCGCTACCTGTATCGGATGAAGACCGAGATCGGCAGCCAGCTCCGTAATCGCTGGAGTATGGTCGAGAACAACCGGTTGGGATATTACCGTCTCAATGTCGACCCGTCAGCAATCCGTATCAATATCGAACAGCTGCGGGAGCATCCCGACTGGGAGATCCGGTCGCTGGTGGGTGAACATGCCGATAAAGCAGTGAATTAGATAACAGCTGTTAGTGCGCTGGTACGTAGTAATATAGGCAACCAGTGTGCGGATCGGCTGCTGGGCCGGACAATTGGTTTGACATGATCTCTGCCATGGTAGTAGACTGTTCTCACGCTTTGCGAGAATCAGCCGATACTACTGAAGGCAGCCATGATTATAACGAGCCAACATACCCTGCCGGTGGTCACCGCCGACTCACGTACCAGCTACCCGTTGCTGCCGCTGCGTACCGGTGTGCTGTTGCCGGGTATCACCAAGACGCTGCAGATTGGACGGCCGGAAAACCTCAAGCTGGTCGAATACTGTCTGAAGAACAAATGCCGTATTCTGGCCAGTTATTCGCCGACTGAGAAGGATATCGACCAGACCCCGCAGGTCCACCAAATAGGTGTAATTGCCGATATCACGGCCACCCAGAAAGGGCTGGGGGGATCGCTCATGGTCACTATAGAGGGGCAGCAGCGGGCGGTCATCAACGAAATCACCGAACGCACACCGTTCTGGACGGCCGAGGCATCGATGGCTGAAAACGCCGAGATGGTGCCGGCTGATATTGGTGGACGGATGAGCGAGGTGCTGGCCGTGGTGCGCGAAATTACATCGCTCGACCCCACCTATTCGCTCGAACTGATCAATGTGCTGCAGATGAACGACGACGATCCGTCGCAGTTCGCCGATCAGGCGGCCGCCAATTTCCACTTTCCGATCGAGGCTCAACAGGAATTGCTGGAGGCGGTCAACCTGAATGTGCGCTTTGAGCGGCTGTTGCATCATTTGAATGCCGAACTCTCGCGGGTTGCCACGATGCGGAACATCGATGATAACGCCCGGCGGGGGCTTGACGACGACGAGCGTCGCGCCTTCCTCGAACGCAAGCTGCAGGAGATTCGCCGTGAACTGGGTGAAGATCTGGCCGAAGAGAAGGAAGGCGCCCGCATCAAGAAGCAGATCCGGGAGAACCAGAACCTGCCGCCCGAGGTCGTCGCCCGCGCCGTGATCGAAGCCGATCGTTTGTCACAGCTGTCGTCGGCGTCGGCTGAATTCGGTGTTACCAAGAATTACCTCGACTGGCTGTTGTCGCTTCCCTGGGGGAAAGCGACGCCGGAAGACTATGATATTACAGAAGTTGAAAAGACCATAAGTTCCGGTTTTTTCGGTCCCGGCTCGGTCCGCGAGCAGATCCTGCAGCGACTGTCGGTCCGCAAGCTACTGGGTGGGGTCAACGAAGGGCCGACCCTCTGTCTGGTTGGTGCCCCCGGTACCGGCAAGGCGTCGTTGGCCAAGGCGATCGCGCGGGCGCTGGGCAAGGAGTTTATCCGCATATCGGTGGGCGGCATTTCGGAGGCTGCCGAGGTCAAGGGCACACCGCGCACTTTCCTGGGCGCCATGCCCGGCAAGGTCATTCGCACCCTGCGAAACGCCGGTTCCTGCGACCCCGTCATCCTGATCGAAGATATCGATTACTTCAATATGGACAACGACTCCTCGGTCAACATGGCCCTGCTCGAAGCGATTGACATCCGTCGCAATAACCGTTTCCTCGACGCTTACCTCGGTGTGCCCTTCGACTTAAGCAAAGTCCTCTTCATCTGCTCGGTCCGATCGTGGGAAGAGATCCCGGAACAGTTCATCCCGCGCTTTGAGATCATCGAGTTGCCCGGCTACATCGAGAAAGAGAAGATCGTAATCGCCAAGCGCTATATCATCCCGAGTTTGTTGAACAAGCACGGTATCCTCAAGTCGGAGATCAGCCTGAACAACAAGGTCCTCTCGGTGATCATCAACAGCTACACGCAGGAGGCCGGCCTGGTGGGTTTCGCCCAGCAGATGGAGAAGATCTGCCGCCGAATTGCGCTGTCGAAGCAGTCGACGAAGAGGAAGAAATGGACGATTACCGAGGCGGATCTCGAGAAGTTTCTTGGTTCGCCGATCTACATTCCGGAGAAGGCCGAGAAGGAGCCGGAAATCGGCACCGCAACCGGTCTGGCCTGGACCGGCTCAGGCGGTGACCTGATGTTTATCGAGGGGTTGAAGATGAAAGGTGACGGTCAGATTACTACGACCGGTTCGCTTGGCGATGTCATGCGCGAGTCGATCTCGGCGGCTCATTCGTACGTCCGCTCGAAAGCCGACATGCTGGCGATCGACCACGATGACTTCAACCAGTTCGATATTCACATCCACTTCCCGTCGGGAGCCATTCCCAAGGATGGTCCCTCGGCCGGTGTGACCGTCTCGCTGGTGATTGCTTCGGTTATGTCGGAACGGCCGATCCGTAATGATGTCGCCATGACCGGCGAGGTAACGCTGCGCGGTCGCGTGCTGCCGGTCGGCGGGATCAAGGAGAAGGTATCGGCGGCGTTCCGGGCGGGGATCTTCCATGTCGTGCTGCCGAAAGAGAATCAGAAAGACCTTCGCGATCTGCCTAAGGAGATAGTACGCAAGAGCAAGTTCACCTTCATTGAGCGCGTCGATGAATTGTTTGAGTTGTGTTTGCTCGACTTCACACCGTCTACCTTCAGTCTCGAAAAGATCTTCGCCGAGGAAATCGAGCGGGCCCGTAAAAAGGCCGAGCCGTCGAAGAAGAAGACTCCTGCCGCCCGGAAGACGGGGCAGGGGGGCGCCAAAAAGAAACCCTCGACCAACAAGCGTCGTCGTTCCTGAGCCTCGCCGTCGCACTACCCACACGTCATTTGTCTTGACAAATCAGAGCGCCACCCCTTATCATATGGTTGGTAACGGGTGAATTAGGTAATCAGCATCGTTCGTGTTTCCGAGCGATTCTTACCCTGTACCAGCTTAGCACGCATTTATCAGACTTGCACGTTTGACAAAAATCGGAACGTAAGCCGGGCAATCCGGTGGTGTTCCGCTACGCAGGGTCGCGTGATGTTGACAATGCATGCAGCATTGGTGGGAAGAGGGAAAACGCACAGGCATGCAACGGCGCCGATGTGCTGTCGTTACGGGTCCACACCCTCCTTTACTCTCGCAGTTTGCATCCAGTCCCTGAATCTGTTTCCGACAGCAACGATACGATCATTTGCATGGAGGCTCAAACAATGCGCATGAAGTTCCTGACAATGGCAGCTCTGCTGCTTTTGATGTCGGGTGTGGGAGTGTACGCTCAGCAGGACCCGAATGATCCCGGGCAACCTGACAGTATGTACATGGTCTTCCCGCAGATTCCCGACGCTGCGACCAACCAGCTCACTTTCCAGATTGACCTGTACGTGTACAACGACAGCAGCACCTTGACCGGCGCCAACGCCGGGTGGGACTGGATCAACACCAACCTGAACATGGACAGCGCGGTTGCCGAACCACTGGCGCTGAGCAGCTGGGATCTTGGGGTGTTCTTTTACGACGCCGGCAACATCGCCACGACCAATGCCAACGACCGATTTGTGTTTGGCGCTCAGCGCCTATTTCAACCGGGATATCCGCCGAATCCGTCGCCGCAAAAGCTGGCCAGCTATTATTTCACGCTCGACTCCTGGACGCCCAACGACTCAATCGTCATCGACACCTCGGAGTGGTTTCAGGGCGCCTTCTGGACGCTCATTCGTACGGGCGCCATAGGCTACAAGGCCAAGTGGCCCGGGCCGTACATCATTCGCGACACTTCTTTTGCGGCACCGACCAACCTGCTGGTGTCGGATGACACGCTGCTGTTCAACGGTATCGTCGGGGCTTCACCTCCTCTCAGCCAGCCGCTGAACCTGACTACCGACGACAACAGCGAGATTCCGTTCACGTTGACCAAGAACGAAGCCTGGCTGGTTCCGTCGCCGACCTCAGGGACTGTCCCTCGAACTATCAACGTCGGGGTGAGTACTGTTGGATTGGTGGCAGGAACCTACACCGATGTAATCACGGTCTCCTCTCCCGACGCCGACAATTCGCCTCGGGAAGTAGTGGTGATCCTTGAAATGGAGCCCCCGCCGCCGACCATATCGGTTACTCCGAATCAGTTCTTCTTTAATGCCGTGGCGGGAGAACCGAACCCGGCCGCCAAGATTCTGACGATTACAAACAGTGGCGGCGGTACGCTCAACTGGTCGGCGAGCAGCAGCGAGAGCTGGTTGTCATTGTCGCCGATTTTCGGCACCGACTCCACCGATGTTTCGGTGTCGGTCGACATCACCGGCCTGCCGTTTGGTGAGTACGACGACACCATCGTCGTCACCGATCCGCTGGCGACCAACGATCCGGTGCTCGTTCCGGTTCACCTGTCGATCGGCTCCGACCTGCCGCTGATCGAGCCCGACCCTTCGCTTATTTACATGATTATTCCGGAGAATACACTCTTTCCGGATCCACAGACGTTCGTCGTCACCAACGGCGGCGCCGGTTCGATGACCTTTACCGTTTCGGAGTCGTCGTCTCGGATTCTCTCCCTGTCACCGTCGAGTGGCGTGGCCGGTGATACGGTGACCGTGAACTTCAAGCTGACTTCCACACCTGTCGGCAACGATCTGTTCGACACGGTGTGGGTTTCGTCGAATGAAGCCATCAATTCGCCGCAACCGGTCGTTTTCCAGTTGCATTTTGTCGATGAGCCGGCTTGGCTGCAGTTTACCAGCACCACGCCGCAGCTGGATGTGTATGAATGTACGCAAGGGCTCTTAGGCAGTGCGCCAACCAGAGAGATCGGCATCATCAATATCGGTGGGGATACCGATGTCGGTTGGCAGCTTGAGTATGAATCGGATCTGTTCACAGTAGAACCGACATCGGGTGTCGTGCCGTCGAGCTTTACGCTGACGGCGAACATCGACCTCGGCCTGCCGCTGGGCACTTATCTCGACACGATCGTCGTGAGCGCCCTCAAGGCGGTCAATACACCGGAAACACTGATCGTGTCATACAACGTGGTGCCGGGAGATCAGGCGCCGCGCGCCTTCGTTCCAAACTCGACCGTCTTCCTGCCGGTGCGTGAAGACAGCCTCGCCACCGATTTCGAGGCCCAGGTCATGCAGGTGCTCAATCGCAACGCCGGCTGTATGCCGTGGGAAATCGAGAACAATGTCCCGTGGCTTTCGACAATTCCCGACTCTGGCGACGTACCCGGCACTGTCAAGTTGGTGCAGAACGCCGCCGGCTATGTCTTCGGCCAGTATCCGGATTCCATTTATGTCCTCGCGCCGTCGGCCATCAATCCGAGCACGGCGGTTCGGACCACTATGCAGGTCTGGCGGTTCATCGGGGACTGGAATTATGACAACACAGTCGATCCGATCGATCTCGCCTGGATGGTACAGTACTTTTTCGCCAACGCCGACTTACCGCCGGAACCGGAGTTCCGGGTTGGTGATGTCAACTGCGACCACGCAGTCGATCCGGTTGACCTTATCTACATGGTCGATTTCTTCTTCAACAGTGGCGCGCCGCCCTGCCTCAATGAGCCGTACCTGGGGCCTGACGGCGGACTGGTGCAGACGCCCGTCCGTCAGTGACCTGACCCACGTCCAGTCAGCATAGAATACACAACGCCGCTCCCGTGCGAACCGGGGGCGGCGTTGACCTTTTGGGCTGTGTAACTATTGCACAAGTAGTGGTTCTATACGTCCATTATGAGTACCGTTAGTCCACCAGACTAATATAACTTGACATATATCAAGAATTGGGTACTTTGCTATAAGGTATTGTAAGGTAACCACTTCTCTTGACTACTGCTCACAGGCCGTCTTCAACCACGGCAAACTGTAAGCGAACACCCGGGAGGTATCATTGTGAGGACGGAGCGATTAGGGCAGATCGTGGTGACACTATTAGTGTTGCTGCTCGTCATGGCCACCGGCCCGGTGGCCGCATCAGACGACAACGCATGGGACAACGTATCACCTTCCGAGCGCCACAAGAAGTTGTGGGAGGGGAAGGTACAGTCATTGCTGAACAAGGCGGAGCAGCGTCGTCTCGAAACAAGCGCCGCGGTGGCCAATACCCAGACAAATTACGATGTCACGCACTACGACATCTTCATTCGCGTCAACGACACCACTGAAATTCTCTATGGCCGGGTCGGGTTCACCGCCCTCGCGGCGGAGAACGGCGTGACCGAGGTGCAGGTCGATTTGTACAACAATATGGCGGTCGACTCGATAGTAGCGCCGTCGGGTCAACTGTCGTACAGTCGTTCCGGCGATGTGGTGACGGTTATGCTCGACGGAACCTACAATCTCGACGATCAGTTCGAGTTTGACTTCTTCTACCACGGTCACCCGACCGAGGGCGGCTTCCAGGCGTTTTCGTTCAGTACCTGGAACTGGACCTATCCGTCGATCAGCTCTCTGTCCGAGCCGTACTTTGCGCGCACCTGGTGGCCGTGCAAGGATCGCATGGATGACAAGGCCGACACTTACGACATCGCCATCGAGGTCGATACCTCGCTCTACGTAGCGTCGAACGGTACCCTTGACTCCACCGTCACAGCCGGCGGTAACTCCCACACTTTCCATTATTCGGTCAGCTATCCAATGGTGACCTATCTGTTCTCCGTGGCGATATCGCCGTTCACCGTCTGGGAGGACGAGTGGGTGTACAACGGCGGCGCCGATACCATGCCGATTGTGAATGCCGTCTTCCCGGACCGCTACGCCTATTCGCTCGGCAAGTATGATATTACTCCGGAAGTCCTGACCGTGTTGTCTGACAATTTTGGGCAGTATCCGTTTGTTGCTGAGAAGTATGGCCATGCCAACTTCACCTGGGGTGGCGGTATGGAGCACCAGACCATGACCTCGATGACCGGCAGCGACTTTGGATTCTCGCAGTGGATCATCGTCCACGAAGCGGGGCACCAGTGGTTCGGCGACGCTATCACCTGTGAGTCATGGGGCCACATCTGGCTTAACGAAGGCTGGGCGTCGTATTCGGAAGCGCTCTGGGCGTATCATACCGGCGGCTGGCCGTCGTATCACTCCTACATGGCCGGTATGAACAACAATGATCCCGGCACGATCTATGTGTCAGACACCATCTCCTCGATCTGGAATATCTTCAGCAGCAAGGTGTACGACAAGGGCGCCTGGGTTTGCCACATGCTCCGGGGCGTGCTTGGCGACGACCTGTTCTTTGACGGCATCAATGCCTACATGAACAGCGAGTTCTATCATGCTGCCGCCACCACCGAGGATTTCCGCGACGTTTTCGAAGCAGCGACCGACGTTGAACTCGACTGGTTCTTCGAGGACTGGATTTACGGTACTTACCGCCCCAACTATCGTCACACCTACTACCAGGAGCCGGCCGGCGACGGTACATGGGATGTATACGTACGAATTCGCCAGATTCAGACGACGCAACCGCAGGTGTTCGATATGCCGATCGATATCTACTTCGAACCGGTTGCCGGCACCGGCGATACGGTCACGCTGACTGCCGACGACAGAGTGGACGTATTCAAGGTCAACCTCCCGTACGAGATCACAGGTATCGATCTTGACCCGTCGGACTGGATCCTCAAGTTCGAGACCCGGGAGTCGTGGACCCTGCACTTTGTCACGCCTCACGACGGGCTTGATTCGGCCGTCCAGTACGCGCCGTATGTCGATACCGTTGAAGCCCGCGGCGGCACCGGGTCGTATACTTTCAGTGTGGCGACCGGTCCCATGCCGAGCGGCTGGGTATTGTCGCCGGCCGGTGTTATCAGCGGTACCACCACCGATACCGGCTGGTTCAATTTCACTCTCCGTGTGGACGACAACGGTTCGATTCGTAACGATACATTCGACTACAGTCTCTACATAGCGCCGGGTGAAGGGGTGCCGGGCGACGCCAACAGCGACGGGTCACTCGATCCGGTTGACCTGGCGGTGGTAGTCGATTACCTGTTTGCCGGCGGTGCGGAGCCACCGGTGCTGAACCTGGTCGACGTCAACGCCGACTGTTCATTCGATCCGATCGATCTGGCCTATTTCACCGATTTCTTCTTTGCCGGCGGGGCGGCGCCGCAACTGGGCTGTGTGAACTGACAAAAAGGCAAGGTAAGCTGACGAGAGGCCCGGCCATCAGGCCGGGCCTTTTCCATGACGGCCGGGATTTTGGTTGATTTTTGGGGACTTTCGGATAGATTACCTCGTTACAGCCGGGCACGACGTGTACTCGCCACTATGGACTTCGATATGACCGATAAACGACCCGTACAGACCTTCCATATTTCCACCTACGGCTGCCAGATGAATATGGCTGACTCGTCGACCCTTGCCTCTAACCTCGTCACCCGCGGGTATGTGCGCGTCGATGACGAGGCCAACGCCGACCTGTTGATCTTCAACACCTGCTCGGTGCGGGAGAAAGCCGAAGAGCGGGTGTATGGACGGCTGGGTGAAATCTATAAATTCAAGAAGGAAAAGCCGCACCTCAAGGTGGCGGTGGTCGGCTGCATGGCCCAGCGACTGGGCGACGATATCAAGTCGCGGGTGCCGCATGTCGACTATGTCCTGGGTACCGATCGGCTTTTTGAACTTCCCGATGTCATCGAGGGAATCGAGGGCACATCCGAGGTCATGACCGCCTTCGGTCATGAGAATATGGATGTGATTCCGCCGATCAAGGAAACGCCCTATTCCGGCTTTCTCACCATTTCCCGCGGCTGCGACAACTACTGTACGTACTGCATCGTACCGTATGTAAGGGGCAAGGAGCGCGCGCACTCGGCGGAGTATATCATTGACGGTGTGCGGAAGATGGTCGATGAAGGGGTGGTCGAGATCAGCCTGCTGGGCCAGAATGTCAATAGTTATAAGTACCAGGACACGACCTTCCCGAAACTGCTCGAACGTGTCGCCCTTGAAACCGACATCCCGCGCATTCGATACATGACTTCGCACCCCAAGGATCTCTCCAGGGAGCTGGTCGATACGATGGCGGCGCAACCGAAGATCCAGCCCCACATCCACCTGCCGATACAGTCGGGCAACAATCGCATCCTCAAGCGGATGGGTCGCATCTATACGATCGAAAAGTACCTGAAGATCATCCAGTACATTCGTGCGAACCTGCCGTATGTCTCTATCACCACCGACCTGATTGTCGGTTTCCCCGGTGAAACCGAGGCTGAGTATGAAGAGACTCTCGACGCTGTCCGTGAAATCCAGTACGATTCCGCCTTCATGTTCCGCTACTCGGTGCGCCCGGGAACGACGGCATCGCGGTATGAAGACGACGTTCCTGAAGAGGAGAAGATTCGCCGCCTGAACAAGCTGATCCAGTTACAGCAGGGGATTGCTTACGAACGCAACCAGCGCGAGGTTGGCCGCATCGCCCTGTCGCTGGTCGAGGGCAAATCGCGGCGTTCCAGTGAGCGCTGGCGGGCGCGCACCGACGGCAACAAGACCGTGCTGTTTGAAGCCGACAACGTCCGCGAGGGTCAGGTCGTTCCTGTTCGCATCGGTGCTGCCGATGCCTTCACCCTTCACGGCGAGCTTGCGGAGACTCACTGATGGCACTGGACTGGTCAGCGATAGTTGTTTGCCTGGTCGCTGTTGCAGTCTATCTGTTTCTGGCACTGCGCCTCCGATTTTTCTCCGACCCCGACATCGAGGGGAGAGGCGCCTTCATCAGCGGCGGCATCCTGGTACTGGCCGCGGCTGTCTGGTATCTTGTCACGACCACGCCCGATTACGCCGAGTGGTTTGTCGATGCGGCCTACCCGGTGATCCGGATTGCTCACCTGGTCGTGTTCATTGTTGGCCTGCTCTTCACCGTCATCGGCCTGTCGCTGTTCGCCGATTTCTGGCAGCAGCGATCGGAAGCGCTGACGGTGCGTGACGAAAAGATGTCGCTGCTGCGCAACCTGCAGCGCGACGCCCGTGAACCGTATCATCTCTTGCAACTGCTCGACATCGCGATCAAAGAAGTCGTAGCCCACATGCCGAACGCGTCGGGTGCGCTCTTTCTGTTGAACCGCCGTCGCCGCCAACTGATCCTTGCCGGCTCGGTTGGTTTCAACAAGAACGAACAGTCGGCACTTGAACAGTATCCGTTGGAACGCAACGTAGTGGGTCAGTCGCTCGACCTCGGCGAGCCGTTCCTCGCCGAAGGGTATGAATTGATCTCCGAAAAGAAATCATCCCGCTTCCTTTCCGGCCTGGTGCTGCCGCTCATTTCCGGCACCGAGCGGATAGGCGCCATTACCTTGCTTTCCGAGCAGGCTGACCGGTTTTCATCTGCCGACCTTGATTTCCTGTCGCCGGTTGGCGAATGGCTCGCCGAAAAGATCAAGTCTGCTCGATTGAGCCGCGAGATTGTCGCCGCAAAGAAGGAACAGGAAACCCTCACCGTCGACCTGGAGGCGCAACAGAACCGCCTGTCGAGCGCGGTAGCATCGTTTGCCGCTTCGGAACCGATCGATGCCTACTGCCGCAGCCTGATCGGCATAGCCGGCAGCAGGGCGGTCTTTCTGATCACCGCCGCCGGGCGCGGTCTGGAACTGACCGGTGGCAGCGAGCCGCTGCTTGACCCGGGGGAGAGCCTGAAGAGCAGTCTACTCGACGCCCTTGATCGAGAGAAGCCGCTGATCATCAACCAGGAAGCAACCTCGGAAGAGGGCCATACTTTCGTGTCGCAATCGGTCCTGGTGGTGCCGCTTACGGTTTCGGAGCAACCGTACGCCCTCGTACTCAGGAAAGACAACGGCGTGGTTTCAGTTAAAGAACAGGAGCTGCGTACGCTGCAACTGTACGCCCGCCTTGCCGGCGTACTGGTGCGGCAGCGTGAGACGGAACGTCTTGACCTGCGACGTCGCCGCGGCCTCCAGCGTGTTCTGCACTTGCTGCGCTTCGATGCCGTGCCGACGTTCGAGTCGGAATGGAGCTTCTTCGCCGAGCATATGAGCGATGTTTTGCCTCGCGGCACCCTGGCGCTTTCGTTTGAACCGCGCCAATCGGAGCTGGTCTGCCTCGGCGGACACCGCGACCGCGATGAACTGTCTGTCGATTTGGCCATTCCGACTGGTCTGCCTGAACTTGAAGCGGTCATGGCGGGTGAGGTGCGATTCGTGTACGGCAAACAGGCGGCAGGGCGAATGCTCGAGCGTATCGACCAGAATGGCCGACTGCGCCGGCAGTTCGACCAGGAACGTCGCCCGGTGCATCTTTCATTCTGCCCGATTCGCAGCGAGGACGGCATTTTGGGCATGGTGCTCTTTGTGATCTTCGATCTTCCCGAACCGGAACGCGGCGAGTTGGAACGCCTGCTGCAACTCAGCCTGGGTTTGTATGCTACGGCACAAATGGTGCACGAGCTGGCGACGCAAACGCGCTCGCTTCATGCCGAGCAGCCGGTTCCCACGATCGAAGTGTCCGGCAGTACCGCCAACAGTTTGAATAACCGTCTTGCCGCTATTCTCGGCAGCGCCGAGTTGTTGCTGCAGAAAGGTGAGCTCGCACCCGAAAGCCGCACCTTGATTTCGCGGATTGTCCAGGCCGCCGAAGAGGCCGGTGCGGCTGTTCGAAGGGGCCGGACAACTGAAGAAGAACAAGTAGCGGAAACACCGGCCGAGCCGAAACGCGACCGGATTGACGAGACGATGGAAGCGGTTCTGGCCAGCGCCCGCATCTCCGGAGACCTGTACATGGTTGGGGGACAGCCGCGCGAGATCCATACCCGTTTCCGCGACACGCGTCCAGTGACGATCAAGTCCGACGTCTTGCGCCCGTTGTTCGAAGAAGCGCTCAATCGTTTTGCCGCCATCGGCGAGGGGAGCGACGTCATCTCGGTGTCGACATATGCCGACGAGTCATATGTTTACCTCGATGTCAGCCGACATCCCAAGAACTTTCCAGCGGCCGACCGTATCGCCGGGTTCGGCAGCTACGAACCGGCGTCGCGGGTACTGGGCTACCGGCCGACCGATGCTTTCCTCAAGACGGTTGCGGAGTACGACGAAGCGTTTTATGCCTTCGATCGCTATCAGGATGTGCCGGCCTATCTGTCGTTCCGCTTCCCGGCAGCCGGTCAGGCAACCCCCGTCGAACCGGCTGAAGACGACGTGTCCGGCCGATTGAAAGTACTGGCGATCGACGACCAGGAGATCATCCTTGATCTGATCGCCGCCATGTGTCGGTCGCTGGGCTACGAAGTGGTAACCGCCCTCGCTGCTGCTGAGGGTGTCCGTCTGGGAACGGAACGTCGCTTCGACATCGTCCTGACCGACCTGGCCATGCCGGAAATGTCGGGTCTGGAGGTTGGTCGACGTATCCATGAGCGCTGGCCCGAGATCCCCATAGTCCTGATAACCGGTTGGGAGTCAGAGATTTCCGGCGATGAACTGGCCCGCGCCGGGATTCGCCATGTCCTTCACAAACCGTTCCGCATGGAACAGCTAACCGATCTGATCGACAGCCTCACTAAAGCCGACCAGACCTCCTGATTATTGATTCGGGTCGGGTTGCTAAGGCCGCCCGCCGATTGGCCGATACATTAGATAGTCAATTGGAAAGGGTGACATGGACCGAATCGCCATTATAGAGCAGATCAACAGCAATAGCAATCTTCTGTCCCTGCCGCAGGTTCTATCGGAGCTGATTGAAGAGACGAGCAAGGAAGATTACTCTGCCGGCAGCCTCGCCAAAATTGTCCTAAAAGATCCGTCGCTGACCAGCCGTATTCTCAAGCTGGCCAACTCGTCGTTCTATCAGCGGATGTCTGAGATCAAAACCGTCCAGCAGGCGGTATCGGTACTTGGGGTCACTACCGTCAAGTGTTTCGCCCTGTCATCCTCGATTCTGCATCCGGACCGAATCGAACGAAAAGCCGGCGTGCATCCGCCCGAGTTCTTTGGCTATGTCATGCACGTTGCAGCGGCGGCAGAGACGGTAGCCGCGTCGATCGACTATCCGGTTGTCGAGGAAGCGCTCATCGCCGGCCTGCTGCACGATGTCGGTATCATCTACCTGCTGCATTATCACCCCGAGCAATATCGTGAAGTGCTCGCCAAGCAGAAGAAGGGGGTACGGCTGATCGACGCTGAGCGTGAGCTGTTCGGTATCGATCACTGTGAGATCGGCAAGCATCTCGCCGACAACTGGAATCTGCCAGGTGCTATCAGTGAAGCGATTTCCGGCCACCACGAGGGCGGCAGTGATGCCGACAACGATGTGCTCTCGAACATCGTGCGCCTGGCGGTGCTGCTGACCATGGATCGGTTCAGCGACTTTGAGCAGGACCTCGAAACGCGGCTCAACAAGATCACGTATATGGCGGAGAAGCTCGGAATGGATCGCGAGCGGATCTCCGAGGTGACCGAAAAGCTGCTGACTACGACCGTCGACATGGCCTCGCAAATCGGCGTCGATATCGGTGATACCGAGCAGATTCTCATCAAGGCCAATCAGGAGATATGGAAGTCGTACCTGACCATCGAGCATCTGTTCAAGGAGCGCCAGGAACTGTCGAAGAAGCTGCTGGAGGAGGAACGCTCCAAGGGCGCCATCGCCGCCAAAAACGTCGCCATGGCCACCCTGTCGCACTATCTGAACAATGCCGCCATGGCGATTTATGGTCGCTCCCAGATGTTGCGCCTGCAGATGAACAAGGACCAGACCGAAAAGATCATGCACCAGCTTCCGGATACGATCGAAGTAATCGACCGCTCGATCAAGAAAATGGTCGCCGTGCTCGAGGAGATGAAGTCGATTTCGCCGATCGACCGCGTCGAGTACTACAACATGTCCGAAGCCATGAACATCGACGACCGCGTGGCCGCCCGCCTCGAACAGCTCGAAAAAGAGTCCGGCCTGGTCATCCCCGAAATGTAACCGTCGCTCGACAGTTGACCGCTACAGCCGGCCAACGTATCTTCCAAGCCATGTTAACTTACCTCACTGCCGGAGAGTCGCACGGTCCGCAATTGACGGCCATTATCGACGGTCTGCCGGCCGGCCTGACAATCGACATCGACCGCCTCAACTTCCAGCTGGCGCGGCGCCAGAAGGGGTACGGCCGGGGCGGCCGGATGAAGATCGAGAAAGACCGGGCCGACGTCGTCAGTGGTATCCGCCACGGCAAGACCCTTGGTTCGCCGATCACCCTGGTCGTCAAGAACCGTGACTGGGAGAACTGGACCGAGATCATGCATCCGTTTGATCCGATGCCGGACGATCTTGGCCTGAAGAAAGAACGCCTCGCCAAACATACCACCAAGCCGCGTCCCGGGCATGCCGACCTTCCCGGGGGCGTTAAATGGAATCACAAAGATCTGCGCAATGTGCTGGAACGGGCATCGGCCCGCGAGACGGCCGCGCGGACCGCGGTCGGCTCGGTTGCCCGGCAATTTCTCGAAGCCTTCGAGATACGGTTTGCGTCGCACGTCGTGCGGATCGGCGAGGTGGCCCTGCCCGACGATCACCCGCGCCCGCCGATTGACGAGATTGTCGCTATCACCGAAGACTCGGAGGTGCGGTGCATCGACAGCCGGACCGCCGACGAAATGAAAGAAGCGATCCGACAGGCCAAGAAGAAGCGTGACTCCCTCGGTGGCTGTGTCGAGATCGTCGTCAGTGGTCTGCCGATCGGTTTGGGCGGTTTGTCGCAGTGGTCCGACCGTCTCGACGGCAAGCTGGCGCAGGCGCTGATGTCGGTACATTCGGTGAAAGGGGTAGAGGTCGGTCTCGGCTTCAAGGCGGCCGAGGCGCCCGGCTCGCAGGTGCACGACGAAATCTATTACGAGAAGAACTCCAATCCAAAGATGAGAGACTTCTATCGCAAGACCAACCGTGCCGGCGGACTCGAGGGTGGTATCACCAACGGCGAGGAGCTGGTACTCAGGGTAGCATCGAAGCCGATTTCGACGTTGAACCAGCCGCTGAAGACCGTCGATGTTGCGACCAAGGAAGCCGAAGAAGCGATGGTGGAGCGGACCGACAATTGTGTCGTGCCGGCGCTGGGCGTGGTCTGCGAGGCGGTGGTGGCCTTGGTGCTGGCTGATGCCTTCATGCATCGATTCGGTGCCGACAACATGGAGCAGATCAGAACCAACTGGCAGGCCTGGCTCGATTCGGAATACTAGGCGTAGTCCCAACCTGAACACGCAATAACGTCGCAGGGAAAGTCCCCAAGCGGTGCGATAGCACCGGCGACGGACCTGCCATGTTGAACAGTGGTTTATCGCCGGTGGCTGGTCCGTCATCGCAAAATCCTTGCCCCGGCATCTCCCATCACCTACACTGTCGTAAAGCTTAACCACAAGGGAGATAACGGATATGAGCCTCACTGTTGCAACCACCAGCAAAGCGATCAAGGATCTGGCAGTCGATTCCATCGTTATTTTTGTCGAGCAGATGGACAGCAAGTTATCGGGCGAACTGAAAGCCCTCGACGGCGCCACCGGCGGCGCGGTTACGGCGCTTGTCGAGAGCGAAGAGTTTACCGGCAAGATCAAGCAGACCGGCATCCTGATGCGGCCATCCGGCTACAAAGCCGACCGTGTCATCCTCACCGGCGTCGGACCGTCGGATAAAATCACCCCCGACAGCTACCGCAAAGCGGCCGGCGTAGCCGCCTCGACGTCCGGCATGAACCGTTCGGCCACGGCGGCATTTGTGCTGGAGTCGGCTACGGATGAGAACTGTTTCCAGGCGGCTGTCGAGGGGCAAATCCTGAGGGCGTACAAATTCAATCGTTACAAAACGAAGGACGCCAAAGCCGATCGCGATCTTGAAGAGTTGCAGGTAGTCGTTCTCGACAAGAAGCGGGACAAGAAGATCGCTTCGGCGATTGAACGTGGCCAGGCGATGGCCGAGGGGCAATGCCTGGTGCGTGATCTGGCCAACACCCCGGCCAACGACCTGACCCCGATCGTGCTGGCCGATCAGGCCAAAGAACTGGGACGGCGCTACAAGTTCAGCACCCGCGTCCTCGATGAAAAAAAGATCGCCTCGGAGAAGATGGGGGCGCTTCTGGCGGTGGCCCAGGGATCGGATAATCCGCCGCGCTTTGTCATCATGAACTACAAGGGCGGCAAGGATGGCCAGAAACCGGTCGTGCTGGTCGGCAAGGGTGTCACTTTCGACACCGGCGGCATCTCACTCAAGCCGCCGGCCAACATGCATGAGATGAAGGCCGACATGACCGGCTCAGCGGTGGTGCTGGCGGCGATGGTGACAATCGCGCGCCTCAAACTCCCGATTAATGTCGTCGGCCTCATCCCGACCGTCGAAAACATGCCGTCGAGCAAGGCGTATCGTCCCGGCGACGTCATCACAAGCCGCAAGGGTCTCACCATAGAAGTTATCAGCACCGATGCCGAGGGTCGCCTCATTCTCGCCGACGCGCTCGATTATGCCAACAAATTTGAACCGCAGGCGGTAATCGATGTCGCCACGCTCACCGGTGGCGCCCTCTATGTGCTTGGCTATTCCGGTGCGCCCATCATGGGCAACAACGACACGTTGTCGGAACGGTTCTATGATGCGGCCGAGGTCTCGGGTGAACGGGTCTGGCGGATGCCGCTGTGGGATGATTTCCATGACCTGATGAAATCCCCGGTCGCCGACCTGAAAAATTCCGGCGGCAAACCGGCCGCCACCATGAGTGCCGGCGCGTTTTTGGAGAACTTCATCGGCGACTGGCCGTGGATGCACGTCGACATCGCCTATGTTGACCAGGAACCGAGCGGACGGGAATATATCCCAAAGGGCGTGACCGGAATCGGCATGCGCCTGATCGTGCAGGTGTTGTCCGACTGGAAAAAACTCTAAAGCGGGCAGCCCGCGATCGGGGTAGGGGTAGCCCACTTTTCAGGTGGGGATGAACCGACAATTTCGCATAGGGCAAGCACCGCCCGTGCGCGGTGAGAGTAGCTACACAGCTGTTACTCGTCGCCGGTCGGAGTAATGAGAGTTGGCTGGTTGGAGGCCAATCGCGCCAGTGCCGGTATTGTCGGCATATCAACTGCATACTTGATACGATTGAGCTGGAACAGGCTGTCACATTCGAGAAGGTCGCGACGCAGGGCAAACGTCACGTTCTGTATCGATTCTGAATCCCAACGTCCAAGGAGATAGTATGCGGCGACGAAAAGCTCGTATGATGGTAACAGGCATATGTTGTCCCTTCTCGCCGCCGATACTACCTCAGTCTCCAGCCATTGTTGTCGCATCATGGGGTCAGTGCCGGAGAAGGGATTGAATACAAGAATTGATTTGGGCGCCACTTCGAGCTGGTGCGAGGCCAGCGCGGTGCTGATCGCCTCGACCTCCGGTACGCCGATGTGGCTGTTTGGAGTAGCGACGTATCGCACCAGTACCTGCGAAGTCCGATCACCCGCCAGGACACCGTCGAAGAAACCGCTGCCCGACGTAAACTTGCCAGGGTTCAGGTTAAAGCCGAGGATGCCGAGGGCCGATTCGACGGCAGCTGCAAACTCCGGACCGTGGTCGTGGAGCAGATCGCCCAGTTGATTGACGGTCTGCTGGTGCGACAGTATCACCGAGCGCTGCTTTTCCAGGGCGGCAATCTGTTCATCGACCGACTCGGTGCTGTACTTGCGGCTGATCAGTGAGCCAACGTGACTGTCATAGGTACGCATCCAGTCAGGATGGTCGTCGAAGTCGGTGGTGGCCTCGCGCTCTTTGATCATGGCGCGAATCAGCTTGTCGGTTTCCCCCTGGATCTGGAATTCCGGGACGAAGTAGACCGAACCCCGCCAGTTCTCAAAACTGACCTTGGTAATCGCCGGCTGGTCGGAGCCACCGGCGGTGGCGACGACGCGTCGCCGGCCGGTCGACAGTGCTTCCTGGGTCTGGCGGCAGACCACGGCACAGTCGCCCATCACCCGCTTGAGGGCATGCCGGCTGTCACGGTAGCGGATGGTCTGGGCATTGCTTATGCGCATCGAAAACTTGCCGACGATCGGCTCGAGCCAGAAGAACGATGATATGACCGAGGAGGTGTACGACGAGGTGCCGACAGTCGAGCGCTTGCGTACCGAGAGGTGAGAGTTGGGGATGCGCGCGCGAATCACCAGCGTGGCCCCCTTCTCAACCGCCTTCTGCAGTTGTTCGGTCGCCTTCCTGGCGATCGCCAGGAACTTCAGCAATCCCTGTTCGTCGATTGAGATGTACTGTCCCTCGGAAAGCTCAATACTGTCTTTCCACAGTTCATGATCGACGGCGAAGTGATAGGGATCGAAGAAGATCAGGTCGTAGGATGCCAGGTCGCGGGCGTCAAAGACATCGGCTCCGTCCAATCCCGGTTCCGAGAGGGGCCAGTTGAGGAAGATCGGTCGGAGGGAATAGCGGTTGGGGTCCCGTACCGGCAATTTCTGTGTTGCTTCGGCTGCGTGCGCCATTGCTCGTCTGCCCCCACCGTTACAAGTCTACTGCTTCCATGCTCACTATATGGTGTATCGGCAGAGGCAGCGGACAGAGTGAGATCAAATTGTGCACAGTTAAACAGTTTTCGTGGTATTTCAGACCAAAGAAAAAGCCCCTCGTACCAAGGGGCTTGTTCTGAATCATGTTGACAAGAATTGTCAGTTGCTGCCGGTTGCTTTCGACCAGGCCGGTGCCTTGTCGAGGCCCGGGCCGGTCACACGGCGGGCGTTGTTGCCGGTAATATCGACAATCCACACCGAACCGTCCGTCGTGCTGAAAGTGAGCCACTTTGAATCCGACGACCAGCTCGGGGCATAGGTGTACAGGTAGGTACCGACTGGCGGCGACTGAACAAGATAGGTCTCTTTAAAGTCGAGGGTGCTGATATACAGACCGGCGTCGTTCAGGTCGTTGCTGATATACGCCAGCCACTTGCCGTCGGGCGAAATGCTCGGACCAACCAGATTGGCATGTTTGAGCGCCCGGGCCTTTACGCTGTCGAGCGACAGCATGTATTCCTCAGGCTTAAGCACCACCAGACCCTGCTGCTTCTGCTGGAACATCGACACCGCCGCAATCGTCCCGTTCGGTCCCATGCTTGGCGCGATCAGGAATTCGTCGTAGAAGTTCTGCCAGTCCTTGCGCAGCGGCCTGGGAGTATACGTTTCCGGGTCCATCAACATCAACTGGTAGTTCGGATAGGCGGCATTCACCTGGTTGGCGTTGATATCCTTCCAGAATAAGATCGACTCACCGTCGTGACTCCATTCCGGGTCACGACTCCCAAGATCGTCGGTAATCCGCATCCAGTTGAGGTTGGCCTTGTGGGTCGAGTCGGTATAGGTGATGAAAATGTCGTTCAGCTTGTGACGTCCGCCCATACCGTCGGGGCCTTTCAAATCGACCATACCGGTCCGGGTAAAGGCGATCATCTTGTTGTCCGGCGACCAGCTCAGGCGACCGTCGACATTCTGCGCCGACACTACCTTCTCTTGTTTAGCCCCGGTGACATCCATCATCCAGACATCCCCTTCACGAATGAAGGCGATCTTTCCGGTCGGTTGACCGATGCTGCCGGCTTTTTCGACAGGCAGTTTGTCGGCCGACCAGACGGGCGACAGGGTCATTGATGCCAGTAGCAGTGCTGCCAGAATGGTGTTAACACTCTTCTTCACAATTATCTCCGTAACCTGGGTGTTCATTTTTCGCTGCAAGATATCCGCCGATACAGGCCTGTCAACCAGAATGCACAAGTACCGCTTCAGCGGCGCCTGTACTTGTCATCGGTCAATTGCTCCTCGATTTATACCCCCTGGGGCGGAAACGGTTCGGCCGGGCAAAAAAGAAGGAGGCGGCCAGAACCGCCTCCTTGCGTACAGCATGTTGGAGCTGCCCTTACTGCCCGATGTGGGCGTAATCCATGCCCGCCAGCTGGGAATAGAGGTTCCAGCGGCGGTCACAATCCTGCTGGCCAAGGTTCAAAAGCATCTTGGCCCGTTCCGGATCCTTCTTTAGAAGCGACCGGAAACGGATCTCGGCGTACGCATAGTCCTCAAAACTGATGCTCGGCTTCTTGCTGTCGAGCTGCAGCGGGTTTTTGCCCTGATCGATGAGATCCGGGTTGTACCGGTACAGCAGCCAGTGACCTGACTTGACCGCCTTGTCCTCGTTCTCCAGACCATGACTCATGTCGATGCCCTGGGCGATACAGTGGGAGTAACAGAGCAACAGTGACGGACCCTCGTACTTCTCCGCCTCCACCATCGCCTTCACCGTCTGGTTATGGCTGCCGCCGATGGCAACCTGGGCCACATAGATGTTGCCGTACGACATCATCATCAGGCCCAGGTCCTTCTTGGCCGTCGGCTTACCACCGGCAGCGAACTTGGCGATCGAGCCGCGCGGCGTCGCTTTCGACATCTGTCCGCCGGTGTTGGAGTAGACTTCGGTATCGAGCACCAGCATGTTGACATTCTTGCCGGAGGCCAGGACATGGTCGAGGCCGCCGAAACCGATGTCGTACGCCCAGCCGTCGCCACCGATGATCCAGACCGATTTCTTGACGAGGAAGTCGGCGACCGACTTCAGCGCCTTTACCCGTTCCGAACCGTTGAGACCGTCGAGCTTCTGCTTGAGAATGGCAACGCGCTCGCGCTGCTTCTCGATGCCGGCCTGGTCGGTCATGACGGCGCTGCTCAGGTCGTCGTACATCTCCGGCACCAGTTCTTTGACCAGAATCAAGGCGTACTCGCGCAGCTTATCGGCGGTCAGGCGCATGCCCATACCGAACTCGGCGTTGTCTTCGAACAGCGAGTTGGACCAGGCCGGGCCGCGACCGTCGGAACGCTGGCAGTACGGCGTGGTGGGGAGGTTACCGCCGTAGATCGAGGAGCAGCCGGTGGCGTTGGCGCAGAGAGCGCGGTCGCCGAAGAGCTGGCTCATCAGTTTTACGTACGGTGTCTCGCCGCAACCGGCACAGGCGCCGGAGTACTCAAACAGCGGTTTGACGAACTGCGAGCCCTTGAGCGTTTCCATGTTGAAGCCGATCTTTTCCGGATCGGGATCAGGGATTTCGTCGAGGAAGAAGCGGTAGTTTGCCGCTTCGGCTTCGCGCAGCGGTGCCTGCAGCGCCATGTTGATTGCCTTGCGTCCGGTCTTGTTGCCGTCATCATCCTTGGCTTCGACCGGGCAGGCGTTCACGCAGATTTCACACCCGGTACAATCCTCGGGCGCCACCTGCAACGTGTACTTCAAACCGGCGAACTGCTTGGTCATGGCGTCCACCGCCTTGAACGTCTCCGGCGCACCCTCAAGATGCTTCTCTTCGTACACCTTTGGACGGATCGCAGCGTGTGGACAGACTGCCGAGCAGATATTACACTGAATACAAATGTCTTCTTCCCAGACCGGGATATCGACTGCGATGTTGCGCTTCTCGTACTGGGTCGTGCCGGTCGGATAGGTACCGTCGACCGGGAAGCTCGACACCGGCAGGTCGTCGCCGCGTCCGGCAATGATCTCCGCCGTCACCGTCTGCACGAACTCCGGTGCATGGGCCGGGACAATCGGCGGACGGGTCTTGGTGCTGGTCACGCCGGTCGGGTAATCAACCGGCTCCAGCTTGTTCAAGGCGCCGTCAACCGCGGCGAAGTTCATGTTGACGACTTTCTCTCCCTTGTCACCGTAGGTCTTGACGATCGAATCCTTGATCGCTTCAATCGCCTTGTCCTTTGGCAGGATGCCGGAAATAAGGAAGAAGGCGGTCTGCATGATCATGTTGATGCGTGCCCCCAGGCCAAGCTCCTTGGCCAGGGCGATAGCATCGATCACGTAGAACTTCGCTTTCTTGTCGATGATCTGCTGCTGCACCTCCTTGGGCAGGTGATCCCAGACCTCGTCCTTACCGTACGGTGAGTTCAACAGGAAGGTGCCGCCCTCGATCAGCTTGTCGACCATATCGTACTTCTCGAGGAAGCTGAAGTTGTGACAGGCGACAAACTGGCCGGTCTTGATCAAATACGGTTTGCGAATCAAAGCCTCGCCGAAGCGCAGGTGCGACACCGTTATGGCGCCGGCCTTCTTCGAGTCGTACACGAAGTAGCCCTGGGCGAAGTTGTCGGTGTTCTCACCGATAATCTTGATCGAGTTCTTGTTGGCCCCAACCGTACCGTCGGCGCCGAGACCAAAGAACAGGCCGCGGAAATTCTTGCCTTCGATATCGAATGACAGATCGGGATCGAGCGACGTAAATGTGACATCGTCCTTGATACCGACGGTGAAGTGATTTCTCGGTTCGGCAGCACTCAAGTTATCAAAGACTGCCTTGGCCATCGGCGGGTTGAACTCTTTCGAGCCCAGGCCGTAGCGACCACCGACAATCACCGGATGGGAACCGAACGGTGCTTTCTTGTTTTCAAGCGCTTCGCTGATTGCCGCCTGGACATCGGCATACAGGGGTTCGCCCACCGCGCCCGGTTCCTTAGTGCGGTCGAGCACGCCAATCTTCTTGACCGTCGCCGGCAGGGCATTGACGAAGGCGTCGATCGAGAACGGGCGGTACAGTCGGACCTTTATCATACCGACTTTCTCGCCGCGCTCAACCAGGGCGTCGACCGTCTCGTGCACCACTTCGGCGCCGGTACCCATGATAATAACGACACGTTCGGCTTCCGGATGGCCGATGTAATCGAACAGGTGATAGTCGCGACCGACCACATCGCGGAACTGATCCATTGCCTTCTGCACCTTGTCCGGCGTGGCATCATAATACTTGTTGATCGCTTCGCGCGACTGGAAGAAGACATCGGGGTTCTGCGACGTTCCCTTGATCGTCGGACGGTCAGGGGAGAGGGCGTGCGTCCGCTGGGCGTCGACCATTTCCTGTGGGATCAGCTTGCGCATATCGTCGAAGCTGATCTCTTCGACTTTCTGCACTTCGTGTGAGGTGCGGAAACCGTCGAAGAAGTGCACGAACGGGATGCGGCTGTCGAGCGACGCCACCTGGGTGATCAACGAGAGGTCCATGACCTCCTGCACCGAGCCTGAGGCCATCAGGCCGAAACCGGTCGAACGACAGGCCATGACATCGGAATGATCGCCGAAAATCGACAGGGCGTGAGTCGCCACCGCGCGGGCCGAAACATGGAATACCGTCGGCGTCAGTTCGCCGGCGATCTTGAACATGTTGGGGATCATCAACAGGAGCCCCTG
>CAZJCK010000006.1:0-10629 GCA_964544635.1 uncultured Ignavibacteriales bacterium | reverse complement strand
GAAAGTGGTGGTCAGGGCGCCGGTTGTCACCGCGCCGTGGACGGCGCCGGAGGCGCCTCCTTCTGACTGCATTTCCACGACATCAGGGATTGCACCCCAGATGTTCGTTTCGCCGGCCGCCGATTTGGCGTCGGCAATTTCACCCATGTTTGACGACGGTGTGATCGGGTAGATGGCGATCACCTCGTTGGTGGCGTGAGCCACATACGCGGCAGCAGTGTTGCCGTCGATGGTCACCATCCGTCGCTTGGACGTGGATGTATCTTTCTGCTTTGACTGTTCTTTTACTGTCTGTTCCAACATACTATACGCTCCCAGGAATCCGAACTGATGTTCAGTTACAAAATGCGTGTACCTTGCATGGGCTCCTTAGCCCGATTTGGCCAGGGTGATCTTTTTCTGACCCTGGTATTTACCTTTCTTATCTTTATACGATTTTCGACACGGTTCGCTTGCCTCCAGGAAGATCAGCTGCGCAATCCCTTCACCCGCATATACCCGAACCGGCAGGGGAGAGGTGTTGGCCAGCGACAATGTGGCGTGGCCCTCCCATTCCGGTTCGAACGGCGTCACATTCACCACCACCCCAACCCGTGCATACGTCGATTTACCCTGGCAAATCGTGAGTATGTTTCGGGGGATACGGAAATACTCCCGCGTCTGGGCGAGGATAAAAGAGTTGGCCGGGATTACGACCGAGTCGGCGGTGACATCATCAAACAGGGCGGCGGAATCAGCCTTGGGATCAAGCTCCGAAAGCTCGCCGCTCTTCAATACCTTGAATTGATCGGAGAGACTGATGTCGTAGCCGTACGAGGAAACACCATAGCTGATGCCACCGCGAACCTGGGTCGATTCGAACGGTTCGATCATGCCATGGCGCTGCGCCATCGTGGTAATCCAAGCATCAGACTTGACCGGCATAACGTGTCCTTCCCTTCCATGTTCTGTTGTCTATCGCCGGAAAGATAATGCCCAGACTGTTGTATTTAAAGCGGTGTCGGCGGGACGTGTCAACTATTTGACACCCAACCGTCAGGCCACCACCTTCTTGGCTGAATTCCAGCGTACCAGGTCAGCCAGGGTATGACTCTCAAACACCTCCACCAGGCGATTCTCGGCCATAATCAGCAGCTCGCGAAGAGCGCAGAATTGACTTTCGTCGCAAATCCCCATGTCATCGATGCACTTCATCAGATGATAGGGACCCTGTATCGATTCCACGACATCTTTCACAGTGATTACATCGGGGTCTTTGCCGAGCGTGAAACCGCCGCGTACTCCACGATGGGAGCGGACTATACCGGTCCGCGACAGCGACTGGAAGATCTTGGCCAAAAACTTCTCTGGAATCTTCTTAGCCTCGGAGATCTCTGAAAGGGGAGTAACGGCCGACTTGTCTTTTTCTGCAAGGTAAATAACCCCGAGAAGACCGTACTCTTCCGCTTTTGTGAATTGCATGACTACCCTCTTTCGCGTTGTGGTCGTCTCCGCCGCCCGGACTTGCACAAAAGCACGTTTGCGACGTCAATGGCAACCAGTCTAATCTTCTCGATCTATATAAATATCATAGACCCTGATGTCAATAAAAACCGCCTTACTGCCTCGTTATTTTTTTCACAAGTAAATCAGAAGTTATTGTATCCGCAAGCACTTTATTAACCAATATCGGCAGTTGTTGACATTTTTGTGCAGGACATTAAGTTACAGGCGAAAAAAGGTTCACCCAAGCAGGCAGGGAACAGCGCTTATGACCGAAAAACCAACGGAGGAGAAAAGGGGACTTCTTATCGTTTATACCGGCCACGGTAAGGGCAAAACTACTGCCTCCCTGGGCATGTGTGTCCGGGCGGTCGGCTATGACTGGAAGGTCTGTATCATCCAGTTCGTCAAGGGTAGCTGGAAATACGGCGAGCTGAAAGGCGTCAAACGGCTGGCCCCCAATGTCGAGTTGCACACCGTTGGTGAGGGGTTTGTTGGCATTGTCGACGACAAGAAGGAGTTCAGCGAGCATCGTGAGGCAGCTCACAAGGGGCTCGATTTCGCCCTTGAAAAGATCACGTCAGGCGAGTTTCCTCTGGTCATTCTTGACGAACTCAATGTCGCGCTCAAGCTCGGGCTGGTCGATCGAGAACAGGTCGAGCGAGTGCTGGCCGCGCGCCACGAAAAGCAGCACCTGGTGATAACCGGACGCGATGCCGCCGACTGGTTGATCGAAAAGGCCGATCTGGTCACCGAAATGAAAGAGGTTAAACATCCCTACCAGGAGGGGATCCTCGCCCAGCGGGGCATCGATTGGTGATTTAACGGTCGATCAACCTTGAATCAAATCTTCTCATGGCCTATTCTTGTTATAAGTTAACGCGAACATTCACGCCGGCAGGTGGTTGTTAGTCTGTGATAAACATGCCGGACCGTCGGTAGAGTGATGCAGATAAAGTTAATGCATATAGACAAGAGGTGACATAATGCCTGAAGAAAAGCGTTACGACGTCGTCATCGTCGGTGGTGGTCCCGGTGGCCTCTGCGCCGGCCTCTACGTGGCCCGCGCCCGTCGCAGTGTCGTCTGCCTGGAAAAATTCATCCCGGGTGGACAGATCGCCATAACCGGTGATGTCGAGGACTTTATTGGTTTCGAGCATATCCAGGGGGCCGAACTGGCCAAGAAGTTTGAGGACCATGCCAAGAAGTTTGGCCTGGAAATCGCCACCGAAGAGGCGGAAGAGGTATATGTTGACGGTGATGACCGGGTGGTTCGGTGCGCCTCGGGCAATACTTACCGCGCCAGGGCAATCATCCTGTCCACCGGCGGCACACCGGTCAAGCTGGGTGTCCCCGGCGAAGAAGAATACTCCGGAAAGGGTGTGTCGTACTGCGCCATCTGCGACGGCGCCTTCTTCCGCGATCGCATCATTGCCGTCGTCGGCGGTGGCGACTCGGCTGTCGAGGAGGGTACCTTCCTTACCAAGTTCGCCAGCAAAGTGATCATCATCCACCGTCGTGATACCCTGCGTGCTCAGAAAATTGTCCAGAAGCGCGCCTTCGACAACCCCAAGGTCGAATTCATCTGGGATTCCGAAGTGCAGTCGATCGAAGGAGACGGCAAGCAGGTCACCCACCTCAAGCTGATCAACAAGAAGACAGGGGAGAAGTCGACCGTCAACGTGGGCGCCATCTTCCCGTATCTCGGGTTCCGGCCCAACTCGAACATCACCCGCGAGAACCTGCGGGTCGACAAGAGCGGCTACATCCTGACCAACGACCGGATGGAAACCTCCATCAAGGGTATCTTTGCCTGCGGCGATGTCCGCGCCCAGCTGGTGCGCCAGGTGACCAACGCTGTCGGTGACGGAACCACCGCGGCGGTGGCGTCTGAGCGCTACCTCGAAGAGCTCGAGGACAAGGACGCCGACCGGATCGAGTACGCCAAGAAGCAGTAATCAACCTCGCGCGACCGGGGTGGCGGCAGGTTCCGCCCCGGTTCGTCGTCTGGTCAATGGCTGCACAGCAACGGCCCGATTTCGGTAGCGCTTTTTCCATTTATCTCTTGCTATAAGTCAACTTAGCATCTATACTGAAAGCATTAGATGAATAGGTAATCCAGCGGACAGCGTAGCCACTTTCTCCAGCCCGATCGACGATTCGCCGGTACTTTTTACCGGTATGTCATAGATACGGGAGTGGTGTGTGCTGTCAGCAGCACCCGGCGGTAGCGTCGGGCATCCCCCTCCACCACTCCCGTCTTTTTTTGCCCGGAGCCGGGTCTGTTTCAGATTCCCATCGAAATGCCGATACTGTCAGAAAATGACAGTATCAGCCTCCACATATCAGCTTGACCTCGCCCTCCTGCCGATTGCCGCTGTGGTCGTTGATTCCAGGGGACGTGTCACCTGGGTCAACAGCGAAGCCGAACGCGTGCTGGCGGCCGGAGCAGAGAAACTGCGGGACCGGTTATGGAGCGACATCGTCGCCGCAGTCGACACTGCCGGCCCGGTCATCGCCGCCCGTGCCACCGACAGCGGTGCTATGTTCTCAATACGACGATTTGATAACCACGAATCGGGCGACACCGTCTTTTTGCTGTCGGACTTCGTCGACGATCCCTGGCTCGACAACGGCCTGGTGACCCTGCAACGGCTTTACCAGCGCGGCGGTATGTCGGGTGGCATCGCCCATGAAATCAACAATTTCCTCGCGATCATTCAAGGGAATGTCGAGCTGATGCCGCTGTTGATGGGCAAGGGGGACCAGGAGAAAATCGAGAAGAAACTGGAATTGATGAAGCGGTCATGCGAGAGCATCACGAAGTTGTGCGACGGCTTCATGGATCTATGCGAGGATAAGCCGCGCCTGGTGCCGTGCAATGTCAACCATGTGGTCGAACACGCCCTCCAGTTTCTCACGCCGCAGAACATGTTTGACAACGTTACGGTCAGCACCGATTTGAACGACAGCATTCCGCTGGTGCAGGCCGACCCCGGCCTGTTGCAGCAGGCGGTCATAAATATCCTTGTCAATGCCGCCACGGCGGTGGCTGGTCGAGACGAAGCCAGCGTGTCCATCCGTACTTCGATCGAGAGCGACCGCGACCGGCGCACCATCCGCATTGCCGTGAGCGACAACGGCTCGGGCCTGAAGAACTCGGTGCGTGGCGGTCTACTTCACCGTCGCGTATCGTCCGATAACCACCGCCTGGGACTTGGCCTTTTGGTGGCGCAGCGCATATTGGTGGCGCATGATGGTTCGGTCGATTTCGAGGAAATGAGCGACGGTACTGTTGTTGCGCTCGCCTTTCCCGTGAAGCCGGTTGAAACCGATGCCGCGCGGCAATCGACGATCTCCAGCCGCCAGAGCTGACCGCCCGGTGAGGGCACGCCCTTTTTCTTGCGCGCCGCTCCCAGCGCCGGTAGTATAACTGGTGATGAACCCCGTCAAGACATCCAACGGCGAGCGTAAAAGCCCGCTGATCATCCTGGTTACGGTTGTTATCGTGGCCGCGGCTGTCTTTGCCTTTACCTGGGTTGGCATCAACGAGAGCCGTTCCGACTCGCTGCACCTGTTGGTGCAGCAGGGGCGAGCCTTCATGGGGGCGCTGGCGGAAGCAACGGAGAATGTCATCCGCGCCGAGGCGATATACGACGACTTCATTCAGCGCCGCTACAGTGAAATAGTCCGCGAACTGGAAGCGCGCGGCCTTGAGAGTATGAACGAAGATGACCTCGCCCGGGTGGCGGTCGCCCACGGTCTGGACGCTGTCCACATCTTCAACATGGATACCTCGCTGGCCAGGGCGGGAATCGTACTCGGACCGATCTCGCCGCCACCGGCGTTTGTCGTCGAAGAGGTCGGCCACCTCATTACCAGCCCGGAGATTCGGTTCGTGCTGTTGCTCGACGATGGCGACCGTCCGGGCGACGCCCGCCACTACTACCTCGAAATCACCAATGATCTGTCGCACATTGTCGTGCTGGTCATCGACGCCGAGTATTATGTCGACGCCCTGGAGCAGACCCAGGTCGGCTTTGTCGCGCAGAATATGGCACAGCAACAGGGGGTGGAGTATATTATCTACCAGTCCAAAGACGGTATCGTCTTCACCTCCCGGTTCATCGGGCAACTGCTCTCGATCGAGACTGATCCGTTCTTGCAGGTGGCGATGGAGTCCGACAGCATCTCGCACCGTGTCTTCGAGTTCGAGGGGGAACGGGTGCTCGAACTGGTGCGGCCGTTCGCGACCTCGCAGTATCCGTTTGGCGTACTGCGCGTCGGTATGTCACTCGACAAGTACTACTCGGTGATGCGCGGTTACGATATCCAGATGATCGGCCTTGCGACCATCCTCACTGTAATGCTGCTGGTCGCGATACTCTATGTCGGCAGCCGACGCAAGCGATTGCGAATCGCGGAGCAGTACAGCCGCATCAAGATCATCACCGACCAGATATTCGACCAGATGCGCATCGGTGTGGCCGTCGTCGATCGCGCCGGAGTTGTCTGCCTCGCCAACGAATCGTGCGGCGAAATTCTCGGCCTGGCCCAGCCGGTCGACCGTCCATGGGCCGAAATCATCGGCAACCGTTCGTCGAAAATGCTCGATCTCGCCCGCGAGGACCGTCCTGCCGGCGAAACCGAGGTGCGGCTGGATGTGGACGGTCAGCGACGCTGGCTGCTCGTTGCCACCTCACCGCTGAATGTCGAACCGTACGGTGTAGTCATGGTGCTCTACAACATCACGGTTGTCCGCGACCTTGAACGTAAATCGGCGCGCAAGGAACGATTGTCGGAACTGGGCGACCTCGCGGCCGGAGTAGCTCATGAGATTCGTAATCCGCTCAATGCCATCTCGATCGCGGCACAGCGACTTGCCGCCGAGTTTGAGGTGACGAACAATGAGGACGACTTCACGGCCTTCACCAAACAGATTCGTTCCGAAACCAAGCGCCTCAACGAGATCATCACGCGCTTCCTGGCATTGGCACGGGAGGGCGGGAGCAATACCGTGAGACTCAAGCTTGACGACTGGCTCGCCGAGACCGCCAATTTCCTGCGCATGGAAGCCAAAGAGCTGGGGATTGAAATCGACGTCACCGCCGACCCCGACAGCATCGTAGAGGTCGAGCCGGATCGACTGCGGCAGGTGTTCGTCAACCTGTTCAACAATACCAAAGAAGCGTTGAACGGTGACAACGGTCGGGTGGCCATCGAAGCGAAGCGTCGCGACAATACGGTAGTACTGATATTTGCCGACAACGGACCGGGTATCGCCGAAGACCAGCGCGACAAGGTGTTCACACCCTACTTTACCACCAAGGAAGCCGGCACCGGCCTTGGCCTGCCCACTGTGCACCGTATTGTCTCGGAAATGGGTGGCGATATCAGCTACACCGACCATCCCCTGCGCGGCGCTGCTTTCCGCATCGAACTACCGACAGCCAGATAAAAAAAGGCGATCCGCAGTATGCGAATCGCCTTGCTCTTTTCGGAGCCTGAAAAGCCTGGATTTATTTGACCTGGCTCTTGAGCCAATCGGTACTGACCGATTTCGGCCGCGTGATCGGGGTGCCGACCGCACGGTTGAGAATCAACTGCGACAGCATACCCATCGCCCGCGATACCGAGAACAGCACGGTGTAGTACTCGAACTCTTTCAAGCCGTAGTGGTACAGCAGCGCGCCGGAACCGGCGTCGACGTTTGGCCACGGGTTCTTCGCCTTGCCGTGCTCTTTCAGCACTTCCGGCACGATCTTGAAAACACGGTCAACCGTCTGGAAGACCGGGTCGTTCTTCAGGTACTTCTTGCCGAAGCCGTTGAACGCCGTGAAACGCGGGTCGGTGACACGGAGTACGGCGTGGCCGTAGCCCGGAATGACGTGACCCGAATTGAGCGTCTCCCACGCGTAGTCGCGAATCTGCTGCTCGGACGGGACGCCGTCGAACTTCTTCATGGTTTCGAGGATCCAGTTCAAACATTCCTGGTTGGCCAGGCCGTGCAGCGGACCCGCCAGGCCGTTGAGACCGGCGCTGACCGCATAGAACGGATCAGACAACGCCGAACCGACGGTGTGACAGGTGTTCGCCGATACGTTACCACCCTCGTGGTCGGTATGCAGCGTGAGGTAGAGGCGCATCATCTCATACGTCTCACCCTTCTTCGGTTTCAGACCCAGCATCTTGGCATAGTCGGCGCCCCAGTCGAGTTTTTTCGACGGTTCGATCAGGTCGCCCTTCTTGTAGCGAATGCGATAGACGCCGGCCGCGATGGTATGGATTGTACCGAGAATGCGCAGCGAATCCTCGAGCGCTGCTTCCCAGTACTCGTCTTTGGTCATGCCCTTGTCGTACTGGTGGCGGAATTCCGATTCGTTCTCCATGACGAGAATGGCGGTGTCGAGCATCGCCATCGGGTGCGACGTTTTTGGCATCGCTTTGAGAACCTTCCAGATATACTTGGGAACATCGCCATGGCTCTTGAAGTCCTTCTGCAGGCCCTCCAGTTCGTCCTTGCTCGGCAGTTCACCGGTGCACAGCAGCCAGAAGATTTCCTCCGGGAGTTTGTCCTTGAGGTCGAGAATCGGCTTGCCGCGAATGATCAATCCCTTATCGGGTTCGACGACCGAAGTGTCGCAGACCATTCCCTTCACGCCGCGCATGCCGCCAAGCGCCTGGGCTACTGTAACTTCTGAGATAACCTTGTCACCGTGATTCTTACGAAGATCCTGGACGGTATCCCGAAACTGCGGGATCTTGTCGGCCAGTTTTTCTTTCAGCGATTTGGCCATGGACGACTCCTTTTCCTTGTTGACTGGAGTTTATATCTGCTGTCTATATCGCGTGCAAGAGATGTGAAACATTTCACAACTTTGAACAAAACTACACGTCATAGATCGGGTTGTCAATAGTGAACCGTCCCCAAAAAGCCGATTTAAGTAAAAATCTTGTCAGGGTTTAGCTGTCCCGACGGATCAAAGACTTCTTTGACCGCTTTCATGGCGGCCAGGGTCGACGGATCAAATTCGAGATGCAGAAACCGCCGCTTGGCCGTGCCTATACCGTGTTCTCCGGACAATGTCCCGCCCAGTTCGATCGCTTTCTTGAGCACCGTCTCGATTTCCCGCTCCATGCGTTCATGGTCGTCATCGGAGCCGGTATGCGACATGAAATTGACATGCAAGTTGCCGTCGCCGGCATGACCGTACGAGTTGATCCGCAGGGGAGAGGCTCCGTTCAGCTCGGCCACAAACGATACCAGTTCGGGGAATCTCGAGTTCGGCACCGCCACATCCTCGGAGATACGGACTTTCGACAGTGCCTTGCAGGCTTTCGACAGATTTCGACGGACCCGCCACAAACTGTCGACCTCAGCCTCGTCCTCGGCGACGCGCAGGTATGAACAGTGGTTTGCCTTGCAAATTTCGCGGATACGCTCGACATCCCGCTCAGCCGTCTCGGCCACGGTCTCCAACAAGAGCATCGCCGCCGCCTTGTCCAGCCCCTCGGTTTTCTCGTATTCGTTGCTGCACGCTGCGGCGTCGCCGTCGAGAAACTCCATGACGGTCAGCGTGATCCCGGATGTATTCAGCGCCGTCACCGCCGAGGCGGCATCTTTCGGTTTGTCGAACGTTACCAGCATGGTCGTGCCGCGGGTAATCTGAGGGGTGAGGCGGAGGGCAATTTCGGTGATGACCGCCAGCGTCCCCTCGGAGCCGATCAACAGATCGGCCAGGTTGAAGCCGATATCGCTCTCGGCCAGCATACCGGTATTGATAATCTGATTGTCGATCGTGACCGCTCGCAGGCCGACGACATAGTCCCGCGTCACGCCGAACCGTTTGCAGCGCAGTCCCCCGGCATTCTCGGCCACATTGCCGCCCAGTGTCGATTCTTCATAACTGGCCGG
This sequence comes from uncultured Ignavibacteriales bacterium, assembly GCA_964544635.1. GTDB lineage: Bacteria > Zixibacteria > MSB-5A5 > GN15 > FEB-12 > CAZJCK01. The sequence goes on along the minus strand of CAZJCK010000006.1, from coordinate 1,232 downwards.
GTCGGGGGGATAGGTGAGGCCAAGCTGCCCGGCAATGGTGAGCAGATCGTTGGTGCTCGCTCCCGGCCCGCAGACCGCCGTACGGCTGTTGGTGTCAATATCGATATTGTCGATCCGCTCGGTAGACAAGAGCAGACAGCCGGGGGTGGGCACACAGCCGCCCGACAGGCCGGTCCCGGCGCCGCGCGGGACGATCGTAAGGTTGTGTTCACCGGCGAAGCGAACTGCCGCCCGGACATCGGCTTCGGTTGCCGCCATGACCAATGCCGACGGTTCGCCGCGCTCCTCGGTGGCGTCCCGCAAATACTCGTCCGGGATCCCGGCCGCCACCTCGAGCGACGCCTCGGGGGAGAGCTGCTTCGCTAAGACGTCAAACGGAGCCGCCGTGGTGTTATCCATGGACCTGCTCCGTTGAGAATGGTGATGAAATCTGATATAACGGCCGAGCCGCCATCAGGCCGCCCTGGTCGAGGCTTTGGTGTCGCCGGACGGTTTTGCCTTCGGCGCCTTGCTGTCGCCTGACGGCTTCGAGTCCGATTTAGTGTCGGGCTTCTTGTCTGTTTTGCCCGAGTCCTTTTCGGCCGCTTTGCTGTAAGACGAGTCACGGTAATCGGTGATATAGAAGCCGGAGCCCTTGAAGATCAGCCCGGCGCCACCGGAGATGACTCGCTCGACCGTACCGTCGCACTTCTCGCACTCGGTCAACGGCTCGGCCGACATTGACTGGAAGGCCTCGAACTGGTGGCCGCACTCTTTGCATTTGTAATCGTAGGTTGGCATTGTTGTCTGTCTCCCATGTATCCCGATACAACAGCCTGTTGTTTTCAAAAGGTTATAAACGGCCGCCGGGAGTCAAAAGTTCCATCCCGGCAGTCGGGGAAGATACTGATTGGCATATATTTGCGCAAGAGGGAAGAGGGGCGGGCGGTCATTCCGGCGCAGGCCGGAACCAGAAGTGAAAGCTGCCTCAAGTTTGTCATTCCGGCGCAGGCCGGAACCCACACGGGCACTTGAAGCGGCAGCGCAATCGAGGAGAGTTCTTCAGGTGATGAAGGGCTTCTTCGCCTGCCGATACGCATCTTTGATTCGTGAACGTGGGTCCTGGCCTTCGCCAGGATGACTCGGTGAGTGCTTAGCCTCTAACATCTGACCGCACCTTCCACCACGTCGTCCCCGCGCGCCCAACGTCGTCCTCGCGCCCCCCCCACGTCGTCCTCGCGCCCCCCCCACGT
>CAZJCK010000005.1:36392-74736 GCA_964544635.1 uncultured Ignavibacteriales bacterium | reverse complement strand
GATGAAGACCGGTCGCAGCCGCCTGACCAGGTTTTGCTTGAGGTCGGACTGGAAGGTTTGTTCGCGGTGAATCATCGGCGTCTGGACCCGTTTCGACCGCCACCACAGCGCGAACCCGGCCTGGGCGATCGACAGCAGCCCGGCCACCCAGAACAGCGGGCCGGCCAGGTCGCCTGCCTTGTTCGTCACCCAGAAGTTCTGGTTGGCCCAGTAGCAGACAAACAGCACCGCCATCGGGATCAGCACATTCATGAACAGGCCGAAATACAGCGGCGCCGCCATCAACTGGTACAGATCGACATCATCGCGAATCTTATCGTCCGTCATACCGTCCTACTCTCTCCAGAAAGTTGTGGAGTCGGCTTTCAGTCGGCCAGTACACGAAGGTCCAGACGACGCCGACCGCATAGAAGACCAGCATCCGCTCGATCGAGTCCTTGGACAGCAGGTAGACCACCAGGCCGTAGATGAAAACTGCCTCGATAAACGCCGCCTTGAGTATGAAGGTGGTCAGGTAGAGCGCTGCCACCTGGCGTGCTGTCTTGTCACGATGTTCCACCGTTCGCAGCTGCACCCGCTCCAGCCAGGGGATGAGGAATGGCTGGACCGCGCCCACGATCAACAGGATATAGAACAGGACATCGAGTTCACCGCCGGCCGGCGATGGATCCGTGGCCGCGATCGCCACTGCGATGATCAGGTAGAGCACCGGGGCCGCCAGAAGCATGAAGATCGCCACGAACCGTACCACGGTGTGTTGCTTTTGGATAATCGGATCGAGCGGCCTCAATTGATCTGCTCCCGGTTCTGTCGCACCTGCCTGAAAAATTCTTTCATCAGTTCGCTGATTTCGTCGGCCAGCACCCCCTCGACCACTTCGATCTGGTGATTGAGTTTCGGTTCGCGGGGAACGTCGAAGATCGACCCGCACGCCCCGAACTTGAGGTCGCGGGCGCCGAAGACAATCCGCTCAATGCGCGACAGGCTGATAGCGCCGGCACACATGGTGCACGGCTCCAGCGTGCTGACCATCATGCATCCCTCCAGCCGCCAGTCGCCGACAAAATTGTACGCCGCCGACAGCGCAATCATCTCGGCATGGGCCGAGGCATCCTTCAGGCGCGCCGTCTGGTTGTGGCCGCGGCCGATGATGCGGTCGTTGTAGATAACGACAGCGCCGACCGGCACCTCGCCCTGCTCGAACGCTTCGTACGCTTCGGCCAGCGCCATGCGCATGTAATCTTCCAGTCGTTCGTCGAACATGGCTGCAATATAGAAATCGGATTGGTCAGGCCAACAACAAATCGGCGGGGTGGGGGCGGGTGGCCGATGTCGACACTATATAAAAGACCTGCAGGCACGAGGACGTACTCGCCGCACAATAATCCACTGGTTTCTCACTGCGCAGCGCAGCCGGGCGGTGGCAGACTGTCTTGGTAGCCCGAAATCTCAAGCCCGCCGAAGGCGGGTGCAGGGTTTTGGGGGCTGCGAATCACAAAGACGCCGGAAGTCTCTTCGGGACATTCCGGCCTGCAGGAATTGTTTTTGGTGGGCGGCAGACGAGGAGAGGCTAACCCGGTCGGAGATTTACCCCTGCAATAATGGGTCCCGGATCTTCGATCCGCCTCCGGCGGATCTCGTCCGGGATGACGTGGGGAAGTCGGCGCCATAGGAGCGCGGACTCATTTTAGCAACCGCCGCGTAATCTCATCGGCCAGATCCAGCCCCTCGTCGCTCAGGCGGACACTGCCCGGGTCGGCAATGACATGTCCCGACGATACCAGCAACCGAAACTGGGCATCATCGATAACGTCCTCCAGCGGACTGCCGAATCGTCCGGCAAACTCACTGCGGCTGATCCCGCGCGATGTCCGCAGGCCGAGCATGACCGCCTCAGTCATCCGATCGCTGTCGTCGGACAGATCATGTACCAGCGGCTGCCGCCGCTGTTCGGTCAGCGTTTTGACGTATACCGCCAAGCTGGCCTCATTGGCGAAACGTCGACCATCAAGGAAGGAATGCGCCGACGGTCCCAGGCCGATATAGTCGCCGCCTTCCCAGTAGCCGAGATTGTGACGGCACTGGAAACCGGGCCGGGCGAATGACGATACCTCGTAGCGCTGGTAGCCGAGCTCCCGAAACTTCTCGCACCCCGCCCGATACATCGAATGCACATCCTCGCCCGGCAGCATCCTGACATCCCCCGACACTACCCGTTGAGCCAGCGGCGTGCCGGTCTCAACAGTTAACTGGTAGTACGAAATATGCGGCGGTGCCAGATCGACAACCTGGTTGAGGTCGGCCTCGAGCTGCTTGTGGCTTTGACCGGGCAGCCCGAAGATAATATCGACACCGTAGTTACGGAAATCGAGCGCGTTGGCGAGGTAGATGGCGCGCTGCGAATGGTACGGATTGTGCCGACGATCAAGCAGCTCCAGCAGGTCGGTCTGGAACGACTGGATGCCAAACAGCGGGCGGTTGATACCGAGGTCCCGAAACGCCGTCAGCAGATCGCGATCGACCGATTCCGGGTTGGTTTCGATCGAAAATTCGAGCGTGTCGGAGAACCGAATGTGGCTGTGCAGCTGCTCGATCCAGGCGCGGAAACTGGCAAGATTGGCCAGCGACGGTGTGCCGCCGCCGACAAAAATACTGTCGAGCCGCTCATGTGACTCGAGCGTTTCTGCGACCAGCTCGGTTTCAAACGACAGCGCTTTCCAGAACTCGAGCTCGCGGTCGGCGCGATGGATTTCTTTGTAGAAATCACAATACGAGCAGCGGTTCCGGCAGAATGGGAAATGAAGATAGAGTCCAAACGGCATGTACTAAATTGAGTGCCCGAGCCGTGACCAGCGAATGTGCGACGGGAAGTTGATGATAAAATGGCCAACCCATTGCACGGCATCGATCACGTACGGGAAACTCCATCCGGGCGAGTCTGAGTCAGGCGCCCACGACCAGTAGACGAACACCGCCTTGCCGATCAGCTTGTCCTCCGGCACGGTTCCCCAGAACCGGGAATCCTTGCTGTCGTCGCGATTGTCGCCCATCACGAAGTACTCGCCATACGGCACCACGTACGGCCCGAAATTGTCGCGGAACGACAAATCGCCCGGCAGTATCCGCTGGTCAATATACTTGGCATCCACCGGTACCTGCGCCGGCATACCGTCGACATACAACACCTTGTCGGCCAACTGGACCTGCTGTCCCGGCCCGGCCACAATCCGCTTGATGTAATCCTTTGACGGATTGTTGGGATACTCGAAGACAATAATGTCCCCGACCTGCGGCGCGGTGCCGAATTCGTAGGCCAGCTGGTTGACAAAGATGTAATCACCCGCTAACAGGGTGTCTTCCATCGAGGTCGACGAAACCCGGTAGGCCGATACCACAAACAGCCGCAACAACAGCGCCGCCACCAGGGCAATGATTGCGGCTTCGAGATATTCACGCCACAACGGTTTACGCTGGCGGACATGGCGCACTTTATCGGCATGCTTGTTGGCCTCGGCACGCTGGATATCCTGGATGAGATAATCCTGACTCATACCCTTAAGTTATCGGTTACGCCCGGCAATCCTTTACTGGCCCGCCGGACAGTGAGTTCGTCAAATGCTCTAATTATACGTCGGTTTACGGAAAGTCAATGCACCAACCGACTGTCGGGGCCGCGGCGCGATCCGGCAATCAGGTACGGACAGCTTCCAGAGCATCTTGCGCCTGGAGAATGTGACGGTTCTGGTGACCGACGATGAGCCGGAAATACTGGCCTAAGGGGATCCGGATGAGCGAGGAAATGGGCGACACCACCTTGATTTTGGCCAGATGGAGACCATTGGCGCTGCGCGCCGATTCTGCCAGCTCCGCCTGCAAAGCGTCGAACCGGCCGACCAGATCATCGGCGGTAAACCGCTTCTTCTGGGGTTCGAACTTGCCGACAGTCGGTACTTTCAGTTTGGGTGGATACTGGCCCGCCATGCCGATAAGCCAGCGGCTCAGGAAGCTGTAGGAGAAGGGTGGACGGCCGGTAGTGCCATGGCGGCGACCCGTCTCGATGGCGGCATTGATGTTCTGCCGACCCAGTTCGCCGCTGACAATGAGGTGGTCGATACACTCGGCAACCGACCAGCGCTTTTCCGACGGGCGACGGTTGAGCCGGTCGTTGTCGAGCGGTGCTGCCAACTCGCGGACCCGGGTACGGTCGCGGTGGTACTGGTCGATGCAGTGCTGCAGCTCAGGTGCGAGCGTGGTAATGTGCGGGGTGTCCATAGACCGTCCTTTCCTGTCATCCGTTTCCAACGTAAAACAGGATCGGCGGACAGTCGGTTCCAGCTATGGGAGCTGTCGGCTACGCCCCGCCTTTGGCGGTCTGGCGACTTTGCGCGTACAACTGGATCATCTCCTTGTCATCATGAAGGAAATGCTCCTGCAGCCAGCCCTTGAGGAAAGCAGTCAACTGCTCGCCGGTCAGAGCGCCGGTTTCGCCATAGCGGATCATCATATCGGTCAGCTCATTGACAAACAACTGGTGCTGGCGGATGTGGGCAGTCGTATCCAGATCGTCCACCTCGGCCATTAACGCCTCTTCATCGGCGAAATGGGTCTGCGTGTAATCTACCAGTTTGTTCAGGGTCGACTGGATAGTCGCCTGGTCGAGGCCCTGATCAACAGCATCATGCAGGCGGTTCACCATTTCGACGAGGTTCTTATGCTGCTGGTCGACAGACGCCACACCGGTCTCGAATTCAGGCTGCCAGTTGAAATACGGCATCTAAAAAGCTCCTTGGGTTAGATCAAGAGGTCTGTCTCTTATGCCTACTATTGTCGGCGTCCTGACCGCCCCCCTTAACCAGCGTAAATCCGCCCAAACCGACTTATCCATTGGCAAGTTGGAGCCGCAACGCTATATTTGTCATGACGGATGCCGGCTTCGGCGCCATCGGAAATTTGATTGCACGATGGTGGATAGTTCGACGTCAATAACCCGAACCGGGGGAGCACATCCTGCAACTTCATCGCGTACCGGTCCGAATAGCTGGGAGTCGATCATAATAGGGGAGGGTCCGAATGAATGCCGGCAGATCAATAATCATCGCCATATGCCTGCTTGTCCTGGCCGTCGGCAGCGCCGACAGCCGCTCACTGCCTGAAGATAATCGAACAACAGCCCTCAAATCTGCCGCGCCAGCCTACTGCAACGCCGATCACCGGGTCGGGCGTCTGATTCTGACTGTAAGTAACAACGGCACTATTGGCACCGGCTTCGCTCAGGGTGGTAAGCTGGACTGCTTCACCGGCGAAGAGCTTGTATCAGCCGAGTTTCCGGCCGGCTCCGGCCAGAGCTACCTGTTTGCCGGTGCTCTCTGGGTCGGGGCGGTTGTCAACGGTGATACGCTTGTCTCAGTGGGCGCCGACGGCTGGCAGGTACCGCGCGAGCTGGTGCCGGACGAAGTTCCGTTCGGCTTGATGGAAAAACTGTCAACACTCGATCCGATGACCGCAGATGAAGCCACTTCCGAACTCGACTACATCGCGACATTCAGTGATACCCTCGTCCCCGGCATCAACGACCAGCATCTCGATGTGATCGACGGTCGTCCGCATATGCCCCTCAATCTGTCGGTTACCCGAAAGAGCTACTCGTGGTCGCAGTCGGGCCTGCGCGACATGGTCTTCATGGAGTACTTCTTCAAGAACATCGGAAATCAGCAGCTAACTGAACTGTATATCGGCCACTATGTCGACGGTGATGTCGGCCCGGAGGGTGATTTTGGTGCGGCACAGGACGACATCACCGGCTATCTCAGGACCAGCACACACAGCATCCCCTGTGTCGGCGAGATTGAAGATGCCGTCAACACCGCCTGGATCGCCGACAACGATGGTGACCCGGAAGGCAGCAGCTTTACCAGTGGTTCGGCGCCCCATGTTACCGGCATGCGAGTTTTGTCGGCCGGGCCGGCTCAGCAGATCAGCTACAACTGGTGGATCAGCAATGGCACACCACATCTTGACTTCGGCCCCCGCCACAAAGACAACCCGCGCGACTTCGGCACCGGCGGCCGCGGCACGCCGGAAGGCGACCGCAACAAGTACTATGTCATGCGCAACGGTGAGATCGACTACGACCAGGTGTTTACCGGTACCGTCACACAGTCAGATACACTGTGGGAGTACCCACCCCAGGATGGCGCCATTATTTGGAGCCGTGCTCTGGACACTCGCTACCTCCTGTCGGCCGGGCCGTACAACCTTCCTCCCGGCGACACGCTGCGCTGGATGGTCGTCTATATGGCCGGTGAAGACTTTCACCGCTTCCCAACCAATTTTGAAACGAATCTCCAGGTGACCTACAACCCGCAGGCATACTACAACAGTATCGACTTTTCCGATCTCGGCGATAAAGCCCGCCTCGCAGCCAACTTCTACGACACCCCCGGTATCGATACCGACAGCGACGGCTACGCCGGTGAGCACGTATTCTGCGAAGGCGACACCATTTGGACGAAAGGCGACGGCATCCCCGACTGGCGCGCTACCGTACCGCCGCAGCCCCCGACTGTCTGGGCGGAAAAGAGCGGCAACAATCTCAGTCTCCGCTTCAACGGCAAGGTGCCGGAAACGGAGAAGGATCGTATTCTCAATGTCAACCAGTTCGAAGGGTATGTGGTGTACCTGAAGGAAGCGGGTGCATCGGATCAACCGCAACGTATCGGCGGCTACGACCGGGAGAACTATGTTAAGTTCTACTACTCGGCGCTGTCCGGCTGGTCACCTGACTACAAGTTGTACACGCTTGAAGACTTGCGCTGCGAGTATGGCGCCAATTGCAACGACACCGATTTTTATCCGCTCGTGTACACACCGAGCAAACCGTATACTATGCCCGGCCCGCCCGACTCGCTGTTCTATTTCGAGCGCTACGGTTTCAACCAGCCGCTCGGCGGCGGCAGCGGCGTCTACAAACGGTATCCCGCTCAGCCCTACCCGAGCACGCTTGATCCGGCGTCGGCAGATCCGGCTGAACTGACTGACGACGGCTATTTCAAGTACTTCGAGTACGGCTACACGGTCGACGGCCTGCAACCGGAAAAGAACTATCTCGTGGGCGTGACCACCGTCGAGTACGGCGCCCCCGGCCGACTGACACCCGACGCCGAGTCGTCGCTCAACCTGATCCAGCCGACGGAAGGCGCCTGTTGTATCGGCATGCGGGGCGACATCAACGGCGACGGCGACGACAGTAACTCGCTCGACCTGGCCTTCCTCGTCGACTTTCTTTTTGCCGGAGGTGTTGCACCGTCTTGCCTGGCGGAAGCGAACATCAATGGATCCAGCGACGGCCTGAACAGTCTCGACCTGGCCATGCTGGTCGACTTCCTGTGGAACGGCGGAGCCGCCCCGGCAGCCTGTCCATAAACAGGCCGCGGGGCCACCGGCAGATATTGAGCGGCAATAATTGGCCAAAAAAAGCGTTGCCAAGTCCGCCGCCATGCCAATACTTTCCCCTAAACTAAAATGGGATAACAAATAACAAAGTCACCTGTCCGATCTCCGTTATCGGCCAACAGCACCAGCGACCCAAATTGTCGCTGTTTTTTTGATAGATTGAAACAGCATACGGCGGATTCAGATCAAACACCGCTCTCGCTATCATCACGCCCGCACCTGCGCGCGTCGTGCCATACGGAATCATCGGACACAGTAACGGTTAGTACACACTCATGAAACAAGAACACGTAAACATGATCGCCGGCGGCAGTCTTCTGGCGGTTCTCCTCGGCCTGGTCCTGGGATATTTCGCCGCCACGGTCATGGCTGACCTGAGTTTTATCGGTCAGATCTATCTGACGGCCCTCAAACTGGTGGTCGTCCCCCTGATTTTCTCCGCCATAATTGTCGGTATCAGCACTTTTGGTGACGGCAAGAAATCGCTGCGGGTCTTGGTCAAGACGCTGATCTATGTCGTTGTCTCCACCCTGCTGGCTATTGTTGTCGCTGTGATTTTGGCACTGGTGTTCGATTTCTCGGCGCCGCAGCTTCGCGACGCCGGAGGCCCTGCCCCGGAGGGCCTGATCACACTTATTCCGTCGAGTCTCGGTGGCCTGCTGTCGGCGATTCTCTCGCCCAAGCTGTTCGCGGTCTTTTCCCAGGGTCGTTTCCTCGGCCTGATTCTCTTCCTCATTGCCTTCACCGTCGCCCTGCTCGGCGTCCGCGGCTATTCGTCGCGCAACATCCTGTTCCAGTTCTTCCGCACCCTGCACCAGGCCTCGCTGACACTGATTCAATGGCTCCTGTACATCACGCCGATCGGCATCCTGTTTCTCGTCGGGACGGCCGTGGCACGCGGCGGCGCTGATATCCAGCAGCTCTGGTCCGGCCTCGGCACTTTCACGCTGGCGATGCTGATCGCCCTGCTGGTCCACGCTGTAATCGTCCTGCCGATCCTCATGAGACTGCTCGCCGACCAGCCGATTGTCAGCTATCTGCGGGATTTGATACCCGGCCTGACATCGGGCGTCGCCACCGCATCGTCGATGTCGTCGCTCCCGCTCATGTACGACGGTGTGTCGCAGCAGAGCGATGTCGACCAGCGCGCCGCGGCCATCATGCTGCCGCTGGGGCATTCGATCAATATGCACGGCACCGCCATTTACGCCGTTCTCGCGACCGCCCTGATCGCTGGAATCTACGGCGTCGAGTTGTCGATTATGTCGTGGCTGCTCATCGTGGTCGGAGCGTTTTTTGTCGCCATCGGCACCCCCGGTTTGCCCGGCGCGGCTGCTTTGTCGGTGGCGGTGATTTTTGATCTGGTCGATTTCCCGCCCGCCGCTTATGCCGGGCTGGGTCTGTTGTTCGTCATCGACTGGCTGTACGACCGCATGCGCACCCCGGTCAACTTGTGGGGCAACGCTGTCGGCGCCGCCGCCATAGCCAATACCTTTGAGTTTATGACCGCCGGCGGCAAGTCGGGCGGCGATCGGGGACGTTCCGATCGAACCCGCGACAGCCGTGACCGTCGCGGTGGACGTGACCGCACCTCCGACAGCCGCAGCCCCCGCGGTGGCCGCGACGACCGTCGCGACAGCAGCCGGGGACGCGGCCGTGGCAGCCGCGATGATCGCCCGCAACGGGACGACCGACGCGGCGACCAGCGCCCTGACCGTCGCCGCACCGAACGCTCAAGCGACCGCGGCGATCGCACCGAGCAGCGGGGACGGCCGTCCGCGCCGCCAAAAGAAGAGCCGCAGCCACGCGAGGAGCGGCCACAGGTCGCACGTAAAGACTCTCCCTTTGCCGTCTCCCGCGACAGCGAGCCGGCCCTGGCGCCGACCCAACTCGAACGGGCGGATCGGGCCGATCGTTCCGACGAACCGTCGCGACCAAGCCGTCAGCGATCACCCGAGCGCGCCGGCAGTGCCGAACCGCGTGGCCGGGGACGAGGTCGCGGCGGACGTGATGACCGTGGCCCGCGCGAAGATCGACCGCAACGCGGCGACCGGCGTCGCAGTGACCGTGACCGTGACCAGACCGAACGCCAGCCATCCGATTCGGATCAGCCGGAGCGCGGACGGCCGTCTGAGGTGTCACGTCCAACCGATACCGGTACTCCCGACCGGGCCAATGTCGCCGCCCAGTTGGCCGACTACAAATCGCGTCGTGCCCAGCAGGAACAGGAAGTACCGGAACCGCGGCCTCAACCGCGAGAACCCAAAGCCGATCAGCAGGAACGCCAGGAAAGACCGGCCGACAAAAAGCCTGAGCCGATGGCTGAGGATGGCTCGCTACAGCGCGAGGCGTTTAGCCGGACGGTTGAAGAGACGGTTGACGAGGACAGAACAGCTGAATCGCGTGCCGCCTCTGCGCCGCGACCAAAGCCGGAGCCGCCGGAAGAAAAACCACAGGAGAAACCGCGGGAACAGGCCCCTCAACCGCCCGCGGGAGCCGAGTCGGAAGACAGACCCGCCGACGACACCGGCGATCAGCCGATTGAGTTCGGCCGCCGTGGTCGCGGACGTAAGTCAGCGCCCAGGCCGTCGGGGTCCGATCAGCCCAGACCGGCCAAACCGAGTGAGACCGAAGTCGAAACCGAGCCAACCGAATTCGACAAGGAAGACATGGAATTCGGCCGCGGCAAACGCAAACCGAGAAAGGGTTAATCGGTTGACGGCTTTCCGATTATGGGAACTTGCGGGACGGAAAAATCATATACACTGGTGACAGAACCACAATTTCAACGCCATTGCATTTTCGCCGCCGATGCGGCGGGGAGTGATGATAGATGAACAGTGCAAAAGTTGCCATTATGATGATCGGGCTGGTCGCCCTGTTTATGGCCGTCGGCTACATGATCGGCGGTCAGGGCGGTATGGTGATCGCCTTCGCCATCGCCACGGCGATGAATGTTTTCACCTACTGGTTCTCGGACAAAATGGTATTGAAGATGTACCGGGCGCGCCAGATCGAAGAGAAGGACCATCCCCGGCTGTACCGTACGGTCAAGCGGGTGATCACCCGTGCCGGCATGCCGATGCCGCGGGTGTTCATCATTCCCACCAAGGCGCCCAACGCCTTTGCGACCGGCCGCAACGCCGAGAACTCGGCGGTGGCGGCTACCGAGGGCTTGCTTGAGTTGTTGACCGACGACGAACTCGAGGGGGTGATCGGACATGAAGTCGCGCATATCCGCAACCGCGACATGTTGATCGGCACCATTGCCGCAACCCTTGCCGGCGCCATCGGTATCATTGCATCGATAGCCCGGTGGGGAGCCATCTTCGGCGGCTATAGCCGTGAAAACGACCGCGGTGGCCTGATCGGCATGCTGGCCATTGCCATCGTAGCGCCGCTGGCAGCGATGCTCATCCAGATGGCCATCTCGCGGCAGCGCGAGTACACGGCTGACGCCATCGGCGGAGAGTTGACGGGGAAGTATCACGGCCTGGCCTCGGCGCTGCGCAAGCTGCACAATGCGCCGGTACGAATGAATCTTGACGAACGGCCGGCGACAGCACACTTGATGATCGCCAACCCGTTGTCCGGGCGCGGTATGGCGTCGATGTTCTCGACCCATCCGCCGGTCGAAAAGCGAATCGCCAAGCTGCAGGAGCTGGCAACAAAAGCAGTTTATCAGCCTTATGCTCGATAATGAATCTGGTGACGAGGGCACCGGCCCGGCACAGTCTCACAAGGTAACACGCTAAAATGGACAGCAATCTCCTGCTCGAGTTGCTGGCCATCTTTGTGCTTATTCTGGCCAACGGATTTTTCGCCCTGAGTGAATTTTCCGTCATCGCCAGCCGTTCGAGCAAACTCAAGCAGCTCGAAGACCAGAATAAGACCGGCGCCGAAGCGGCCCACCGTTTGCACCGCTCGCCTGATCGTTTCCTGGCGGCCGTTCAGGTCGGGATCACATTGTTCGGCACGGTCGCCGGTGTCTTTGGCGGCGCTACCATTGTCCGCAAACTGACTGTCTGGCTTGAAGGCCTCCCGGTTACCGCCGTCGCCGAGGCCGCCAATGGCATCTCGGTTGTCGTCGTATCACTCGCCATTACTGCCACCGCCGTGGTCATCGGTGAACTCGTCCCCAAGTACCTGGCGCTGTCCAACCCGGAGAAGTTTGCGCGCTTTGTGGCGCCGCCGATGGGCGGCTTCACCACCCTGACCGCCATCTTCTCGCAGGCACTGTCGAATACCGCCCGGTTGATTGTCCGCATGCTCGGCGTCAAGCGCGGCACCGAACGCTCCGCCATCACCGAGGACGAGATCAACACCATGATCTTCGAAGGCACCGAAAAGGGGATCTTCGACGAGACTGAACAGGAATTGATCCGCTCAGTCTTCGATTTTGCCGACTCCACGGTGCGCCGTTCGATGACCCCGCGCACCGAGATGGTGGCGATCTCAATCGATGCGTCGCCTGAAGAAGTAATGGCGACCATCACCCAGAACGGTTTCAGCCGCTACCCGGTCTTCGAAAAGAGCCTCGACAATGTGATCGGCGTGCTCTACATCAAGGACCTGATCTACCGCCATGTCCAGCCCAACCTCATTGTGCTGCGCGACCTCATCCGCAAGCCGAACCACGTACCGGATTCGATGCCACTGTCAAAGATGTTGCGCGACATGCAGCGCACCAAGAACCAGATGGCGATTGTGCTCGACGAATTCGGTGGCACCGCCGGCGTGATCACGATCGAAGACATCCTCGAAGAACTGGTCGGACAAATCCAGGACGAGTACGACAAGGAATCGCGGGCCATTGTCAGGCACAGCGACACGGTGGTGTTTGCCGACGGTTACATCTGGCCGGGGGAAATCAACGAAGTGCTGCGCTGTCACCTGCCGGAAGATCGAGCCGACACCATCGCCGGCCTGGTCATCGATTCGCTCGGGCGGATACCGGAGGATAACGAAGCGATCACCATTGCCGATACTATGATTCAGGTATTGGAGCGCGAAGAGAACCGCCTCACCCGACTCAAAATTGAACTGACATTAGCGTCCCCGACCAACGAGACGACCTGACGGAGTACCACCGCCATGTACGCATTCATCACCGCACCGCTTCGCTGGACCCGCAATCTCTACGACTGGGTGATGCGCTTCAGCGACACCCGTCACAGCCAGACGGCGCTGTTTTTTCTGTCGATGGCCGAGGCGTCGTTCTTTCCCGTACCGCCCGACGCTCTCCTGATCGGCCTGTGCATGGGCGCCCACAAGCGCTGGCTTCGCTTCGCCGTCATCTGCTCGCTCGGTTCGGTGATCGGAGGGGTTATCGGCTACCTGCTTGGATACGCCGCCTTTGAATTGATCGGCGACTCCGTACTCGCCTTCTCGGCCTGGATTGCCGGCTCCGATCCCGACGAAATGCTGCGAATCGCTCAGTACTGGTTCAACGAGAAAGAGATGTACGGCATGCAGGTTGGTGCCTGGGCGGTCGGAATTGCCGGCTTCACGCCAATTCCGTACAAGGTATTCACGGTGGCGGCAGGCTTTTTTGAAATGAACTTCGTCATTTTCGTCATCGCCTCGACCCTCAGCCGGAGTACCCGCTTTTTCGTCGTCGCGGGCGTGATCGGGCTCCTCTATGAAAAGTACGGCGACAAGATCAGCCGCTTCATCGACCGCTATTTCAACCTGCTGGCGATCGCCTTCGTGATCCTTTTGGTCCTCGGCTTCATGTCGCTAAAGCTCCTGCGGGGTTAAACTTAACAACATTCCGTCACTTTATCCGTGAAAGCCGGGCGGTTTCTTGTTACACTATATGTCTATGGCTCATTCTCATGATCACAGCCGCATAACCGGCGACACGTCGGGCAAACGCCTCGGCTGGACGATTGTCTTCAACCTGGTGATTACCGCTGCCGAATTCGTTGGCGGCCTGATTACCGGTTACCTGGCGCTGATCGCCGACGCCGTTCACAACCTGTCCGACGTTGCCTCGCTGATCCTCGCGGCCATCGGCATGAAAGGCTCCCGGCTGCCGGCTACCAAGCGCTCTACTTTCGGCTACAAGCGGATTGAGGTCATGACCGCCTTCATTTCCGCCGCCGCCCTGGTCGCCATCGCCATTTTCATTCTCAGCGAAGCCTGGGACCGCTACTTGAACCCGGAACCGATCACCAAACCGTGGATCTTTCTTACCGTGGCGGTCATCGGCCTCGTCGGTAACGTAATTTCGATGCTGCTGCTGCACAAAGGCAGCACCGAATCGCTGAACATGAAGACCGCCTATTTGCATATGCTGTACGATGCCGTTTCGTCGGTCGGTGTCATCATCGGTGGTATCGTCATCCTGATGACCGGCTGGGTGGTGATCGACGTCATCCTGTCGGCACTCATCGCCGTCATGATCCTCTGGTCATCGTACCTGGTAATCAAGGAAGCGGCGCTGGTCTTCCTCGAGGCCGTCCCCAAATCGATCAATTTCGACGCCGTACTGGACCGGATCGAGAGTGTGCGACGGGTCCGCGACGTCCACGACCTGCACATCTGGTCGTTGTCGTCGAACGAAGTGGCCATGTCGTGTCACATTTGCATTGACGACGCCGACCTGTCGGCCGCACCGGAAATAGTCGAAGAAATACGAAGCACCGTAGAATCGGAGTTCCACATCGGGCACTGCACCATTCAGGCCGAACGAAAGACGAAATGTTCGTCTCGGAAGGTGCTTTGTCGGTATGAGTGTTAACGATGAGTGAAACCACGCCCACGACAGCAGAGCACATAGTCGACCTCAGAGTGAAGGACCTGGCCTTCGACGGTAAGGCGGTAGCTGAACGCGACGGCAAGGTGGTGTTTGTCAACGGCGGCCTGCCGGGCGAGTTGATCCGCGCCTGCATAATCAAGTCGAAAGCCCGCTATGATGTCGCCAGGCTCGAGGAGATCCTCGAACCGTCGGAGTTGCGCACCGACGCCCCCTGTTCGCATTTCGGCATCTGCGGCGGCTGCACCTGGCAGGACCTCGAGTACCGCCACCAGCTCGAATTCAAAAAGAAGCAAACCATCGACTGCATGGAGCGCCTCGGGAAGTTGCCCGACGTTGTTGTGCACGATGTGATCGGGTCGGCGGAGCGCTTTCGCTACCGCAACAAGATGGAGTTCTCGTTTCACGTCGATCCCGACAACGATTTCAATCTCGGCCTGCATCACCGCGGTCGCTGGGACGCGATCTTCGACCTGGAGCACTGCCACCTGCAATCCGACTTGGCCAACCGGCTGGTGCACTGGATGCGCGACTTCGTAAAACGCGAGGATCTGCCGGTGTACGATGTCCGCGAGCACCATGGCTATATGCGCTTCTTTATGCTCCGACAGGCCAAGCGGACGCCCGACTTCATGGTTAACATCGTCACCAACTACGGCTCCTTCCCCAGCCGTGAACACCTGGTAAAAGGAATGACTGCCGCCTTCCCGGAGGTAACGACGATCGTCCACAACCAGAACGGGCAGCGCTCCAATATCGCGGTGGGTGAAAAGGAGGATATTCTCTACGGCCCGGGCTACATCGAGGAGCGGTTGTTCGAGAGCAGCTTCCGTATCCGCGCCAATTCGTTCTTCCAGACCAACACCAACCAGGCCGAAACACTCTACCGGACCGCCTTTGACATGCTCAAAGCGACGCGCGACGACCGGGTGCTCGACCTCTACTGCGGCACCGGCTCGATAGGCATTCTGCTCTCGAAGTACGTACACGAAGTAGTCGGTGTCGAGCTGGTCCCGGATGCGATAGCGGCGGCGCGGGAAAATGCGACTTTGAACCGGGTTGACAACATCGAGTTCTTCGAGGGCAACGTGAAGGACTTTCTCAAGTCGCACCCGAAGGCGCAGGAGCAGTTCGACGTTATCATCGTCGACCCTCCGCGCGCTGGTATGAATCCAAAAGCACTCAAGTATCTGCTCAAGATGGCGCCGGAGCGCCTGCTCTACATATCGTGTAATCCGTCAACCTTCGCCCGTGATGCCGCCAGTCTCGTCAAGGCGGGGTATCGGCTGCCTGAGGTGCGACCGGTCGACATGTTCCCCCATACCATGCATATTGAACTGGTAGGCATGTTCTCTCGGGAATAGGACCGGCGGTCAGAACACAACGAGGAAACAAGGACACCTATGAAAAAGATTGTTCCATTCGCCAGTATATGCCTCGTCATCATGCTCGCAAATACACCCACGCCGCGGGCCGCCGACGACCCGGATCTCAACCGCCTGGAGCAGGAATACCTTGAAGCGGTACAGACATTTTATCCCGTCACGGCCACTCGCATGGGCATCACCGCCTATGACCAGCGCTTCGCCGATTACTCGTCGCGCTCCGTTGGCAGCATGATTGATAAACTCAAGGATTTCGAGCGAGCGGCTTCGCGTATCAATGAAGACCGTATCACGCCGTCCGATCGTATCAGCCTGGCCGCTCTTCAGGCCGACATTTCGCAACATCTGGTCAATCTCGATAAGCGGAAACTGTACCGTACGTCGGCCTACCTGCATGTCCGTGAGGTCGTCGACGGCATGTTCTACCTGGCGCGGATGGATCACATGCCGCCGATGGAACAGCTCTTCCCTATCCTGCAACGAATGCGGTCGGTACCCGACTATCTCTCGACCGCACGTCAGATACTGAGAGAACCGTCGCCGCTGTCGGTCGAAGCTGCCCTGAGCCTGCTCGACGACGGCATGGAGCTGTATCGCAAGGTTGGTGGTGAGTTTATGAACAAGCTGCCGGAGCGGGCCGACGAAATCCTCAAAACCTCCACCCGCGCCCGTGAAGCCATGAACGACTTCGCTGCCTACCTGACCACGGTCAAGGCCGCCCCGCCCGGTTCCTTCGCCGTTGGCAAGGATCGTTTCGACGAACTCCTCGAAGAGCATCTCTTCCTCGGCTTCGACAGCGACTCGCTCCTTGCGCTCTCGGCTTTGCTGGTCGAGCGTTACCAGGCGGAGTACGACGATTACGCCATGTACTTCGAGGAGCAGCATCAGAACGGACGCGACGATGTTTTTGTGCCGCCGAGCTTCAGTCGCAGCGACGTGCTGGCGTACTACCAATGGGAAACCGAACAGGCACACCAGGAAACAATCGCCAAAGATATCGTTTCGCTGCCGCCGACACTCGATTCGATTGTCGTGGTCGAAACGCCGTCCTATTTGCGGGTCCTGGTGAACAACACGACCTATGTCCCGATCCCGCCCTTCTCAGGCGGGGCGCAGGCAATGGTCTGGGTACGGCCGCTGCCGGAACAGCTTGATGAACGTCAGCTCGAATTGCGCTACCGCTATGTGCACCGTCGCGGTTTCCGCATCAATGCCGCTATCCAGGCCTATCCCGGCCAGCACACCCAGGCCGAATGGGCGCGGGCCGGCAACGATGACTTTCGAAAGTGGCTGCAGTCACCGATGCTGATCGACGGCTGGGCGCTGTACTGCGAGGAGATGGTCAACCGTCCCGGCTTCCACGGCGACACCGACCCGGCGCTCTGGCTGGCCTATCTCGATGAACTGCGGATGCGCGCCGTGCTCGTAACCGCCGAGGTGTACATGCACCGCGAGGAGTGGACGCTCGACGAAGCGATCGAAAAAGTCATGGCGATGCTCAATGTCGAGACCGGCTCGATGCGCGACCTGATGGCCCAGCGCGTTACCCGGGCAGCCCTCTTCCCCGGTGTGCACACGGCCGCCCTGCTGGGTAAATTGGAAATCGACCTGTTGCGCGAGGCCGTTCGCGGCGCCGACGGGGATACCTTCAGCCTTGGCGACTTTCACAGCCGATTGCTGCGACAGGGCGCGGTGCCGCCAACCCTTTTGTGGGAGGAATTCGGCCTCAATCGCTAAATGCCCATTTTATAAAGGGGTAGCCCGCGCCATCTGCCGATACTATATTGGTAATGATGGATATTCTCCTGCTAATCATCGGTATCCTTATCCTGTTGACCGCAGCCGTCCTCGCGCTGCGGCTGCGTGTGCACCTCGAACTATCGGAAGAACGCAAGACTGTGTTCTTCGGGCTGGGACGGTCCGGGCCGTTCATCGACTTCGACAGCGGTGTCGGCAAGTTCCGGCTGTTCGGCTTCAATCTGCGCAGCTTCAAAGTACAGGCAGTCGGTGACGACGATGAGGATGAGGATGAGGAAACCGAAGCGGATATCAAACCTGCCGAGCCGGCAGTCGAAGAGCGGGAGAGCGATGCCGATCGCCCCGGCGATAGCTTTGACGAAGGTCGGGCGAAGCCCCACGAAGCTGCCGACACCGCAGCGGCGGCGCGCCGCAGGCGACGCTTCCGCTTACCGTCCGGCCTGAAACCGGCCTGGCGGCTGTTTTCGCATTCGACCAAAGCGACCGGTCGCTACCTGATGCGACTGTTCCGCGGCACGCGCGTGGAACATCTCGAGGCTCGCATCCGCGGCGGCTTCGAGGAGCCTGACCAGACCGGTCAGGCGTATGGTTATTTTCAGGCCGTTTCCGGCGCAGTACCGTTTGTACGGCGCCATGTTAAATACTCTCCGGACTTTACCGGTCAATCCCTGAGCGGTTCGTTTCGCATTGGAGTCGCACTGCCGCTCTACCGACTGGTCGGCTCGACCTTGTTGTTTTTGTGGGATTTACCGTTAAGAGAACTAATTCGTCTGGCGATAGGAAAAAAGAAAGGAGCAGACGATGTCAAATAACGTAGTAGACGTACTCAAGGGCGTTGTCGGCGAACTAAAAGAGATTGCAACTTCAGAAGCCGTCATCGGCAAAGCGATAACCGTCGGCAACCAGACCGTCATCCCGGTCGTAAAGATCTCAGTCGGTTTCGGCGCCGGCGGTGGCCAGGGGGAAAAATCAACCGAGGGCCAGGGTTTCGGCGGCGGTGGCGGCGGCGGCGCTAAAATTCAGCCGATCGCTTTTATTATTCTCGATCCCGACGGTCCCAAATTGCTGCCGGTCTCCAAGCACAAATGGGAGGGCATGATCGACGCCATCCCGGGGCTGGCCAAGAAGATGAAGAAGTGGATGGAAGAGTTCAAGACTGAGGAGGACGACGACGGGCACTCCGAGAAGAAGCACGAGAAGGAGTCCGACGAATAAGCAGCCCGGCTCGCAACCGACTCATTGATATACAAAACGGCCGGCAGTTATGCCGGCCGTTTTGCGTCGCTGCGGGAGTTGCAGCATGCAACTAAATGGTCCACCAGTAATCGACCTTCACAAGAAAGGTATTGGTATGCGGCGCCTCGAACAGGTCGTCGAAGTCGCGTGAGAACCGGAAGTCGCCGAAATCCTCGTGGTAACCGTTGCGCGCCTGCGTCCAGACAGCATAGATGGTCGAACCCGGGCGATATTCCCAGCGCAGCACCAGGTTGACATTGAACGCCTTGTAGTTGAAGTCGGCGCGGGAGAAGTCGATCTGGTCGGATGGTATCACGGTCGAAACATCCGCCTCGTGGATCAGGCGCCGGTAGTCATCAGCATATTCTCCAGCACTGAAGTACAGTTGGGTGTACCATTGAATGGTCAGGTTGCGGGTGAACGAGTACAGCCCGCGGGTGTTGATATCGACAATGTTCTGGTCGAGATGACCGAACGCCGGATCGCCGCTCGGCTCATGTTCCCCAACCCAGTACAGTTCGCGGTTACCGTCACCGAGCCGCGTGCCCACCGACACTTCCAGACGTGACATCGGGCGCATGTTTACCCATACATTGTACCAGCGCGAATTACCGGCACGTTCCGTGGAGCCGCTTGTCGACAACTCCAGGTCGATCGGCGCCGAGGAATTGGTGCGACCACCGACCCAGTAGTTGGTGCGTGACGGCTTGAGCCACAAGCCGTCGCCGCGTGTCTCGCGATCGTCGGCCTCCTGGTTGCCGAATCCGACGCCACCCCAGAACCACCAGTTGTTGGTGAACTGCATGTTGGTGTTCACATTGCCGCCATTCCAGAAACGTCGCCCGCCCAACAACTCGTTGTACCAGCCGTTGAAATTGACGTTGGCGTAGCGAACGGGACCGACCGTCTTATTGCTGTAAAGCTGCTGCCACGTCGATATCCCCCAGTAACCGTTGCGATTGAGGTAGCCGAGCCGATTGTAGTCGACCTCGTTGTCATAGTAGTCGATAAAGATGTTACCCCGCAGCACCTTGCCGCCTACCTTGTTGAGGCTGGCCGACGCTGAACCGCCGTTCTGATCCGGGCCGTTGTGCGTCCCGATCGCGGCTGCGGCCAATTGAAACATGTCATCCAGCATGTTCATCTTCAGGTCGACCGAACCGGTATAGGCGTTATCGGTCTCTTCCTGCAGGACCGACGTAAACATACCCCCGACATACGAATTGCCGCCAAAGTCCTGTTTGATTCGGGCGACCGTATAGTTGGCGAGCGGCTCGACAACTGCCGAGTGATCAAAACCGTCGCCGCCGCGATACCGGGCACTCTCGCGTTCCGTCGTCGCGTTCAGGATACCAATGGAGGTACCGGAGGTTGTTTTGCCGCTCAGCTTGGCGGCGCTGAGGATAGTGGTGTTGTTCGGGTAGTCGGTGTAATAGTCGACATCATCCGGATCGTTGCGCGGCGTGCGGCCGATACGGCGACTGTAAAACTGATTGTAAAACTGGGTACTGTAGATCTCGCGGCCCTCAAGAAAGAACGGTCGCTTCTCCGGAAAGAACGTCTCATACGTCCCCAGATTGAGCACCGCTTCATCCGATTCTACCTGGCCGAAGTCGGGATTGATCGCGACATCGAGGGTGAACGCCGACGACAGGCCATAGCTGACATCGGCGCCCATGTCGGAAATGTAGTCACGACCGTCGAGATTACCTGCCGAGGACGGTTCGTCGATACCGTACGACACCGCATACGGTTTCACTTCGAGGCGGCGCGGCGGTGAGATCCCCTTGATGCCCTCCAGATGACCGTAGCGCGACACCCCCCCCTGCTCTTCGTTCGATACCCATTGCCAGCGGACAGTTTCGTCGTTGCGCGGAATGTACCGCGTCATGTCCAGACCCCACGTATACTCCTCAGCCTCGGTGAAGCGCAGCGCCGAATAGGGGATGCGAAACTCGGCTGTCCAGCCGAAACTGGTGCGCTGTACGTTCGCCTCCCACACGGCATCCCAGTCGGAGTCGGACCAGGTGTTGTTGTACAGCAGGATATCGCGCTGCACGCCGCCGGCGTTGACCGAAAAGTAATAGGCCGTCTGATGATCATGGTGTGAGTCGAAGCGCACCGATACCATATCCGATTCGGTGTAGCGGTCGCGCCGCGTGATCTGGCCAATGATCTTGTCCGGCTCCGAATCGTAACAGGTGAAGCCGACATACACCGCCGCATCATCATACAGGAACCGAACCTCGGTCTTTTGGGTTGACGGTACCCCGTCGTCCGGCTCGATCTGGCGAAAGCCCGAGGCTACCGGTATGCTTTCCCACGCCGGTTCGTCGAGCCGTCCGTCGATGTCAATCGCGGCCGTGGTACGAACGGCAGTAGTCGTACGCAGGTCATCCGGGATCTTGTCATGCGCCTGCAGCACCGCCGGCACCGCCAGAAGTAGAATGACCGCTGATAATGCAAGTGATTTACCCGTGCGTGAACAGTCCACCATACCAATGTCTCCAATCGCAACTGGTTCCCAAGAGTGCTTTGATTCAGTGCCCGTTCAACATCGCTTCAGCAGTCGGCATCAGCTCGTATGCGTCGAGCCGGTTCCCTGCCGACGTATGCCGTGAACTACGGTCTTCCATGCCGGCGGGTTGCACAGATGTGAGGCAAGAGGGACCACGCGCCCCTTGTTTGTGACAGGCGGGATCAGTGGTATGACGAGCGGCAGACATCCGCCGCTACAAAAAGCGCTATTTCTTCACCAGCGAGCGCAGGCGCTTGAGATTCTCGATATCCTCGACCAGGTCGTCCCCCTTGGGCGTCTCCAGGATCATCGGTACATCGGTCAATTTCTTGTCGTTGACGAAGTTCCGGAAGGCGTCCAGACCGATGTGACCCTCGCCGATGTGCTCGTGACGGTCACGTTTGGAACCGAATTCCTTTTTGGAATCGTTGGCGTGGATAATTCGCAGGTAGTCAAGTCCGATGATGTCATCGAACTGCTTCATGGTCTTCTTGTAGTCTTTCGGATCGCTGATCGGATAGCCGGCGGCAAAGACATGACATGTGTCAAGACACACCCCGATGTGACTCTTGTCCTCGACGCCGTCAATCATTGCAGCAAGCTGCTCGAAGCTGTAGCCGAGGTTTGACCCCTGACCGGCCGTCGTTTCGAGCAACAAAGTAACCTCGTTTTTCTCAAGCTCATCGAACAGCTTGTTGAGATTCCTGATGATCTCGCCAATACCGACAGCCTCGCCACTCCCCACATGCGACCCTGGATGCATGACCAGGTTGGGGATCTTCAGCATGTTGCACCGCTCCATCTCCTCTTTAAGAGCGCGGTAGGAACGTTCGCTGAGCTGCTCGTCGGGTGAGGCGATGTTTATCAGGTAGCTGGTGTGCGAAGTCGATACCGTCACGCCGGTCTCGTCAATCGCTGCAAAGTATTTGTCCAGTTCATCGGCCGTGATCTTTTTGGCGCGCCACTGGTTATTCGACTTGTTGAACATCTGGATGGTGTCGCAGGTGGCCTTTTTCCCCCGCTCGATGGCATTGAACACTCCGCCGGCGATCGATTCATGTGCTCCAAACTGCATGCTGCACTATCCCTTATGTGAAGAATTTCCGGTTGTATCAGCCGATCACGGCGTCGGCCTCGATTTCCACCCGCCAGTCAACCGAGAGCAGTTCCTTAACCACGACCATCGTTGCGGCCGGACGGATCTCCCCGAACATCGCACCGTGGGCACGTCCGACGGCATCGGCATCCGACGGGTCGACAATGTACATGCGGGTACGCACGATATCACCCACCTTTCCCCCCAGTTCTTCAACCGCCCGAATGATGATCTCGAAACACCGCTCCGCCTGCCGGAAGGCGTCGCCCGGCGCAAACGTCTCGTCGTCCGGCCCAATCGGCGCCGTGCCTGCCACCGAAATCTGATTGCCGTGGCGCACGGCGCGGGAGAAGCCGTACTTGATCTCGTACGGCGACGCCGATGAAACTCTGTTGCGCTGCACCAGCTACTGCGTCTGCTTGTATTTCATGTTCACCGACAGAATCTTGATATCGGTCATATCCTCGATGGTATACCGAATACCCTCGCGCTTCAGGCCGGAGTCCTTCATACCGCCGTACGGCTGGTGGTCGGCACGGTAGGTGGGTACATCATTAATGACGATACCGCCCGACTCGATATACTTGAAGGCATACATGATGTCCTTCATGCGATTGGTGAAGCAGCCCATTTGCAGGCCGTAATCGGTGGCGTTGATCTCATCGACCACCTTCTCGAAGCTCTTGTACTTCATCACGTTGACGATCGGCGCGAACGCTTCTTCGGAGCAGATCGTCATACTCAGTTTGGTGTCGGTCAGGACGGTCGGCTCGAGTTGCGCGCCCTTGAGCTTGCCGCCGGTAACGACTTTAGCGCCCTGTTTCTTTGCCGCTTCGATGTTCTTCAGCGTTTCCTCCGCCGACGCCTTGTCGACCATCGAACCGATATCGGTGTTCGGGTCGAGCGGATCACCCACCTTGAGCTTCTTGACATTGGCCGTGAACATCTTCAGGAACTTGTCGTACACCTTTTCGTGGACGAACACCCGCTGGACCGAGATGCAACTCTGTCCGGCCGAAGAGAACGAGCCCTTGGTGACGCGCTGCGCCGCCCACTCCAGGTCGGCGTCGTCAGCAATCGCCACCCCGGCGTTGCCGCCGAGCTCCAGCACCACTTCTTTCTTGCCGGCATTCTGTTTGATCCACCAGCCGACTTTGGCCGAGCCGGTGAACGTGATCAGCTTGACTCGTTCATCCTCCAGAAGCGGTGACGAATCGCTCGCCGACGCCGGCAGGACCGACACCGCGCCCTTGGGCAGGTCGGTTTTGTCGATGACCTCGGCCAGCATCAGCGCCGATACCGGCGTGTTCGAGGCCGGCTTGATGATGATGGTGTTACCCGAGGCAATCGCCGGCCCGACTTTGTGCGCCACCAGGTTGAGCGGGAAGTTGAACGGCGAGATACCGGCCAGCACACCTTTGGGGTAGCGCCGCACCAGGCCGAACCGTTCCTCGGAACCTTCCGACCAGTCGAGATCGACGATATCGCCGTTGAGGCGCTTGGCTTCTTCGGCGGACGCCTTGAACACGCCGACCGCTCGTTCCACCTCGGTCATACTGTCCTTGAGCGACTTGCCCAGTTCGGCCGCCATCGCCTCGGCATGCTTGGTCTTGTTTTTGTCAATCATCTCGGATATCTGCAAAAGGATCCGCTCGCGCTCGTAGGAGTGCAGCTCGCGGGTCTTCTTGAATGCTGCTTCCGCGGCATCGATTGCCTTGGTGAAGTCGGCTTTAGAGGCCTTGGCGACATCGTACACTTTCTTTCCCGAATAGGGATTGGTGACCTCGATCCGGTCCTTCCGGTCGACCCACTTACCGCCCAGATACAGCTTATACTTCTTTACGGCCATCGAATCGGCTCCTCTCCATCGCTATGACAATAGTATTGTATCATTCTCAGTTTCTATATAGGGCAAACCAGCTTGCCCAGACGTTTGGTCAGGCGGATGTTCTCGGTGTAGTCGACAGGGCAGTCGACCACCACCGGCTTGTCCTGCTTGAACGCTTCCCTGAGTACCTCCTGCAGATCCTGCCCCTTCTCAACTTTCATGCCCACGGCGCCGAACGACTCAGCCAGTTGTATCCAGTCGGGATTTCCGAAGCGAGTGCCGAACGCCTGGCCGAACTTCTTCACCTGGTGCCACTCGATCAGCCCGAAGGTACCGTCGGACCACACCATGTTGACCGTCGGCGTACCCAAACGCACCGCCGTTTCGAGTTCCTGCACATTCATGAGGAAACCGCCGTCGCCGGAAATGGTCAGTATCTTGCGGTCGGGATACACCAGCTTGGCGGCGATACCGCCGGGCAGGGCGATTCCCATACTGGCGAAACCGTTGGAGATGAGACAGGTGTTCGGCTGGTGGACAATGAACATGCGGGCAACCCACAACTTGTGCGCGCCCACATCGCTGATCACGATATCGTCGTCCCCCAGCACCTGGCGGGCGTCGTGCAGGATTTTCTGTGGTTTGAACGGAAAGTCGGTGCTGTTGTCAAACTCGTGCAGATCTTCGAGGATGCGCTCACGGTGCTTGCGTGCGAACTCGCCGCGACTCCTGTCAAAATCGTCACCGATCCGTTCGTTCAGCTCCCACAAGGTAGAGGCAACGTCGCCAATCAACTCGACCTCCGGATGATACCAGTAATCAACCTCGGCCGGATCGAAATCGATGTGGATAATCTTCTTCTTGCCGTCGGGATTCCAGAATCGTGGCGAGTATTCGACGATGTCATACCCGACACATATAATGAGGTCGGCCTCTTCCAAGGCGCAGGTGACATGGTCACGCGCCTGCAGACCGATGGTGAACAGGTTGTAGTCATATTGATACCCGGCCGCACCCTTGCCCATGAATGTATTACAGACCGGAAAATTGGTCTTGTTGAGCATGATACGGAGCTGCTTGGTGGCACGCTTGCGAATGGCGCCGTTGCCTGCCAAAACCAGCGGCTTCTTCGCCTCGGCGATCAGTTCGATCGCCCGGTTGACCGCCTTGTAGTCGGGCGCCGGACGTCGCACCTTGCGGACCTCGAAAAACTCGGCGCTCTTGCACTCCTCGCCGGCGACATCCTCAGGAAACTCCAGGTGCGTGGCGCCCGGCTTCTCCGCCTCGGCCAACTTGAACGCCTTGCGTACCGCCTCGGTGACGAAGTCGGGACGGACAATTCGAGTATTCCACTTGGTGACCGGGTGGAACATCTGGACGATATCGATGAACTGGTGCGACTCCTTGTGCATCCGGGTGGTATCAGCCTGGCCGGTGATGGCAACCAGGGGGGCATGGTCGAGATTGGCGTCGGCCACCGGCGTTAACAGATTGGTCGCACCCGGTCCAAGGGTGGCAAGACAGACACCGGCCTTGCCGGTCAGGCGACCGTAGACATCGGCCATGAACCCGGCCCCCTGTTCGTGGCGGGTCAAAACGAATTCGATATTGGATTGACGGACAGCTTCGAGAAAGTCGATGTTTTCTTCACCGGGGACCCCGAAAATGAACTTCACCTCCTCGCGCTCGAGCGCCTCTACGAAGATCTCAGATGCCTTGGCCACCGGCAATACCTCCTTGAATCGTCTGTCTGTTCATTGCTCAATAGTACCTCATAAGTTGCTGTCACACAAGCATGTCGCTATCAGCGACGAAATCGCCGCGGCGCCGCCGAAACGGGCTGATTGTATAGGCTCTGCCCCATACCTTGTTGGACAGGTTAGTGTAACACCGAACCTGCAGGCTGGGTTTCATGTCCGCCCGATCATCTTTTTGGGCTCAGCTCGAATCTCGCAACCGCCTGCAAATGAACAACATAAAAGCGACCAAACAGTTCACTCCGAATAGCCCGACGGAGGCACGGCACAGTTTTTACTCCACTCTCCAGCAAAACAAGGAATACGCCCATGAAACGATATCTGACCCGAAAGATGAAGCGACTGACCGATCTCTCCGGTTTCTCCATGCTGGAAGTGATGATCGCCATGATTATCCTCACTATGGCCCTGCTGGTCCTTCTGAACATGGCGATGGTGGCCCTGGACGGCAACGACTGGTCGAACAAGACCACGATAGCCACCCAGCTTATGCAGGAGAAGTTTGAGGAGCTGCGCAGCTATCCCGATCTCAACAGCGCCATGAACGGCTCCGATACGGTCAATGGTACACTGCGTGAATGGAATATCAGCCAGGCCGCCAATTTCCTGCGCGAGGTCGAGATCAACGTGCGCTGGGAATCGGTACGAGGTGATACCCAGTCCGATACCATGGTCGCATATGTCCGAACTGATTCCATTTGATGAGATAGGTGAAAACCATGAAACGAATGATACGAGCATTGCGATCCATAAAAGGCGCCTCGATCCTGGAGGTGCTGATTGCCCTGGCGATAATGGGAGTCATTACTACCGCTGTCTTGCGCGCCTATGTTGTGCAGCACAAGAACTACATCGCACAGGATGACATTTCCACCATTCAGCAGTCGGCCCGCGCCAGTATCGACGAGTTGACCCGCCAGCTCCGCATGGCCGGACATGAAGTACCGAACACGCTGGATGCCATCGAAGCATACGACACCAATCCGGACACCATCGTGCTCAACTTCCTCGCCACCGGCTGCGACACCTACCTGGCGGCACCCATGCCGGCCACCTCCTCTCCCCTTGAATGCGGCACCAGCCCCTCCTGCTTCTATGACGGCCAGTGGGCCTACATCGTGGAGCCGGACTCGGGAGTGGGCGAGTGGTTCGAGATTTCGGCGGTTCAAAACGGTACCAACAGTCTTGAACACGCCTCCAGTGTGTTGTCGCGACGTTATGGCGCCAACTCGCTGGTGCTCGGGCTGACCCGCGCCAAGTTCTTCATCGACAATACAACCGATCCCAACCATCCCAAGTTGATGATCGAATACATGGGTAAGAGTCCGCAGATCTATGCCGAAGACATCACCGATCTGCAGTTTCAGTATCGCATGAAGAGCGGCGCCCTCATGGATACGCCGGGATTGGTCGAGAATGTTCGCCAGGTACTGGTGTCGATTACGGGACGGTCCAAGAACCCTGACCCCGAAGATACCAATAGTCCATACCAGTTCCGCACCTACAATTCGGGTGTCTACACCCGTAATATTGATCACTAAGAAGGCAGGCAGTCATGAAACGAATACTATCGAACGAACGCGGATTCGCAGCCCTGCTGGCGCTGATTATGGTCGGCATGCTCACGCTGATCGGGCTGGCGGCGCTGACGACATCCGACGACGAGGTCCAGATCGCCGGCAACGAGCTGCGCGAGATGCGCGCCTTTTATGCCGCCGAGGCCGGCCTTGAATATGCCTCCGCGAAGATTCAGCAGGCCTACGATACCACTGGCGCGCCGCCGACCACAATGCCCGTCGGCGCCGACAGTGTCAATGGCTTTTCGGTCAACTTTACGACCGTCGACCTCGGACCGGCCCAGAAAGAAGTGCTCAGCACCGGCACCCTGGCCGGACTCAATGCCCTCGTCAAAGAGTACGACCTCAGGGCGACCGCCGACAACACGGCCGACAACACCAGCATGACCCTGGCCCAGACCTTCCAGGCCGCGCTGGTGCCGATCTTCCAGTTCGCCGTCTTCTACGGTGAAGACCTGGAGATTGCGCCGGGACCGGACATGACCCTGCTGGGACGCGTCCACTCCAACGGCAACCTGTATATCCAGTCCAACAACTCGCTCTATATTGATAGTTATGTCACCGCCTCGGGACACATCATCCATGGTCGCAAGGGACCTGGCTCGGTCGGCAGTGGCGACATTATGATTAAAGATGCCTCCGGCAACTACGTTTCGATGGCCGATGGTTCCGACTGGCTGGAATCGTCCGACGCCCACTGGTATGATTCGTCGGTGGCTCGGTGGGACGGTCGTGTGCAGGACTCGACGCACGGCGCCCGCTCACTGCACCTGCCGCTCGGCGCTACCGGTGACGAGCACAAGATCATCGAACCGGCGGCCGGCGGTAACTCCGATTCGTATGAGCACAATGCCGGTCTAAAGTATATCAACGGTGACTGGTTCTACCAGGTTGGCGGCTTGTGGCAGAATGTCACCTCCGACCTCCAGACCGCCGGTGTGATTACCGGTAGTACGACAACATTCTACGACGGTCGTGAAGGCGAAAACGTCGATGCCATCGATGTCGACATCAACGCCCTGTACAGTACGCCGTACGCACCGACCAATGGTATCATGTACTTCTCGCAGGATGTAGCCGGTAACTTCCCGGCATTGCGCATCAAGAACGGTGCGCAAATAGATACCGGCCTGACGATTGCCTCGGCCAACCCGCTCTATGTCGAGGGAGATTTCAATTCCGTCAATAAGAAGCCCGCGGCGTTGATGGCCGACGCCATCACCATCCTCTCGAATAACTGGAATGACGCCAACAGCACCTTGTCCAAGTCGAGCCGTCCTGCTACTCAGACCACTGTCAATGCTTCGATGATCGCCGGCAACGTTGAAACGACGTCGACGAACTATAACGGCGGTTTCGAGAACCTGCCGCGATTCCTGGAGACCTGGAGTGGCGTCGAATTCGAGTGGCGCGGTTCGATGGTGAACCTGTTCTACTCACAGCAGGCGACCGGCATCTGGGGCAGTTCATACTACGATCCGCCCGACCGTGACTGGGCCTACGACTTTGATCTCGATGATCCGGCCAACCTGCCTCCGGGTACGCCGATGGTGCGCGTGTTTATCCGCACCGGCTGGCATCAGGAGCACGTCGGCGTCTACAAGTTCAACTAATCCGTCTGTATCGTCTCTCTTCTCATACACGAAAGGCCCGCTTCGGCGGGCCTTTTTCGTTATACTCTGCGCCGAATCTCTCGCACTACTCGACAACGATGTCATACGGCAGCCGCGCCATCAAACCGTCCACTTCCGGCAACTTGATTCGTTCCAGTTCATAGACCACGGCCTCGCTGCCGCCAAACGCCCGTGTCACCAGGTTCATTACCGACACGCCGGGCAAACGGAACCACGTAGTGCGCCTGGGATAGATGCAGACACGATACGAATCGAGGCCGGCAGTATCGGCAATGTACTGTATGGCCTGGTGTATCCCTCCCAGCGAATCGACCAGTCCGATTTGACGAGCGGTTTCGCCGGTGAAGGTGCGGCCGCGCGCGATCTGATCGATGGAGTCCTTCTCAAGCCCGCGGTTTTCGGCTACCAGGCCGATGAAGTGATCGTAAAACGCGAACAGGTGCTCCCGGTACTTCTCACGCTCCGCCTCCGTAAACGGCCGCGACTGCGACATCATGCCCGCGAACTCGCCCCGCTTGTACAGGTACTTGTAGAGGTCAATCTTCTCATACAGCCCGCTCAGGTCGGCCTTGCCGCCGTAAATGCCGATCGATCCGGTTACCGTCGACGGACTCGCGAACAGTTTCTTCGAGTGCATGGCAATGTGGTAGCCGCCCGATGCCGCGATGTTGGACATCGACGTTACCAGCGGGTACTTCTTGGCTGGCTTTTCCATGTCGTGGTAGATCTCGTTGCCCGCCAGCGCCCGTCCGCCCGGCGAATCGATTCGCAGGACTAACCCCCGCAGCATCGGTTCGGCCGTGGCCTGGCCGAATCCGCGCTTCATCAGCGACGGCGTGACATAGTCCTCGGAATCGAAAAAACCGCCTGCCGTCTGTTCGATTTCTCCATCAGCCACGACCACGCCGATGATCGGCTCGGCCGGCCAGCCGTCGTTGAGCAGGGTATCACGGCGGTAACCGTGAAACGACACCTCGGGCATGCCGCGCACGAATTCATTCTCTTTCAGCCGATCGCGGTAGCTCAGACCGTCAACCAGGCCATACTCAAGCGCCTCGGCCGACGTGAACGGCCCGTTGTCGATAATCGACTTGACCGAGTCAACCGTCAACCCGCGACCGGCGGCAATGGCCCCGGTAAACTGTGCATACCAGTCATCGAGCATGGCATTGATCTGAGCGGCATACTCGTCGGTAGGTGACGATCGGGTCCACGGTTCGGTGCCCGACTTGTAATCGCCAATACGCACCATGTCGAGTTTCACGCCGAGTTTTTCGAGAGTTTCAGCGTAGAACGTCAACTCGGCGCGCAACCCGACCAGGTTGAGCTGCGATACCGGCGGAATCAGTATCGAGTCGGTAGCGCTCGCGACGTAGTATGAAAGATTGGTCGGCGACTCGACATGACAGACAATACTCTTACCCTGCGCGCGAAAGTACAGCAGGGCCTCACGCAACTCCTGGGCCCGGGCGAAGCCGATGCCGAAGTTGCGCAGTTTAAGGAGCATCTCCGAAATCGACGGGTCATCGGCGGCGCGGTACACCTCCTCGATCACTTCGAGGAACGCAGTACGGCGCGGGCCGAAGATCGGCTGCTCCGGATTCTCTTCGATGCCACCGCTCATCGACATACTGAGGCGTCGCTTCTGTTCGTCGATCAGCGAAGGTTGGCGCCCCGAGGTCGCACCGAGGAACAAGAGCGAACGGGCGTGGTCTCCCTTGCTGAAGGTGGAGCGGCCGCCAAGAAAGTATCGGGCGAAATTGGCGCGCACCCCGAACTGCAGGGTGCCGTCGTGATCGGCGAAGGCATTGACATAGAAGCCGGTCCACGGCATCGCCTCGACGTGATAGACGAAGTCGGCGTCGCCAATAGACTGACCGGTCGACATCAGCATGTCGGCCGCAATCGTAACGCGCTGGCCCGAGGGCCGGTAACCGAGCGAGTAACGCATCTCCGTCTCCGTCCGCGTGCTCATGATCTTGCCGCGGTTGAGATTTGAGAACACGGCGCCCATGCTGAACCGG
The DNA here is from genome assembly GCA_964544635.1 of uncultured Ignavibacteriales bacterium. GTDB lineage: Bacteria > Zixibacteria > MSB-5A5 > GN15 > FEB-12 > CAZJCK01. The sequence goes on along the minus strand of CAZJCK010000005.1, from coordinate 43,711 downwards.
CCGGTCCCCGTCAGCATCAGGCCGACATTCCAGTAGTGACGGTTGTGGTAAGGCGAGGGACCGTCGGTGAAGTATCGGTACGATCCGCCCACCGACAGCTGCCCCATCGAAAGGGCCCCGGCGCCGAGCCATTCTTTGAAGTCGGGCAGGCCGACGTTGTCGACCTGCCGGTAGGCCACGGCCAGGCGTTCGCGGTGCAACAACGCGCCCCAGCTCAATCCATCACGGTAATCATTCATTTCACCCATGAGCTGGTAGCCGGCAGTATGGTAGCGCGCCAGGCCGGCCGGATTGACCCAGGCCGCCTCACCGCCGAAGACCGTCGACGCCGGCTGGTAATAAAACACACCGTCGGGTATCGGGATACGCTGGGCAACGGTTGCCGAAGTAGAAGCGAAGAGAAGCAGAAGTCCAAAAACAAACCGTCGCACGATTACTCCTTTCGTGAATAGCCCCGTACAAAAATGTTCCCCTTGCCACTGACCGACCCGCTGATCAACGATTCCGAGCCGCCGACAATCATGCTCAGGCGGTTGCGCTCGATCAGCTCCGGTTGCATGGTGAAGTTCGATACTTCGATACGGCTGTCCTCCTCCACCGCCAGCGACAAGACAACCGACAGATCCTCGGGCATCTCAACTTCGATATCTTCCTGGCGATTGGACAGCTTTATCTGGGCGTCGGTTATATCGATCAGTTCGAGATAGATCGGCCCGTAGGCGCTTCGGACGAGATTGCGGCTGCCGAGCAGGCTGACCCCGGTCAGGTCGATTCGGCCGTACGAATTGCGCACCGTCATTTCGCCCGAGAACGTTTCAATCCGAATGTCGCCTTCGTCGTTGCGGAAGTCGGCCCGCCGTCCTGAATCACACTGCACGTTGTACGCTTCCAGAAGCGAGTTGGACGTGGTCACGAACACGTCGCCCGTCACATCCTCAATCGTCACCCGACGGTTGGCGGTGGCGATATCGAGCCGACGCGTCACCCCCTGCACCTTGATGCGTCCGAGCGATTCCATCACGCTGACTTCGGCCAGCGGTCCGACAATCTCGACATCGAACAGGCGGGCGTTAATCTCGATTGAGCTGTTGAGCGGCACCACCACGTCGATCACGACCATACCGGCATCGCGATCGACCTCCCACGGTGGCGGGTTGGGCGCGCGGAGACTGATTTCGGCGCCGGTCGGTGTCGGCGTCGACGTTACCCCGATGCGGTCAATATAGTCGATGGCCAGCGATCGGTTGGCCGCCCTGGCCTGTTTGGTATAATCGGCCCGGATGTCGCTGACCTCGTCAGCGACAACGCGAATGGTGCCGCGCAGCGACTCAACCGACTGTATCACCAGGCGATCACCGCGGCCATAGGTTTCTTTAAGTGACAGCTCACGCGTCGTAAACAGGCCGTCGTCGATTTCTTCCACGGCCTGTGCCAGGCCGGAGTCAATGCCGAGGCAGACGGTCAGCAGCAGTGCAAGAGTGGTAGCCGGCAGTATCTTCATCTTCGGGCCTCGTGAATGTCATACACTTGTTTCATCAGGATCGATCCGGCCATGGCGGCGTTGAGCGACTCCACGGTCGGCTGGTGAGCAATACGGCAGCGCACGCTCGCCTTGTCACCGATGACCTCGTCCAGCCCCTCCGCCTCCGAGCCAATCGCCAGCACTACCGGGCGCTCCCCGACCAGCATGGTACCGTCCAGCTCCTTGTGCGCAGCGGCATCCGAGGCTACCAGCAGGGCGTTGGATGTCTCGACCCAGCCCAGCAGATCCTCGGTGTTTGCCAGTACGACCGGCAGCCCAAAGACGGCGCCGGCTGACGAGCGAACCGTTTTGGGTGCAAACGGCTCGACCGAACCGGCGGTCAAAACGACCGCCTGAAAGCCGAAGGCCAGTGCGGCACGAATCAGGGTGCCGAGATTGCCGGGATCGCTGATTCGATCGCACACCAATACGGTACGAGGCCCGGTGGCCGAAAGTTCGGCCAGGGTCGTCGACGGCATGTCGAAAACGCCCAGCAGGCCCTGGCTTGTTTCGGTGTCGCTGATTTTTGCGAGATCACGACTGTTCAGTTGTAAAACTGATATGTTCTGGCGCTGCGCTCGTTTGGTCAGTTCGATGCCGCGATCGGTGAGGCTCGACGGGTTGGCATACAGCCGACCCGGCAGAAACCCGAAACGAAAGGCCTCTTCGAGCAGGCGCACGCCTTCGGCGACGAACTGCGACTGCTCGCGACGACCCTTTTTTGTTGAGAGTGATCGTAATATCTTTATTTCTTTAGCAGTAACCGACATTGAGTACACCTCGAAGGGCATCGTTCTTGTTGCAAGGTTTGATCCGACAGAATAGTTGGCAAGTGAAAACTGCCCTGCTTGTCATTCTCCTGCTGGGCAGTACCGGGCTGACGCCGGCCTCGTCGGCTCCGATCGAGCGTATCGTGGTGGGCGGACTCGACGGCGCTGATCCCGCCGATACTTCGCGCAGCTTCCCGATCGGCCTGGCCATCTCCGGAGGCGGCGCCCGCGGCCTGAGCACTATCGGCGTGCTGCAGGCGTTTAACGAGGCAGGGATTTCGATTGAGGCGATCGCAGGCACTTCGATGGGTGGCATTGTCGGCGGCCTCTATTCGGCCGGGTACTCCGCCGACGAAATAGAAGCGATTGTCATGCGCACCGATTTCCGCGGCCTTTTCTCAAGCGAACCGTCGCGCCGCCAGATGTTCCTCACCCAGAGGCAGGACCGCGATCAGCACCTGGTCGCCATCCGCTTCAACAATCTGCGTCCGGTGGTACCGCAAGCCCTCACCCAGGCGCAACGTCTCACCGCCCTGCTGACCTCACTGACCACCGAGGCCGCTTATCGCGCCGCGGGCGACTTCAGCCGCCTGCCGATACCGTTCAAGACGGTCTGCACCGATGTCGTGTCGGGTGAGGAAGTCGTGCTCGACGCTGGTTCGCTGGCCGACGCCATGCGGGCGACAGTGGCTTTCCCGCTGGCGCTGAGCGGCCTGGAAACGAACGGACAGATTCTCATGGATGGCGGCATTGTCAATCCGATTCCGGTCGATATCGCGCACACCATGAGCGACTCCGGGCTGTTCATTGTGGCTGTCAACACGGCCACACCACTCCTCTCCAAAGAAGATCTCCGCACACCGTTCGATCTGGCCGGCCAGGTGACCACGATCATGACCTACAACAAGCTGGTCGAGCAGATCGCGCTCGCCGACTACCTGGTAAAACCGGAACTGGGCACCTTTACCACCACCGACTTCAAGTACAAGGACAGCCTGATTGGCATCGGCTATCGGGCCGGACGGGAAGCAGCCCGCGAGATCAGGGCACGCATCGAGCGGCGCCAGGACGAAGACCTGGTCCACATTTCGGCCGTCGAGTCGTCCGACACCACCAACGGTGTAGTCGCCGACGCCCGGCGGCGGCTCTCCGATCAGACCCTGCCAACCTGGCAGCTTGGTCAGTATCTCAAGAATCTCTGCGTCCGCCACGACCTGTTCCGTCTCGAAGCCACGTTGATTTGGGAGCAGCAAAACGATACCGCGATTCCCTCGGCAAGCCTCGAACTGACCGTCTGGCCGTCGCTGGCCGTCGACGCGGTCCAGTTGTCATTTGAAAACAATACCGTAATCGATGACAGCAGCCTGGCAGCCCTCTTAATCGGCGACGCCGAGTACCTGACCAGCAGCCGAATCCGGGCGGGACTCGACAGCATCGTCGAAGTTTACCACCGACTCGGTGTCGACCTCGCCTTCGTTGAATCGGCCAACTTCGACTACGACCAGCAGCGTCTCACCATTCTGGTCAACGAGGCCGTGATCGATAATGTCGTGGTGCTGGATAATCAGCGTACCGCCGACTGGTATGTCCGTTCGTACTTTCCACTCAAGCCGGGCCAGGCCTACTCCAACGAGAAAGCGACGAGGGGATTGTCCAACCTGTACGGTACCGACCTGTTCGACCGGGTGACGGTCGATGTGGTGAGATCCGACGGTGATGCGACGGTGCAGTTGCGCGTCACTGAAAAGGCCTACACCCAGGTACGACTCGGCTGGCACTGGCATGACGACTACGACTCTGAAGAGTTCATAACGATACTCGATGACAACCTGCTTGGCGCCGGCATCGAGGCGCGGCTGCACGGCCGCTACTCTCCCGATCGCCGCCATTACTATGCCGGCCTGCGGGCCAACCGCATCTGGTCGACCTACCTGACAGCCGGGCTCCGTTTTTATCACAGCCGCCTGATTCGGAGCCTGTATGCTCTCGATGGTGATGTGTTCGATCGTCGCAAGGAGAAAACCGACGGTGTCGAGTTCACTGTCGGCCAGCAACTTGCACGGCTCGGACAGGTGAGTGGCGGCGTGGCTTTCGAGGAAATCGAAACCCGGCTGCATTCCAGCCGCCATACCGACAAGTACAACCTCCGCCTCATCACGCTGGAGTCGCTGCTTGAAAACTTCGACCGCATTCCCTTCCCCGAACGCGGCAGCAAGTACCATTTGCAGTTGCGCCTGGCCGGCAAGCTGTTCGGCGGCGACATCGAGTACACCCGTTTCTATTCAACCGGTGAGATGTATATCCGGCTGGGCAGCGATGTCAACTACCACCCGCGTGCTGCTCTCGGGCTGTCCCGTTCCGGTCTGCCGCCCACCGAGAAATTCTATCTCGGCGGCGCTCATTCGTTCTCCGGCTACAACACCTATCAACTGGCCGGCGACAAGTTCTTCCTCATCAGCAACGAGCTGCGTTTCCGCCTGCCGCTCAGGCTCTTCCTGTCGCTGCGCTGGGATATCGGCAACGTATACGGCCAAACTGAGAGTATCAAGCTGGCCAATGTTCGCAACGGCTTTGGCGCCTACCTGGCGGTCGATTCCCCGATCGGCCCGATCGAATTCGGTTACGGCGTGACCGATGACGAGCCGAGCATCGACGAAACCTATATCCACGTCGGCCTCGCCTTTTAAATCTGCCACAAGAGCTTGCATCATGGCGGCTGAAGTCCGTATTGTATGACAGGACCACTTGAGATGGAGGTGTTGCCATGCGAGGTATCGTTTCATTCGGGCTGACGGCCGTCTTGCTGATTACCGGCTGCGGCGGGGATTCCCAGGAAGGACAAAACACCGCCCCGGTCGGCAAGGCCGAGGCAGAACTGGCGCTCCAGGCAGCGACCCGGCTGGTGGACGATTATGGACGTTCACTGAAGAAGGAACTGATGGCGGCGATGAGCGAGGGCGGGCCGCCCAACGCAATCTCAGTCTGCCAGATGAAAGCGCCGGAACTGACCCGCGAGTTCGCCATGGACCAGGTCTGGAGCATCAACCGGGTATCAGACCGCAACCGCAATCCCGACAACGCTGTCGATTCCGCCCAGTACGAAATCCTGGCGAGGTTCGCCGATACCGGCAGTGTGCCGGTCGAACATTACGACTACTGGTCAAAAAATAACGGTGAGCTGGTCTACCACTACTACCGCCCCATTCGCACCATGCAGCTCTGCCTGAACTGTCACGGCGACAAGGCCACCATGAGTGAAGAGGTGTTGACGATCCTGGAGAAGAAGTATCCGGACGATCAGGCGGTGGGGTATGATGTCAATGAACTGCGCGGCATGTTCGTCGTCGACATCTACTGGCCCCGGGCAAAGGCCCATGCCGAGGAATTGGTTGCGGCCCACTGACGACGCGGTCGATTCTCAGTCGCCCCAGCGGTAACCGGCACTGACCCGAAAGGTACCGTCGAAATCGTCATCGTGCAGGTAGGCGAAGTCGACCGTGATGTCGCGAACTATCACGCCGCCGCCGGCAGTGAAACGACCAATATCAAATCCGGCCCGGCCGAAAATCATCTCGCGCCAGCCAACCTCGACGCCATAGTGGGTATCCATGGAGAACGGCCCGCTCCACAACTGGGCGGTCCGCTCAAGGCTCTCGAAACGGATGTCACCGGTGTAGCTGATCGATCCGGTGAAGTCGTCGTAGGCGTGATGCAGCCGGAGGCCGGGTCGCACCGTGGGGTAGATCGTCTCGGTATTGGCGTCGCTTTCAAAATCTCCCGCTTCATCCCGGATGAGCGAACCACCCGAGTAACGAATGAAGCCGGTGGTTACATCGCTCACCATCAGGCCGAGTGTCGCCCACGGGGTGGCATCGTAGAGCGCACCAACATCAAGCGTCAGACCATACCCCGATTCCGTGCCGATGTCACGATAGATGATCTTGGCGGTAGCACCGATGTCGATCCGATCCATCAGCCTTCCCGACAGCGCCGCCGAGACAAGGTAATCACCATGTGATTCTTCGCGCTCGACCTCCGGACGGCCGGTATTGGGGTTGAGGCGTGTCAGGTTGATGCCGCCACCACCGAGGTAATAGACATAGAAGCCGAACGCCTGCACGAATCCGTCGCCACCCGGGCGGGCATCGACATAGCCGACGAAGTCATGGTTAAGCAGGGAGCCGAAGGTTTCGGCGTGCATCGCCGACAGGTAACGGCCGTCCAAGCGGTTCATCAGGGCGGGGTTCCAATACGACGCGGTACCGTCGGCCGGTCCGGCCACCACGGCGCCGCCCATGGCCAGGCCGCGGCCGCCCACGCCAAGGGTGAACGCCTCGCCGGCGAAACGGGCCGCTTCAACCGAGCCGCTCAGGATGAGCAGCCCCAGCAGTGCTGTGAAATGACGTAAGCGCACGGTGCAATGTAGCCGTTTGATCAGGTTCAGGGCAAGACCTCTTGCTATCTCCACAGGTTAAACGACAGTGGTTTTACTCCCGTTTAGTCGATTCAGCCGCTTCCGGGCACAAAAAAAGCGGGAGCCAACGCTCCCGCTTTCATATCGTCAGATCGCTCAGCTAAGCTTAGTAAGCGGCGGCCGACGTACCTTCGGCCTTCTTACCACTGCAGGTGGCGCCTTCGGCCTTGTCGGCAGTCATCGTGGCGGCAGCCGGGATGATCTCAGCCTTGAAGCCCTTATTGGCGACAGTCTGTGTCAGCACATTGTCCTGCACCAAGTTCTTGTCAGCGACGACCAGGGCAAAACCGGCCTCGTGGCAAACCTTGGCGACCTTGTAGACGCCGTCCATCTCGGTCAGCGCGGTCTTGATGGCGTTTTCGCAGCCACCACAGGTCATACCTTCAATCGACACCATGCGGACCGTGGCGGTCTCGCCGTACGGGGCGCACAGGGTGCGGCACTGTTCTTCAGTAATGTACTTGGCCATGCCGGTCGCCTTGTCGGCGCACAAAGCGGCGCATTCCTTCTTCTCGGCCGAAGTCATGGTGGCCTTGCTGGCGCATTCCTTCTT
>CAZJCK010000005.1:0-36292 GCA_964544635.1 uncultured Ignavibacteriales bacterium | reverse complement strand
CGCATTCCTTCTTCTCGGCCGAAGTCATGGTGGCCTTGCTGGCGCATTCCTTCTTGTCAGCCGAAGTCATGGTCGCCTTGCTGGCGCTGCAGGTCTTGTCCTTGGCGGAGGCTAACTTGGCGGTGGTGGCTTTGGAGTCACAGGACTTTTCGGCCGAGGCGGTCTTGGCGTTTTCAGCCTTCTCGCCGCAGGCGAAACTGGTCGGGGCGGCCATAAATGCCATCAGGGCGAAGGCCGCGATGCTGAGCGTAAGTAGTTTTTTCATACCGGGGAGCTCCTCGTTCTGCGGTTGCGGGTTGCGGGTGTTAAATTTCATCGTCATTTACTTTGAGTCGATTTTCATCATTATCGGTAGTAGCGAGCGCAGAACTGATTACGTGGACCAATTCTGTCGGCTTTCAGGCCGTTGCTGAGTTAAACACCGTGGCCGGCCGATTCGTTCCAAAAATCATCCCGATTTCTCGGATTCTGTACGGCAACCGAACCGGTTGCAATTGGCCGTCCCCTCTGCGATATAATACAGTATTTATCCGGCTTTTCCAAGAGATATATTTGCAGCGAAAATACGAATATTTTACGTATTGCGCTCAGCTAATATATTGATATATTCGCATACATGAATATAGCGACTCGCGAAGCCGATATCTTCAAGGCCCTCTCCGAGCCAATCCGACTGCGCATGCTTGTCCTGTTGACAAAGGGCGAACTGTGTGTCTGCGACCTGACCGAGATCCTGGAAGTCCCGCAGCCGACAGTCTCCCGCCACATGGGCAAGCTCAGACAGCTCAGCCTTGTGAATGACCGTCGGGCCGGCCGCTGGGTCCATTACCGCCTGACCGAATCCAGTGACCCGGTTATCGGGCAAGTAGTGAGCCTTGTCGGCCAACTGGCTGAGCGTCAACCGTACAGCGACGATCTGGCGCGCCATTCAAACCACACCTGCGCCGGACCATGTTAGAAAGGAAGGTAGGCAAGCACAATGGCTGAACGCCGTTTATCGATCTTTGAACGTTACCTGTCTGTTTGGGTAACGCTGGCCATTGTCGGCGGCGCCGTAGTCGGCGCCCTCTGGCCCAATCTTGGGGTACTCTTGAGTGAACTGTCGTATGCCGAAGTATCGATTCCGATCGCGATCTGTCTGTTTTTCATGATGTTTCCGATCATGGTGAAGATCGACTTTTCCCGTGTCACCGCCGCTGCCAAAGCCCCCCGCCCGGTCCTGCTGACCCTGTTTATCAACTGGGCGGTCAAACCGTTCACCATGTACGCCATCGCCTACTTCTTTCTGGGCTACCTGTTCAACGACTGGATCACCGGCACCGACCTGATCCGTGGCGAGGAAGTGCCGCTTTATCGTTCCTATATCTCCGGCGCCATATTGCTCGGCATTGCGCCGTGCACCGCCATGGTTCTGATGTGGGGCTATCTGGCCCGCGGCAACGACGCCCTGACGCTGGTCATGGTGGCGGTTAATTCGCTGATGATGCTGGTACTGTATGCACCCCTCGGCGGTCTGCTCCTGTCCGTGAACCAGATGCCAATCCCGTGGGATACGATCATCCTGTCGGTCCTCGTCTATGTCGGCCTGCCGCTGGCATCCGGTTATGTCACCCGCAAACAAATCCTGCAGACCAAAGGAATCGACTACTTCAACCGCGTCTTCCTGAACCGTCTCACCCCCATCGCCGTCGGAGCCCTGCTGGTCACACTGTTTGTGCTGTTCATACTGAAGGGTGAGATTCTCTTGACCCAGCCGCTCGATATCGCCCTGATCGCGGTACCGCTGTTTGTCCAGACGGTGGTCATCTTCCTGATCGGTTATATCCTGGCCCGGCTGTTGAAACTGAAATACGAAGATGCCGCTCCGGCGGCCATGATCGGCGCCTCGAATCACTTCGAGGTGGCCATCGCTACAGCCGTCATCCTGTTCGGTCTGAACTCGGGCGCCGCAGTAGCCACGGTCGTTGGCGTGCTCATCGAAGTCCCGGTCATGCTGATGCTGGTGAGGTTCTGTCTGAAGACCAAAGGCTGGTTCAAGGGAGCGACCGCCGAGAGCATTCCGGATACCGGCATCGGCGCCAAACCAAACGAGGTTAACTAATGAACCTGCTTGTCCTTTGTACCGGCAATTCCTGCCGCTCTCAGATGGCGCATGGATTCTTAAAGACTTACATGCCTGACGCTAGTATCCGTTCGGCCGGTACCGACCCGCACGACATCAACAAGAACGCCATCCGGGCCATGGCCGAAAAGAGTATCGACATCTCTGACCATGCCGCCGAGCACGTCAGCCACTACCAGTCGGAACCGTTTGACTATGTCATCACGGTATGTGACAACGCTGCGGAGCATTGCCCGATTTTTCCCGGCAATGCTGAGCGTCTGCACTGGCCGTTCGAGGATCCGGCCGGCGCAACCGGCAGCGATGCGGAAGTGATGGCGGTATTCCGCCGTGTCCGCGATGAAATTGATGACAGGATCAAAGCCTGGATTGCGTCTCTGCCGGATGAAAAGAAGCCACCAACCCGATAACCTCTCTTTTGGCCAATGGCAAGGTCGGCCGTTAGATGGTTGGGAACGGACCGTCGTTTTAGTTACAGGCCGGCACGGTGCAGCAGGTGTTTGCCGCCGAAGATGGCCCGCGCCAGGTAGTTGATCGACAGCGCCAGGCAGAGCACCGCCAACAGCGCGCCACAGAATGTCAGGGTCAGTTGGACCGGCATCGACAGGTTGCCAAACAACCACTCCCCGATCCGGGCCGCCCCCATCGCCAGCAGGGTCATGTACATTGCGGTGAAGAGATACTGGACGAAGAAGCGCAGCAGGGTTTGACGCGTGTACACTCGATCCGAGACCAACTGCGGCACCAGCCAGCGTCGTAACGACACCACCACCGCAAGACCTTCGTTCTGGTCGACCAGCGCCGGCACGTTGACGGCAACACTGTCATACCGTCCGCCGCGGCGCCAGTGCAAAACCGCCAGGTCTTCTTCAAGATACCAGCTGCACGCCAACCCGGTATCGTACTCGACAAACAGTTCACCCATGATCGGCAGGCGCAACTCCGTTCGATCGACTCCCGATGCACTCAGGCCGTTTATACGGAACAGCTTTGCCGCAGCCGCATCAGCCAGGCGGGAGGCAAAGTCGCGCAGCATATTCGTGTCGGCGTAGCTGAGACGCCACACTTCGTAGAGATTCAACAGCGCTCCCCTGGCGCCGATCGCCCTGATTGCCGACTTGATCGAACCTTCCCGGATTTCCGCCGCCAGTTGGGTCAGTTTTGTGATCGAGGGGGGCGTTACCTGGGGATAGAGAATGAAGATATCGGTGCCGCCCGAAAAGAACTTCTCAAGCGAACCGTTGGCCATGCTGTCGGGAGTGTGGACGAGGATACCGTCATGCTCGACAATACCATGCTCGAACGGCCGCAGGCCGCGTTCGTGAATGGCGGTTCGCGACGGCAGCGTCGCATCGTCGAGCATTACCTGGAGCAGACAGTGGTCGTGAAGCAGCCCGGTAATAATCTGGTGCATGGTGGCGGTTGCCGTATAGCCTATCTGGATCCCCCGTCGCCGGACACCGATCGACCAGCCCGACTTTTCATCGATGAACGGGGCCGCAACCATTACTTCCGGCAGGCCGGTTTCGAAATCTTTGTGAAAGTAGAGATCGAGCCGGACATCCCGGCTGCTGCGCCGCAATAAACCACGCCCGATCAGAAGCCAGCGGCTGTGCAACAGGTAGCCGAGCGCCACCGATGCCGTGACAAGCAAGAGTAGAAGACTGATACGATCCACGGGTGTTCCCCATCATTTTTGTTACGGTGCCATCCCATTGAATCATATCGACCGATCAGATTGTCTCCTTTACCGACTCACGACACTAAATGTCAAACGGCGATGCTCCGTGGAACACCGCCGCCTAAAACCCAACAATTGTAGTCTTGATGCTACTTCTGCGGTTCCGGGATCTCCTCGTCAATACCGGCCAGGCGCCGCGCGATCTCGACCTTGGCATCAAGGTCGGCCGTGGCTCGAATGACCATCTTGGCGCCGTCGGGCGAACCGCCCCCGTGCATGCAGCCGGGCACCCCGGAACCAATAGTACACCATTCGACGAGGCGCGCCGCCCGGGCACGCGCCTCGGCCGAATGGCGTGCTTTCATGTACTTTCGGATGAGGTGTCCATATTTCGTGGAGTCGAAATCTTTCGACGACGGCATGCAACCGGTTTCGGCGATGCCGCCGGCTATATCCTGTGCCAGCACGGTCGTTTCGTACGGCAGGGTGGCAACATGAACTTTGTTTACGTTTGACAAGAGGGGATCACACAGCCAGGCCCCGGACGGGTGCTTCTTGCCCCGCGCCGCCGCCGCAATACCGAGACCAAAGGTGGTCTCGTTGTTGATATGCATCTGGGTAATCTTGTCGTTGAATACTTTCGAGTTCAGGCCATTGGTGCGGGCGGTGAGAATCGCCGAACCGATCTTGATATCCCCCTGCCCGGCCACGCAGCCGCCGATGGCGGCACGGTACGGCATGATGAAATAGCCGACAGTCCGCATGGTGTACTTGAATTCGCGACACATGAAGACACGCTCGTTCGGCACGAAGACATCCTCGAACAACAGGAACGCCTGGGTGATGCCTCCCTCGGTCACCGGATTGTCGAATCCCTCTTCTTCGTCGCGATCGTCATTCGGATGACGCGTTTCGACAATCGTCAAACCGTCGACGTCACGCGGTACCACGAACGAGATGGCGCAGTCGGCATCCTCTTCCTTGTAGCCGCTGCCCGGAATAACGAAAATTTCATTGGCCGCCGCCACGCCACAGATCATCAGCTTGGCGCCGCGCACCACGATACCGTCCTCACGAACGTCGGTGATATGCAGGAAAACATCTTTGTCCTCCTGCTGGTGTGGTTTTTTGGTCCGGTCCCCCTTGGCGTCGGTCAGCGCCCCGGCGATGGTAATATCGCGGCTCTGGGCATCCTGCAGCCAGTTCAAGAATCGCTGGTGATAGTCGGTCCCCAGGTCCTGGTCCATCTCCCAGGTCGTAACGAACATGGCATTCAGCGCGCACCAGCCGGCGCAGCGGCCACCGGTACAGGTACCGGTCAGGTGGAACATCAGCCGCTTCATGTCGGAGTTGGCGTACATATCCTCGGCCGACTGGATGATCGACAGGTACCGGCTGACCGTCTCACCGGTCAGATGAGAAGTGGTGGTGACTTTGTCTTTCAGCTTTTCATCGTGGGCCGCCTTGAAGGTCCAGGCGTGGCCGGCCACCGTTCGTTTGGTCGCCGGGTGTGTCGTAACATCCTCGATCGGTTGATCGTATTTGTAGATATTAGGCCGCATGGCCTTGAGCGATTGGAGATATTCATCATACGTTTTCAGCGCCATGTCACATACCCCGCCAAAGATGAGTAATTGATCTGTAATTCCAATATATGGCTTGTGACGATCGTAACAAGACAAAACTGTCCTCGTTGGAGATATCGGACAAAAAAAGCCGGCCTTTCGGCCGGCTTTGCAAAAATCTGTACGGATTCTGGAATTCTTACGGTAGAATCAGCCAGAAATTAGGGCTGAAGCCGCGGGTGGAGGTACCCTCGAACGGGTCGTTTTGATTGTCGAGCAGTCCAAGCTGCACCTGCACGGAATCTCCCGGCAAGCTGCTCAGATTGAGATCGTCGGCGCTGCCCGTATTCAGTTCACGGGACATGACTACCGCATAAATACCGCCGGAATAAGAGTGGCTGGCGTCGATATCCCAACGGCTGCCCCGAATGTTGTCAGGCTGATTGACCAGGCTGTCGATGATGAATCCCGGGATACGGTCGTCAATCTGCCAGCCGTTCGCGCGCGTCCAGGTGGTCGTATCCGTACCCACGACGATAGTGTCGTTCTTACACACCCGGTCGTTGATGTAAACGATATAACCATCGTAGTCAAAGAGGTCGGGATGCACACAGAACGGTTCGAAGGCGAAGCCGGCCTGATTATTGGCAAGGGCCACAACAAGAGCGTTGGGCTGGCTATCGGAAATCAATGAGTCACCGTCATCGTTCAACGTCATCCCCTCAGCGACACCCCCGGCATCGGTGGTCAGGGCGCGCCAGTTCCAGACATCGGGATTGAGTGTCCCCGACGGATCGCTGAACATCACCAGCACCTGATCCTCCTCAGGCACCGGTATCTGGTTGCCGGGACTGGTGAAGGTCATGAAGGGTGGCGACTGGTTTATGCTCTCGATCAGGTAAGAACCGCGCCAGACATTGTGACTGGCATCTGCCCACTCAAGGCGCAGGTAGAGACGGTTGTTGCTCACGATCGCCTTGGTTTCAATCGTGCTGGCGAGACTGGCTATGGCACCGCCGATCGGTGTGGTAGCGGAAATACCCAAATCGGCTGCGGTAGCGGCATTCCAAACGGTATCGCTCGGATCGTCACTTGGCGCCGTTGCGGATGTCACCGCCTGCAGACGCACGGTCCCGGTGCCGGGACCGGTGCCATTGTCATCATCATCACCACAGCCAACGAACAGGCCGACAGACACAAAAAGTGCCAGGGCAGGCAAGATTTTTTTCATGAATTTCGTTCTCCTCTTGAACCCCAATGGAGCGTTAACGGGCGTAACTTACGGTAAGATAATGGCCTTGCCGGGCTCAGGCAACGGCTTTCTAATTCGAGCGTTTCACCACGATCATGGTCAGGTCGTCAAACACATGATCTCTCGCAGCGAATTTCTTCAACTCGGAATAGACCATATCTTCGATCCGCGCAGCTGATTCAGCATGACATTTCCGCAGCACCCGCTCCAGCCCCTCCTCATCAAACTGTTCCCCGTTGCGGTCAAAAACCTCGGTGACGCCATCGGTGTAAAAGAAGATCAGGTCGCCCGGCGACAGAAAGATCGGCTGCTCGTCGTAGTTGGTGTTGGCGGTCACGCCCATAATCTGCCCGCCCGCCCCGAGATACTCGATAGAGCCGTTCGCACGGATCAGAATCGGCTTGAGGTGACCGGCGTTGGCATAGGTAAAAGTATGGTTGCGGGTGTCGAGCACGCCATAGACGGCGGTGACAAAGTTGCCTGGCTTGATCGATTCGCACATCAGGTTGTTGACTTTATGCAGAATCGTCCGGATCGAATAGTTATTGCGGATCTCGGCGATCAGCGAGGCACGAAATGACGCCATCAGGAGCGCTGCCGGCACCCCCTTACCGGAACAGTCGGCCAGCGCGATACCGTTCTGACTGTCGACAATGCGGATGAAATCATAGTAATCGCCGCCCACTTCGCCCGACGAGATGTTGCGGCCGGCGATATCATAGTTCTCGATGTTAGGATTGGCGGGGGGCAGAAAGCTGCGCTGGATTTCGCGGGCCACATTGACCTGCTCCTGCAGTTTCTGACCCCGCAAGGTGCCTTCGTATAACCGGGCACGTTCGATCGAAATGGCCGCCTGGGCCGCAAACGCCGTCATCAACCGCAGATCAGCCTCACCATAGGCATTTAAATGGTCTGACTCGAGGGCAAACACGCCCACCAGCCGATCCTGAATCTTTATCGGCAGGGCGATCTCGGATTGTGATTCCTCGCGGGCGTTGATATACCGCTCATCTTTTCTCACGTCCGGCACAATGACCGGCTCCCCGGTCTTGGCGACATAGCCGATCAGCCCCTGGCCGATTTTGAGATGCAGGTCCGGCGCCGAAACACCGTCGTAACCAACAATGTATTCCGGCCCGATTGACAGGTCGTCGGGATCGACCAGGAACAAGCCGCCGGCGTCGTAGGCGACTACTTTCTTCAGCGAATCCATGATTTCGGCGGTCAACTCCTTCAACACCAGCTTCCCCGACAGCTTAATACCGATTTCGTACAGGGTCTGCTTTTCGAGGGCCTCGCGCTTCATCGTACGGTAGAGGTTGGCATTGTCGATCGCCACCGCAATCTGGTTCGACAGTCCGAGCAGCAGGTCAAGGTCTTCCTTGTCAAAGCCACCGTTTTTGGCATTGAAGGCTTCAATCACGCCGATCATCTGCCCGCGGCCAATCAGCGGCACTGAAATCAGCGAGTTTATCTGCACCCCGATATGCTGCTCAATCTCATGGTCGATCCGATCGTCGGTTTCAGACGCATTGACAATGGCCGGCTCACGGTACTGCGCCACCCAGTCAACCACGCCCTCGCCCAGTTCACGGCGGAAGACCTGGAACTGCTCATCACCCCGACGCAGGTGCCTGACCCGCATGTCGGTTCGCTGGTGATCAATGCGGAAGATGAGAGCGGCATCGGCCTCGACCGACTTGATAACCAGGCGCAGGACGATACCGATCAACTCCTCGTAATCGAGGGTTGAATTAAACGAACGGGCGGCCTCCAGAAGAAGCCTCTCGGCCCGGCTGTGCTGCTTTCGATCCATAGTCTCAGTCATATCAG
The DNA here is from genome assembly GCA_964544635.1 of uncultured Ignavibacteriales bacterium. Lineage (GTDB taxonomy): Bacteria > Zixibacteria > MSB-5A5 > GN15 > FEB-12 > CAZJCK01. The sequence continues at coordinate 27,839 of CAZJCK010000005.1, read as the reverse complement.
TTGTAATACGGTTACAACATCGGTCAGTTGCGAACGAATCACAACATGAATTCCGTCGACCGGTTCCAAAATACGGTAAATGGTGTCTGGGCCACTCGCTATGCGACTACCAGCGGGCTCGAACTGTCGGGTACTGCCGCACAACCGAGTCGATCGTCTGCGGCGGCAGATACTGCCGGCCGTCCTTCAGCAGCGAGACCGCTTTGTCGACCTCATTGCGCCCAATGTACAGGTTGGTCAGGGCCAGGTAAGGCTGGACAAACGACGGATCGGCGTCGACCGCTCTCTCCCACATCTGCTCGGCCCTGTCAAGTTCGAAACGCTGGACATAACCCAGCGCCAAGGCGTGCATGATTTGACTGTTATTCTGATTGAGGCCATAGGCAATTTCGAGCTGCTCAACGGCCTCGTTGATACGGCCTGACTGCAGCAGGATCATCCCTTTATTCGACCAGGCAGCACCTATATGTGGATTCAGCTCGATGACGCGGTCAAACAACGCCATCGCCTGTGAAAGCTGGCCGTCACGCAACAGCCGCTCAGCCTCGAGGTATAACTCCTCTTCCGGATATTGCTGCTGAATACGCTGCGCTACCAGTTGGGCGCGGCTCGGCTGTCCCTGTTCGATATAGTAGTCGTGCAATATATGCATGGCTACGCGGTTCTTGGTCTGGTCGAGTGCAATGTAGTCGTTCAATCTTTTGATCGCCACTTCCTCGGTATGCTGCACCACCGCCCGCGGCAGCAGCCATATGATGCCCAGGACGGCAGCGAGGACAACGGCTGCCATGGTCGCGGGTCGGACAACGCGTTCGTGCAGGAGCAGGACGGCGCCGGTGAACAACAACGGCTGGCCGACAAACGAAAACAGATCCCAGTCACGCGGCATTCCGAGCTTGGGATCGAAGACAAAGACTGTCAGTAACGCACCAAGCAGTGCCAACAGCAAAAATTGAATTTCCACCGGCAGCGGTCGGAGACGATGGCGAGTCAACCAGGCGGCCGCCAGCAGAACCGGCAGACCGGGGGCCAGCAGGGCGAGGAGGTTGAGCATGTCGAGCAGATGCGCCACCGAAAACATCGTGTAACCGTCGATGGCAAAGCGGTTGGGAAGAATATACAACACGGCGAACTGAACGAACTGGCTGGCTTGCAGCACGAGCGCCAGCACTGCCGCGGCCACAACAAACAGCAGCAGCATGAACGCCAGCACCACCTGTAGAGGCAGCGACGCAATGCGACTGCCCGGTACTGACGGCCTGATGAGCGCAAACAGCACGGCCGGGACAAAGGCGATGGCAAAGATATGGCCGCCGAAGGCTACAAAGAGCAGTGGTATCAGCCACCAGCGTGACAGCCGGCCGCGCAGGGCCAGCAGGCCGGCGCCCAGCAGCAAAAGCACCACCACGTTGAACAGACCGTAGAACTCGACATAACCGAAGTAGTTGAGGATATAGCCGCCGGTGGCGACAGCGGCAACGAAGACAGCGCGCTGACGGCTGCGATCGAACAGACGGGTGGAGATGAGCCACAGCACGATCAAGTATAAAAAGCCAAGCAGAGTCGATGTCAGGCGAAAAGCCGCTTGGGCACCGTCAACACCGCTCACACCCAACAGATCATACGCCGCGCTGTTGATCCAGGCCGCCGCAACCGAGCGACTCTTGAAAAACATCGGGCTGCTGTCGGCAAGCTGCGATAGCAACGTGCGACCGTCGCCGAGAAAAAATGTCGTGGATGGCAGGCTGACGAATCCTACGGCCAGTGCCGCCGCCAACGAACCGACTGTGATCCGAAGCCGACGTTCTGCGTTCGGGTCGAGCAGGCTGGGGATCAGGAAAGGCGCGACCGCGGCAAGAGCGAAGACCAGGATGGCTGCCGCTGTTGGCAGGTACGACCAGACGGAAAAACCCCAGGTGCGGCTGTCCGGAAACAGTGAGGTCGCGAGACCAATCAGCAACGTGAAGTAATACGCAGCCAGCACGGCTCTGCCCGGGCGTAACGTCGATTGCTCCGATGCGGAGTTTGAAGGACTTGGTTTCTTCCGCCGGCTCATGGAAGTACCGTCGCGTGCAACCTATCCCTGCAGTTCAGCGACACGGTCAACAAGCCGGGTATAGGCATCGGGCCAGGATTCATCAAGCCCGGCTTTCTTGTACATCTCAAGCGCGCGCTCCAGCAGCGCCAGACCGTCCTTGTGGTCCCCCTGTGCGATCATCACCTCACCCAGATCCTCCGATGCCTGGCCAATCGCCGAGGCGTTGTCCAGGCGTTCGGCCCACGCCAGCACCGGCCGCAGCCAGCTGGCGGCCTGGTCGAAGTCACCGAGTTTACGATAGGTCATGCCGACATGGTAGTCGGCATAGAGCTTGCCGATTTCGCCGGAATGCCGCCAGTGATACTCGCGTGCATTGAGATAGGCGTTCAGCGCCGAGTCGAATTCTGCTTCGTCGAAATATATGCTCGCCAGGTTGTTCCAGAGTGGCCCCAGCCAGCGTCCCTCGTCGGCCGCTTCGGCGGCGGCGATTCCCTGCGTGATCCACTCCTTCTGCTCGGCTGCGGTTTCAGTGATGATGCCCAGGAGATTAGCGGCATCAACCGCCCGCCCCCATAAGGCGTTGGCCCGGCAGTATTCATACATATCGATGAGTGTCGCCTTTGCCGCTGCCAGATCCTCATCTTTCCACTCGAAGCGGGCCCTGACTGACAAGTACCGCGACCAGCCGTGCGGATCAGCTTTGGTTGCCCGTTCGGCCGCCAGGGCCAGCCATGGCCGTCCGGACTCCTTGTCGTCAAGCAGGATGTGCATCCGCGCCACCTGGGCCGAGGCTTCGACCAGCACCGAGGGATTAAACTCTTTCTCCGCCAGTTCGTACGCCCCAACGTACAGCTCGCGGGCGGCTTCATAATCACGGCCCTGAAAGGCCGAATCGGCGCGGTTCAGAAGCGCATGGGCGTCGTTATCGCGGTCCACGCGCACCACCTCGTTCGGTCCGGAGACCGCCATAACCGCGTTCAAAAGCAGACTTGCCGCGACCGCGGCCATCAACACTCTCATACTGTTTCTCCCCTGAAATGATCATGGCCGGAAGGTAGGCATTTAGCCACAGCTTGGCAAACGGTTAGCGATTGGGTCCACCTTTTGGTTTGACGGCAGCCTGGCGCACCGCTATATTCCCAGCCACTGCCTCAGGCGGTGAGCGGTATCATGCTGCCGGGACGCGGTTTACCGGACGGCAGTAAACGCCGAGAGGCCGCCGCCGATATAAGCAGAACACAGAGCAACTGACAGTACCGGGCGCTGACCCGCCCAACGGCACATCAAACAAACGGATACGTCAAAATGGCACAACGCAAGCGTAAGGGTGCAAACCCCGCCGATCAGCTCATCAACAAAATCAAGAACAAGTCGGCCAAGGTCGGCGTGATCGGACTGGGTTATGTCGGCCTGCCCCTGTCTGTCGAAATGGCCGCCGCCGGCTTCGAGGTTACCGGTTTCGATATTTCTGAAGAGAAGGTGAAGCTTCTCAATTCGGGACGGTCGGATATCGACGACGTGTCCGACAATCATGTCAAGCAACAAGTCGACAGTAAGAAGTTCCACGCTACCACCGACCCGAAAATGCTGGGCGAGATGGACACGATTTCGATCTGCGTGCCGACGCCGCTGTCGAAAACGAAGGACCCCGATGTCAGCTATATCCTCTCGGCAGTTAACTGGGTCAAGGAATACCTGACCAAGAACTCGCTGGTGGTCCTCGAATCGACGACCTACCCCGGCACCACCGAGGATCTTATCCTGCCGCTGTTGGAAGAAGGCGGGCGCCAGGTGGGCAAGGACTTCTTTCTGGCGTTCTCCCCGGAACGTGTCGATCCCGGCAACAAGACGTACACGACCAAGAACACGCCGCGCGTGGTTGGCGGAGTCACCCGCTCCTGCACCCGCGTCGCCCGCGTCTTCTACGAGCAGACTATTCCAAACATCCACCCGGTCTCGTCGACCCAGGCGGCTGAGATGGTCAAGCTGCTGGAAAACACCTTCCGCTCGGTGAATATCGGCCTGGTCAATGAGGTCGCCCTGATGTGTGACCGTCTGGGTCTCGATGTCTGGGAGATCATCAATGCCGCCGCCACCAAGCCGTTCGGCTTCATGCCGTTCTACCCCGGCCCCGGCCTGGGTGGGCACTGTATTCCGATCGACCCGCATTATCTGTCGTGGAAACTGAAATCGCTGAACTATTACGCCCGCTTCATCGAGCTGGCCGGCGATATCAACTCCTCCATGCCGGAATATGTCGTCAATCGTATCAGCCGCCTGCTCAACGAACGGTTCGCCAAATCGATCAAGAAATCAACCATCGTGGCGCTGGGAGTATCGTACAAGAAGGATATCAAGGATATGCGAGAATCCCCGGCGCTCGACGTTATCAAGCTGTTGGAAGACCGCGGCGCCAAGATCACTTACAACGATCCGTTCGTGCCCACTTTCGAGTGGAACAAGACCCGCTACCGGTCCCAGAAGCTAACTCGTAAGCTCATGTCATCAGCAGACATAACAGTCATCCTGACCGATCACACCGGGTACGACTACCAGTGGATCGTGGATAACTCCAAGGCGGTGTTCGACAGCCGCAACGCCACCAAAGAGGTCAAGAAAAACCGTAATAGAATCGACGTGCTGTAGTCAGGACTGCATATCGATCTGAATCCGGCCCGCCGACCATTGGCGGGCCGTTTTTTTGCCTGCGGCTGCATCTTAAGCTCTGTGCCGAACCTGCCGATCCTCTATATGTTATTCAGGAGTTTCGGTTATCAGCACAACGACCAACAACAGACAGATCGAAGAGGTCCAGCTCCTCCTGCGGGATCTGCTGAAGGTGATCAAGGTTGTCTCCATGTACCCGGAGTCGAACCCGTTGCCGCAGTCGCTCAAGCAGTCGTTCTCAGAAAAGCTCGTTGAGATAGTCGACGAACAGTTTGAGGTAAAGATCAGCGTGGAGCAGGGACTGCTCCGGTACCGTGAGCAGCTGGTGTACGAGGACCGGTCGCGCGAGGAAAACCTTGCCGCCATCTTTTTCGACAACGGTATCACCGAGTTTACCTTTCGAGCCGGGATCGAGGTCGAGGATGTCTTTCGCCTCCTCGACGCTCTCAAGCAGCACCTCAACAGCCCCGGCCGCGAGCGCGATCTGACCACCCGATTGTGGGAGTCGGATGTGACCGGGTTCAGCTTCGAGACGCTCGAAGATGTCGCCCTGCGCGACTACGATCCGGACTTCAATCTCCAGGTTTTCATGACCCGGGAAGAAGATACCGATCCCGGTCGCCGACAGATTTCGGCCGACGAGGACGGTTACCACCGAATCTTCCTGACCGGATCGGATGACGCCGATGATGGTGCCGGTGGCGTCGATGACGATGCTTCTGACGGCGAGTATGTGTATGGCGCGCAGCATCGCGACGGTGACGACAGCGATCAGCAGAATGACCGCAGTTTCTTCTATGCCCGGGTCGAGGGCGACGACGACGGCGCCGACCTGTTTGCCCAGGAGGGCCTCGATGCGGTTGAAATGCGGACCTCACAAGCGGCTGAGGCAATGGGTCTCACCGACCTGGCGCCATCAGCCTCAGCGCCGGCCCCCGATACCGCCCTCATCCTGAACGATGAATTCAAACTGAGTGAAGAAGAGAATATCGAGGTTAGCCGTATCAGCGAAGAGGATCTACTGTTCGATCCCTACCTGTCGACGATCGGCCTGCTCAAAGAGATGATGTTTCAGGAAGTTGAGATGAACGGCTTCTACGAGACCGTTACCATCTCTGAGAAGATGCTCAACGAAATGGTTTCACATGGCCGCCTGGCCGAGGCCGGCTACCTGATCAACTTCTACATAACGCTGGATGACCGCATCCGCAAAGAGAAGCCGTTGTGGGCGGAACGACTCCGTGATGCCTATGTCAGTGCCGGCAGCCGGGATCGCCTGCGATACCTGTCGAGGGCGCTGAATGAGCACGAGGATGTCGCCGCGGAAATGATGCAGAAATATCTCGACAACTTCGGCTGGCAGGCCCTGGCCGGCATCACCGAACTGCTCGGAGATCTGGAGCACCGGTCACACCGTGAGGGCCTGGTCGCCTATTTGATTCGTCGCGGCAGTGAAAATGTGGAGATTGTCTCGCGCGGCATTCATGACAAGCGGTGGTATGTGGTACGCAACACGGTAACGATCCTGGCGCAGATCGGCAGCGATCGCGCCCTCAGCCTGCTGCAAAAAGCGCTTGATCACCATGAGCCGCGAGTCCGTCGCGAAATCGTCATCGCCCTGGCCGACTGCCCCAACGACAATGCCCTGCCGGTGCTGCGCCAGCTGGCGCTGGACAACGACGCCGAGGTGCGCAGTCTGGCAGTCCAGACCATCGTGCAGCGGCGCGGCCAGCCGGCCTTCACCGCCATCGCCGAGGTTATCAACGACGAATCGTTCGAGAGCATGCAGCTCGACGATCAGCGCCAGCTGCTCAATGCTTTCTCAATCCTCGGCGGCGAAAACGCCCTGTCATATCTCAACGAAGTGGCCACCAAGATCAACCCGCTGGGCGGTGAGCTTTTCACCAACCTGCGCAACGCCGCGTTCGAGGCGTTGAGTTACAACCGCAGCGACAAGGCCGAGGATCTGCTCAATAAACTGCGACGCAACTGGCGCCCGGAAATCCGCAAACTGGCCAAAGATGCCGCCATGAAACGGCTCGTCCACCTGCAGGAAATGAAACAATGAGTACGACCTTCGACACATCAAGGATGGAAACCGTAGCCGAGGTCGGGCGGATTCTTGCCGGCGACGCCGAAGAACGACTGTTGACCAACCTGTTTGTTCTGTACAAGACCACGCGGCTGGTCGACCCCGACAACGACACCTTTAAAAAGCAACTCATCGCCTTTTCGAAGCTGCTCCGCGGCTTCTTCACCGATACCGACGAGGTCCGTATCAAGCTGATCTCCGGACGCTTCTTCGTCAATGAGCACCTGGTGCGAATGAAAGATGCCACTCTGTCCGGCGCGTCGACTGTGATCGCCGAGTGGAAGATGCTCGGCATCGGCGGGATCACCATTGAGCGCTCGGCTTCGATGGGCAGCGTGAAGGACTTTGTCATCGCCCTCAGTAAAGTAAAACCGACCGAAGACAATATTGCCATGCTGTCGGAGACGATCAAACAGGCCAGGTTCGACGGTATCACGATTCTCTCGGCACAGGAAGTGAACGACAGCGCCGGCACGCTGACTGAAGATGTGCGCCGCCAGTTCCGTCGCGCCGCCCGCACCACCTTTTTCTCGGCCATGAAAGTTGTCGAGGACATCGTCGCCTCGACGATGCAGGAAAAGGACATCAACATTACAAAGACCAAGCGGGTGGTCCATTCCCTGATCGAGCATATCTCGCGCGACGAATCGTCGCTCATCGAGCTGGCCGCAATCAAGGACTTCGACGACTACACCTATGCCCACTCGACCAATGTGTGCGTGTATGCGCTTACGCTCGGAGTGCGGCTCGGCCTGGATCGTGCGCGCCTGTCACAGCTGGGGTTCAGCGCCCTGTTCCACGACATCGGTAAGGTCAAGCTGCCGCAGGATTTGATCAACAAGCCGGATGCTTTCGATGAAAACGACTGGGTCCAGATGCAGTTGCATCCGCTGCTAGGCGCCAAAACTATTTTGCGCAACCTGAAATTCGACATGCACACGGCCCGCGCCGCCCGGGTTGCGTTCGAGCATCATATCAATCACGACTTCACCGGGTACCCCCTGTTGCGTCTGGACAAGACGCCGACCACGCTGTTTTCGAGGATTATATCAATTGTGGATTCTTTCGATGCCCTGACCTCCGGGCGCATCTATCTCAAGAAGTCAATCCCGCCCGACCAGGTGCTGAAGAAGATGCGCTACCAGATGAAGGCGAAGTTTGATCCCTTCCTGCTGAAGATCTTCAACGATATCATCGGCATCTACCCGGCCGGTTCGCTGGTGTTGTTGACCACTGAAGAGATAGCCCTGATCATTACCAACAACGACCTCGACCAGTCCCGCCCCTATATCAAGATCGTCGGCGACCGTTCCGGCCTGCTCGACACACCGATCTGGGTAGACCTGACCCAGCCCGATCAGGCGCACCGCAAGATCGTGCGCATGATCTACCCCGAGCGCTACGGCCTGGATCTCAAACAATTCGTCCTGAAGGATTAAAAACGAAGCGCCAGCGTCGCCTGGATTGTCTCGTCGCGATACTCCGGCTCAACCGACAGTGTCGTACGTTCACCGAGCTGTTTTGACGGATATCCGGACAGGTGGGCATCGACATAGGCATCGAGCATCGATGCCAGGGTCGCGAAGACGGCGAACCAGGTGTACTTGTTGCGCTGGTCGCGTTTGTCGGAATACAGGTCGTACAGGCGGTTACGTTCGGCGATGTTATCGCCCGGTGTCGCTTCATACTGGTCAAACAGGTCGCCGGCGTCACTGCCGTACTTCAGCGCGTTCAGTACGAACCAGGCATCGACCCCGGCGAACAGGAGCGCCTTGAACCAGTCCCCGTTGCCGACCTGCCCCCAACCCGGCACCAGCATCGACTTGAACATCCCGATGGTCGGATTCTGGCTCAGGTGCTTCTCGAAGTTGGCTTCGGCGGTGACCGGCGCCACCCCCCTGAAGCGATCGCCCGGCTCGAACAGAACGGTATCAACGGACGCCACCGTGTCGATAACGGTGTCAACCGGCTCGATCTCCTGCGCCGCCGCTTGTATCACCAACACTGTAAGTAAACCGATTACCACCAGGCACAGTCTCAACAGAACACTCGCAGCTTTTTGGACTCGACGACTACTTCCAGCGTGCGCGTCGGTAACTCCACCAGCTCACCGTCGAGGTACAGTATCATACCGTCGGCCGGGTCGAATGAAATCCGTGCTCCCCGGTACAGTTTCACGTCGGTGCCATAGAGGTACTTTTGTCGCGCTGATTCTTTTACCCACTCGAGCAGGGTTTCGTTGCCCTGGGCAGTATCAAAAATTACCTCGGCCTGGCCGTCGTCGATCAGCGACGCCGGTGACAATTCAAGACCACAACTGTACGGCAGCAGTGTGACCAGGATAGTGGACGGTTTGGTTTCGAAGCGGTACTGGTCGATAGCCATGGTGAAACGGCGCGGCACCGTGCGCTCGAGCGCGCAGTTGACAATCTTCTTCCAGCCAGGCGAGAATCGCGGTTTGCCGTGCTGTACCAACTGACTGTGCAGTTCCGGCAGGAACCCGACTGCGACTGAACCGATAAACCACTGGTCGGCTACCACACCGTAGTCGACCGGGCGATACTTGCGCCGGGTGATGCAGTCGCGGGCAGCCTTGAGATCAATGTCGTCGAGCAGCGAACGGGCAATGTTGTTGTCGCGTCCCAGGGGATACAGGCCGAGCGGTACGCTCGCCTCGATCGCCGCCCGCGCCACCAGGTTGGCGGTGCCGTCACCGCCACAGGCCACCAGCGAACTGATCTTGCCCCACCTGTTGACAGCTTCGGTCAGTTGTTTGTCGGGCGGATCCAGCTCGACCATCTGCCGGGCGGCGGCCAGCAGGTCGACCGCACTCTTCGGCTCGACAATTGAGTAACGGCCGCCGCTCTTGCGGATCTGACCGATCAGGCTGCTGACTGCCGAGCGGTTGTAGTTTTTGGCCGACTTGTTGACCAGCAGGCCGTAGTGGACATTTGTTGACTTCTGATGTCTCCTCCGTATCATTCGGCCAATATAGGGTCCGGCGGTAACGCGACAAAACGTTAACTTTCACCATTTGACGGTTGAAGGCGATTATCAGGACGGTACCGTCTCAACTGCCGGACCAGACCGACCGATGTACTGAGAAAACCCCACAACGAGCCTGCTATGTCATCCGATACCACCAAAAAGCCGGTCACGGCTGCACCAGATCAACTTTCGAGCCCATCATCCGACTGGCGGCTGATCGCCATTCCGTTTGCCGCCCTCCTGCTGGTCTATCTGCCGACCCTGATCGAACTGTTCTACGATCTGTGGAACGACCCGAACTACTCCCACGGTCTGCTGGTGCCGGTGGTCTCGGCCGCTTTGCTCTGGCGAAAACGAGACCGGCTCAAGACTATTCCGCTGTCGCGAGACCGCTGGGGCCTGCTGATGCTGATCGGCGGCGGTCTCATGTTCCTCGTAGCCAACGGTGCAGCCGAGTACTTTACCCTGCGCATGTCGTTCGTGGTCTCCCTGTTCGGCCTGGTCTGGTACCTGTTCGGGCGTTCGTTCATCAAGGCCACCTGGTTCGAGTTCGGCTTCCTTGTCTTTATGGTGCCGGTACCGTACGTCGTCTACTACAGCGCCACCGTGCCGCTGCAGTTGATTGCCGCCAAGATTTCGACGGTGCTGCTGGACAGCCTGGGTATGAGTGTGGCACGACAGGGCAATATCATCTACCTGCCGGACTACGCCCTGGAGGTTGCCGAGGCCTGCTCCGGTCTCCGCTCGCTGGTGTCACTGCTGGCGCTGGGCGCCCTTTATGCCTACCTGACCCAGCGCACCATAACACCGCGCCTGCTGTTGTTTCTCTCGACCATACCACTGGCTATCCTGGGGAACGTCGTGCGCGTCTTTATCACGGCGCTGATTGCCTATACGGTCACTACCGACGTTACCGCTGAACCGCTGCACTCGATTCTCGGCCTGATCGTGTTCGTGGTGGCGTTTGTCTTCCTGTTCATCTTCAGCGCCATATTGAAACGGATATTCAAATGAAGACAGCTGTGATCATTGCCACCGTTATCATTGTCATCAGCGGCGTGCTGGGAAATCTGCTGACATACGCCGACGTACAACCGAGTCGTTTGCCGCAATTTGCCGCCATCCCGCTGCTGGAGGGACCGTACGCCGGTGACGAGCGACGCTTCTCCGATGCCAGCTACGATGTCCTGCGGGCCGATACCTCGACCCTGCGCCTGTATTACGGCCCCGGCGGTACGCCGGTCTGGTTGTTCGTGGCGTACTTTTCGTCGCAGAAGTACGGCAGCCAGATCCATTCACCCATGAACTGCCTGCCCGGCGGCGGCTGGCGGATTGAAAGCCTGGTGCCGAGGGAACTCCCTCTGCCCGGCGGCGGCAGTATGACGATCAATGAAGTGCTGATCTCCGACGGCGCTGAGTACCAGCTGATGCACTACTGGTTTGAAACCCGCAGTGGCGTGCTCCGCAGCGAGTATATGCTCAAGATCGACCTGGCAAAAAGCTCGCTGCTGTTCAACCCGACCGATGCCGCCTTTGTCCGCGTGACCATGCCGATCGAGAACGGCAACACCAGCCGCGCCCGGGAATATGCGTTTGCCTTCATCCAGCAGTTCTACGACGACATCACACAAGCTCTGCCTTTCTGACAGGCAGCAAATGAGGTTGGCTATGACGACACCACGGCTTGTCGCGCCGGTAGTCTTACTCGTGATCGCGACCGTTCTTCTATCCGGCTGCTCGAGCGAGCCAAAGGAGACGATTCCTGAACCATCACGGCTCGACGGTCTCATGTTCGAGGGAGATCAGGTGCTGCAGTCGGCCGCCGACAGCCTCGGGGTTGACCTGGCCGCGCCGCCATCAGTACAGCGGCCGTCCGATCTGGCCGCAGCCATGGGTGACTCCATCGTGGCGCCGCTGCTGAAAGCCAATATCAGCGGCCAGGCGACGGCACGGTTTGAAGTGGGCGAGACCGGTGTGGCAGGACAACTGCGGCAGTTTGCCTCGATCGACGATGCCTTTGGCTATTACGCCGCCAATCGCCCGGACATTCTCGATGGCGTGAAATTCGGCTCCGAGGGGTATCGCCGGGGCGACAGCCTGGTATTCAGCCGCGATGTCTATGTGGCGACGATTTACTCTGAGTCTGCCGCCGACAGCAGTGCCATCGACAGCGTGGCGCGGGCTATCGACATGGCCATCGGCGGCGCGGTTGGCCTGCCGACCATGTTTATCCTCTTCCCCTTCTCCGGCAAGGTTCAGTCGGCCGACCAGTTTACAGCCTATGATTATCTTGGCTTTCCGGGAGTTGAGCGGGTCTATTCCTCGAAGTATGTCGTCGGCAGCGACACCGTCACGCTGTTCCTGATGCAGGATCCGGATAAGAACAAGATGGCGGCGATGCGCGAGGGTGCCGAGCGCGTGGCCTCGGTGTCGGAGTCGCCTGTTCTGTTCAGCTTCGAGCCGGGCACCGGCATCAGCTTCGAACATCCCGAACGCGGCGCAGTGGTTACCGGGCGGGTCCGCGGCAAAGTGGTCGGGCTGATCAGCCCCGGCCGCGACATCGGTCACCGGCTGTTCTCGCGCTGGGTGGCCGGCCTGCAGTAATCTTCCGATCAATTTTCAGGCAAAAAATAAACCAGGGATTCGATTGCTCGGATCCCTGGTTTGTGGGAGGTATATGCAAGGTATGTTGGCGTCTGTTTCAGCGACTAACCAGTCGTGGACTTATTTTATCCACTCTCTCCATGTTAGTCAATAGCTAAAACGGCTTCCAGATGAAAAAGGTTCCGCTTTTTCAAAAAAATCTCTACAGAATCGTGATTTTTTTGCGAATTGAGCAAAACCGCCTTCACCAGCATGTAAAGGCGGTTCTGGCATTGAAAATCAGTCCTCGAAAAGGTCGTCGAACCGCTGCCTGCGGTCGTCTTTGGTATCGGTGTGGCTGGTGTCGACGCCGCCGGCCCGCTTGGTCGCCTGGCGCGGCTGGAACCAGTCACAGAAATTGTTCTTGTCCTTATCCCGCACCGGTGCGTCGATTGTCTCCCGGCACTGCGATCGCCGGGTCGGATCGAAATGGCGGCAGCCGCGACAGGTCCGCAGGCCGGCATCGCAGTGCGGACAGTAATCGTTGCGGGTCGGTTTATGGGTAATGTCGGTCGGGCGCCCGCACGACCAGCAAATTAAGCCGGTATTCATCAGTTACTCCCTTATCGTGCCACAGTATACGTATCTCCACCGGATTGTACAAACCGTCAACCGATCGGTTTTCCACCAGTATTTGCCCCGAGAGGCATCTCATCGGTTGCACGAATCGCCGGTCGGTGTTACTTTCAGCAGCACCTATGACAGACAAACGTGAAGCGACCACCATCAAGCTGACCGCCGAGGTCGCCTGTGCCGGTTGAGCCTCCAAACTGGGGCCGGCGGTGCTGGCCGAGGCGTTGAAAGCATTTCCGAAATCGACCCATCCCGATCTGCTGGTTGGCTTCAACCACGCCGATGATGCCGGGGTCTATCGAATCAGCGCGGACACGGCGCTGGTCCAGACGGTCGACTTTTTTCCGCCGATCGTCGACGACCCGTATTATTTCGGCCAGATCGCCGCGGCCAACGCACTTTCGGATGTATATGCCATGGGCGGGCGGCCGATTACGGCGCTCAATATCGTCGGCTTTCCGTCGGGCCTCCCTGCCTCAATCCTCACCGACATCCTCCGGGGCGGCGCCGATAAGGTATCGGAGGCCGGCGCGGTGGTGGTCGGCGGCCACTCGGTGAAGGACCAGGAGCTCAAGTACGGTGTGGCAGTGACCGGCCTGATCCACCCGGATAAGATAGTTACCAATGATGGCGCCAGGGCGGGCGACGTACTCTACCTGACCAAACCGCTCGGGACCGGGATTATCACCACCGGCATTAAGAAAGGGATGGTCGACGATGCCCTGGTCGAGCGGGTGGTGGCACAGATGGCGATGCTTAACCGGGATGCCGCTGAGCTGATGCTGGCCGTCGGCGCCCACGCCGCCACCGACATTACCGGTTTCGGCCTGTTGGGACACGCCCACGAGATGGCGGCTGCTTCGGGGGTGACTATTAGAATCAACGCCGCCGCCCTGCCGATCCTGCCCCAGGCTATTGATCTGGGTGGAGCCGGCGCCATACCGGGCGGGCTGAAGTCGAACGAGGCGTATCTTGAGGACAAGTGCCGGATTGCGGATTCAGTCGATGCGCCGGTCCGGCCGCTGCTGTTCGACCCGCAAACGTCGGGCGGCCTGTTCATAGCCGTGCCATCGGCGCAAACCGACCGGCTCGAGCAACTGGCAAAAGATCGCAACCTGTTTATTGCAAAGATAGGAACTGTCGAACCTGCCGGAGAAATTCCGTTGCTGGTCGATTAAGAGTATATGGCAACACCGGACATTCAACTTCCCCGCTGGGCATGGTTTTTTCTGGCCGGCATCATTCTGATCGGCGTCGTGATTTTCTGGTCAAGCGATCTCGACGTCGATCCGCCCATGTACTTCGTCGGGCTTGGCCAATCGCTGTCGACCGATCCCGCCCAGTATGTTTACCATGCCCGCAATGCCATTCTCTTTAACGACTGGGACCCGTTCGATTATTCGAGGTGGACGGTATACCAGCATTCGCTGACGTCGCTGGTCGCATATGTTTGGATGTCACTCACCGAACCGTCGCTGGCTAATGCCAACACCGTCGGCGTCATCCTCTCGCTCGCCGGCATGCTGCTTTTAGCGCTGGTGTTCTGGCGCCGGCATTCGAGCTGGACGGTACCAACAGTCATTCTTTTGTTCGGCTTGAACGGTATCATGTTTACGTATGGTCGGCTCTCTTACCTTGAAAACGGGGTTGTCTTCCTCGGCGCCCTGACATTTCTCGTATACACTTTCTGGGGGCGACGCCTGGCGGGTGTGGCGCTGGCCGGGGCCGTAGCGGCGGCCGCCATGCTGGTAGGCAAGCTCTTTGGCGCTTTGCTCTTACCTGTTATCGTGCTGGCCGTACTGACCGAGAGCCAGCCCGACAAGTGGCGCAAAGTGATTGCCACCGTGGCCGGTTTCATAGTCATGTCGGTCGTGCTGATTCTCGCGCTGTATGCGGGCGATTGGACGGCGGCCTTTGGCTATGTGGCTGAGCAATCCTACGGCTTACGCGGCTTTCCGCAAGCCCTGACCTCGCCAATTCTCTTTGTCGAGAAGCTGATCACGTATGGTGTGGTCAATCGTGTATTCGAACGGTCTCCCGATTTGCTTCTTATGCTCGCGATCGCAGCGGCGCTGCTGGCGTTCTATTGGGGCCGTGGCGGCAAGCTCCGTGACCTGCCGCGAACGTCGGTCTTTGCATTCTGGTGGATTGTGGTCTGCTGGGTTGGCTTGATGGCGCTCAATTACTCACCCACCCGCTACTTTCTCACGGTGTTGCCGGCAATTCTGATCATCGCCCTGTCGCTACTCGACTGGCTGACCCGGGAAGACAGGACTCTTGAACGCCCAACCCGACCAGCAGCTTTCATTCCGGTACTGCTGGTGCTGTGGGTAGCGTCGGCGAACATAATCGGGCGCTTGTTCTTGTTCGGGGTACAGCCGGCGCCGATCGGTAAGATGACCTGGTTCGGCCTTATTGTCGCCCTGGCCCTGACGACCGCCTGGTGGCTGTTCAATCAGAAGCAGGAGTACGTAATTGGCCGACGGGTGGGGACAATCGCTGCGGTCGTGATGGTGGCGCTGGCCATCGGCGTACAATCGATGTTGCAGATCAGCATTTCACGGATTGAAAATTACAACCTTAAGGAAGCCAGTATTGATGTAGAAAGGATCCTGGGTGAAGATGCTGTGCTCTCCGGTCCGTACGCTGCGGTGATGGGACTGGAAAACAACCTGCCGACCTTCATCCACCTGTTCGGGGTGGCCAATGTTGATACCAGCCTGTTTGATCGCTATCCGATTACCCATATCGCCGCCGAATCGAACAACTGGCAGCTGGCTACCCGTGATTATCCGCTGCTGGCCGATGTCGCACCGGTGGCGTCGTACTGGATTCGCGATATAGAAGTGGCGATTTATCCGATTTGGGACCGTTTTGAAAACGCCCGGGCCAATGCTTACCAGCCGTCGTACTACGAGTTGGCGGTCGCGCAGTACACGCAGAACAATTCCGACAGTGCTTTTACGTTGATTGATGCCTTTGAAGAGCGTGAACCAGTTACTAAAATAGCCGGACCGTTGTACGCGACGATGCTCTACCAGCAGGACCGTGGGGCTGAAGTTGTCGAGTACCTCGGCAAACTGGCCGACCGCTACCCGACCGACTTCAGTATTCAGCTTCGCTGTGGTCAGTTCTTCCAGATTCTGGGGCTGACGAATCAGCGCCAGGACTTCATGATGCAGGCGCAAGCCCTGTACAATCGCGCCATGACGGTCAATCCCCACCGCACCAACACCGTCATTGGAACCTACCAGGCGACGATGCAGCAGTACGGCGCACCACAGCCGCCACCGACGGCACCGACACAACCACCGACATCGACGCCATAATTCCATAGTAGCATCACTTTTCGCACGCGACTGAAACTTTCGCCTGAGTTGCGGCGTTATAGCAAGAGAGTCGAACAATGTTCGGCGGCTTCTCTACCTCACTATCGACTGCACGAAGAGTTGACATCGGTCATGATACTCAGCTTACCATTACTCGCCGCCGAAGACAGCTTAAGTCGAATGAACGACAGGATCGTCCGGCACAGCCGATTTATTGAAAGTTTATGTTGATTGATGAATCGATGGTATACAGGTTGTGACCGGACCGGAATGGAGGACTGACATGGATATCGGCATCATCTATTCTGACCAGGATCCACGGCATATTGAGTTTCGGGATTATGTCACTCAGTATGTGAAGGACAGGGGAATCCTCGCCAAGATTCGTGAGACCACCCAGCCGGTGAAATCACCTACTGTGGTGGTCAATGGACTTACCCTGACTGACAGGCGCAAGAAGCCGCGCCGAAAGAACGGACCGATGTTTCCGGACAAATCGGCAATCGCCCGCCTGCTCGAAAAGCAATTCTGGTCGTTGTAGACCGACAGCACAACCGACGGTTTCACGAAAAAAGCCCGATTAAATCGGGCTTTTTTTCGTGCCGTTTATCCCAAGTGCGACTACCCGTACACTTTTTCCTCAAGAAACTTCACCAGCTCCGGCAGTTTCATGCGCGTCTGTTCCATGCTGTCGCGGTCGCGCAGGGTCATGGTGTCATCTTCGAGGGTGTCACCGTCGATGGTAATGCAATACGGACAGCCGGCCTCATCCATGCGGGCGTAGCGTCGCCCGATCGCACCCGACTGGTCGTAAAACACCTTGAACTGCTTTTTCAGTTCGGCATACACCTTCTCGGCATACTCGGGCATGCCATCTTTCTTGACCAGCGGCAAGATCGCTGCTTTGATCGGTGAGATTTTCGGCGACAGTCGCATGAATACCCGGGTCTCCCCCTTGATCTCCACCTCGTCATAACCGTCGACCAGCAATGTGAGCAGAGTGCGGTCACATCCGGCCGAGGTCTCGATGATGTACGGAAGGAACTTCTCGGTGTACTGATCATCCATGTAGCGCAGGTCTTTTTTGGTTGCCTCCATATGCCGGCTCAGGTCGAAATCGGTGCGGTTGTGTACGCCCTCAAGCTCCTGCCAGCCGAACGGGTACTCATATTCGATGTCGTAGGCCGCCTTGGCATAGTGCGCCAGTTCGTCATCACCGTGCTCATGCCAGCGCATTTTGTCCATATTGATGCCGAGCGACCGGTACCATTCCCAGCGCTGCTCGCGCCAGTACTCGAACCACTTCTCGTCCTCTGTCGGATGGACGAAGAACTGCATCTCCATCTGTTCGAACTCACGGGTCCGGAAGATAAAGTTACCCGGCGTGATTTCGTTGCGGAAGGCCTTGCCTATCTGGGCGATACCGAACGGCACCTTCTGCCGCGAGGAGTTCTTGACGTTCAGGAAGTTAACGTAGATTCCCTGGGCCGTTTCCGGGCGCATATAGATGACATTGGAATCGGTCTCGACCGGCCCCATGAATGTCTTGAACATGAGATTGAACTGTTTGGCCTCGGTCAGCTCACCGCCGCATTCGAGGGGGGACTTGGACGGTTTCTTCGGGCAGGTTGACTCTTCCAGCTTGTCGGCGCGGAAGCGCGCTTTACACGTTTTGCAATCGACCATCGGGTCATTGAATTCGGCGACGTGCCCGGAAGTATGCCAGACCTGCGGATGCATCAGGATAGCGGCATCCAGCCCCTCGATGTCGTCGCGGCGGTTGGTCATCGACTCCCACCAGTAGGTCTTCAGATTGCGTTTCAGTTCGGCGCCGAGCGGGCCGTAATCCCAACAGGAGATCAGGCCGCCGTAGATTTCGCTGGAGGGAAAGACAAAGCCGCGCCGTTTGCACAGCGAGACCAGTTTGTCCATGGTATCGTCAGTTTTTGCTTTCGCACTCATGTCGGGCATCTATCCTATCGCTTGGCTGTTTTTCAATTTCTCCAGAAACTCCAGTGACTTCAGATCCCTGGCCGACCCGATCTGGTACCGCAGGAACCTGGTCAGGGCGTCGAGCAGTATGGCCGCCGGCTGATAGCCGACCCTTGCGTGCGCCGCCTCGGACAGCGACGCCGCCTGGAGCATGGTCAGCAGTTTCAGGTGCTCAAAAGTCAGGCCAATATAATAATCTCCGGCCTTTTGGCAAGCCGGACAAACAATGCCGCCGCGTATCGGCACCAGGTTCAGCTGGACTCCCGGCTCGGCCAGCTCCTCGATCGGTTTGCCGCAGCCGACACAGTAGGCCAGCGACGGAAAGTAGCCCAGCATTGACAGCACCCGCAAAAAGAACGCCACGAAGAGCGGCGGCAGCCCGGCGCGGTCGATCCGGTCGGTCATAGCCAAAAAGGAGATGAAGTACTCGTACAGCTCTTCCTGCGGCTCTTCTTCGGGCAGCAGTTGATGGAGCAGCTCGCAGGCCGCCGAGGCATAAGCCAGCCGCCCCAGCGCACCCTCGCCGCTCAGCTCGTAGTGCTTCAGCAGTTCGATATCGCGAACATAGCCGCGGGCCTCTTTTTCGGAGTGATAAAACGCCAGATCCAACAAGGCAAACGGCAGCAGTTTACCGCGACGGCTGGTGATACGCCGCCCGCCCTTGTCGACCAGCGGCAGCTTGCCGAAACGGCGGGTGAAGAAGACAACCGTCCGCGACGACTCCGACCAGTTGAATGACTTGAGGACTACGCCCTCGGATGATTCAAGCGACATATATGCTCAGCGGATACGGTAACGGTAGAGCGATTCGTTGGGATACACCATGTAGTATCGACTGCGAGCAATATACTCAATGTACTGGGGATCATCGATCAGTTTCTTGCGCAGGATGGAGGCATCGACCAGCTCGGCAGTGAGCCTCCGGTTGGCATCGATGAGCGACTGGCGCTTCATTTCGAGACGGACAATGCGCGGCAGACCGTACATACCCGACATGAGCGACCAGAGGGTAGCAATGACAATCGCCCAGGTCCCCAAGCGGACAAGCCGTTTGCGGGTCCGGACATCGGTGGCGGCGACCTTCTGTACGAAATTGTCGGCCAGGTTAGCGAGGGCTGGTTTGTTCTTCTTTACTCTCCGGGGCATACGTCGATAAAAAGCGGTTGCGACGGTGCGTTGCAAGTTTTAACTGGCCGGTCGGCAACTGTTCAAGGATTGCACAGGCGGTTCAGCGGCGAAAAGTCAACTGTCGGTGTTTTATACCGATACAGGGTATAGAGGCACTCAAATTTCCGGCGGGCATCGGGGGATAATGCCGGAATGCGTCATCATGGCCGATGGCTGGGATCGAGGTATACGGGTTCGATGAGCAGACAACGTCTGGATGAAATACTTCTTCAAGAGGGGTTGGTCTCCGAAGAGCAGATCGAAGCTGCCCTCAAGCAGCAGCGCGACACCGGTGGCCGGTTCGGGTCGCACCTGCTGAATTCGGGCGCCCTCGACGAAACCAAGCTGGTCAAGGCGCTGGCCAGGCAGATGGGCTGCGAAGGGGTTGTCATCAGCGGCCTGGTTGTCCCCAAGTCGATCCTCGAGTCCATCCCGGCCCAGGTCGCGATCTCCCGACGAGTCCTGCCGTTCTCCTTTGACGCCGATGAAAATCTGCTGAAACTGGCCTGTCCCGATCCCAACGATGCCGAACTGCACAAAGAACTGCGCTCCATCCAGAGCGGCCGCAACATCAAGCTGTATGTCGCCGTCGAACTGGCTCTCAGCACGGCTATCGCCCGCTTCTATCTCGGTCAGCAGATCCCCGAGGGTGAGAAGTATATTCGCGATACGGTCAATACCGGCGCCACCATGCCGATCCAGATCATCCAGCGCAACGTCCGCGGCGAAATCCTCCTGGTCTCAGACGACCCCGACTCGAGCAACCAGATGCGCTTCCTGCTGGAGAATGATCGTTATGGTGTGACACTGTGCGAGTCGGCTGACGACGCCATCAATATGGTTGGCGACAAACAGTTCCACACTGTCCTGATCAAGGATTCGGTGTCGGGCGACTACCTCGACCTGATCGACCGGCTGCGCAAGATTTCACCGTCGACCCAGGTTCGCTACTTCGAAGACAGCGCCTCGCTGCTGCTCAACCTCAATGCCCTGCAGAACGAACTGGACCTCATGGCCAAGAGCCTCGACATGATGACATCGCTGCTGTCGGTTCGCGACGGCCTGGCGTCGAATCATTCCGGACATGTCGGCCAGTATGTCAGCAAACTCTGCCAGCGGCTGGGTCTGCCCGAGAAAGACCGCCTCATGATCACCGCTGCCGGCTACCTGCACGAATTCGCACGTTTCTACTATGGCGCCGAAGGCAAGCACGACTCCCGCGAGGTGATCAAGCTGACCGCCAAGCTGCTCGAGTCGTTGAATTACTCTCCGGTTGTCACCCAGATGTTGCGCGCGATGTACCGCGACCTGCGTGGCCGCTTCACCAAGCGTTTGCCGATCGAAAAACTGGGCGGCAACATCCTCACCATCGTCGACCTGTTCTGCGAATCGATTGACGTCAACGAGCGCATTCCGATTGACAAATTCGATACCCTGGTACAGAAAGTCGAAGAGCTGGTCGGCAAGCTGTTTATGCGTGAAGTGGTCGATGCCTTCGTGGCGTTGATCAACGAGGAGATCCTGGAGCGCGGCCGTGATGGCGGCGCCATGCAGGTGATGATCTTCTGCGATGACCTGGAGGCAGCTCACCCGGTCATGTTCCGTCTCAATAACGACGGTTTCCGAACGGTGGCGCACAGTAACGAAGAGAAGTTCGTGCAGCTCTACAAGCGCTCCGAGCCGGATATGCTCGTGGTCATGGTGCCACAGGAGGGCGACAATGCCGGCAAACTGCTCGACCGCATGATGGATGGCGGTGTGCGCATCTCCGCCGTTCCGACCGTGGTGCTGGCCGACTTCTCCTCCACCTCGCGCCTGACCGAACTGTTTGACCGGGGAGTGGAGGATGTCATCGCCTTAAACGACAACCTCGACTTCCTGTCGACCAAGCTGCAGCGCATCAGGACACGCCTGAAAGCCGACCGCCAGATGTCGCAGTCGAGCAAAGTGTCGAATAGTCCGACACAGGGACGTTTGTCGGACATGAACCTGATCGACCTGCTGCAGGCGATGGGTCCGAGCCGCAAGACGGTGCGTATCACGATGACGTGCGAAGAAGACGACACCTATCCGCTGGTAATGTTCCTGAAGCACGGCCACATGACATTTGCGCAGCTGGGTGACAAGCTGGGCGCCGACGCCATCTATGAAGCGATAGCCTGGGAAGAAGGCTCCTGGCAGATCGAACACGTCAACCCGGACAGCCTGCCCGAGGGCAACAACGAGATGCCCAATGAATCGATCCTGATGGAAGCCTGTCGTCTGCTCGACGAGAGCCGGCGTATCGAACAACAACAGGCCGGCGACACCCAGTAGCCGTCACAGGCGCGCCGCTCGTTTGAGCCTGGCGATAGTGTCGCGGTGCCGGCGTTGCGTCTGGTCGGGAACGTCGTCGACATAATCCCGTACCCGCTTAGCCACGTCTTTGGCCCTGTCTCCCATATCGAGTCGGTCGTAGCACTGCCAGATCCGGTAGTCGCATTCAATCAGGTTGTAATAGTTGCCGGGATCTGTTTCCAGCCGGCGGCGGAGATCCTGGTAGGTCTCCAGTGCCAGATGGTAGTTGTTCTGTTCAACGTAAGCGGCGCCCAGCGGCCAGAGTACCGAACTGCCGTTGGGGTAGCGGTGCAGGAACGACTGCGCCAGCGCAATGGTTGAGTCGTACGCTCCCTCCTCCAGCCAGACCCAGATCAAACTATTGCGCGCCGCCTCCTCTGAGATGGCCGAACTTTCAACCGCCCGGTACAACTCCTCGATTCCCTGCTCACGGTCGTCGGAGAAAATCCCCACCCAGCGAAACATGCCGGCGCGGACCGACTTCCAGTAATGATACATCCCCAGCCCAAAGTACAGGTCACCCAGACTGCTGTCCTGCTCCAGCCCCAGCTCGTACCAGTCACGCGCCGCCAGCCCGATTTTGAGGGCGCTGGTCTTGCTGCCGAACCGGGCCTCCCACAATGATCGATACGAGCGGGCATGCCCCGCCGACAGGCAGAGCCAGGCTGCCTCGGTGCTGTCGGCAGTCTCGAGAAACCGTTCGGTGAGCGCTTCGGTGCTGTCGAGGAGCTGGTGGAATCGGTCTGACCGATACTCTTCTTCCCGGGCCGTCGTACGCACCACCAGGCTGATACCGCCGAACAAAAAACCGAGCGGCTGGTCCGGATGGCTGACCTGCAACCGGCGGGCGAGGGAGTCGGCAGCATCAAACTGATCGTCGAACAGCTTTTGCTGGATCTCGATCACGGCTTGCCGCACCTCGGCATCCGGCACGGCGCTCCCCGCCGCTGACTCGGCGGTGCCGATCAGCAGCAGCCAGCCGACTGCGGGCAGCACAACCCGACATGAAAAAAGGCGCCAATTCATAGCGCCAAAAAACAAAAGCGGACCGAAGCCCGCAATGTTGAACTCAGGATCAGGTAACAGGGAGGATCAGATAGTGCCCGCCGACGGATTGAAGGCCAGCAGATCGACATCGCGGTTGGTTGTGGCCGTGATCACCACCAAATTGCCCACCTCGTGATACACCAGGCGGCAACCGCGACAATTGTGATCGAAAAACTTGATATGGTTGTGCACTACCGGATTGTCAAGCAGGTCCCGCGGGATGGCGTAGTCATTGGCCGCCGCCAGGAAAACCGACACCATCCGTTCACCGTCGCTGTAGATCAGGTGACGCATCTCGACACCATCGACTGTATCGGTGTGGCCTCCCTTGAGGACGAAATCACCGACCACTTCCGCCGGATGGTAGCCGGTCTGCGCTTCGATAAGCGAGACAAACTGAGCTGTGGCGTCATTGTCGCTGGAGAGATATTGAGAGGCGCCCCAGTGGGCCTGTTCCAGCGGAATATATCGAGTCTGGTGTTCGTAAAGTTCAGCGGCGTAGTAGCCGGCGCCTATCAAAATGACGAGGCTGGCGGCCGCAGCGAGAATACGCCCCGCTACGTTACTTGAAAAAGGGCGGCGCTTCTCGGCGCTGGCCTCCTTCTGGTCGAGTTGATCGAGACTGCTCAATACTTTCGACTTGAGGGTGCCGAGTTCCTGGACCGGCTCTTCTTCGCGAAGCCGTGCCTGGATGAGGGCCTGTATGTCACTTTCGACCTGGAAGGTCTCGAAACAGTGCCGGCACTTCTTGAGGTGGGACTCCACTGCTTGAACGTCGACCTCCGAGGCCTCCTTGTCGATAATGTCATACAGTAGCGATAGTGCTTCTTGACAGGTCATGCGGTGCTGCCCTTGATGTATCCGTTTCTAACTGCGTAATCGTAAAGTTTCTTCTGCAATAGCTTGCGTCCTCGATGCAATCTCGACTTTACGGTACCAAGCTGAAGATCGGCGATTTCGGCGATCTCCTGGTACGAAAACCCTTCGAGGAAGGACAGCACCACCACCAGGCGAAAATCATCGGGCAATTCTTCGATTGCCTTTTTCACATCGTCGTCGAAGATCTTGGCAAATAGCTGTTTTTCCGGATCTTCTCCTGGTCCAATGGTGGCCAACTGTCCGAACAGAAAGTTGTCATCGATGTCGTCCATGTTGACCGACATCGGTGACCGCGACTTCGAACGGTAATCGTTAATAAAAATGTTGGTCATGATTTTGAACAACCATGCCCGACAGTTTGATCCCGTCTCGAATTTGTCCCAGAAGCGATACGCCTTAACGAAAGCTTCCTGCACCAGGTCTTCGGCATCGGTTTCGTTCTTCGTCATTCGAAGCGCGGTCCGATACAGGGCATCCATATGCGGGAGTGCTTCCGCTTCAAATTCGCGGCGCTTCTGCTTAATGTCGACTTTGCCGTCGCTCATGCCATCCTTTCGTTCGGGGGGCGATCGACCGGCAAAGTTACCTGCTGTTCGTGGTGTAAAACAGGAGTGGCCGGCGAGATGTTCCCCAAGGGGCCGAGTTTCTCAGATAGGGTTCTCGTTACGCTCAATATCCACGGATACTGGGCAAAGCTTGCGCAATGGGCTCATGGAGCTTTATATGGTCAAGCAAGATAACATTGCCCCATGTCTTGCACAAGCTAAATCGGATAGTGCCCCCGGGAGCGACGGTCACGTGACACCAGGATTTTTATTAAGGTCACAACACCCTGTCCTGCAAAAGCTTACCGACCTCACCACACGGCCGCATCGGCCCCGCAGACGACATCGCCCCATCCATACTCAAACTATTGGCAGAGAGCCGGGCCGACGCCTCCGAAGCGGAAGTCAACACCTGCCGACAGGTCGATTGGATAGGCGCTGGCGCCGTCTGAGCTTCCCGGTGCAACTATACTCAAGGGGACCAGAGGGCTGGATACCTGCTGTGAGGGTGCTATCCGACCACTTTCAGGCGGGCATACTTGGCCATGATTTTCTTCATACCTATACCGGAAAACATGATCTCCAGGCGGAGCGACTCGCCGAAACCGTCGATCTTCACGATCCGTCCGCGGCCGAAGGTCGGGTGCTGGACGACCCGGCCGACCCGCATCATTTCGTCGGCTTCATACTCGTAGTGCACCCCCTCCGGCTCCGGCTGCTTCTTCGGCTGGTACATGCCGCCAAACAGCGACGGTGTCCGTTCTTCGGTCTCCCAGCGACGGCGCCGCCGCAGATCGATTCGTTCGAGCAGCTCTTCGGGGATTTCCTTCAGGAAGCGTGACGGTATCGACTCGACCTCGCCGAAGCGGAAGCGCACCGAGGCACTCGACAGGAACAGCTTGCGTCGCGCGCGGGTGGCGGCGACATAGAACAGCCGTCGTTCCTCTTCAAGCTCCATTGGCTCGGTGGTGGTGCGTTCGAGCGGGAAGAGCCCTTCTTCGAGACCGGCGATGTAAACTACGTTGAACTCCAGCCCCTTGGCGGCGTGGATCGTCATCAGTGTCACCTTGTCGTCGATCTCGGCATACTGATCGAGATTGGTGAAGAGAGAGACTTCCTGCAAATACGTCGCAAGGTCGCCCTCGGAGTTGCGGTGGGCGTATTCGGCCATACCCTCGATGAGCGCCTCGACGTTGTCCACGCGGGTCTGTCCCTGGATCTCGTCCTCATTGCGCAGCTCGGTGATCAGGTTGATGTCGTCGACGAGGTCCTGCGTGAGCAGGTCGACCGGATCGGTTTCGGCCCGCTTGCGATACTTCTCGATCAGCTCGACAAACGGCTGCAATCGGTTCACCCGCGACGACAACTCCGGCGTTTCGTCGGGGCGCAGCAGCAATTCATACATCGACATGTTGTTCTGCTGCGCCAGTTGCGCGATATCGGCCAGCGTCTTGTCCCCGATACCCCGCTTGGGGTAGTTGATCACACGCTGCAGCGAGACATCGTCCTTGATATTCACGATCAGCTTGAGATAGGCCATGACATCCTTGATCTCTTTGCGCTGATAGAACGAAATGCCGCCGACGATCTGGTACGGCAGACTGGCGCGACGGAGTTGTTCTTCGAAGGCGCGCGACTGGGCGTTGGTGCGATAGAGTATCACCTGCTCCTTGAGCGACTCGGTCGGCTGCAACTGTTGAATACGATCGATCACCTCGGTGGCTTCGTTCTCGGCCGAATCGACCAGCAGCAGTTGCAGCGGATCGCCACCCTGCTGGTCGGTCCAGAGAGTCTTTTCTTTGCGCGCTTCGTTGTTGCGGATGACCGCCGAAGCCGCATTGAGAATGACTGCAGTGGAACGATAGTTCTGCTCCAGCTTGATCACTTTCGCGCCGGCGAAATCTTTCTCAAAGTCGAGGATATTCCTGATATCGGCGCCGCGCCAGCCGTAAATCGACTGGTCCTCGTCGCCGACCACACAGATGTTCTTCGATTCGCCGGTCAACAACCGCAGCAAGAGGTACTGCACCTGGTTGGTGTCCTGGTATTCGTCGACGAGGAGATACTTGAAGCGGTTGCGGTAGCGATCGGCGACATCGGGGAACTCTTTCAGAATCACCACCGTGTTCATGAGCAGGTCGTCGAAGTCCATGGCGTTGCAGGCGCGGATACGACGTTGATACAGCTTGTAGATATCGGCTGTCGCCTGCTCAAAATACCCGTTGGCGTTGCGCCCGTACTGTTCCGGACCAACCAGCTTGTTCTTGGCATTCGATATCTTGCTCTTCTGGGCGCGGTGATGAAACTGGCTGGTCGACAACCCGAGTTCCTTGATACAGTTCTTGATCAGGGTTTCGCCGTCGGCCGAGTCGAAAATCGTGAACTGGTCGTTGTAGCCAATCGCCGCCGCCTCGCGACGCAGGAAACGGGCACAGAAGGAGTGGAAGGTCGACACCTGCATGGTCGGAATTTCGCCGCCCAACAGTTGCCAGACGCGCTCTTTCATTTCGCCGGCCGCCTTATTGGTGAATGTCACCGCCAGGATCTGGTGCGGCTCGGCCAACCGCTGGGTGAGGATATAGGCGAGGCGGCGTGTGAGGACGCGTGTCTTGCCCGATCCGGCGCCGGCAATAACGAGAAGCGGTCCTTCCGTCGTTGCCACCGCCGCCCGCTGTTGATCGTTGAGTCCGTCTAAAAGTCGATTCATGGTGGTTCGAATATAGGTGTGTTGAAACCGGACGCAATCGCTTTGGAAAATTTTTGTTGTCTCGCATCGCGGCGCCCACGTATAAAACTATAGAGAATGAAAGGACATTCAGTTCATGTTACTACACGAGGGCTAACAGACAGTTTATGAGTTACAAGAAGGGTGATATGCGCCGCGCCGTGCCATTCTGGCTGCGCCGTCGTATGTCGCTGTCGTCTGCCCGGAACGGCGGCGGTGAGCGGCGAATCATCGCGCGCTTTTACCGGCTGTACTACTGGCAGCGATAGCCATTAAAAAAGCGCCGGTGTATCACCGACGCCTTCATGCTTTCTGAAGCGCTACGATTTATTCGTAGACCGACACCTTCTTGCCTTTCTTACCGTTCGTCTCGAACTTGACGACACCGGTCACCTTGGCAAACAACGTGTTGTCCTTGCCCATGCCGACATTGTAGCCCGGCTTGATGCGGGTGCCGCACTGGCGGACGATAATCGAACCGGCCGACACCGCCTGGCCGCCGTACACTTTGGTTCCCCGCCGTTGACCGTTTGAGTCACGACCGTTCTTGGAAGAACCAACACCTTTTTTGTGAGCCATATCAGACCTCTATTACTGTATCGTTTCTTTCTATTTCGGACGGCTTGCGGCCGTACTTCACCCTCGCGCCGGCTTTCACCGGCGGACAGCAATAATAGCGAATTCTGGCAAAAGGGCAAGTGCTTTTCGTAAGCTGTTGCAGGGCAGCGCGTTAATGGGCGGTCGCGGTGCGCACATGCCGCCGCTGCGCAGGCCCTTAAGAGAATAATAGGTCCCCGCCTGCGCGGGGATGACGTGT
>CAZJCK010000004.1:0-93031 GCA_964544635.1 uncultured Ignavibacteriales bacterium | reverse complement strand
GGGTTGCTCCGCTCATTTTTCGCAGGTCAGGTTCCTTGTGAACCTGACGCTCTGATATAGCTTGAGTGTCTCTCAGGTTGACAAGCAACCTGACCTACGACTTATCTCCTCATTTCATTCCCGCCTCCCACGTCCTTCCCGCCCTCCTAATACGTCGTGCCCGCGAAGGCGGGCATCCATTATTCTGTTCTCGCCTCAGCTATAATGGCGCGCAAATCGAATAATAGCCCCCTGCCTGCGCGCGGACGACGTATGGTAAGCGCGGCTTAAATCACTACATGACCAATTGGCAGGCTCCCAGGGCGGAGCCTGCCCTACGTCAGAACACAAAACGGCGGGCACGAGACGTACCCGCTGCACAGGTTTTGGGGTGACGTACCCGCTATGCAACTCATTGTCGGGTTTCTTTTCCGCTGTCGCGGAGTCGGAACCCGACCTACTTCCTTTCTAACCGGCAGGCTCCCAGGGCGGAGCCTGCCCTACGAAGACTTGCTACTTACCTGAGTGGATGAACTCCGCGACTTTGCTCGAGAACTCGGTCAGGCCGGTCATCTCGTCGCCGGATGGCACCAGGCGCGCTTTGTACGGTTCTTCGTACACCTTTAGTTTCAGGCCGCGCAGGCGGTCGGTAATCATCGCCGGCCCTTCCCCCGCCCAGCCGACCGAACCAAACACCGCCGCCTTCTTGCCGATGCTGTAAACCGTCGAAAACAGCGCACACAGATCCCAGATCGGTTTGACGGCATCACCGTTGAACGTCGGCGTACCCACCAGCACCGCTTTCGATGCTTCGATCTCTTCACGAATCTTGTCGGCGTCGATCGTCGACACATCGGAATACACGATGTTCATACCGGCGTCGTTGAGCTGCTGCCCGATTGCTTCGGCCATCTTCTTTGTGTTGCCATAGTTCGAGGCATAGAAAATCGTCACCTGGTCCTTCTCTTCGACCTTGTCGCGCGACCAGTCGGCGTACGCCTCGATCCACTTGCGCGGCTCTTTACGGAAGATCGGGCCGTGCGACGGTGCCAGCATGTCGAGCTCAAAACCGTCGAGCTTGGGGATGTTCTTGCGAATGAAGCCGGTGAACGGACGCATGATCGAGTCGAAATAGTACTTCACTTCGTAGGCGACGTCCTCGCTCACTTCGTCGGCCCACATCGAATCCTTAGACGACAAATGCGCCGCAAAACCGTCGTTGGAAAACAAAATCCTGTCCTCCACGAGATAGTCCATCATCGTATCGGGCCAGTGCATGTACGGCATGAGAGTGAAAACAAACGTCTTGTCGCCCAGCGACAGTTCGTGGCCGTTTTTTACACCGGTGATGTCGGCCTCTCTATTAATGATGTTGCGCAGGTACGGCATGGCCGCCGCGCCGCAGACCAGCTTGACGTCGGGGTTGCGATCCAGAAGCGCCGGGATCGAGCCGGAATGATCCGGTTCGTTGTGGTTCACGATCAGGTAGTCGATCTTCTCGACCGGCACAAGCTGCTCGATTTTCTTAAACCACTCCGCGGTGAACCCTTCCTTGACACCGTCGACGACAGCCACGGCATCGCTCCCCTGTATAATGTACGAATTATAGGTGGTGCCGTGCTTGGTCGGCATGGTGATATCGAAGACTGCCAGGTCTTTATCGTGGACGCCCACCCAGTGGACGTTTTCCGCAAGTTTCAGTGTATCCATATCGCTCCTCAGGTTGTTCTCGGGTCAATATATGACATGTTCGTCGATGCTTCAACGCTTCACCCCCGGTTTGAGTGCCGAAAATTCGTTGGAAACCGCAGACAGAAGATATACGTTCAGATCGGTATGACCATCTCAAAGCTTCGCAACCAACGCATCCTTTTCGCCCTGGCGGCCCTGATTGCCCTGATCGGCTTTTTGCACCTGCTGGAGCACTTTGCGCTGTGCGAGAAGTCGACCAGCAGTTGTGAGCTGTGCCATTTCATGCTGGCCGTTGTCGAGGCGCTGCCGATCGTCCTGCTGGGCCTGTTGCCTGTTCTCATCGGGCGGGCGGCGCAAGCCCAAACCGGCTATCCAGCCCGACCGCATGTCCGGTCGACCAGTCCCCGTGCCCCGCCATTCGCCTGAACCGTCCCCGCATTTCACCTGAAGCGCTGCGGTCGGCAACAGCCTGATCGGTAGCGACACGTTTTCATATGACATCGGAGGTTCGCATGAATCTGAGGATTCTCTCGTGCGCCCTGCTGCTGCTTTGTGCAGTGCCGGTGAGCGCGCAAACAACCGTGAATCCGGATATATCGGCGGTCGGTGATTTCCGTGTGTTCACGCACGACGATGCCGCTCGCCCGGATCAGCAGGAAGAATTCAACTTTGCTGATCCATTCCTGGAATTGTTTATAACCGGGTATCTAAACCCGTACATGTCGGCTACGGCGGTGGTCGGCTGGCATGAGGGCCACAATGCCGAAATCGAGGAGCTGTATGCTTCTGTCCACCGCGGTCTGCCCTTGAACCTGGCGGCGACTGTTGGACGGCACCGTCTGCCGTTCGGACGTCTCAACCCGGTCCACCCCCACGCGTATTCATTTTTGAGAACACCGTTGCCGCACGAAGTCTTCTTCGGCGAGGAGGGACTGAGCGATGTCGCCCTCCAGGCGTCGGTCTACCTGCCGACCGGGCAGGCATATACCGAGCTGTACGGTTCGGTGCTGAAGGGCGACGCCCTCTCCGGCCACGGTCACGAACATGAAGAGGAAGCCCACGCCGAAGAGGAAGAGCACGACGGCGCCCGAACCGATGTCGGCTTTTTCGGCCGCCTGACTACGTCGTTCGCGCCCGGTGAGTACTCCGAACTGGCCCTGGGAGCGTCGGCCATCAACTCGGTCTACGAAATGCACGAGCATACTGAAGGTGAACTCGAGCAGCTTCGCGCCTGGGTGGTCGGCGGGGATGTTAAGTACCGCTGGGTACCGTCCCGCTACACCACCCTGCAGATCGAGGCCGAGGGGCTGATGCGGGTGCAGGAAGCCCATGAGGGTGAAGACGACCTGACCTCGTACGGCGGCTACGGTTATCTCGACTATCGCTTCCGCCAGCGCTACAATATCGGCGGGATTTTCGAGTGGCTGTCGGTCGAAGAGCATGTCGACACGCCTGGCGGTGAGATCGTCGAATCGTTCGACACCATGCGCTACGGCCTGTTTGTCGGCTTTGCCCCGGTCGAAGAGACGGCGGTGGTCCGCCTGGTCGGACACTATACCGATCCCGACGAAACTGATTCTTTCTGGGAGCTGACCGCCCAGCTGGTCATTTCACTCGGTCCGCACAAGGCCCACAACTTTTAGGAGGTTGCCATGAGACCTATATGTATACTCCTGCTCGCTTTGGTATTGTGGCAACCGGTCGTCGCTGACGACAAACTGAACGTTGTCACCTCGACCGCCGACCTCGCCTACTTCGCGCAACAGATCGGCGGCGACCTGCTCGATATCGAGGTCATCGCATCCCCCACTGCCGATATTCACTTCATCGAGGCCCGACCCAGCTACATGGTCAAGGTGGCGCGGGCCGATGTCGCCCTGGAGGTCGGCATGGAACTGGATATGTGGATGGATAACCTGATCGACGGTTCGCGCAATTCCGACCTGGTCATCGTCAACTGCTCAAAGTACATTGAGCCGATGGAGGTGCCGACATTCAAGGTCGATGCCAGCCGTGGCGATATCCACCCGCAGGGAAATCCGCACTACTGGCTCGGTCCGCAGAACGTGCCGATGATCCTCCGGGCCATTGTGGAAGGGTTGTCGACTGGTGATCCGGAACATGCCGACGTATACGAGCGAAATGCCGAACAGTATACGGCAGCGTTACAGCGCAAGCTCGATGAACTGGGTGATTTGCGCCGGCAGGCCGAGGGGATCGACGTGATCTTCTATCACAACTCCTGGCCCTACTTTGCCGAATGGTCCGGTATCGACGTTGCCGGTTTTATCGAACCATACCCCGGTGTGCCACCGTCACCGTCGCACATCAAAAACCTGATCGACATGGTGGCGTCGCGCAATATCAAGGTGATCGCCATTGAACCGTACTTCGACAGCCGTGTCCCCGGCAAGATCGCGCAGGCAACTGGTGCGACGGTAGTTACGGTTTATCCATCGGTCGGTGGTCGCGATACGGCTGAGGCGTATGTCGACTTCGTCCGCGCCAACCTGCAAACGATTGTGGACGCCGCCAAATAATGGAATACCTGCCGTTCCTGCTCTGGCCGTTTATCGCCTGTGTCGTGCTTGTCGGGATACATGTGTATTTCGGCCTGCACGTGATACAGCGCGGTATTATCTTCGTCGATCTCTCGCTGGCGCAGGTGGCGGCGCTGGGTATGACATTTTCGTTTCTCTTCGGGTACGACGCCGGGCAACCGGTGTCGTACCTGTTATCTCTCGGCTTCGCCCTGCTGGCGGCCGGGTTGTTCACCTTCACCCGTACGGTCGAGAGCAAGGTGCCGCAGGAGGCGATCATCGGTATCGTCTATGCCGTCAGTTCCGCCGCCGCCATCCTGCTGGTGTCGCATTCGGCGGAGGGGGCCGAACATATCCGTCACCTCCTGGTCGGCTCGATACTGACTGTTTCACCCGAGATTGTCCTTGTCACTGCCCTGGTTTATGCCGGTGTCGGCGTCGTGCACTGGCTGGCGAGAGGGCAGTTCATCGGCCTGACGTTCAAGACGGAAGACATGCCGGCCCGCGCCCGGCTGTGGGATTTCTTGTTCTACGCTACCTTTGCGGTGGTGGTGACCTCGTCGGTCAAGATCTGCGGCGTGCTGCTGGTGTTTATCTTCCTGGTGGTGCCGTCGGTGTTTGGCGCCACCCTTACCGACTCGATCGGCAAACGCCTGGCCTACGGCTGGGCGTTCGGCCTGATCGGCTCGGCCCTGGGGATCGCCGCCTCGGTCTGGCTCGATACGCCGACCGGTGCGACCATTGTCTGTACTTTTGGCGTGTTGCTCTTGTTATTCGCGGTCGGACGTTTGCTGCGGCGCTGACTGATCAGCCGGGGTTCCGGCGTGCGCCACGACACGCTGGTACAGTTCCATGGTGGCTTCGATCACGTCGCTGTGGTCGTCGGGTATATCGCGAATCTCGAGCAGGTTTTCGTTTGAGATCTCGGCTAAGTAAAAAACTGTCTCATCGGTCTGCAGTTCGGTGGGGATGAACAGGATACTCGGCCGTCCGGTCGCTTCGAGCTGTTCTGTCTGGCGGTAGTCGACGGCATAGCCGGAGCGTATTTCGTACCAGAACCACATAACCGAGCGATAGAACGGCAGCCAGAAGGCATCGTGACGTTCTTTCTTGATATCCTGCAGTCGCTTGGTGGTGAGATAGGGATCAACCGCCACCACCGCGTCGATGCGGCTCTCCTCCCGCGCCATGATCATGGCGGCATCGCCGCCGGTCTCGAAACCGACTACGATGACCGGGTGAATCAACTGCTGGCGAATGTCGAGGTGGCGAATCACTTCATCCAGGTCGTTCGCCTCGAGCCGTCCCTCCCCCCGAAACTTGCCGGTCGAATAGCGGCTGGCCCGCTGGTCGTAGGCGGCGATGGCGAAGCCGGAGTCGATCAGCGCCGAAGCCAGGTGATACACCGAGTCGCGGTTGGCGTTGTCGGCATGCAACAGGAAGATGGTGCCGCGCAGGCTGTCGCCCACCGCCAGGCTGTCCGGCGGCGATACGTACAGGCAGCCCAGGGTCGTCAGGCCGTCGGCATCAACAAAGAAGGTGTCAACCCGGTTGCCGAGATCGGCATACACGCCGGGCGCGTTGACCATGATGGTGTCGTTGGGATCGTAATCGTCGATATCCGGTCGGGCGAACTGGCTCTTGGTGGCCGACAACGGGTAGATCACAAAGGCGGTCAAAAGAACACCGACCACGACGAAAAAGACGACGATCTCGAGTATCTCACGAGTTTTGCGCGATATCCGGGCCATCTGTAGCAACGCTCCTTACATATTAATAGTAGTGACGGGCTGATATATGGGGGATCGACCTGTCGATGTCAACGCTAAAGCATAGTTGCAACCAACTGTTCATTATGTGAACACGCCGGTTATCAAGACGATGCGGCGATACTTCGGCTGCAGTAATTGTGCGCATCGTTGCAGAGTAGCCAATAATCGCAGTGGCGGTTCCCGGCCGAATTCAGCCGGTCAATGTTAACACCTTGAAGCAAAACAGCTTGTGTGGTTAGTGGCGATTCCAGTCGGGCGCCGGCAGCGGCATTGATCTTGCTGTTACAGCAGATCGTCTATCCCCTGTCCGACGAGCCGCCATGATGGCGGCACGTCGAGCGAGCTACCGTTTGATCGCTGCGATCGAACGAGAACAGAGAAAGGAGTCAGGCTGACACCCCGAAACCGCACCGAATATTGTCAAGGTGGACCGGTAACCACGCCCCTGGACGCCTGGGGCGCGGGTGGTAGTTCTTACCAAAAATTAACACCGGACTACCGTTTTGGGTATTGACAAGATTGGTCATGCCGCCTATATTGCACGCGGATGATAGGTGAGGTTAATCACAACGAAAGTTTAAGCGCCCGTCGGGCGGCACTTTCACTGCACTTAGTCGTAATAAAATTACTTTTACTGCATGCCTGGGTTGCTCGGGGTTGGCCCGGGATGGTACAAACAGGTTACCTTTTATAGAACACTGCTGTTAACTGAGTTAAGCGTAACTGGCGTCGTGACGTCCACCAGACCTTTCTTCACGATGTGCTTTCAGGTTGAATTGTCGAAACTTTCGGCAAGGAGTGTTCTCATTTGTATCTTGGCTAAGGGATAGCGAGTTAACATCACACGTACATTTGTTGCAAGGGAGGATACATGACTCTCGGCAAGACTAACCGGATCGCTTTCCCGGTCGCGTTTGCCCTCACGCTTTGTGCGCTCTTCGGTGCGCTCCCGGCGTCGGCCCAACTGCCAGATCTCGTCATTGAAGTTGGCAACGTTGAAGCAGGATCTGAGGAAACCGGCGTGACTATCCCGGTGCAGCTTACCAATTTCAATCATACCATCGCAGGCTTCAACCTCTGGTTCCAGATGGACCGCCCCGACCTTGCCAGGTTTGAAGGCTCCTTCGGCACGACGATCGATACGACTTATTGGGAGTGCCTCTTATTTGACGGCCCGACCTGTATCGACTCCGCCCAGACCAACCCCTCGGGCGCCTGGGACTTCATTCATATCGATACCAATACGATTTTTATTGCCGCCTTCGACACCACCAGCACGATCATATCCGGCTGGGAGCTGGTTGATGCCCGTTCGCTGTCGGGGCAGGGCACTGATATAAATGTCATCGCCATCGCCGACTATTTCGGCGGCCCGACCACCGAAGGCTTTCCGCCTCAGACTCAGCCGGTCACCCTGATCAAACTGGTCGCCAATGTCCTTGAAGTTCCGGATACCCTCTCCGACCGTACCGTGAGTATCCTGGTGCAGTACGATTTCCTCGACCACTTCAATTTCTCCGATCCGCAGGGTAACTCGATCGGCCTGACCTTTGAAGAAATCCTCGACACCAATTATTACGTGTGCGAGCAGTGGGCCGGTGAAGTCTGTACCGAGTGGCAGCGCGTTTCGCTGCCGCCCTACGATTCCCTCGAAGTGGTGACCGATTCGGTGGCGGTGGTGGATACGGCAAATGTGATTGTCGACAACGGTTCCCTGACTGTAACTGCCGGTGTTTGCGGTGATGCCAACGATGACGGCTCGGTCGACCCGATCGACCTGGCCTTTATGGTCGACTTCCTGTTTGCCGGTGGCGCGACACCAAGTCCGAATGCCGATGTGAATTGTGATACCAGTGTCGATCCGATTGATCTGGCGACCTTTGTCGACTTTCTCTTCGCCGGCGGCCTGGGGCCGTGCGAAGGCCCCGGCTGTGACTGATCGCCAACGCGATCGTGGGCAGCAACATGAGAAGAGAACAAATGACACACGCAGGTGCAGAGGGGCACAAAGGACACGTACTCATCATGAGTCACTTGACTGACAGAAATCAACAACTGAAAAATAATGCGGGCCGGTTTACCGGTCCGCCTGTCTTGACAACCCTTAAATCGGAAAGGAGGGCGTTTAGAAGAGGTTTATCTAACACGCGCTCAACTGAAAGAACGTTTGGCATTGTCGTTCACCGAGGTTCCCGCTCGGGCGATTTGTGGCTCTCATCGCTTGATCATCGGAATTCGGTAGGGGAAGCTATGCTTTCTCCGAGAATGTTGAACGAAATCACGCATTTTTTAACTTTGCAGGAGTAAACAATGAAACGAACTTCGTTTTTCGTTGCACTCTTCTCGCTGCTCGTTCTTTCTTTTGGGCTGGCGAATGCTCAGGTATCGAACGAAACGCTCGTGCTTGAGCAAGGAGTCTTCCCAGGTGATGCAACCAAGATCGCCTGTGGACAGAACATCCGGTGGCAGATTCTCATCACCAATACCACGGGCTTCCCGCTCGCCGGTATCAATGGTGGCTGGAACATCTACTCGCCAGACGGCGCCACGTGGGCTCCGCCGACGGGTACCTTCA
This sequence comes from uncultured Ignavibacteriales bacterium, assembly GCA_964544635.1. Lineage (GTDB taxonomy): Bacteria > Zixibacteria > MSB-5A5 > GN15 > FEB-12 > CAZJCK01. The sequence goes on along the minus strand of CAZJCK010000004.1, from coordinate 84,473 downwards.
ACGATCCGGCTCAGCTCGCGACCTGGTTCGCGCTGAACGTGTCCGTTAACCCGTTTAGCGCCGACGGTATGGACGCCGATACCATCGGCTTCAACACCGCCCGTATTACGGGTGGTATGCCTGATGGCATCGTCGATTTCGACTTCGCGTACATCGAGACTCAGTTCGACTGTGCTGATACCAATCTGACGATTTGTATCGACTCGTCCTGGCATCGCCCGACCAACTTCTGGGGCTATGTCGTTGGTACGAGCCCGCCGTCGGGTCTGACTCCGGAACTGCTTGGCGACGTCGGCTGTTTCACGATCGCCAAGATTCCGAACCTGCCGCCGACCTGGACCAACAAGACTGCCTCGATCAGTGGCAGCCATTGTGGTCCGCTGACCTTTGACTTTGAAGCCGTCGACCAGGATAGCCTGCCGAATGACCCGCCGGTCATCACCTACAGCGCTGCCGGTCCCGGCTCCATCAACGCGTCCACCGGTGCGTATACCTACTCGCCGAGCCTGGCCGACGTTGGTGCTTCTCTCAGTGTTGACGTGACTGCTTCCGATGGTCAGGCTGATACCACGATTACCGTGGCTCTCAACGTGACCAACGAAGCCCCGCAGATCACCTGCCCGGCCGTCACTTTCAGTGTTGGCAAGGGCGGGACCGCCAATGTGCCGGTCTCTGCGACCGACGATTGCGATGCGATCTCGTTCTCGCTGGGTAATGTGTCTCCGGCCCCGACCGGTACCGTTTCGGTTGATCCGAGCACCGGTCTGGTGACGTTTGACACTGACGAAACCGATGCCGGTCCGACCGGTACCACGTACACCATCGAGGTGTATGCCAGCGATACGGAAGACTCCACCAGCTGCACCGTCGAAGTCGACGTGCTTGCTACCGAGCCTTTCCTGGTCAAGATCGAAAAGACTCACGGCACCTTCCAGGGCCAGCATGAGTTTGTCGATGTGACCGTTGAAGGCGGTTCGGAACTGGCCGGTGGTTTTGACTTCCTGATCGCTTACGACGCTTCGGCTCTGTCCGCCCAGGGCGCTCTCGAAGGTTCCATCTATGCCAACTGCGGCTGGGAATACTTCACCTACCGTTACGGTGCTGATGGCAACTGCTCGAACGCCTGTCCGAGCGGCCTGATCCGTGTCGTGGGTATTGCCGAGACGAACAACGGTCCGAATCATCCGGACTGCTTCGAAATCGCCGGCGAAACCCTGTTCACCCTCGACTTCCTGGTCACCGACGACCGTACTTTCGAATGTCAGTATGCCCCGGTCCGCTTCTTCTGGATGGATTGTGGCGACAACACGATCTCGAGCATCGGTGGTGACACCCTGTTCATTTCGCGTAACGTCTATGACTTCGAAGCTGCTTCGGAATCCCCGCTGGATCCGAGCAAGTCGATGGCTGACGGCGCTGCCACCTTCCCGACCTACTTCGGCGCTCCTGATGTGTGCGAAGAAGGCGACAAGACGCAGCCGGTCCGCTTCATCGATTTCGGTAACGGTGGTGTTGACATCGTTTGCGCCGACTCGATCGACGCCCGCGGTGATATCAACCTGAACGGCGAAGCGTATGAAATCGCCGACGCGGTCATGTACTCGAACTACTTCGTCCAAGGCCTCGGCGCTCTGCCGGCCGGCTTTGTCGAAGGCGCCATCGCGGCGTCCGACGTCAACGCTGACGGTCTGACGTTGTCGGTTGCTGACCTCGTTTACCTGATCCGTGTCGTCGTTGGCGACGCCCAGGAATACCCGAAGGTTGCCCCGGTCGCTGCTAACGTGACGGTCGGTAACGGTCTCATTGCTGTTGATGGTGAAATGGGCGCTGCCCACGTGACCGTCAATGGTGACGTGACCCCGCAGCTGCTCGCTGAGAACATGACTATGAAGTATCAGTTCGACGCCGAGCAGGGTGTGACCAATGTGCTGGTTTACAGCATGGAAGAAGGACAGACCTTTAACGGTGAATTCATCGCCGTGAACGGTGAAGTTGCTTCGATCGAACTGGCCACCTACGATGGTGCCCCGGTCAATCACAAGACGCTTCCGTCCAATTTCGCTCTGAACCAGAACTATCCGAACCCGTTCAACCCGACTACCGTCATTGGCTTCTCGCTGCCGACCGCTACCAACTGGACGATCGACGTTTATAACGTTGCCGGCCAGAAGGTTGCCTCGCACGGTGAATTCAGTGAAGCTGGTACCGTTGAGTGGGAATTCAACGCCAGTGACCTGGCCTCCGGTGTCTACTTCTACAAGTTGACCGCCGGTGACTTCAGCGCCACCAACAAGATGGTGCTCCTGAAGTAAGTTCGCGTTTTTGCGATATATCCCCGGGGAGGTTCGCCTCCCCGGGGAAAAAAATGTCCAGAGGGGAAAAATTTGCTTATACTTAGTGAACCGAATTGAAAGAACAAACAGCGGGCTGACCGCCCGGGACATGGCACAGGGTGCTACAATGACGACCACGGTGAAAGGGGCAATCAGATTCGGGGATACAGTTGCGGTGGTCATTTTTTTTACCCGACGGTCGCTCTCAGGATTTGAACGGAAAGATGTCCGGTATGCATAAAGTTGCAGCGTTGCATACAAATACAAGTCTTTACAAATTACCTGGTGATTCCCTCACACCATTGCCCGGCTGTCAACACAAGGAGAGTTAGCTCGGACGCTTGTTCAGGAACCGATGCAGGACCTTGTGACGGCACGTAAGTGTCTGTAGTACTTACTTTTAGGCGGACGGCAGGAACGCCCCGCCGCGATGTTGATTAACTGGAGTTGTTGTCAGGGAACGGCAAGGCTTCTAACAGTGATTACGGCCCGACTGGTCTGGTAATTGCTCTTTAGAGAAGCGGTATGACCTGCTCAAGTTTTGCCCAACGGTTGAGGATCCAATATCTTGCGATAGTTTTCAGTAGTATCGCAGGTGTTGCGATCTGTTCAGAAGCCGCCAATTACTTGCCGGTTGACCGTACGTACAACGACAAGGCGGTCGGGGCCGATCAGCATGACTTCAGTCTGGCGATCGATTCGGTCTCGGGACTGCCCAACGATGAGGTGACTGTGCATATCAGTCTGGACAACGCGCGCCCGGTCGCGGTCTTTCAGCTTCTGATCGAATACGATCCGACCATGGCGACAGTCACGGCGGTCGATAACAGCGGTGATCGAACGGCGCTGTTCGACGGTTTTGATGTCGAACTGGCGGCCGACGGTCAGGCCGGTCGGGTCCGGATAACCGGCACTGCCGATCTGGCGGGCGGCTCCCAGGTGGCGCCGCTGCCGACCGGGTCCGGTTCGGTTGCCCATCTCACCATGCGCTTGAGCAGCGATCTCAACCTGCTCGGGCTGGCTACCGCTATCCGGTTTGTCACCAGCAACCGCCCCGATACGCTGGATAACAGTCTGACCGACGGTGAAGGCGCCACGGCTCTGCCGGGCGATATTGGCTTCTTCGACGGTCAGGTTCTTATCGAAGAGCTGGGGCAACTCAAGCTTGGTGATATCAACCTGAATGGCCTGGCGTTCGAGATTGGCGACGCCATTCTGTTGACCAACTTCATCATGGACCCGAATGTGCATTCGCTGAATATTCAGCAGATTGCCAACTCCGATGTCAATGCCGACGGTTTTGCGGCCTCGGTGGCCGACCTGGTGTTCATGATCAACCGGCTGACCGCGCGCCTGGCCCAAGAAGCGGGCGGCGATGTGACTGAGATAAAATGATGCGACGATATATGTTGCTTGATGCGAATATGAATTTGCTTTGGAGGTTAGATACATGAGACTGCTGAAGGTCCCGATCCTGGCGGGCCTGTTGGTAGCTGCAGTGGCGGTCGCAAGCGCAGACGCGCAACAATGTCCACCGGCTAACGCACTGACAGACTCAGTTTACATTGTCAAGACATTCGGACGCCCCGGCGATACTGTCGAGGTACCGGTCTACATGCGCAATACTCGCGCGCTGTCGGCGTTCTCGCTCTACTACGAGTACGATCCGTCGGTCATCACCCCGATCCGCGACTATCTCGTTGATACGGTCAACTGTTCCGGCGGTATTTGCGATACGGTGTACGCCTTTCGCTATACCCGTGCCAGTCGCATGAATCCAAGTGAGACCGACTTCATTGTGCAGCCGGTAAACGAGATCGACTACACCATACCCGATAACAGTGGTTTTGATCGAATAAAACTGATCGGTCTCACACGGATCATTACCTCGGATGAAGACGTTGTTATTGGTGTCGATTCCGGCGCCGGCCCGATCATGAACATGCTGTTCGTGATAAACGAGAGTGCGCCCGACGGCGAGATTGGCCTTATCGAGGACTACGTCGAACCAATCCTGGTCGGCGTAACGCAGGTCGGCTGTCAGTACTCCAAGTATTCCGATACGACCGGTAACATCGATGTTGCCCTGACCACCCCGGTGCGGGGTAATGTCGAGGTCGACGTTGACTATGTTGAGCCGACCAAGCCGGAGGTGCTTTCCTTTTCGGCCAATACCACCGGCATCACCGCCGGTGGATCGGTGACGTTCAACTGGACGGTTTCGGCCGATGCTGACTCGGTTATTTTCCTTGCCGGCAGCGCGGCAACCAAATTGCCGGCCAGCACCACCTCGCGGACGGTGTCACCATCGCAAACCACCACCTACGGCCTGATCGCACTCAACCAGGGAATCGAGTCTGATCCGGCCCAGCCGATCACGGTGACGGTGACCCAGGCGGGCAGCAATAACCCGCCGCAGGTTACGCTCAGTCCGTCTCAAACCTTCTATGAAGTAGAACAGGGTGGCACCGTCTCATTCGGCGTCTCTGCGACCGACCCCGATAATGAAGACCTCACTCTGACCGCCAGCAATCTGCCAGGAAATTCCACCTTCGGTCCTACCAACCCGGTGCTCGGGACAGGCTCGGTTTCGGGTAATTTCAGCTTTACCCCCGATATCAATCAGTCCGGTTCATTTACGGTGACCTTTGTCGCCCGCGATGGCCGCGGTCTGACAGCGCAAACCTCCGTAACTATTACTGTCACCGAACTGCAGTTCGACGTCCTCTTCACCACCTCCGCCGATGGCGACCGGCCGGTCGGCGGCCTGCAGGGGACCAGGGATATCTTACTCCCGATCAACCTGGTGTCGTCGCAGGATGTCTACGGTGTTCAGTTCGACTTTTCTTACGACGACGCCCGGTTTGTGGTCGATTCGTTCGTGACCACCGGACGTACGCTCGATTACACTGTCTACGACAACATCGGCCAGACCCCCGGCCGGATCCGGGTGGTCACCTTCGGTCTGGCCAACGAGCCGATTGTCACGGTGCCGGACACCACGGCGATTCTCTATGCCGCCATGTCGATCAAGGCGGGCGTGGCGGTCGGCGACTATCCGGTCTATATCGACTCCGGCTGGGAGTCGGTCAATCCCGACCCGGATTTCCCGTCGCTCCCCCTGGTTACCGACAGTGGTATTATCCAGGTCGACCGGATGGGCGATGTCAACCTTGATAAATTGATCAACGTGGCCGATCTGGTTAATATCGTGTCCGACATTATAGACAACTTCAAGCTGAACCTGCGGCAGTTTGCCACTGCCGACGTTGTCACCAACGATACGGTCAACGTCTTCGACCTCGTCGGCGTGGTGAACATGATCTACGGCAATCCGCCGTCGCCATCACCTGGCGGCCAGGCCGATTTCCCGGATTATGCCTCGCTGTCGCTGGATCACAACGATCTGTTCCCCGGTACCACCGACATGATGACGGTGGCAGCTGAGCTGCCGACCGATGTGGCCGGTGTGGAACTGGAAATCAATTACAGCCCGTCGTCCGTCCGCCTTGGCGCCCCCTCGCTGGCCGCGGGGCTTTCCGGTATGGCTCTTGCCTATAAGGACAACGGCCAGGGCCGGATGAAGGTGCTGGTGCACTTTAAGTCGCCCACCGGCAAGCAGATCGCGGCCTCCCAGCAGCAGCTCCTGTATATGCCGGTGCAGGCGCTGGGCTTTGTTCAGAAGAACGACGAAAAGAAGATCCGCCTGAACCAGGCGTTTTTGTCGACGGCCAATGCCCAGTCGGTGCCGGTTAACGGCTTCAATCCGGCGCCGGTGCTTCCCAACGGCTTCAGCCTCGCCCAGAACTACCCGAACCCGTTCAACCCTTCGACTACCATCAAGTTCGAACTGGGCGCCAACGGTATCACGGGCGCCAGCGACGTTCGCCTCGATATCTTTAACATCCTCGGCCAGCGCGTCACCACCCTGGTGGATGAAGAGATGCTTCCGGGCGCCTATGTCAAGGAATGGAACGGTACCACTGATGCCGGCAAGCGCGTCGCCTCCGGTCTCTACCTCTACCGCCTGACCGTCGGCGACAAGTCCGAATCAAAGAAAATGATGCTGCTGAAGTAGGTGTGCAAACGAAGGATCTGGGAACAATATGGATAGAGTAACGACAAAGATACTGCTTGGCCTTGCGCTCTTGCTGCTGCCCGCCGCCGCAGCCGCACAAACAGCGCCGGTAGTATCGGACATTCCCGACCAGACGATCGACGAAGGGGCGACGTTTACGACGATCAATCTCGATGATTTCGTCTCCGACGCCGAAAGCCCCGATAGCGCGATGGGCTGGACATTCAGCGGCAATACCGAATTGACTGTCAGTATCGACATCAACCGCGTCGCGACCATCACCATTCCCTCGGTGGACTGGAACGGCGCCGAGACGATTACGTTCACGGCCGAGGACCCGGACTTGCTAACCGGTTCCGATGCGGCGACCTTTACCGTGAACGCCGTCAACGATGCTCCGGTCGTCGCCGGTATCCCCGACCAGACGATCGACGAAGGGGCGACCTTTACGACTGTCAGCCTCGACGATTACGTGACCGACGTCGACAACATCGACGCCGATATGACGTGGACATTCAGCGGCAATACCGAATTGACTGTCAGTATCGACATCAACCGCGTCGCGACCATCACCATTCCCTCGGTGGACTGGAACGGCGCCGAGACGATTACGTTCACGGCCGAGGACCCGGACTTGCTAACCGGTTCCGATGCGGCGACCTTTACCGTGAACGCCGTCAACGATGCTCCGGTCGTCGCCGGTATCCCCGACCAGACGATCGACGAAGGGGCGACCTTTACGACTGTCAGCCTCGACGATTACGTGACCGACGTCGACAACATCGACGCCGATATGACGTGGACATTCAGCGGCAATTCGTCGCTGTCAGTCGTTATCGACGCCAACCGTGTCGCCACGATTACCACACCGTCGGCCAACTGGAATGGCAGCGAGACGATTACCTTCCGCGCTACCGATCCGGGCAGTGAATTTGGCGAAGATGCCGCCGTGTTTACGGTCAACGCTGTCAATGACGCCCCGGTTGTGGCCGACATTCCCGACCAGACAGTTGCCGAGGGCGCGACCTTTACGACCATAAATCTCGACAACTACATTTCCGATGTCGACAACATCGATACCGATATTGACTGGACCTTCTCCGGCAATACTGAACTGACCGTCAGCATCGATGTCAATCGAGTGGCAACTATTACCATTCCTGATGCTGAATGGAGCGGTTCGGAGACAATCACGTTCACCGCCACTGATCCGGGCCTTTTGGCCGATTCCGATGCCGCCACGTTTACGGTGACGGCGGTCAACGACGCCCCGGTTGTGACCGACATTCCGGACCAGACGGTTGCCGAGGGTGCAACCTTAACGACGGTCAACCTGGACGACTTCGTATCGGACATCGACAACCTCGATTCCGAAATGGACTGGACCTTCTCCGGCAATACCGAGCTGAGCGTTGTCATCGATGTCAATCGTGTCGCCACCATCACGATTCCCGATGCCGACTGGAATGGCGCCGAAACGATTACCTTCACCGCCACCGATCCCGGCCTGCTGTCGGATGCCGACGCTGCGACGTTTACCGTCACGGCCGTCAACGACGCCCCGGTGGTGGCCGACATCACGGACCAGACACTTGCTGAGGGCGCCACCTTTGCCAGCATAAATCTTGATAACTTTGTGAGCGATGTCGACAACGTCGACGCCGACATGACGTGGAGTTTCTCGGGGAACACCGAGCTGACAGTTTCAATTGTCAACCGCGTAGCCAACATCTCGATCCCCAATGCCGACTGGAACGGCGCAGAAACGATTACGTTTACCGCTACCGACCCCGGCCTGCTGGCCGACTCCGACGCCGCCGTGTTTACGGTGACTGCCGTCAATGATGCGCCGGAAGTTGCCGACATCCCGAACCAGACCATCGATGAGGGTGGTACCTTCACGACTATCGCCCTCGACGACTACGTAGCCGATGTCGACAACCTCGATTCTGAGATCGACTGGACGTTCGCGGGCAATACCGAGCTGACCGTGACGATCGATGTCAATCGCGTCGCCACCATCACCACGCCGTCAGCCGACTGGAACGGCGCCGAAACGATTACGTTTACCGCTACCGATCCCGGCTTGCTGGCCGCTTCCGATGATGCCGTATTTACCGTCAACGCCGTCAACGACGCGCCGGTGGTAACCGACATTCCGGACCAGACTGTCACTGAGGGTGAAACCTTCGCGACGATCGATCTCGACGACTTCGTCTCGGATGTTGACAACATAGATGCCGACATGACCTGGAGCGTTTCGGGCAATACCGAACTCGATGTGACCATCGACGCCGGCCGTGTCGCAACGATTACAATGCCCAACGCCGACTGGAACGGCGCTGAAACGATCACCTTCACGGCCACCGACCCGGGCCTGTTGTTCGGCTCCGATGCCGCTACCTTTACGGTTACGGGCGTCAACGATGCACCGGTGGTGGCCGACATCACGGACCAGACGATCGACGAAGGCTCGACCTTTGCGACGGTCAATCTGGACGATTTCGTGAGCGATGTCGACAATGCCGACAGTGAAATAGACTGGGTCGCGACCGGCAACAGCGAGCTGAGTGTTTCGATCGACGTCAATCGTGTCGCCACCATCACCATCCCGGACGCGAACTGGAACGGCGCCGAGACGATTACGTTCACCGCCACCGATCCGGGCCTGCTGTCCGACGCCGATGCCGCCACCTTTACCGTGAACGCGGTCAACGACGCCCCGGTGGTTGCCGACATCCCTGACCAGACCGTGGCTGAGGGTACGTCGTTCACGGCGATCGATCTCAACAGCTATGTTTCAGACATCGATAACCTGATCTCGGAACTGACCTGGAGCTACAGCGGCAACAGCGAGCTTTCAGTTTCGATCGTCAACAATACAGCCTTCGTGAGCGCGCCGACCGCCAACTGGAACGGCAGCGAATCGATTACCTTTACGGCCACCGATCCGGGCCTGTTGTCCGGCTCGGATCCGGCCACGTTCACCGTGACCGGCGTCAACGATGCGCCGGTGGTGGCCAATATCCCCGATCAGACGATCGCCGAGGGCGAGTCGTTCGCGACGATCAGTCTCGACAGCTATGTGTCGGACATCGACAACCTCGACAGCGAGATGAGCTGGTCCTACTCCGGCAACTCGCAGCTTACGGTGACGATCGACGCCAACCGGGTCGCTACTGTCACGACCCCCTCCGAGTTCTACAACGGCGCCGAAACGATCACCTTTACGGCCACCGATCCGGGCCTGTTGAACTCGTCGGATGCCGCCACCTTCACGGTTTCGGCGGTCAACAACTCGCCGATCGTCACCGACATCCCGGACCAGACGATTGCCGAAGGCGGCAGCTTTACGACGATCAATCTCGATGATTTTGTATCCGACGTCGACAATGCCGACAGTGAGATAATCTGGACCTATTCCGGTAATACCGATCTGTCGGTGACTATCGACGTCAACCGCGTTGCCACCGTCACCACTCCCGACGCCGACTGGAATGGCAGCGAGTTGATCACCTTCACGGCGACCGACCCGAGCGGCCTGTCGAACTCGAATGCGGCCACATTTGCAGTTACGCCGGTCAACGATGCCCCGGTTGTGGCCGGTATTCCGGATCAGACGATTGACGAAGGCCTGACCTTCGCCACCATTAATCTCGACTCCTACGTGACCGATATCGATAATCTCGACAGCGAACTCGACTGGTCGTACTCGGGCAACACCGAGCTGACCGTCACCATCGACGCCAGTCGTATCGCCACGATTACCATACCGAACATCAACTGGAACGGCAGCGAAACGATAACCTTCACTGCCACCGATCCGGGCACGCTTGCCGATTCCGATGGCGCCACCTTCACGGTGAACGGTATCAATGACGGCCCGGTCGTCTCCAATATTCCGAACCAGTCGGTGGCCGAGGGTGCGTCATTTGCCGCCATCAATCTCGACGATTTCGTTGCCGACATCGACAACCTCGACGGCGAGATTACCTGGACCGCGTCGGGCAACACCGAGTTGATCGTGAGCATCGACGCCGGTCGCGTCGCTACCGTCACGGCGCCCAACGCCGACTGGAACGGCAGTGAAACGATTACCTTTACCGCTACCGATCCGGGCCTGCTGTTCGACTCCGATGCCGCCACCTTTACCGTCAGCCCGGTCAACGATGCACCGGTGGTGCTCGATATCCCGGACCAGACCATTAGCGAGGGACAGTCGTTCGCCAGCATCAACCTCGATGAATACGCGGCCGACATCGACAACGCCGACGCCGAGCTGACCTGGTCATACTCCGGCAATACCGAACTGTCGGTGTCGATCGTGAATCGCCTGGCAATTATCACGACGCCGAGTTCTGAATGGAACGGCTCGGAAACTATCACCTTTACCGCCGAAGATCCGGGTCTTCTGACCGGCTCGAACAGCGCCACCTTCACGGTGACGGCCGAGAACGACGGTCCGAACGTATTGAATATTCCGAACCAGAGCATCGCCGAAGGCGAAACCTTCGCGACGATCAATCTCGACAGCTATGTATCGGACATCGACAACCTGCCGTCGGAAATCTCCTGGAGCTACCTGGGCAATACGCAGTTGACGGTAACCATTGATGCCAGCCGCATCGCCACCATTTCGGTGCCCAATGCCGACTGGAACGGCAGCGAGACGATTACCTTTACCGCCACCGATCCGGGCCTGCTGTCCGACTCCGATCCGGCTACCTTCACCGTGACCGCGATCAACGATGCGCCGGTCGTGGCCGATATCCCGGACCAGACCATCGACGAAGGCACCAGCTTTGCCACGATCGATCTCGACGCCTATGTGAATGATGTCGACAACCTCGACAGCGACATCAACTGGAGCTTCTCGGGTAACAGCGAACTGAGTGTGACGATCGATGCCAACCGTGTCGCTACCATCGGGGTCCCCTCGTCCAGCTGGAACGGCAGCGAGACGATTACCTTTACCGCCACCGACCCCGGCCTTCTGTTCAACTCCGACGCCGCCACGTTTACGGTCAATGCCGTGAACAACGCCCCGGTCGTGAGCAACATTCCGGACCAGACAATTGCCGAGGGCGCGATCTTCACGACCATCAATCTCGACGATTTTGTTGTCGACAGCGACAACCTCGACGGCGAGATCAGCTGGAGCTACTTCGGCAATACCGAGCTTGATGTAAACATCGACGCCAATCGCGTTGCCACTATCGCCACGCCGACGGTCAATTGGAACGGCAGTGAGACCATTACTTTCACGGCCACCGATCCGGGCCTGCTGTCGGATTCGGATCCGGCCACCTTTACGGTGACGGCGGTCAACGACGCTCCGCTTGTCAGCGACATTCCGAACCAGACAATCGCCGAGGGCGAAACCTTTGCGACTATTCCGCTCGACAACTATGTCAGCGACATCGACAACGCCGACAACGAAATGACCTGGTCGTTCAGCGGTAACAGCAGCCTGAGCGTGACGATCGATGTCAACCGCGTCGCCACCATTACCACGCCGTCGCCGACCTGGAACGGTTCGGAGACGATTATTTTCACGGCCACCGATCCGGGCCTCCTGAACGATTCTGAGCCGGCCACGTTTACCGTCACCGCGGTCAACAACGCCCCGGTGGTGACCGACATTCCGAATCAGACGATTCCCGAGGGTGGTAGTTTCACGACTATCGATCTCGATGACTATGTGTCGGATGTCGATAACCTCGACAGTGAAATCGACTGGACCTATTCGGGGAATACCGAACTGACGGTTTCGATCGACGCCAATCGAGTCGCTACCATCACTACGCCTACCCCGGATTGGAACGGTTCGGAGCAGATTACGTTTACGGCGACCGACCCCAGCCTGCTGTCGAACTCCGATGCCGCCACCTTCGCCGTCACCGCCATCAATGATCCGCCGGTGGTGGCCGACATTCCGAACCAGACGGTGCCCGAGGGCTCTAACTTTACCGCCATCAATCTCGACGACTTCGTGTCCGATGTCGATAACCTCATTGCCGATCTGACCTGGAGTTATTCCGGCAACGTCGCGCTGAGCGTCGAGATCATCAACCGTGTTGCCATCGTCAGCACACCGTCGCCCGACTGGAGCGGTGTCGAATCGATCAGCTTCAGGGCTACCGATCCGGATGGCCTGTCCGATTTCGACAACGCCATCTTCACGGTGACAGCCGTCAACGATGCGCCGGTCGTCACCAATATTCCGTCGCAGACAATCGACGAAGGCGCCAGCTTTACGACGATCAATCTCAATGATTTCGTTTCCGACGTCGACAATCTCGACTCCGAAATGGACTGGACTTTTGAAGGCAACACGGCCCTGAGCGTGTCGCTCGACGTTAACCGTGTCGCGACCATCTCGATACCGTCGGCCGACTGGAACGGCTCGGAAGTGATCACCTTCATCGCTACCGATCCGGGCGGCCTGTCCGACTCCGACCCCGCTACCTTTACCGTGAATGCGGTCAACGACGCCCCGGTGGTTGCGGACATTCCTGACCAGACGGTGAACGAAGGGCAGACTTTTACGACCATTGCGCTGGATAACTTCGTATCCGATATCGACAATCTCGACAACCAGATAACCTGGACGTTCGCCGGTAACAGCGAGCTGAGCGTTACCATCGACGGCAGCCGGATTGCCACCATCGGTATTCCCTCGGCCGACTGGAACGGCAGCGAGACTATCACGTTTACGGCTACCGACCCGGGCCTGCTGACCGACTCCGATGCCGCCACCTTTACCGTCACCGCCGTCAATAATCCGCCGGTGGTCACGAACATTCCGAACCAGACAATCTCCGAGGGTCTGACGTTTGCGAGCATCAATTTGGACGACTACGTATCCGACGTCGACAATCTCGACAGCGAGATGAGCTGGACCTACTCCGGCAACACTGAATTGATCGTCAGTATCGACGTCAACCGGGTGGCCACCATTACCACCCCGTCGCCCGACTGGTTCGGCAACGAGACAATCACCTTTACCGCTTCCGATCCGGGTCTGCTGTCCGACTCCGACCCGGCCACCTTCACTGTGACTGGTGAAAACGACGCACCGGTGGTGAGCAATATTCCGTCGCAGACCATCGCCGAGGGTGAGAGCTTCACCACCATTTCGCTCGACACCTATGTGAGCGATGTTGACAACCTCGACTCCGAAATTAGCTGGAGTGTGAGCAGTAACACTGAGCTGACGGTTTCCATCGACGTCAACCGCGTCGCCACGGTGACCACGCCGTCGCCAACCTGGAACGGTGCCGAAACGATCACCTTTACGGCGACCGATCCGGGCCTGCTGACGGCTTCCGATGCCGCCACCTTTACGGTGTCTTCGGTTAACAACGCCCCGGTGGTGACCAACATTCCGGATCAGACGGTTGCTGAGGGCAACACTTTCACGACCATCAATCTCGACGACTTCGTGTCCGATGTCGACAATGCCGACAGCGAAATCGACTGGACCTTCTCGGGTAACTCGGAGCTGGGCGTGACCATCGACATCAACCGGGTTGCGACAATCTCAATTCCCGACGCGAACTGGTTCGGTTCCGAGCAGATCACCTTCACGGCCACCGACCCGAGCCTGCTGTCGAACTCCGATGCCGCCACCTTCACCGTGACTGCCGTCAACGATGCACCGGTGGTTGCCGACATCCCCAACCAAACGGTTGCCGAGGGAGCGCTGTTTGCCAGCATTAACCTCGACAATTACGTGAGCGATGTCGATAATCTCGACGAACAGATTAGCTGGACATTCTCCGGCAACACCCAGCTCTCGGTGTCCATTACCAACCGGGTTGCCATTGTAACCGCGCCGAATTCCGACTGGAACGGTTCGGAAACGATTACCTTCACGGCCACCGACCCGGGCACCTTGAGCGACTTCGATGCCGCCACCTTCACTGTCACGGCGGTCAACGACAATCCGAACGTTACCGACATCCCCAACCAGTCGATTGCCGAGGGCGAAACCTTCGCCAGCTTCAGTCTCGATGATTACGTCTCCGATGTCGACAACCTCGACTCCGAACTCTCGTGGAGCTGGTCGGGTAACTCGGCGCTGAGCGTGTCCATTGACGTGAATCGCACCGTTACCGTGACCGTGCCCAACGCCGACTGGAACGGCACCGAGACGATCACTTTCACGGCGACCGATCCGGGCGGCGAATTCGATTCCGATCCGGCCATCTTCACAGTCGCCGGTGTCAACGACGCGCCGGTGGTGTCGGACATTCCGGACCAGACGATCGATGAGGGCGCCACCTTCGCGACCATCGACCTCAATACGTATGTCGCCGACGTCGACAATGCCGACTCTGAAATCAATTGGACATACGCCGGCAACACTGAGCTGACCGTAAGTATCGACGCCAACCGCATCGCGACAGTCACGGTACCCGGCCCGACCTGGAACGGTGCTGAAACGATTACCTTTACCGCGACCGATCCGGGCCTGCTGGCCGATTCCGATCCGGCCACCTTTACCGTCACGGCGGTGAACGACGCGCCGGTGGTCTCGGACATTCCGAACCAGACGGTTTCCGAGGGCACCGCCTTCGCCACCATTTCGCTCGACTCCTATGTCAGCGACATCGACAACGTAGCGTCCGACATGGTGTGGACATACTCCGGCAACAGCGAGCTGTCGGTTAATATCGATGCCAGCCGGATCGCCACGATTACAATTCCGGACGCCGACTGGAACGGCAGCGAAACGATTACGTTCACGGCGACCGATCCGGGCGGCCTGTTTGACTCCGACGACGCGAGCTTTACGGTCACGGGCGTGAACGATGGTCCGATAGTCGCCGATATTCCGGACCAGACCATCGCCGAGGGGGCCTCGTTCGCGACGGTCAATCTCGACGATTTCGTTTCCGATATCGACAATCTCGATAGCGAGATTGGCTGGACCGCCTCCGGCAATACCGAGCTTTCGGTGAACATCGATGCCAACCGGGTCGCGACCATCACCACGCCGTCGCCCAACTGGAACGGCAGCGAGACGATTACGTTCACGGCGACCGACCCGGGCCTGCTGACGTCGTCGGACGAGGCCACGTTTACCGTGACTGCCGTCAACAACGCGCCGGTGGTTGCCGACATCCCCGGTCAGACCATTGCCGAGGGTGAGAGCTTTACGACTATCAGTCTCGACGCCTTCGTCAGTGACATCGACAACGCCGACAGCGAGATCAGCTGGAGTTTCTCCGGCAATACCGCCCTGGTGGTCAGTATCGATGTCAATCGTGTCGCCACTATTTCGACACCCAACGCCGACTGGAACGGCACGGAGACGATCACCTTTACGGCGACCGATCCGGGCCTGCTGACGGATTCGGATGATGCCACCTTCACGGTTACCGGTGTCAACGACGCGCCGGTCATTACCGACATTCCGAACCAGACGATTGCCGAGGGTGCGAGCTTCACAGCCATCGATCTCAATACCTATGTGTCCGACATCGACAATGCCGACAACGAGATCAACTGGAGCTTCAGCGGTAACACCGAATTGACGGTCGCTATCGACGTCAACCGCATTGCCACCATCACCACGCCGTCACCCACCTGGAACGGCAGCGAAACGGTTACCTTCACGGCGACCGATCCGGGCCTGCTGGCCGACTCCGATGCCGCCACCTTCACCGTGTCGGCGGTCAACAACGCCCCGGTGGTGTCCGACATCCCGAATCAGTCGATTGCGGAAGGTGGCACCTTCACGACGATCAGTCTCGACAATTTCGTGACCGACGTCGATAACGCCGACAGCGAAATCTCCTGGACCTATTCGGGCAATGTCGATCTGACGGTGGACATCGATGCCAACCGGGTGGCGACTATCACGGCGCCGGATGTCAACTGGAACGGCAGCGAACAGATTACCTTCACAGCCACCGACCCGAGCGCCCTGTCGAATTCGGATCAGGCTGTCTTTGCCGTAACGCCGGTCAACGATCCGCCGGTGGTGGCCGATATCCCGAGCCAGACGGTTGTCGAGGGTGCCTCGTTTACCAGCATCAATCTTGACGACTACGTGTCCGATGTCGACAACGCCGACGCCGATATCGTCTGGACCTTTGCCGGCAACACACAACTCTCGGTTTCGATTACCAACCGGGTAGCCATAGTCACGGCGCCGAGCGCCGACTGGAACGGCACCGAGACAATAACCTTCACGGCCACCGATATCGAGGGCCTGAAGGATTCCGATCCGGCCTCCTTCACCGTCACGGCGGTGAACGACCCGCCGGTCGTTACCAATATCCCGAACCAGACCATCGACGAAGGCCAGACGTTCCTCACTATCCCGCTTGACGACTACGTATCCGATGTCGATAACCTCGACGCTGAGATGTCGTGGGGCTGGGTAGGTAATAACCAACTGACGGTGAGTCTCGATGTCAACCGGGTGGCTACCATTACCATCCCGTCGGCCGACTGGAACGGCTCGGAAGTGATCACCTTCGAAGCCACCGATCCGGGCGGCCTGACCGATTCCGATCCCGCCACCTTCACCGTCACCGCCATCAACGATGCGCCGGTCGTGGCCGACATCCCCGACCAGACAGTAGACGAGGGCACGTCGTTCGCAACCGTTTCCCTGGACAACTTCGTGTCCGACGTTGACAATGTCGACAGCGACATCAGCTGGACCTTCGCCGGCAATACTGAACTGACGGTTACCATCGACGCGAATCGGATTGCCACTATCGGCATCCCGTCGTCGACCTGGAACGGCAGTGAAACGATTACCTTCACGGCTACCGATCCCGGCCTGCTGGCCGACTCCGATGCTGCCACCTTTACGGTATCGGCTGTCAACAACGCGCCGGTGGTGACCGACATCCCGAACCAGACGATCGCCGAAGGTGCGACTTTCACGACGATCAATCTCGATGACTTCGTGTCCGATGTCGACGATATCGACGCCGACATGACCTGGACATATGCCGGCAATACCGAGCTGACCGTGAGTATCGACCTCAACCGGGTCGCTACCATCACCACGCCGTCGCTCGACTGGAACGGCAGCGAAGCGATTACGTTTACCGCTACCGACCCGGGCGGCTTGTCGGATGCCGATCCGGCGACGTTTACTGTCACCGGTATCAACGACGCCCCGGTGGTGGCCGACATCCCTGACCAGACTGTCGCGGAGGGCGCATCCTTCGCCACTATCGCGCTCGATGACTACGTATCGGATGTCGACAACCTCGACAGCGAGATAAGCTGGAGCGTCGGCGGCAACACCGAGCTGACTGTCAGCATCAGTGTCGACCGCGTCGCGACCGTCACGATACCGTCACCGACCTGGAACGGCGCCGAGACCATCACCTTTACGGCCACCGATCCGGGCCTGTTGACCGATTCCGACGCGGCCACATTCACTGTCACCTCGGTGAACAACGCGCCGGTCGTAACCAATATTCCGGACCAGACTATTTCTGAGGGTGGCGCTTTCACGACCATTAGTCTTGATGACTTCGTGAGTGATGTCGATAATGCCGACAGCGAGATCGACTGGAGCTTCTCCGGCAACACAAACCTGACGGTGAGTATCGACGTTAATCGCGTCGCTACTATCACCATCCCGGGTCCGGACTACTTTGGCGCCGAGACGATCACCTTCACGGCCACCGATCCGAGCCTGCTGTCGAACTCCGACGCCGCCACCTTTACGGTCACCGCCGTCAACGATGCACCGGTGGTTGCCGACATCCCGAACCAGGCGATTACCGAAGGCGAGTCGTTTGCCACCATCAATCTTGACGATTTCGTGTCCGATGTCGACAACCTCGACTCCGACATGACCTGGTCCTACGCCGGCAACGCCGAGCTGACCGTGTCGATCGTCAACCGGGTGGCTATCGTCAGCCTGCCGACCCCGGACTGGAACGGCAGCGAAACGATCACCTTCACCGCCACCGACCCGGGCGGCCTGTCCGATTTCGATCCGGCCACCTTCTCGGTGGCGGCGGTCAATGACCGACCGAACGTCACAGATATTCCGAACCAGACCATCGCCGAAGGCGAAACCTTTGCGACGATCAATCTCGACGACTACGTCACCGATGTCGACAATCTGGTATCCGAAATCAACTGGTCGTGGGTAGGTAACTCGCAGTTAACTGTCAGTATCGATGTCAACCGCGTTGCCACCATCACGATACCGAATGTCAACTACAACGGCAGCGAAACGATCACCTTCAGCGCCACCGATCCCGCCGGCCTGTCCGATTCCGATCCGGCGGTGTTCACCGTGACCGCTGTCAACGACGCACCGGTTGTTGCCGATATCCCCGACCAGAGCATCGCCGAAGGCGCCACCTTTGCGACCATCGCGCTTGACAACTTCGTGTCCGATGTCGACAACGCCGACAGCACCATCGCCTGGACGGCGACCGGCGAAACCGAGCTGACCGTGAGCATCGATGCCAACCGCGTCGCCACGATCAGTATCCCGGATGTCAACTGGAACGGCAGCGAAACGATCACGTTTACTGCCACCGATCCGGGCGCACTGTCGGATGCCGATGCGGCAACGTTCACGGTTGGCGCCGTCAACGACGCCCCGGTTGTCACCGATATCCCGAACCAGACGATTGCGGAAGGCGCCGCCTTTGCGACTATAACGCTCGACGATTTCGTGAGCGATCTTGATAATACCGACGCCGAAATGACCTGGACGACCTCCGGTGAAACCGAGCTGACGGTCAGCATCGATGCCAACCGCGTCGCTACCATCACAATTCCGGATGTCAACTGGAACGGCAGCGAGACGATCACCTTCACCGCCACCGACCCGGGCAGCCTGTTTGACTCCGATCCGGCGACGTTCACGGTAACCGCCGTCAACGACGCCCCGGTCCTCGCTACTATCGGTGCGCAGTCGGTCGATGAAGCGGTGCAACTGACCATCCCGGTCTCGGCAGCCGATATCGACGGCGACGTGCTCACGCTCACGACGTCGACGCTGCCGAGCACCTCGACCTTCGTCGACAACGGCAACGGCACCGGTGAGTTCAACTGGACACCGAGCTATATTGAGTCCGGCGTTTACAGCGTGACGTTCTACGTATCCGACGGCGCCGGCGCTGCCGACAGCGAAGCGGTGTCGATCACCGTCAACGAAGTCGGCAACCAGCCGCCGGTGCTCGATCCGATCGGGCCGCGCAGTACGCAGGAGACGGTCAACTTGAATTTTGACGTCACCGCCACCGACGCCGAAGACACACCGTCACTGCGCGCCGAGAACCTGCCGGGCAATGCCACCTTCGTCGACAATGGCGACGGTTCCGGTACCTTCGACTGGACGCCCGGCTTTGTCGACGCCGGTTCCTTTGACGTACTGTTCATCGCTGAGGATGATACCCTCGCCGCCGACAGCGAACTGGTGACGATTACGGTGGGTGACGCTAACCGTACCCCGACGGCCGAGGCCGGTCCCGATCAATTCGAGATTCCGCTGGGTCAATTGGTAACGCTCGACGGTACCGCTTCCTCGGATCCCGACAACGATCCGTTGAACTACACCTGGACCCAGGTCGCCGGACCGTCGACCAGCCTCAACGGTGCGACGACGGCCGGCCCGACCTTCACGCCGAACGAGATCGGCATTTACGAGTTCGAGCTGGTGGTGGATGACAACATCGACTCCTCGGCGCCCGACACGGTGGCGATCGAGGCGGTCAACGCCGCCCCGCCGCAGGCGATTACGGATCTGGCGATCAGCATCGCCGGCGACGACATCCAGCTTGCCTGGAGCGCCGCCACTGTCGATACCAGCGGCCTGCCGACGAATGTCGATCATTACACGATTTATCGCGGCACCCGGGCGTACTTCACGCCGAGCGCCATCGACTCGATCGGCGTCACCGACGAATTTACGACAAGCTTTACGGATAACAATATCGACGGCGCCGATGTGGTTGGCGACACCACGACCAACTACTTCTATGTCGTTGAAGCGGTCGACATCTACGGCAACCGTTCGCTGGTGTCGAACCGTGTGGGTCAGTATGATTACCAGTTGGTAACCACGGCCACTGCCGACTTCAACCTGGTGGCCATACCGTTTGAAAACACCGGCATTACCGACGCCGTCAGCCTCATCGCCGCCATCGGCACGGCTAATGTCAATACGGCCAACAACTACAACGCTTCCTCGCAAAGCTGGGAGGCGCGGTTCGCGGCCGGCTTCGGTGTCAACTTCGCGGTAACCGTCGGCGGTGTCTACCAGATCAACGCCCGCGCCGCGACCGTCTTCAGTGTCGCCGGTTCGGTGCCTGATCCGGGATCGGTGTCTTCGCCGATCATAACGACGGCCACCACCGACTTTAACTACATACTGATTCCGTTTGAGTATGAAGACCAGTTCAGCGTAGCGCAGGATGTCATTGACAACGTCCCGGGCCTGCTGAACACCTTGAATAATTTCGTAGCCGGTTCGCAGAACTATGAATCACGGTTCGCGGTCGGCTTCGGCACCAACTTCCCGGTGCGAGCCGGGAAGCCGTACCAGGCCAACGCCGCCGGCACCGGGACGTTCCCGGCGCCATAAGGCCGCCTGGTTGAGGATGTAAGATTAGGAAAAACGTGCGTGTTTACTTCACGACTGGAGGTTTGGTAGTGCAAACGAACAGACAGTTGGTGCGGTTAGTGAGACTGTGCGTTCTGGCTGTCACTGCCATTGCGGTTATTCCGCTAACGGCAGCGGCTCAGGGATCGATTTTCGGTACCGTCCAGAACGCTGACCTCACCGTACCACCAAACGGCAACATCTCGTTCTTCGGTTTCCTGGATGATACCGATGAAGAGATTCGAATCGAAACTTCGACCGGCGCGGGTTACGATGACGGTAACTGGTTCGATGATTTCCAGAATTACCTCACGGAAGCTCCCGGCAATCCGTACGACTATTACTTCTACAATGCGTCGCGCGCCGAAGGCTTCCACCTGAACAAGACGATACCGAACAACTCGTTCCAGCAGGAGAATATTCTGCTGCAAACGGTATCCTGGCCCGGCCAACCGTCCGGCCTGACCACCACCACCATCTCGTCATCGGCCGTCGTCGTCTCATGGGATCATGTGCCCGGCCAGACAATGCACGTCTATCGGCGCCTGGGCACCTCGACCGGTTCGTTCTTCCGGATCGACAATACCGCCGGTCAACTCTCCGACCCCGGAGTGGTTGACAGCTTCTTTGTCGATGCCACGGTTGACGGTGCCAGCTCGTACCAGTATGTGGTGATCGCGGAAGACGGTTCGGGCAACTATTCGCCGCACTCGGCGATCGTGACGGCCAACTCCAGCAGTTCGGTCGCGCCGGTCCTGGTCGACATCACGCCGACCACCGGTTTGGCGCTCGGTGGCACCGATGTTACCATCACCGGTTCCGGCTTCGACCCGGCAGGTGTCTCGGTTGTCGTCGGTTCGGCTGCCCTGACCGACGTGACAGTCGTCTCGCCGTATGAAATCACCGGCACGACCCAGGCGGCAACCGCCGGTACGGCCGATGTCACGGTGACCAACAGCGCTTCCGGCCTGGCCTCGAATACGCTGGCCGACGCTTACACCTACGAAGCCAATACACCTCCTGTATTGGCGGCTATAGGCTCACAATCTGTTGTCGAAGGACAACCGCTCAACTTCACGGCATCCGCCTCCGATGCCGACGGCGGTTTCCCGGTCATGACGAGCTCCGCACTACCAGGCTCGGCGACCTACATCGACAACAACGATGGTACCGCCGACTTTGCATGGACGCCCGGCTTTACCGAAGCAGGCACGTATAATGTCATTTTCTACGCTACCGATCCCGTCGCACCGTCACTGGTCGACTCGGAACAGGTGGTGATAACGGTCACCGAAGCGGGCAACCAGTCTCCAGTCCTGGCCGCCATCGGTGCTCAAACTACGACCGAAAATGTAAATCTCAACTTCGCGGTCAGCTCGTCCGACCCGGATGAAACTACTCCCACCGTGTCGGCTGAAAACCTGCCGACCGGTGCAACCTTCACGCCCGATGGTTCCGGCGGCGGTACGTTTGATTGGACTCCCGACTTTACACAGGCGGGTAACTATAACGTAACCTTTATCGCTACCGACGGCGCCGCCTCCGACAGTGAGGTGGTCGCTATCACGGTGAACGATGCCGGTAACCAGACCCCGAACCTGGCCGCCATCGGCGCCCAGGGTACGACCGAGGGCACACTGTTAACTTTCGGAGTCAGCGCCTCCGATCCCGACGGCACCAATCCGGCGCTCAGTGCGTCGCCGCTGCCGGGTACGGCCATCTTCACTGACAACGGTGATGGTACCGGTACGTTCGACTGGACGCCCGACTTCGATGATGCCGGTTCATACGATGTCATATTTGTAGCATCCGACGGCACGGCTGCTGATTCGGAGACGGTGACGATCACGGTGGCCGATGCCGGCAACCAGGCACCTGAGCTGGCCGCCATCGGCAATCAAACGACCGATGAAAACGTCAACCTGACCTTCGGCGTCAGCGCAAGCGATCTTGACGGTACTATCCCGGCACTGAGCACCACCCTCCTGCCGGGCAGCGCCACCTTCCTCGACAATGGCGACGGTACCGGCACCTTTGACTGGACGCCGACCTTCGCCGATTCCGGCACCTACGCTGTGACATTCTACGCCAGCGATGGCGTTGCCGTCGACAGCGAGCAGGTGACGATAAGCGTAAACAACGTCAACCAGCTCCCGGTTCTGGCCGCAATTGGCGATCAGGCAGTGCTCGAGGGCAACGTACTCAACTTCGGCGTCAGTGCCACTGACGGTGATACCGAGATCCCGGTCCTCAGCACCAGCACGCTGCCGGGTGCGGCGACTTTTACCGATAATGGTGATGGTACCGGTACGTTTGATTGGGCAACCACCGTTGCCGATTCAGGCATCTACGCGGTGACCTTCTACGCGACCGACCCGGCCTTCCCGGCGGCGGTCGACTCCGAGGTCGTCTCCATTACCGTCACCAACCAGAACCTGCCGCCGATCCTTACGACCATCGGCGACCAGACGTCGGATGAAGCGGTGCCGCTCAACATCCCGGTCAGTGCCACCGACGGCGACGGCGATACGCCGATCTTGAGCGCCTCGGCCCTGCCGACCGGTGCGACCTTCGTCGACAACGGCGACGGTACCGGCGCCTTCGACTGGACCCCGACCTACACCGACGCCGGTGTCTACCAGGTGACATTCTATGCCACCGACGGTGCTGTGCCGACGGCGGTCGACAGTGAAGTTGTCACGATTACAATAAACGACGTCAACGAACCGCCGGTCCTGACCGCGATTGGCCCGCAATCGACCAGCGAGGGCCTGCCCCTCAGTTTTGGGGTGATCGCCTCGGATGGCGACGGCGATACGCCGCTCTTGTCAACCACCGCCCTGCCGGCCGGCGCGACCTTTGTCGACAACGGCGACGGTACCGGCCTGTTCGACTGGACACCAACCTTCGCCCAGGACGGTTCATACGATGTAACCTTCTATGCGATCGACGCTCTCGATGCCGGTGTTGCCGATTCCGAAGTGGTGACCATCACCGTGCTCGATGCCGGCAACCAGCCGCCGGTGCTCGATTCGATTGGTGACAAGTCGATTGCCGAGGGCACCCTGCTGGCCTTCACGGTTACTGCCGGCGATGCCGACGGCACCGTCCCGACACTCTCAACCTCGGCCCTGCCGACCGGCGCCGTCTTCACCGACAGCACCGGTGAGTTTGCCTGGACTCCCGACTTCACCCAGGCCGGCAGCTACGACGTCACCTTCTTTGCCACCGACGGCGCCGCAACCGACTCCGAAGTGGTGACCATCAGCGTCACCGAATCGGGCAACCAGCCGCCGGTCATCGATTCGCTCGGTACTTTGGCGGTTACCGAGGGGAATACGCTCGAGGTGACCATCACCGCCACCGATCCCGAAGGTAGCGCCGTGACGATCTCGATCAACACGACGCTGCAGAACTATACGTTCGTCGACAATGGTGACGGTACGGCGCTGCTGACATACACGCCGAACTTCTTCGATGCCGGCGTCGACTCGCTGATCATATTCGCGCGCGACGACGGCACGCCACAGGTGACCCAAACATTGCGCACGGCCGTAGTCACCAACGAGAACAACCAGGCGCCGGTAATCGAACCGGTCGGCCCGTTCACCGTGGAAGTCAACGGCCTGCTGGAGTTCACCATCGAAGCCAGCGACACCACCGACCAGAACCCGTTCAATATCCTGTTCCTGTCGGTTGTCAGTCTGCCGCCGAATGCCACGTTCACCGATAACGGTAATGGCACCGGCAGTTTCCGGTTCACACCACAGGCCGGACAGGAAGGCTCGTTAGGCGTGCAGTTCCTTGTCGTTGACGAGGGTACGCCGCAGCTGTCGTCGCAGATCACGGTCGACATCGAGGTGCTCGCAGCCAACCAGGCGCCGATTTTGGCCCCGATTGGACCGCAGGTGCTCACCGAGGGTGAAACCGTCACGCTCAACCTGGCGGCCACTGATCCCGACGGCACCACGCCGTTCTTTGATGTCACCAAGCTGCCGCGCGGCGCTGAGTTTACCGACAACAGCGACGGTACAGCCGTCTTCACCTGGACGCCCGACTTTATCCAGTCCGGTCTCCACAGTGTGACCTTCAAGGCGCTCGACGGCCTGGCCAGTGATAAGGAAGTTGTCCTCTTCCAGGTCGCGGATGCCGGCGACCAGGTACCGGTCTTCGATACCCTGCCCAACCCGGTGGTTGTCGAAGGCACCACGGTTGCCGACACGATCTACGCCTCCGATCCCGATACCCTGCCGGTTACCATCGGCGTCATTGAGGGAACGGAGCCGCCCGAGTTCACCTTCACCGACAACGGTGACGGTACTGCCGAGATCACCATGTCGCCCGACTTCACCATGGCCGGCGTCTATATCGTCGAGGTCTGGGTATCCGATGGTACGCTTGCCGATACAACCGACATGATCGTGACCTACGACGAAGCGGGCAACCAGCCGCCGGTCATCAATCCGCGGGCCGACACCTCGATTACCGAGTTGAAGAGCCTGCAGTTCACGATGACGGCGACCGATGTCGACGGTGACATTCCGCAGATGACCGCCGGCAACCTGCCGCTCGGCGCCGACTACACCGATCTTGACGACGGTAGCGGCTTCTTCAACTGGGTGCCCAACGATACTCAGGCCGGTGTCTGGAATATCACCTTCTATGCCGAGGATACGGCCGGCGTCGCCAATGGCGGCGTGCTCGATATCGATTCCACGATCGTCCAGATCACGGTCATCGATACCAACCGCGCGCCGTTCGTTATCGAGGGCACCTTCAGCCAGCAGGATACTGTCGCCGAGGGTGACACCCTCGTCTTCGTCATGCGCGGCATCGATCCGGATTCGACTGTGCCCAGCCTGACCGCGGTACTTCAGGGTACTGATTCGCTGGCCGACAACATGACGTTCGTCGACTCCGGCAACGGCTTCGGCTACCTGACCTTTATCCCCAGCTACACCCAGGGTGCGGCGCCGACACCGCGGCGATACAACATCGACTTCCAGGCTGTTGACGAGCTCGATCCTACGCTTGTCTCGCCGGTCAACTCTCAGTTGATCAGGGTATTCGATGTGCCGCAGCCGCCCACCATTCGTGTCTCTGAGGGCACCGGACCGTTCACCCTTGATGAAGGTGAGAGCTGGTTCTCGACGGTCTATATCTGGGATGTCGATGCCCGGCCTGATTCGGCGCGGCTGGTCAATCCACCGACGAATGCGACATTGAGCTTTGTCGCCCTGCTCGGCGACAGCTTGGTCTACAACATGAGCTTCTCGCCCAACTTTGCGCAGGCCGGCACCTATTCGCTGACGATCGAGGCGTTTGACCCGACCTTCAGAATCTCGACCGAGGTTGTTGAATTTACCGTTGTCGATGCCGGCAATCAGGCGCCGACGATTGTCAACGATCCGCCGCTGAACAAGGGCGCCTACCTCGGACTGGACAACGAAGTGGTCATTCAGGCCGAGGATCGCGAGGGTGATTCGATCATGTACTCCACTTCGGCGCTGGCGCCGAACATGTCGATAGTCGACGACGGCAACGGCACGGCCACCCTGATGTTCGCCCCCGACAGTGTCCAACTTGGTAATTCATATGACGTTACGGTAACCGCCTCGGATGGCGTCGACTCCACCGTATTGATTATCAGTTACCAGGTAGGAGTTTTCATGCGGGGTGACAGCGACGATGACGAGGTGTACACACTCAACGATGTGATCATCATCGCAAAGCACCTGTATCGCGGCGGCGGCCTGCCCGATCCGTGGGAGCGCTGCGATGTTGATCGCAGTGGAATCGTGGATCCTGCCGATCTCGCTTATCTTGTCAACTATCTCTACAATTACGGCCCCCGTCCGCCGCAGTAATTGCGCCGTAATTCGGGCTGTGATGCGATACGAGGCCGCCGTTTGGCGGCCTCTTTTTTTTGCCGCTCAGGACGCATGCCCGGGGTGAAAAACACCTTTCGGCAGGTTCTTGGAAAGGTTAAATTGCTTGACAAATACAGGCATGCCAATTATATATAGGGCGAAAACCCCGGTGATGGGTTTTAATGTCTACAACAAGTACTGACCAGCGAATCTTGGTCTACGTGCAAAATACTGATGCGTGGAGGGGATGGCCTTCAGGCGTTCCCTTATTTCCCGCGTACTTTTATGCGCGAAAGTGTGAGCGTTCGCTGCATACCTCGTGCTACCATTGTCTAGTTCTCTGACCGGGAACGCTGAACGAATTAAACGTGGAATTGGTTGGGCTTACTTCAAAGCTGTTTTCTTGACTAACGTTAAAGCACAACAACAGAACACTGTCCACAAGAGGAATCTGCCTATGCAGAGTATGGACGAACGAAGGGAGGTGAACTGGAAGAAGGAGTAACCGAATCCGAAGAGGTAGCCATTCACATCCGTGATGGATGGCGGACGAAGCCTCTAACTTTCCGAATGCGTCTCTCGGGAGTGAGACGAAAAGTCACGGAAAAATCTAGTTGGGAACTATTCAGGATTCTCGAAAGGAGCAATGGATGACAAGGAGACTATCGACCATAGTTTTGATCTCCTTGCTGGCATTTGCCTTTATGGCCATGTCAGCCTTTGCCGCCAAAAATGAAGTGCCTCGCGTCCATCCGAATCCGTTGATTTGGAAGTCGGTTGGGTATGCGTTTGCGGCCGGCGGTGAACAGGGTAATCCGACCATGGCCCCGAAAGGCGATCTCGCGACCCGTACCCTCGGTACGGCCACGCCGTCAGCCTCACCGGGTACCGTCGTCGGTGACACTTGGTATGAATATCAGCGCAACGGTTCGATGCGCCGCATGGTTGGATTCGGCCCCCACTCCGGTGGCTCCGGCATTCCGACCGTCCACTTCTCGTGGATGTGGATGCCTTCCGAAGCCGCCTTCGGTTCGGACCGTCGCTATCGTTATAACTTTTACAAAGCTGATGACGGCTCATTTGCCGGCGACGTCCCCGTTCAGGCGGGTGGCGACTACGCCGGTTATGTCGTAGCGGATGTCACCACTGACAACCGCGTCGTCATCGGTGGTCACAACAACCCGGGCACACGGAACTCGACCCATATTTACTGGGATTTCCTCGAGCACTTCCAGACCTTTACGAAGAACTCGCGTGTTCCGGATTCTGTGCAGCAGTACTTGGGTGGCTTTGGCGCCGAAGGGCCGACTGCCCAGTCGACCATCTGGCCCGCTATCGCCTACCAGGAAACCGGCGCTACGCCGGTGACCCACGTGATTGCGGCCTCGACGACTGACAACGGCCAGGCCGGCGATCCGAGCTTCATGTACTACTTCCGTAAGGTTGGCGTTGACAATGCCGGTACCTGGGATTACCCGCCGCGTGTACTCGACACCAACTTTACGCTGTCGCAGGATATCTCGGCCTCCCGTACCACCCAGAAGGTTGCGATCGCTTTCATGGCGAACATTCCCAAAGTTGGCGATTGCGACACCTGTTCGAACAACGACGGTGCGCTCATCGCGCAGCAGGATAACGATGTTTATCTGTTTACCTCTGACGACGGTGGCGTAACCTTCAATCCGCGCCAGAACATTACGCAGTACGTGCGTGACGAAGACGGCTTCCGCGCCTACATCGATCTCTCCGTGCTCATCCGCAGCGACGACGAAGTGTCGATTGCCTGGGGCGCTCGCGAATGGCCGGGCACCTGTTCGGTCGACGCGACCGGTGACTGCGGTCTGTTCCGCGGCCGTCTGTTCTACTGGGCGTCCGACGTTGGCTCGATCCGTACGATCTACAACGGTCAGTGGGATCAAACCGAGTGTAACAGCGGTGTCTGGAATTTGAACTTCTCGAAGATGCAGCTGGGCGAATGTGATGGTAAGCTCTACTGTCTGTGGGTCCAGTTTAACGACATCCCGCGTGGTGTCGAAGACGACTGTGCCGCCCGTGCTGCCGATGGTGACTTCGGTGGCGCTGCCAACGGTGAGTTGTACGTGTCGGTGTCTGATGACAACGGTATCACCTGGGACGAGTCGCGTAACGTCACCAATTCCCGCACGCCGGGTTGTGACTCCGCGACCGGTACCGGTGGCCCGTGCTTCTCTGACCACTGGCCGTCCATGACCCGCTTCGGACACACCCAGCAGGTCGGTGAAAACTGGTCGCAGGCCAGCTACGTCGATGTCGACGGTTCATATGCCGGCGACGATTACCTGGATGTCCAGTACATTCAGGACGGTGATCCGGGTGGTTCGGTGCAGACCGAAGGTACCTGGGCGCTCTCCAATGTCGCCTGGTTCCGCCTCGCCTGTGTCGAGCCGGTCCGCGCCTCGCAGTTCAGCGTGAACCCGACCTCGATCGGTTTCCCGAACTGGACCAAGCATGGCGTACAGGCCGACAAAGACGTACTTATTGAAAACCTCGGTAACGAGCCTCTGACATATTCGATCAATGCCGTGGAAACCGCCGGTCCGTCCGGCTGGCTCGCCACCGGCGCCAACTTCGACGGTGCTGTTCCGTCGGGTATTGGTAACCAGGAAACCGGTACGATCAGCTTTAACACTGGTGGTATCGTGAACTCGCCTGGTACGATCGTTTACCTGGCCGGTTTCCTCGAATTTGTCCACAACGCGGCCAGCTCGCCGGATACGCTGGAACTCGAATACTGGGTTGCTGACACTGTCATCGCCCCGGTCTTCGACACCATCTCGACCGGCGTTGTTGATCTCGTCGTGAACTCGGCCGGTAACTTCGGTAACCAGGGCGCCGACTCGGTGACCATGGACTATGCCGGCGACGTTACTGAATGTGATTCTCTGGCTACGGTTTACCTGTACGATGGTACCCCGGTGGTCGGTTGGGTTGACGGTACTGATACTGTCATGAACTGGTCGATCTTCGGTGACGGCTGGCTCAGCGACAACGGTCTGCGTCCGCGCGGCCACACCGGTCCGTCCAACGAAACCGGTAACGCTGGTGACAGCTACGAGAAATACGTGGCTGAGTTCTTCACCAACGACTCCAGTATCTGCCTGACCAAGACCTGGTACGCCCCGACCTCCGGTGGCGGCGCCGGCGTCAGCGTGGGCAACTACATTCTGCAGGAACTGAGCCTGACCCTGTGCGACACTCGCACCCGTTCCGGTCTGTTGATCGGTGAAGCGATCGACTGGGATATCCCGGCCGACTCCGCTGTCGACAACGGTTCCGGTTTCGATGATACCCGCGGTATCATCTGGCAGTTCGGTGGCGAATACAACCAGGACGACACGACTGAGTGCCAGGATAACGACGCTCGTTACGGCGCCCTTGGTTACCTCGGTGGTGACCAGGCTGGTCTGTCGGCCTACACCGCTGACAACGCCACTTACGTGCTGAACGTCTCCGGCTTCGAAGCCGGTCAGATGTACGATCGTATGGTGACTTCCGTTGCGTTCGAGACGTTTAGCTCGCCCGATCCGGATTCGCTGTTCGTCGATCTGCACTCGGCCATGGTGTTCACGAAGAACGCCTCGCTCAACATCGGTGACACCCTGAGCTTCAGAACCGTCCTCATTACCATCCAGAACGGTACGGACGCTGATGTTCAGGCTTCCTTTGACGATGCGCAAGCCTGGTACCAGGCCAACCTCAGCACTGGCTGCTGTATTGGTACGACCGGTGACTTTGACGGTGACGGTATTGATGCCGGCCCGATTGACCTTGCTGCCTTTGTGGACTTCCTGTTCGCAGGTGGTTCTGGTCCGGTCTGTCCGGAAGAAGCCGACTTTGACGGCGACGGCACAAGCGCCGGCCCGATTGACCTTGCTGCCTTTGTGGACTTCCTGTTCGCAGGTGGCGCCGGTCCGGTCCCGTGTCCGTAAGCTATTGAGATTTGCGGTCAGCCTGCTGATCGTGAAGCGATATAGATGAATAGCCGCCCGCTCTTAGATTAGAGCGGGCGGTTTTTTCTTGGATAATCAGGCTAATCCCTTATATTTAGGTGTATTCCACCATCGGTACATCTGCCGCAAATCGGTCGCCCGTCGGTTCGCGTGTTGCAGCGGTACCTGTCTCTGACCGGCAATCTACCGAAGGTGTACGACGATAAGGTCTAACCATGACCCGGCCGACAGCATAACCAAGGGATACAGACTGAGGGTGGCGATTGCTGCAAACATTCGGTTGGCACGGTGCGTCCTGTCTGAGAGAAGAGAATTGTCAATAAATCACCAGTAATCGTGTTGGAGTGAGATCCATGACTATCTGCCGAACAACCGTAGCGGTCGGTTGCCTGGCGCTGTTGCTGACAGTCCTGTCGACATCAGCCTCGGCTGTCTACAATCCCAATGGCGAGCAGCCCCAGGCGACTATCATCCCCGGATTGGTCACCGTTCAGTTTGAGGATAATGTCCGTCTGAACAATGTCAGCAAAGCGGCATCGGGGGCGCCCAGCTTTGGTGTTGCGAGCTTCGATGCTGCCATGCAGCAATTCGATGTCGCCGCCTATCGAGCGGTCTTCCCATACAACAATGAACGGCCGGCTGTCAATTCAGGGATGAAAGATCTGTCGCGTTTCTATGAGCTGCAATTCCCTGAAGACATCCCGGTACAGGATGTCGTCGATGCCCTGTCGCAGGATCCGAATGTGCGCATGGCCGAACCGGTCTGGGCCATTCCGCAACTGGCGACGCCCAACGATCCGCTGTGGTCTAACCAGTGGGCAATGGAGCCGCCGGGGCCAGACCCGGAATTCTACAATGCCTGGGATATCGAAACCGGCTCGATGGAGATCGTCGTCGGCGTGATTGACGGCGGCTATAACTGGACCCACTCCGACCTCAATAGCAATACCTGGGTAAACCCGGGGGAAGACATCGACGGTGACGGGTATGTTCTCGACACCGACGACATCAATGGCATCGATGACGACGGCAACGGTGTTATCGACGACCTGATCGGCTACGACTTCATGACAGGAATTGGCGAGCCGGTCGTGCCGGGCGAGGACGGCAGTGCGCCCGATCCCGATCCCAACGACTTTGGCGGACACGGCACGCACGTCAGCGGCATCATTGCCGCCATGAACAATAACCTGGTCGATGTTACCGGCGCGGCCGGTGGCTGGTATGGTGGTCATCGCTCGTTCGGCGGAGTCCGCATTATGGCCCTGCGAGCCGGCGCCAGCCGGGCCTCCGATGGTCTTGGTCTACTCAACAGCAACAATATCGCTACTGCTATGGACTATGCCACCATGATGGGCGTGGACATTCTCAACAACAGCTGGGGCGGTGGCGGCAGTTCAACGGTGATCGCTGCCATGAACAATGCGATCGCCAACGGTGTCACGGTCGTCAAGGCGGCCGGCAACGACAATTGTGATTGCCCCGACGGTTACACCTCGGCGGTCCCGGCCCTGTTGCAGGTGGCGTCCACCACCTCGTCGGACATAAGGTCCGGCTTCTCTAACTTCGGCATCTGGGTCGATGTCTCGGCGCCGGGTTCATCCATTCTCTCCACCTACTCGTTCCAGTACAGCCCGACAACAGCGACGCTTGGCGGTACCTCAATGGCCTCGCCGATGGTAGCCGGCCTCGCCGCGCTGATCAAGTCAATGATGCCGTCGCTGACCCGTGCCCAGGTCGACTCGATCATTATCGCCACCACCGACAACATTGATGGCATCAACGACCCGATCTACACCGGGCGTCTTGGTTCCGGGCGGATTAACGCCTTTACTGCCCTGAGCAGCCTCTCCAATGCCAAATTCACTTCCGACGTCACCGACGGCAATGTGCCGTTGACGGTCAATTTCACGGATCAGTCGCCGAATTCTCCGGTCTCGTGGATCTGGGATTTCGGCACCGGCGACAGCTCGATCGTACAGAATCCGCAGTTTGTCTATACCGAACCGGGTGTGTACTCCGTGAACCTTGCTATCGATGACGGTCACCCGCTCGGGATGGGTGAGGAGCGACTGGTCAACTACATCTGGGCGCAGGCCGACACGCTGGTCTTCACGACTGTCGAAGGTGGCCTCGGTGACATCGTTGAAATGCCGATTTACCTGAACAATACGGTGCCGGTCAAGTCGGTTCAGTTGGTCTTCGAATTCCCGAACAGCATCGATGTTGGTTTTGACACCGATTCGGCCTTCTCGGTTGAGGGCCTGCGAACTGAAGACTTTTTCGATATCGACTTCAACCTCGCCTCCGGCTTTACCAAGCAGTATTCGCTCCTGCTTTCCTCGAGCGGCCCGGGCGAGTCGACCTACCTGCTGCCGGATACCGGTGCTATCGTCAAGCTGCGCTTCAAGATAGGCGCGAGCAGCGCGGGTGGATCGGTGCCCATCGATACCGTCACCCAGTTAGGCACCAAGAAGGCGTTTATTTCGACCATTTACGGCGACTACTGGCCGATAACGCAGGCCGGGGAGGTTGTTGTCAACGCCTGTGACTTCGGCGATGCCAACTGTGACGGCAGTGTAAAGGACCCGATCGATCTGGCCTTTATGGTCAACTTCCTTTTCGACAATGGCCCCACTCCGGACCCGGTTGGCGGTGACTGTAACATGGATACGATTGTGGATCCGATCGATCTTGCCTGCCTGACCGACTTCCTGTTCGGTCCATAATCTGAAGTAAGACCAATAACGGCCGCAACCGGGCCATTGTGACGGAATTGAGAAATGCGAACGGTTTAGTGAACCGTTCGCATTTCTCGTGTTTTTTGCAGATTGAGTCAATCTCTTATTGACTCGTATTCTTGCCTCAGCTATTATTTTATGGCGGCAAACGTACGCACGGATAAGAACGTCTATTGAGATAGCCAACTTAGTGTATCTAGGGGAACTTTGAGAAGGAGGAACGGTTAACGACTATTGTTATCGTATTTGTTTGAGGAAAGATGAAGTTATAACGTGGACAATTTTTTTTGCTATGGAGGCATACATAGAATGAAAGGTAAAGTATTTCTCGCCGCGCTGCTCGGCCTGATGCTGTTTGCCGGCGGCAGTGCCCTGGCGCAGCCCGACTTCGGCATTACCGATACCGTCGACCTCGTGCTGGTGCCCGGTGATCAGCCGGATGCCGGCTCCAGTAAGTACACATTCAAGCTGGAGCTGTGGGCGTTTTTTGATGACTCCCTGAAGGGCATGAATTGTGGATTTACATGGAACAACTCACCCAATCCGGCACTCCTCGTTCTCGACTCCGCCGGCTCCCCGGCCGTCATTGAAGACGACTGGTTTGATCTGGCGGTCGGCTATTTTGAAGACGGTAGTCTTGCCACCACCAATGCCAACAAACGTTTCTATTTCGCCGGAGCGCGCCTATTTGGTATCGCTCCCGGCGATGCTTCCGGTCGCCGGCTGATTGCGACGTACCATTTCTCGGTCGATCCGACCTGGTCGACCTCTGATGTCATCGTAATCGACACCAACCAGTTCAACGCCAACTCGGTCTGGACGTTCATTAACAAAGTTAACCCGCCACAAGGGTTCAAGCCGGTCTGGCCGTATGGCCCGGGGGGCTCTATTACGATTGCCGACGTTTCGAGTGCGACCGCGACCGGCGGCGCTGTACCGAACAGCTTTAGCCTGAGCCAGAACTATCCGAACCCCTTCAACCCGACCACGACGATCGAGTTCTCCGTACCGTCACGCGAATGGGTACGCCTCGATGTGTTTAATGTGCTCGGACAGAAGGTTAATACCCTGCTCGACGCCCCGCTGGATGCCAACACCTACAAAGTAGAGTGGGATGGTACCGATCAGTCCGGCGGCAGTGTTGCCAGTGGTATCTATTTCTATAAGCTGACTGCCGGCGAGCATGTTGATACCAGGAAGATGATGCTTCTGAAGTAATCAGCTTACGCACAGAGTAATCGAAGCCCCCGCCATTCGGCGGGGGCTTTTTTGTCCCCGCGAAAAAGAAATGTAGACTTGAGCAGCCCTGTTAGGTCGCCGCTGTAAGCACAAGAGCATCATGCGGTTAGCTAAATTGGGTTGACTTTATCTCGCCATATGGGTATTATGGATGGTTGTCTGGCCCCTGATAGAAACAGCTAAGTCGTTAAAATATAAGGGTTTATATGTTAGGCGTTATCGGTAACAAGTTCTCCATCGGTAAGGAAACCTATCATCCGTTTTCTGCCGAATTGCATTACTTCCGGGTGGAAAAGCGATATTGGTCGATCTGTTTCGAGCGAATCAAACGAGCCGGATTTCGGATCATCTCCACCGCCGTACCCTGGAACGTGCATCAGGATGAGCGTAAGCACTACGACTTTAACGGACTTTCCGATCCTAAAAAGGATCTGGTTGTATTCCTCGAGCTGGCGCGCGAGTTTGGCTTCAAGGTCATTCTTCGTCCCGGCCCGCAGGTCCATGGTCAGTTGCGATATGCCGGTCTGCCTAAATACCTGTTCTCCGATCTGAAAGTGTTTGCGCGGGGAGCCGACGGTGAAGAGGTGAAGCTGCCCGACGATTGTGGGGTTGACGCCGGCTATCTGCCCAGCTACCTGCACACCAACTATCAGTATCACCTGCGCAACTACTTCAAGTCGGTCATCGAAGTCACGAAAAACTACATCCACCCGCGCGGCCCGGTTTTCATGGTCGAGCTGGATTATGAAACGTCGTACGGCCGTCTTATCGAGCCGGACAGCGCCGACTACAACCAGGATGTGCTCAGGAGTTTCTACCCGGAATTTCTCGAACGTCAGTACGAGGATATCAAGAAGCTCAACCAGGCCTACAAGGAAAAGAACAAGAGCTTCGAGGAGGTCGAACCGCCGCGCAAGTTCGACAAGCTCGCGATCAGCGACTACCCGAAGGTGCTCGACTGGCAGCACTTCCGCCAGTACATGCTGCGCACTTATCTCGAACAGCTCGAGGATCTGTTTCAGGCCTATACGGTCGAGCCGCTCATATTCCGATCCCTCTATTTTCGCGGTGGCGACTTGCTTCCGGCCTTCAACCTGGTGCCTGAAGACCGCTCTCCCTTCCTCGGGGCGAATGTCTTTCCGGAAGGCTCCTACTTCGACCTCTCGGTCAAGGCCCGCTTCCTCAGGGAGGAGTACGGCTTTGCGTACGCCTCGTCGTTCACCTCCGGATCAGCCGCAACTGACCCGGAACGGGAGCAGCACGTCGCGCCGGTCGACAATAACCAGCGTCGCTTTTATCTCGCCGCCGGCCTGTCGGCCGGTTTCAAGGGGCTGAACCAGTACATGTTTGTCGACCGTGATCACTGGTACGGCGCGCCGTTGCGCAACGACGGTACTGTCAGCGAAGGCTACGAAATCGCCAAGAACTTCAATCTCGCCATGTCTGAAATCGGACTCGAGGATATGGACGCCCCTACCGAAATCGCCGTCGTCGGCAACCGGCTCTACTACTGGATGCGCGAAACCGACAGCGAAAAGGACTTCCCATATATCAAGCGTCTGCTTGACGACTCCACCGTCGGTTTCTGCCGCGATCTCATGCGCCTCAAAATGAACTGGGGGGTGCGCGAGAACCGCGAGTGGAGTACGATGAACAAATACAAGCTGTTGTTCATCCCCAGCACCGAGGTCATGTCCGAACGTGACCAGGAAGAGATCGTCAACCTCGTCAAGGAGGGCGCGGTGGTCATCCTCTGCGGCCTGATGCCGAAGTATGACGAAAACTTCAAGGACTGCCAGATCCTCGCCAACCATTTCCGCATGAAGACGACCTGTGACTACGGCATCTCGACTATCGAACACAAGTTCGGCGACTTTCCGTCGTATACCTACGGCTACATTCGCGGTAACGACGATTCCAAGACCCGCTCGCTGGTCAAGTCGGGCAAGAAGACCCTGGGCGCCGTGTCGTCGCGTTACAAAGGCAAGCTCTACTTGTTCACCTACGACATCGCCTCCGGCGGCCATCACCACAAGCTGATGTTTACCGAGTCGACCCTCGAGAGCGAGGGGCTGGTGTCGGCGATGCACTGCAGCGATCCGTCGGTCGATATCGGTGTCCAGATGGGTGAAAAGCGCGGCCTCATGTTCATCGTGGCGCCGCCGGCCGGTGAGTTGTCGGACAGCTATGAGGCCACCCGCAAGGATGTCATCATCCGCGTCGACCTCAAGAAGTTCGGTTTCCGTTCGGCCCGTGTCAAACTCACGCGCCTGTTCGAAGGGGAGGAGACCGAGCCGATCAAGGTGACCGCGAAGGAACTGGCCGACGGTATCCAGATGACGATTAACATTCCCGACGGCGCCATCTTTCTGGTTGAGAAGCGTTGAGTGACAGCACAGGAGTTGACGGTATGACAGATCGTACTGTGTTGCGTCGCGCCTGCATGCTGTTTGCGG
This sequence comes from uncultured Ignavibacteriales bacterium, assembly GCA_964544635.1. Classification (GTDB taxonomy): domain Bacteria; phylum Zixibacteria; class MSB-5A5; order GN15; family FEB-12; genus CAZJCK01. Next base: position 47,162 of record CAZJCK010000004.1, on the reverse strand, counting down.
CGACGGTCGTCCTGCTACTGGCGATTGCCGGTTGCGAGCAGCTCCAGGTTACGCAGCAATACCAGGGCGGGGCGCTGGCCAGCGCGGCACCGATTGCCACCAAGGTCGGCGAACAGATCTTTGCGGACGGCGGCAATGCGTTTGACGCCGCTGTTGCTACCGCCTTCGCACTGGCGGTGGTCCATCCCCAGGCCGGCAACATCGGCGGCGGTGGCTTCGCCCTGCTGCGTGACGGTTCCGGCGGCACGGTGACCAGTCTCGATTTCCGCGAAACTGCGCCGGAGGCCGCAACCGATTCGATGTACCTCACGGCCGACGGTACGATTGACGAAGAGGCCTCGCTGGTTGGCGCAAAGGCAGTCGGTGTTCCCGGCACGGTGGCCGGGTTATGGCAGTTGCACAAGCGGTTCGGCAGCATGGAGTGGGAGGCTCTCGTTCAGCCGGCCCGCGCCCTGGCCGATACCGGTTTTGTCATCGATGATGGCCTGGCCGAGTCACTCGCCGAATATTACCCGCTGTTGCAGCATGACTCGGTAACCGCGGCGACGTTTTTCCCCAATGGCCGTCCCCCGGCACCGGGCGAACGCCTGGTGCAGCCGGAGTTGGCCCGCACCCTCTACCTGATCGCAACCGAGGGCGCTGACGAGTTTTATACCGGCTTCGTAGCCAATCTTATCGATTCCTCGATGCAGCGTCGCGGCGGCCTCATCACGCTTGAGGACCTGGCCGGATATAAGCCGGTCTGGCGTGAACCGATCCGGTTTGATTTCGACTCCCTGACGATCTATTCCATGCCGCCGCCATCGTCGGGTGGCATAGTCATCGGCCAGATACTGTCGATTCTCGAACCGTATGATATGTCGTTGATGTCACAGGTGTCGCCCGAGTACCTCCACCTGTTCGCCGAGGCCTCGCGACTGGCGTTTGCTGATCGCTCGCGTTACCTCGGCGATCCCGCCTTTGTATCCATCCCCACCGGTCTGCTGGATTCCGAATATGTGGCGATGCGCCGCAGCATGATAGAACCAGGCGAAGCGCACAACTCCGAGGAGATAGGTCCCGGTACGCCGCCGTTGCCGGAAAGCGAGAGTACCACCCACCTGTCGGTATGCGACAATCAGGGTAACATGGTGGCGCTGACTTACACCCTCAACTCGTCGTATGGCGCCCAACTGATGGTAGCCGGCGGCGGCTTCCTGTTGAACAACGAGATGAACGACTTTTCGGTCAGCCCGGGGGTGCCCGATCAGTTCGGATTGATCACCGGCGAAGCCAACCGCATCGAACCGGGCAAGCGGATGCTCTCGAGTATGTCACCGACGCTGGTCCTTAAAGGGGATGAACCGGTGATGGCGCTCGGTTCACCGGGCGGTTCGAAAATCATCAGTACTGTGGCACAGGGAATACTGAACTATTCGCGCTTCACGATGAGCCTGAGCGCGCTGGTCGAGGCGCCGCGGGTGCATCACCAGTGGCTGCCGGACATGCTGTACATGGAACAGGGCGGCTTTCCCATCCAGACAACCCAGGCGCTCATTCAATATGGTCACATGGTAAAAGAACGGTCGCCGATGGGCGAGATGAATGTCGTGCAGTATACCTCGGGCGGTATGCTGGTGTCGAAGGCAGATCCGCGCGGGCGCGGCAGCTCCGGCGGCTATTGAGTCGAGCCGGGGGGAATCGGCGGGGGCGGCGAAGCGCGCCCGTCGCCGGCAGCCGTTCCGGTTTGTTGACAGTACCTGATCCCCAGCACAATCGCACCCATACCGAGAATACTCACCGCCAGGTAGACGACAAACCCGGCGTACGGTATGGCGAAGACCAGAAAGAGGATGAGCAGACCGAGAAAAAGCTGTCCTTTGCCGAGCGGGCGGCAGTCGGGTGAACGGCGGCACATGATCCAGTAGCCGATCAGGAACCCGGCAATGATCTTACCGGAGTAAAACAGCACCCCCCCCGCCACCGAGACGAAGCTGCTGATCGGCAGCGCAATCACTGACAGCGAGAAGATGAAGGCACCCACGGTGGCGTTTTCCGAGGCGGCTATAATGGTGCCGCTTATCAGCATGGCCAGCGCGATGATCAGCACAATGACGGCGAAGACAAAGGCCAGCAGGGTGACGACGCCGGCGGCCAGGGAGGTGGTCAGGCGATTCTGCAGCGACCGGAACGCAGCATCGGCATGGCGTCGCGACAGGGCCATCATGATAATACCGAAGATGAATGCCGCCAGCAGCTTTCCGGTCGTCATGGCGATGCCGGCCACGGCGTTGCCGTCGTCCTCCGACTCATCCCGATCGGATGGCCGTTTCCACTCGATGCCGCCGACAATTGTCACACCGGTGGTATCGTCGATAAACATCTCCCGTTCCGAGGTGTAAATGAGATTTCCCTCGATGACAGCCGGTGCGATCAGTTCGAGCTGCTCCGCCTTGATCTCGACATCGCCGGTGATTCGTCCGCTGATGGATATGTTCTCTGCATAGGCCAGCACGCGCCCCCCCACGGTGCCCCGCAGCTTCACGGTAGTGCCAAAGACACTGACATCGCGAGTCACCACCGATGGTCTGCCGAGCGTGAGATCCATGGCGAAAGCCATGACCGAGCCGCCGACAGTGCCGTCGATGTCGGCCGACTGCGCGAAGATGCGCAGGGAGCGATCGATCGTGCCGAAGTGGTGAATCTGTGCCGCGAACAGGTTTGCCGAACCGCCCACTGTGCCGTTGATAGTGATATCGCCCGATCCGGAAATCATGTCACCATCGATCAGACCGTCAACCAGCAACCGTTCGCTCCAGCTCACATAATCGTCGTTGATATGGTGCAGGTTGGAGATATGGAGACGGTCGGCGGTGTCGTATTCGGTCGCGGCTGCGCCGGAGATAAGGCAGCAGACGACTGCAAGGGCGACGGTGAGGAATGTTCGGGATCGGTTGAGCACAGCTAAATGGTCCTTTTATCACCGTTTACGAGGCCGGCGCAGTTACTGTTACGCAATATTATGCTGTCGACAACAGCATGACCAGCAAAAAACGGCCGGCCGACTGGAGCTGCCCGCATCGGAGTCATCGACCGGCGGCACAAGGGTGGCGATCCCTCAGGTTTATTCTCCTTTTAGCCGTCACTATGGTGCTAACAACTATCGTTTCAGTGAGTTACAAGGGTCTCGCCGGCTTCCTGCCGAATGTCGGGGGCCTGCCGTGGCCACCGATGTTCTTCTGATTGGCCTCGCCATATGAGCGTCTAGATCCGCAGCCTGGCCCGGTCGATCCCCGAAAGGGGGACTGCCGCAACCGGTTAGATCGTTCTCCTGCAATCAACAAACCGCCGTTTCTGTCGATACAGTGCACATAAGACGGTAACTGCGGATGCAACTATTTCTCGACCGAAATAAGACCCTCCTGCCGCGTATTGACGTCATCTACATGCTGGCTCGCGTCATGACGCTGCTGGGAATCGGCTGGTTTGCGCTCTTTGGCGACTACCCGCCCGCCGATCGTATTGTATTTTACGTTGTTTTGGGTACCTTCGCGGTGCACCTGGCCGTATATGGTATTGCCATCATGGGGCGTTTCGACCTCAAGCTGGCCTACCTTTCGGCAATCATCTATGACCTGATTCTGGTGCCGACTTTGGTATTGCATGCCGGCGGCATGCCCTCACCATTCTTTCTGTTGTATTACCTGACGATTTCGGTTGCGGTGTATGTGCTTACATTTCCGTTCGCGCTGACGACGGCAGCGCTGGTCGTTGCGACCTATATCATATCCGTCTTCACCCAGATCGATCTCGACAGCATGTTCAACCTGTCAATGCAGACCGCCTTTGTGCTGGTCTACTTCCTGGCGATCAGTTATGCCTCGGACTACATGCGGCGAAGCGAGAAGCGCCTGATGAAGCTGTTCGACACCCTGAATATGCGCACGGCCGAATTAGAGAAATCGCAGGCGCAGCTCGAGATGATCTACGAAAACTCCCGCTCGCTGGCCTCCATTCTCGACTCCGACGGTTTGATCAAGGAGATCATGCGCATGCTCGGCACCATTCTGCAGTACCCCCAGTTTGCCGTGATACTCAAGGACGACCGGGGTAAGCTGTACGTTCGGGCCAGCAGTTTCGATGGACACAAGAACCTGCATGCACGTCCACTGGAGATGGAGAACGCCGAGCTGATCCAGCGGGTTTCCACCGTGGGCGAGCCGATTCGCGTCAAGGATATCACCACCCGCGACGACTACGGTGCGCTGGTAGAGACATCGCACTCGGCCATGCTGGTGCCGATGTTGTCGCGCGGTCGCGTCAAGGGAGTCCTGGTCGCCGAGGCAACGAGCACCGACTTCTTCCGTGAACGCGACCTCCAGTTGCTCACCACGGTGGCGCGTTCAGCCGCCCTGGCTTTGGAAAACGCACAGTTGCACCGCCGCACGGAAGAGATGACGATTATCGACGAACTGACCGAAACCTACAACTACCGCTATTTCGTGCAGAAACTGCAGGAAGAAAAACGCCGCGCCGTCCGCTACCAACTGCCGCTCTCACTGATCATGGTCGACATCGACTGGTTCAAGAAACTCAACGATTCTTACGGGCACGAGATCGGTAACATGGTCCTGGCCGGACTTTCCAAGATCATCAAGGGTTGCATCCGTGATGTCGATATCTTCGCCCGCTACGGCGGCGAGGAGTTTGTCGTCATTCTGCCGCAAACGACGGTCAAAGAAGCCCGTATCATTGCCGAACGGATCCGCGAGCATGTCGAACGGGCGGTGTTCGATGCCGGCAAATACGGCAAGATCCGCATTACCGTTTCGGTGGGGGTCAGCTCATTCCCCGAGAACGGTCATTCGCACGAAGAACTGGTGTCGGTAACCGATGAAGCATTGTACCAAGCCAAGGGGGAGGGACGCAACCTTGTATGCACACGATAGCACAAAAATGAAAACTGTACGGGAACACACTTACTGCTTACCATGGATACTGAGATGAAGACGAGCATCAAGAATATCGGTCAACTGTTCATAGTTGGATTCAAAGGCCGGGAACCGTCCCGACCATTCCTTAACTTCCTGGCTGAGGAACGAATCGGCGGCGTCATTTTCTTCGCCGACAACTGTCCCGATCACGACCAGACCCGGCACAACATCGAACTGATTCGCCAGGCCACCGGCGACCAGCCGCCGATTATTGCCATCGACCAGGAGGGTGGACGGGTCTGCCGGATCAAGGGAGCGCCTGCCGAATTTCATTCACCCTGGAGCTATGGCCGCAGCCGCGATGTCGAGCACTTCCGCGAAGATTACCGTCGTTCCGCCATGTACATGGAGTCGCTTGGCATTTCGCTCAATTTTGCTCCGGTCGCCGACGTCCTGACCAATGCCCGCAATACCGTCCTGAGCGATCGCTGCTTCGGCCAGACCCCTGATGCCGTGGCACCGTTCGTTCGCGCCTCCGTCACCATCGCGCGCCGCGCCGGACTGCTCAGTTGTCTCAAGCATTTCCCCGGCCTGGGCGCAGCGTCGTTCGATCCCCACGAAAAGACCGCCGAACTCGAGTTCAATGTCCAGGAGTGGCGCGATCGCGACCGCCTGCCGTTTGCTGCCGGTATCGAGGAGGGCGCCGACCTGGTCATGACCAGCCATGTCATGCTGCGGACCTTCGACGACGACCAGATGGCCACCGCCTCGCCCAGGGTGGTCCAGGAGCTGCTCCGCAACGACCTGGGCTACGACGGTGCGGTCATTACCGATGACCTGCTGATGGAGGGTGCTGCGGCCCTGGGTAATGTCGGGCAGCGCGCTATTAAAGCCTTCCAGGCCGGCCATGATATGCTGCTGTTTTCGCAGGATGCCGAGGCTGCCATGCACGCCTATGACCTGTTTTGCGATGCTGTCAACCGGGGCGATATTGAACCGGCCCGGATTCAGGCGTCGCTGAGTCGCGTTGCCGGTCTGAAATTCCGTTTGCGCAATTCGGTTATTCCCTAAATGTTTACGACATGCACCTGACCCATCTGCTGCGCCGCAATTCACTCGTCATCGTCGGTCTCAATACCGGAACCTCGGCCGACGGTTTGGATCTGGCGGCGGTGCGTATCCGGCGGCAGGGGCGCGCCATTGAAGGGGCTTTCATCGGCGGCGAGGAGCAAGCCTTCTCCAGCGAACTGAAGAACGCCATCCTGGCTGTCGCCGATGCCGCGTCGGTCGATTTGCAGTCGCTTCTTTGCCTGCACAATGAGTTAGGCAACGTGGGGGGACGGATGTGCCGCTCGTTTATCCGGCGTCTTGAGAGGCGCCGTGTGCTGGTCGATTGTATCGCCTGGCACGGCCAGACGGTGGCGCACTACCCGCGCCTGCACCGTCTGGGGCGCAGCCAGTTCAGCGCCAGCCTGCAGCTCGGTCTTCCCGAACTGGTGGCGGGCCTGACCGGGCGGACCGTGATATCCGACCTGCGCCAGGCCGACATCGCCCTCGGTGGTGAGGGCGCGCCGATTACGGTGGCAGCCATGGAGCGGCTGTTCGCCAGTCGATCGGAACCGCGGCTGATTGTCAACATCGGTGGCATGTCCAATTTCTTCTTTTTCCCGGCGCGTTCGTCGAAGCAAAGCTCCATCCGCGCCGCCGACTGCGGGCCGGGTAATGTGCTGATCGATATGCTGACGCGCCAGTTGTTCGGTGAGCCGATGGATCGCAACGGGCGGTTTGCCGCCGCCGGAACGGTGTGCGACGACCTCCTCGAAAGTCTTCTGAAGAACCCGTTTTTCTCCGGTCGTTCCGGCTCGACCGGGCGGGAACATTTCGGCCCGGCGGTGGTGCAACAGGTGCTGGATTATAGCCGCCGGTACGAGTTGAGCACGAACGATGTGCTGGCTACTGTCACCGAGCTGACGGCGGTCGCGATTAGCCGCGCCGTCCGGCGGCACATCTCCGGTCCGCGGCCGGTAAAATTGTATTTGACTGGGGGGGGCAGGCGAAACAAACTTCTCGTACAGCGACTGCAGGACCGTTTGCCGGGATGCGAGATCGGGCGTATCGACGGACTCGGGATTCCGGGGGGCCTGGTCGAAGCGGCCGCTTTCGCTGTCATGGGAGAAGCGGCGCTGCGAAGCGACGCTCTGCCGACCTTGTTCACCGGGCGCCGTGCCCGCAGTGTGCCGGTATCGGGCAGAATTGTACAGCCGCCGCAGCAAATGCCGACATAAGGCAATAGAGAGATGACCACGAAAACGACCACAAAATCATGGCAAGCGCGCCCTGCCTTTGTTATCGCCGGACGGTTGGCGGCAGTGCTGGCCATTGTCTGCCTCTGTTTCAGTTGCGCCACGGTGCCGGTGCTGCGCGATGAGAGCGGCGGCGATCCGATTCGGGTACCGTTCGTGCGCGTGCTGCTCGATGAATCCAACGCCGAAGCCGTCATCAGTGCCGATCATGCCTTCGCTGTCGAGTGTCTCACCAACGGTCAGCAGCAGGTCTACTATTCGAGCAACCCGGTCAGCGTGCGTAACAGTAACGGTAAGCTGACCGCGGTCAGCCGTGGCCAGCAGATAGCGTCAGGCCTCGACGAGGTCAACCTGCTGCCGCGGGGTAACGAAAATCGTCTGTGGTTCGGCAAGGATCGGTATCGCGGCATCCTGAAACTGTTGCCCAACGGCGGCAATGTCCGCGTCGTCAATGTCGTCTACATGGAAGACTACCTGCGTGGCGTGGTGCCGCCGGAGCTGGGCCCGCGCATCGAAGAGGAGATTGAATCAATCAAGGCCCAGGCGGTTGCCGCCCGTACCTATGCCATGGCCCACCTGCAGCAATACGGCAACCAGCCGTACGATCTGAAGTCGAGCATCATGGATCAGTTGTATCACGGCATGGAAGTGGAGAACGTGCTGGTCAATCGGGCTATCGATGCCACCGCCGGTCATGTGCTCATGTACGAAAATGATTTTATCGACGCCTATTACCACTCCACTTGTGGCGGTATGACCGACGACATCGCCCATGTCTGGGATCGCCCCGAACGGCCCTACCTTAAACCGGTGGCCGACTCCGGCGCCTGTGCCTGGTCGAAGTATTACACCTGGACCGAGCACTTCACAGAATCACAATTGCGCAGCCGAATCGAGCAGTACCTGGCCAGTGACCGCGGTCGCGACCTGTCGATCGGGCGGATTGTCGACGTTCGCGCCGAGGACCGAACCCCGGGCGGACGGGTGGCGCGACTGATTGTCAAAACCGAGAACAACAGCTTCACATTTACGAAAGACCGTATCCGCTGGGTGGTGCGTCGCACCTCCCGCTCCGACCTGATACTGCCGTCGGATAACTTCTCGGTCGATATCGATCGGGATTTCCGTGGCGAACTGTCGGCGGTGACTTTCCGCGGCCGGGGTTACGGCCATGGCGTGGGGATGTGCCAGTGCGGCGCCATCGGGCTGTCGCGCACGGGATGGAAATTTGATCAGATACTGACGCATTACTATACATCGGTTGACGTACGGAAGTTGTATTGATGGGGCGCTTCAAGAGCATACTGATTATAGCCGTCGCCCTCTGTCTGGTGCTGCCGTCGGCAGATGCAAAGAACAGGTTCAGCCTGACGCTTGGCGGGGGTATGACCACCATGACCGGCGGCTCGGCAGCCGGCTACACCTTCCAGCCTGCATTCGGTGGCGGTGTCGGCTACCAGTTTCACGATAACTGGGGGTTTGACCTGACCCTGCGCCGCTATACCTTCGCCGACGATACTACCTCCAGCTTCAGTTTCCTGCCCTGGCACGATGCCGAGCACACCAGCCAGGAATTCGAGGCGTGGCGTGTTGGGGCGCGGTTGTGGAAGCTCGATCTCTGGGCACAGAAGAATCTCGGCCTGTCGATTGGCGTCGGTGCCGGCCTGTTGTCGTGGAAAGTGAAGGATCCAAACACCGGTGAGGTGCTGCGGGTAGCCAGGAATGACACCGACACGGTCGACTTTGCGGCCGACGAACTGTTTCTCTCCGGGGGAGCGTCGCTGTCGTACTTTGTCACGCCGGTGATCGAGGTCGGCAGCCAGTTTGATCTCGACTACCTGACCGGCCGGGGGGTCGAGTTCGACGATCCGCTGGCGCTGGGGCGCGATGATGTCATTATCTCGCTCAACCTGAACGTGCGCTATTTCTTCGGTCGTAACAAGACCATCCGCAACGAACCGTTCGAAGAAACAATCTGGAGTTCCAGCCAGGATCAACCGGTGGTGCGCCGGGAATCGACCGATCTGCTGGTCACCAGCAGCGATGCCACGCCCACGCTGGAGACCACGCGGGGCTTTGTCATCGGCAGCGATACCGCCGATTCCGACGGTGATGGCGTGTATGACAGCCATGACTATTGCGACGGCACCGACCTGGCGGCGCGGCAAACCATCGGTATTCACGGTTGCCCGGTTGATTCCGATTACGACGGTATTCCGGACTTTCGTGACAGTTGCCCGTACAACCGGGTCGGCGCCATTGTCGGCGCCGACGGCTGTCCGGTCGACAGCGATGGTGACAGCGTGCCGGACGGTCTCGACGACTGCCCGAACACCCTGCCGTCGGCGGAAGTCGATCGCTACGGCTGCATCGACCTGTCGATGCTGGGCGAGACGATGGTGCTGCACATCGACTATGTGCCGGGGTCGTTTGAAATCGATCCGAGCAATCGGGAACGGTTGCGCCAGCTTTCGCGTTTGCTTAACTTTGTCCCCCAGATAAAGCTCGAGATCAGCGGGTATACCGACAACATCGGGACCGAAGCCGCCAACCGTCAGTTGTCCGAAAAGCGCGCCAACCGGGTTCGCGATTACCTCGTATTGCTTGGTGTGGATACCGACCGCATGCAGGTACATGGAGGGGGTGAAACGAACTTCATCGCCTCCAACGATACTCGCGAAGGACGGGCGCGCAATCGACGTATAGAAATTCAATTCTACAAATAAAACAACACATGGCCTTCTTTGACACGACATTCCATTCGCGCTATTTGAGCGACGACGATAATGCAACCTATTCACTGGTCACGTTCCTGCCGCGCGCCCTGGATCAGTACGTTGTGCCGCTGCGCGAAAAATATGATCCCATCTACAAGGCAATACCGTCGCATATCTGCATCGTCTTTCCATTTCAGTACGACGGCCCGGTCGATCAACTGGCCATCCGGGTAAGTGATGAGCTGGAATCGGTGCCGGCGTTCGAGGTCGAACTCGACAGTATCGGCGACTTCTATCCCAAGGTTCCGGAGATCTACTGGAAGGTGAAGGAAAATCAGATACTCTCGACGTTGTACTACAAGTTGAGCGCCAAGTTGGAGCTTTCACTGCCGCACCGTAACTACATTCCGCATGTGACGGTAGCCCGGGAAATCTCCAGCCACCGGGTACTGCTGGTAAAAGAGAAGATCGTCCCCTACCTGCCGACGGAGTCGTTTACCTGCAACAAGATTGACCTGATCACGCCGCTGCGCGGGGATCGCTGGGTCAGCGTGCGGACATTTACCCTCCCTGAATACTGACGACGGGCAAGTGACGAGCATAGAAAAAGCCGGAAGGTGGTCAACCTTCCGGCTTTTGCTTTACTCTGTGCCAACCGGGTTGCTTAGCCTTCTTCGGCCTTGATCGGGTGGACCTTGTCTTTCATTTCTTCGTAGTCAAACGGCTTGAAGTTCGGGTTGCCTTCCTTCTTGTGACACTGCGTGCAGTCTTCAGCACTCGGCACCGAAATCAGGCCGGCTTCCTGGGCCAGCTTGCGCATTTCTTCAGGATTCTCCGCCCATTTCTTCTTCGACTTCACCTTGGGCGACTTGTAATCAGAACCCGGACCGTGACAGGCCTCGCAGCCCACGTCGGTCAGCATTTCGCCATCGGCATCGGTGCCGGTGATATGGCAAACGTAGCACTCTTCCTTCTTCTGCTCTTCTTCGGTCAGATCAGCGAAGGTGGTGGCGTGGCCGGTCTGTTCCCAGGCCTCGTAGACGTCCTTATGACAGATTTTGCACTTGTTGGAGCCGACGTACTCATGTTCATTTGCCTTTTCGGCTTCCTGGGCGACGGCCGTTACCAGCCAGAGACCCATCAGCCCCATGATGAGCAGCGCGATGATGGTCGGTTTACGCATGGTCATTACCTCTCTTGTACCTCTCACAATTACCGATTGTGTTAGTTATACACTAAAAAAATGGTCTTCTTTCCAGTCGTTGAAAAATATACTTTCCTGCCCATGCAGTCAAGCATCAGTTGTTGTAATTTGTTACAATTTTCTCAAGCTTTGGCCTCAAAAAAGCCCTTGCGTCAACCGGCACAATCGGGTAGAATTTAAATCGGTGCAATATGCGAATTCTCATTGTTACACAACACTTTCCGCCGGAAAAAGGGGCGGTCAGGCGGCTTTTCGAGTTCGCCCGGTATTTTGTCAAGAACGGTGAAGATGTCTCGGTTATGACCGCCATCCCGAACTACCCGGATGGAGTTGTGCCGCCGAAGTATCGGGGGCATTTCTTTTTCAAGGAAGAAATGGACGGTGTCAAGGTCTACCGCAGCTATGTTCTGCCCGCCTCGAACCAGTATCCGGGTAAGCGGATGATTGGCTTTGTCGTTTTCCTGCTGACCACCCTGATCAACTCGTTCCGGCTGAAAGACAAGTTCGATATTGTGCTGGCCTCGTCGCCGCCGGTAACCTCGCCGGTGATCGGATTCTTGCTTTCGCGCCTGAAACGGACCCGCTTTATCATCGAGGTCCGCGACCTGCAGCCGGAATCAAGTGAAGACTTCGGTAATCTCAACCGTGGCCTGTTCACCCGTGGGCTCCGCGCCATGATGCACTGGTTGTACTATAAGGCCGACCAGATTGTATCGGTTACCGACGGTATCTCGCGATACATGGAAGCGATCGGCATTTCGCCGAAGCGGGTGGCGACGATCAAGTCGGGTGTCAGTCACGATTTTATCAACGCCGAAAGCAACGGTATCCGGGAACGGTATGGCTGGGACGGTAAGTTTCTCGTCGTCTATTCCGGCACGCTCGGCTGGGTTCGGCCGCTGGAAACGCTGGTTGAGGCAGCCCGCAAGCTGGCCGATCAGCCGGATATCCTGTTCATCTTCATCGGCGCCGGTCAGAAGAAGCAGGCGCTGGAGAACATGGTCCGTGACTACGGCCTCAAGAATGTCCGCTTTGTCGGACCGCAGCCGCTCGAGACGATCCCGCAGTTCTTGAAGTCGGGCGACGTGCTGGTCGAAACGCTCAAAGAAGTCAAGGTCGCCAAAATGGCGTTTCCGTCGAAAATGTTCGAATACATGGCCTCCGGCCGTCCAATCATCTTCGGCTCCGCCCAGGGCGAAGCCATCAGCGAACTCGAGGTTGCCGGTGGTGCGCTTACCTACCCGGCCGATTCGCCCGAAGAGCTTTGCGAGATTATCATGAAGCTGAAGACGGGTGAGATTGACGGTGAGATGCTGGGCCGCAAGTACCATGAGCATGTGTCCCGCTATCATCGTCGGGAAGTATGGGCTGACAAGTATCTCACGGTGGTCCGTACGTTGCAGTAACGAAAGCCGGACTGTCCGGCTTTTCTTTTCCTTCATTTCTTGTTATATTCCAGCCAGACAATACAATAGCTCAACATAAAGGAGTGGACATATGCCCACGCTGGCCAAACCGACCATTGATGTCAGTACCTTGAAGATCGATGATTTGCCCGAACTGCTGATCGGACACGATACCGACGTACCGACGCTGAATGGTGAGAAGCGATATATCAACTTCGACAATGCCGCCTCTACCCCCACCTTCAAGCCGATCGCCGAGGCGGTTACCGAGTTTCTGCAGTGGTATTCCAATGTGCACCGCGGCACCGGCTTCAAGTCGCAGCTTTCGAGCTGGGCGTTCGAGAAGGCCCGGGAGATTTGCGCCGAGTTTGTCGGCGCCGACCTGCAGCGGCAGGTGGTTCTGTTCACCAAGAATTCCACCGAGGCGATCAACAAGCTGGCCAACCGTCTGAGCCTGTCACCAAAAGATGTCATCCTGACCACCCTGATGGAGCACCACTCCAATGAATTGCCGTGGCGGCGCGCCGGCCGGGTTGCCCATGTCGGGTTGAATCCCGACGGTACGATCGACAAGGATCACTTCAAGTTTCTGCTCGACAACTTCAAGGACCGTGTCAAGCTGGTCGCTATCTCCGGCGCTTCCAACGTGACCGGCTATATCAACGACATCGACTACTTCGCCAAAGAAGCCCATAACATCGGGGCGCGGATATTGGTCGACGGCGCCCAGTTGATACCGCACCGTCCGGTCAACATGAAACCGGCCGATCCGGTGCATCGGATCGACTACCTGGTCTTCTCGGCGCACAAGATGTACGCACCGTTTGGTGTCGGCGTGCTGGTCGGCGACCGCGATACTTTCGAGCAGGGTGATCCGCTGGAGGTCGGTGGCGGGGTGGTCGATATCGTCACCCTCGAGGAAGCTTACTGGACCGACCTCCCGGAAAAGGAAGAGGCCGGCACCCCCGATATCGTCGGCGTGGTCGCAACCTCGCGAGCGATCCGCCTGTTCCAGTCGCTCGGCTGGGATGGCATCATCAACCACGAAGCGGAATTGACACGCTATGCCCTGCAGAAACTGAAAGAGATTCCCGCGGTGCACGTGTACGGCGACTCCGATCCCGACAACGCGCGCAATCGCCTCGGCGTCATTTCGCTCAACGTGGAGGGGAAACCGCACGCCCTGGTGGCGGCGATGCTGTCGTATGAGGGTGCCATCGGCGTGCGTTCCGGCTGCTTCTGCGCGCACCTGTATGTGAAGGAACTGCTGAAGGTCGGCGACGAAGACTCGAAAGAACTCGAACGCCAGATCCTGCAGCGCGATCGCTCCAACCTGCCGGGGACTATTCGGATGTCGTTCGGCATCTACAATACCAAAGAGGAAGTCGATCGGTTTGTGGAGATGATCAAGAAGATTGCCGACGATGAAACGGTTGGCGACTATCAGCTGAACAAAGAGAAGGGGGAGTACACTCCGAAAGGGTTCGAACTCAACCTCGAAGACTATTTCAAACTGTAATCAGGTAGATCGACGATAGCCTGAACGCGGCCGGCCGGAGCTATTCCTGTCGGCCGCCGTTGTCTTTGGGGGCAGCGTCGGATGCCTGCTGCACCGTCAGGTTCAACTCGCGCAGGTACAGGAACAGCGGCAGGCCGAACGATACTCCGACGACAACGGTGCCGACAATCGGCAACCAGACATGTTTCACTTTCAGGCGGGCGCTCTCCGACACGGCATACACTATGACGACGACGGCCGAGATGAACAGGTCGTAGGCAAAGAACGTGCTGATACGGTTGGTGAAGAGTTGGTCAAAGAACAGGCCGACGTCGAAACCGTGGGCGGTCAGAAATGGTATGAACTGGCTGTACGGCAACAGCAGGCCGACAATCGCCAGCAGAAGATACACAGAGCGCAGCGATGCCTCCTTTGCGGCGGAGTTTTCGGTTCACTATCCATAACCGTGCGCAAAGGTGATCGTTTCCGCTGAGTAACAAGATCGAAATGCGAATTACAGCGCCACCTTTTGCCGTCGGCACCTACGAAACAGTTGCCTCTTCGGGCGAACCGGCGATCTGCTCGAGTGCTTCTGGATTGAGGATACGAATATCGGTACGACTGATTTCAATCAGGTCCTGCCTGGCCAGGGTGTGCAGGGTGCGCGACAGCGTTTCAGGCGTGGTCCCGATCATCTGAGCCATTTCAATGCGTCGCAGGCCGGGACGAACCTCGTTGGCCGAGATTGCCGAAACCTCGGGGCCGCGGCGCAGATACAGGAGCATCTTGGCGCAGCGCCGCCGTACCGAATCATGGGCCAGCGAAACAATGCGATCCTCCGCTTCGCTCAGGGTGCCGGCCAGTTGCTCGAGTACCCGGGCGGCGAATGCACTGTCCATACGGAGCAGATGGCGGAAGAGTTCGGCGCCGGTGGCGCAGACAGTGGTTGGCTCCGAGGCCTGGGCGGTCAACTGATAGGCCTCCCCGACCACTGCCGCCCGATGACCGAACAGGTAACCGGGGGTCACCAGCCGCAGCACCTGCTGCACGCCGGGCGCAGAACGCGACAATTTGATCTGGCCGGTGTGGACGCAGTAGACGGTATCGCTGGTCTGGCCCTCACGGAAGACGAACTGGCCCTCACTCAGTGTACGTTGCTGCTGGTAATGTCCGGACAGATTGAAAAAATCGGCTTCAATCGACTGCCGGTGTTGACTGATGGTACTACATGCCGGGCATGAGTTCGCAAATTCGCCTGCCATATTATCCCCCAAACTCCGACACTTTATCGGTAACTTCCATGTTACATCGATATGCTGTCAGTATGAGTTGCGGTCGAGGAGCCGCCGCGGGTGCAGATCTCTGTTGACGACGTACAAGTATTGCGGTACGACTTGACCTTCCATAATATAGAGCAAATGAACTGGGAGAAAAATACACATGCTTACAATTAAGACGACCTGGCAGGGTGGATTAAAGTTCGAGGGAACCGGGGTTTTTGGTAATAAAGTCGTTACCGATGGCGCCAAAAAAGTGGGCGGCAACGAAGAAGGCGCTAAACCGACTGAATTGCTGCTGTTCGGCGTGGCCGGTTGTACCGGGATGGACGTTTTGAAAATGCTCGAGAAGATGCGCCAGAAAGTGACTCATTTCGAGCTGGAGGTTACCGGGCGGCAGCCGGACGAATACCCTAAGCCGTTTGAAGTCATAGAGATAAAGTACATCTTCAGGGGGGAGGACCTCGACCACAAGAAGCTCGAGCAGGCCATTACGTTGTCGCAGGAGAAGTACTGCGCGGTCAGCCTGACGGCGGCGATGGAGTGCAAGGTCGTTACCAGCTATGAAATCCTGAAGGATTAGCTGAATCATTAGGCCGTTTCGTATATCTAACAAAGAGGAATGAAAGGACCGAATACAATGACTAACACCATGAACAGTATAGATATAGCGTACACGATCGAAACCGACAAACCATTTGACAAGGTTACCGAGGCACTCGAAACGATTCCCCCGAACCACTCCTTTCGCGTGCTGGCGGTCCACGATGTCCGGGAAACGCTGGCCGAAAAGGGGTTTGAGCGCGGGCCTTTGAAAATCATCGAGGTCTGCAATGCCGGCTTCGCCCACCAGGCCCTGGCAAAGGACACCGGCGTGGCCCTGTTCATGCCGTGTCGGTACTCGGTGTATGAGCAGGCCGGCAAGACAGTTGTGTCGCTGGGGCGGCCATCGATGATCGCCCAGCTCATGCCTGGAAAAGAGCTGGAGGATCTGGCCGAGAATGTCGAACAAACGCTCAAAGCGATAATGCACGAAGCGGTGGAGAAACAATGAACAAGCTGACCAGGTTTGGACTGTTTGCCGTCGCCGGCGCTGTCATCGGCGTCGGCATCTCGCTGGTGACGAGTCACTTTGGGAGCAGTTGCTCTATCATGTGCAACCAGTGGCTGGCCGGCGGCTTCGGCGCCATGTTCGGCGGCGTGATGGCGCTCGATGAAAAGCGAAAAAGCGAGAACGGATAGACCTATGCCGATCTTTGAATACAAATGCAGCACTTGCGGCGCCAGGTTCGAAGAGCTGGTGTCGTCGTCAATTGCAGTCGTCGCCTGTCCGAGGTGTAAGTCGGACGAAGTGGAGAAGTTGCTGTCGACCTTCGCTGCCTCGTCATCATCGTCGCAAAGCAGCGGCAGCGCGCCGTCGTGCGGAGGTGGCGGCTGCGGCTCAGGGTTTGGTTGAGGCATATGACTCACTCCGCCGTGCGCGGATGACAATCTTTGTAGCCCGGAATGTCCGCAGGACTTCCGGGTTTTTTTGTGTGGATGATGATCTGGTGACACGGCAGGTCGGTCGAAGACTCCGGCCCTGCCCTGCGGCTTGTCACCGCGACGGTTTGCGCGCTACCACACACACTCGATCGGAGTTCTTCGTGGCGCGGTCAAAGGTGAAACAATCAAAGAACCCCTTCACCCGGAAGCCGCAGTCTTTCACCGCCTGGCGCAACGTACGGTTGTCGTACGCTTTCTCGAAATGATCTTCATCGAAGCGCCGCCACACCTCACCCTCGCGCACGAAGAATGTCGTATGACAGATCGCCGATTTGGCCTTCGCGAAATACTCGTTCTTCCATACCCACGCCAGATCGTCGGTCGTGCCGCCCCACACCTGACCATCCCAGATCGTCTCGAGCGCCACCGGTGTATTCATATCGAAGATGAACCAGCCGCCCGGTTCGAGGTGCTGATGGACCGACTTGAACGCCGTTTTTAGTTCGGTCAGGTTACGCAGGTAATTGAGCGAGTCGTAAAAGCAGGTAATCAGGCCGAACGAGCGGGTAATTCCTGAATCATCGGAATCGAGCAGCCGGAATTTCGGCAACTGCTTGTGGTAGAGGTGCACCTTTTTTTTCTGCAGTTTTTTGGCCGCCATCGCCAGCATCTCGGCGGAACCGTCCAGCCCCGACATACTGAAACCGCACTCGAGCAGCCGTTCGATGGCCGAGCCGGTGCCGCAGCACATATCGAGGGCGTCGCACGGCCGAATGTTGAATGTCTTGAAGATCCGCGAACAGTATTCGACCATATCGATCGAGAAGCGGTCGGCCCCCATCTGGTCGTAGACGGTGGCAAAGCGCTGGTAGGGGGTGCGATCGCGGTTGGTATCGGTCATGCGGCGTCTCCTGTTAAAAGTTGACTTGGCGGCGCTTTTCGGCGCACCCTGAAGGGAACATCGAATAATCCGGCCGCTCGGCGGTATCCAATATAGAATTCCCTGCCGATCGGTGCAACGACCTGAAAACCGAAACGATGAGGGCGTAGGTGTGCCTGGAATAGTCTGGCTCTGGCTGGCGGCGGTGGTGCTGTTTTTGATACTGGAACTGGCCACCCCGGCGTTCTTTTTCATCTGCTTCTCGGTTGGCGCAGTGGCCGGCGGCGTGGTTGCCTGGTTCTGGCCGGAGGCGTATTACTGGCAACTCGCTTCGTTCGCGCTGGCGACGATCGCCCTCATACCGGTCACCCGTCGGTTCGCCGATCGCATGAGCCCGAAAGGCGGCAAGCCGACCAATATCGACCGTCTGATCGGCAGTGTCGGAATCGTGGTCAAGCCGATTACGACCACCGACCACGGCCAGGTGCGGGTGAGCAGTGAGGTCTGGAACGCCATCGCTGACGAAGATATCGCCATGAACGAGAGAGTAACCATATTGGAAGTTACCGGCACCAGGGTGCGGGTAACAAAGCGAACCAGCGAGTGAGGATACCATGGATACAGTCTACATAGTTCTAATAGCGCTGATCGCGCTGACCGCGGCATTCACGCCGATGTCGTTCAAGCTGGTACGTCCGTACGAACGCGGCCTGGTCGAACGTCTCGGCAAGTTCAACCGCATACTCGATCCGGGCCTGAATGTCATCGTCCCGTTCTTTGATACGATGGTCAAAATGGACATGCGCGAGGTGGTGCTCGACGTACCGCCTCAGCTGGTCATTACCAAGGACAACGTCGGGGTTGAGGTCGACGCCGTGGTGTTTGCCCAGGTGACCGACCCGATCCGTGCCTACTACGAGATTTCCAACTATATCCTGGCTGCCACCAAGCTGGCGCAGACCAACCTGCGTAACGTGGTGGGCGAGCTGGACCTCGACGCCTCGCTATCGTCGCGCGACCAGATCAACGGCCAGTTGCGCGACGTGCTCGACGAAGCTACTGACAAGTGGGGCGTGAAGATCAACCGGGTCGAGCTGCAGCGGATCGACCCGCCCATCGATATTACCGAGGCGATGAGCCGCCAGATGAAAGCCGAACGCGACAAGCGTGCGACGATTCTTGACGCCGAGGCCAGTCGGCAGTCGGCCATTGCCATCGCCGAGGGCGCCCGGCAGGCGCAAATCCTCGATGCCGAGGGGTATGCCGAAGCGGTGAAGAAGAAGGCCGACGCCGAGCGGTATCGCCAGATTGCGGTTGCCGACGGTGAGGCGCAGGCGATTGCGGCGGTCTTCCGGGCGATCCATGACGGTAACCCCGACGACAAGCTGATCACGTTGAAGTACCTCGAAATGCTGCCGAAGCTGGCCGACAACGCCGCCAACAAGATCTTCCTGCCGTACGAAGCGAGCGGCATCATCTCGTCGCTGGCGGCGATGATCGAGGGAATCAAATCGAACGGCGGCCCGGAAACGTCAAAACGACCGGAGCAGAAGGAATCGCCGGCCGTGAGCTGAGAGTTTGACCGCAGAATTCTATCAAAAGCCGGTCCCGAGCGGGGCCGGCTTTGTCTGTTTGCGCCGAAACCGATTGACCGGCACACGGCCGCATTGTAGTTTTCGACAGGAATAAACAACATAGTTTCAGATGTGTGAGGAGTATATGAAGGACACTGTCGTGCGGTTGCTGCCGGAAGTTGAACTTATTAAAGACCAACAACTTAAAGAGAAAACCATCGCCTGCTGGGTCGACGCCATCAAATTTCGCGGCTGGACCGAGGAACTGTTGCGCAACATTCCCTTCACCCTGTTGGCGGAGAACGTGAAGATTACGTTTATCGATCATGTGCGGGCGGTCTGCCGCATGTGTATCGCCTGCGACGAAGTACTCGACGAGGTCCACGGCGATCGAAAGACCAGGGTCAACCGCGACTACCTGATCTCCGGGGCGCTTTTGGCCGATGTCGGTAAGCTGATGGAGTTTGAGATTGTCGACGGTCAGCCGAAGAAGTCGGACTACGGCAAACATATCCGTCACCCCTTCTCCGGCGTCGGGCTGGCGTTCAAGCACGACGTTCCCTCGGAAGTCATGCACGTTATCGCGACGCATTCCAAAGAAGGCCATGGTGAGAAGTTACTCGCGGAATCGATCATTTTCCATCATTGTGACTTCATCGACTTCGATCTCGTAAAGTAGGACAGACAAGGCAGGTATACACGGTATGGCAGGTCAGAACTTAGTTGAGAAGATTGCCCAGCAGTATGCGGTCGGTCTGGACGACGGCCAGGTAGTGCGGGCGGGCGATTTCTTGTCGATACAACCGCAGCACGTGATGACTCACGACAACACCGGTGCGGTCATTCCCAAGTTTCATTCGATTGGGGCAACGAAGGTGCACAACAAGCGCCAGGTAGTATTTACGCTTGATCACAATGTACAGGATATGTCGGAAGCAAACCTGGCCAAGTACAAGAAGATCGAAAATTTCGCCAGCCAGCACGGTATCGATTTTTATCCGGCCGGGCGCGGGATCGGTCACCAGATCATGGTCGAGGAAGGGTATGCCTGGCCCGGCACGATGGTCGTGGCCTCGGATTCCCACTCCAACATGTACGGTGGTATCGGTTGTCTCGGCACCCCGATCGTACGCACTGATGCTGCCGCCATCTGGGCGACCGGCCGCACCTGGTGGCAACTGCCGCCGGTGGCGCGCTGCACGCTGACCGGCAGGCTGCGCAAGGGGGTGACCGGGAAGGATGTCATCGTCACGCTGTGTGGTTTCTTTAACAACGACGAAGTACTGAACCACGCGGTTGAGTTTGTCGGCGATGGTGTCACCAATCTCTCACTCAACGATCGCCTGACGATTGCCAACATGACCACCGAGTGGGGAGCGCTGGTCGGGCTGTTCCCGATCGACGATATCACGCTCGAGTGGTTGAGTGCTAGAGTTGCCTACGTAGAGAAACGCGGTAAACAGGGAGTGCCGTCGGATGAGGATGCTGCCGGCGGTCACCCGCGGATGAACCGCCGGCGACTGGAAGCACTGCGCAGCAACCTGCCGACGGCCGACGGCGATGCGACGTATGACAAGGAGTTGACGCTTGATTTGTCGACGGTCAGCCCGTATGTCAGCGGGCCGAACCACGTGAAGGTGATGACGTCGGTAGCAAAGATGCGCAAGGAGAAGAAGAAGATCCAGAAGGCGTATCTCGTCAGTTGTGTCAATTCGCGCCTTGAGGATATTGCCGAGGCGGCGCAGGTTATCAGGGGGAAGCAGGTCGCGCCGGGTGTCGGCTTCTACATTGCAGCCGCCTCGAGCGAAGTACAGGCCGAAAGCGAGAAGCGCGGCGACTGGCAGGCGCTCGTCGAGGCAGGCGCCGAAGTACTCCCAGCCGGCTGCGGACCGTGCATCGGTATGGGCAAAGGTTTGCTCGAGGATGGCGAGGTGGGGATCAGCGCCACCAATCGCAACTTCAAGGGACGGATGGGATCGCGCAGCGCCGAAGCGTATCTGGGGTCACCGGCGGTGGTGGCGGCCTCGGCGGTGTCGGGCTACATCGACCTGCCCGATGATATCGACGACCTTCCCATTAAAGGAACATGCAAAGATAATGAAACCGACGATACCGGTGAGCGCACCGTGCGCATTGTCGACGGTTTTCCGAAAGAACTGACCGGCGTGCTGGTCTGGTGCCACCAGGATAACCTCAACACCGACGGTATCTATCCCGGCAAGTACACTTATAAGGATGACATGACCGCCGACGAGCAGGCCAGAGTCGTGATGGAAAATTACGACCCGGAATTTGGCAGGATTGTCGAGGAGGGAAATATCCTCGTCGGCGGTTTCAACTTCGGTACCGGATCGTCGCGCGAGCAGGCGGCCACGGCGCTGAAGTATCGGGGCATCCAACTGGTGCTGGGCGGTTCGTTCTCGCAAACGTACAAGCGCAACGCCATCAACAACGGTTACCTCGTGATAGAGGCGCCCGGCCTGGTGAAGATGCTGAAAGAAAAGTTCGGTAGCGACAAGCTGACTGTTCGCACCGGTTTGGAAGCGGCGGTCGATTTTGTGAAGTCGAAGGTGACGGTCGACGGTCAATCGTACAACATTGCTCCGGTCGGTGTGCCGGCGCAGGAGCTGGTCGTTGCGGGTGGTCTCGAGGCCTGGGTCGGGGAACGGTTGTAGGGGGTGCAGGGAGTCGTGAACGACCACCACTACCCCATACTCGAGTTCGATGATTCGCGCGAGGCGCTCATCGATCCGTACAGGTTCTACCAACCGGTCGATATCGCCGAGGTTTGTATCCTGTGCTTCTTTAGCGATGTCATCCAGGCGGTTACCCACGATTACAAGACACGCGTCGTAAAAGAATTCGCCTGCGAGTGCGGGCCGCACCCGGTTCGTGAACTCGAGACCGACGGCCTGTGCGTCGCATACGCGCATCCCGGTGTCGGCGCACCTCACGCCGCCGGTATGGTCGAATCGATCGGGGCGCTTGGTTGCAAGACGTTTATCGCCATCGGCGGTGCCGGCGTGCTCAGGAAAGACATTGCGGTCGGCCACATCGTATTGCCGACCTCGGCGGTGCGTGATGAAGGGACGTCGTATCACTATCTCCCGGCCGAACGTGAAGTAGCGCCGTCGCCGCGAGTCGTCGAGGTATTGAAGTCGACACTCGACAACTACAAGGTACCGTACCTGACCGGTAAGACCTGGACGACCGACGGTATCTTCCGCGAAACACCGTCGAAAGTAGCGAAGCGCCGGGAGGACGGGTGTATCACGGTCGACATGGAGGCATCGGCGATGTTCGCCGTCGCGCAGTTCCGCGGACTCGAAATCGGCCAGATGCTCTATGGCGGCGACGATGTCTCCGGCGAGGTGTGGGACAACCGGTCGTGGGTCAGCCGCGCCGACGTGCGCGAGAACCTGTTCGCGCTGGCGCTCGAGGCGGCGCGACACTTACAAAGCAGCTTAGAACAATAACGATAAGAGGATTGCACAACCATGTCCGAGAAAACATTGTCACACAAGATGGCCGAGTTTGCTCACCACCTGAGCTACGATGATCTGCCGAAGAATGTCATCCACGAGGTCAAGCGCTACCTGTACGATTCGATCGGCTGCGCCTATGGCGGCTATCATACCAGGGATGTCAATATGCTGCGCGACATCTACAAGGAAATGGCGGGCAAGGAGGAGGCGACTGTCATCGGCTTCGGCGAAAAGATTCCGGCAGTCAATGCAACGCTGGTCAATTCGCTGATGGTACGAGCGCTCGATTACAACGACATTTACTGGAAAGAGGATCCGTCGCACCCCTCCGACCTCATCCCGGCCGCGCTGGCAGTCGGCGAGCTGGTCGGTGCGTCTATGAAGGATGTCATCGTAGCGATCGTGCTGGCGTATGAATTCGAGCAGCGGTTGTGCGAGTTTGCCACGCCGGGTGTCCGCGAACGTAAGTGGCACCATGCTACCCTGACGCAGTTCGTCTCGCCGATCGTGGCCGGTAAGCTGCTCAACCTGAGTGTGAAAGAGATGGTCAACGCCATCGGCATTTCGGGCTGCCATAACCATACGATCGGTTGTCCTACCGCCGGCAAGCTGACCATGATGAAGAACACCGTCGATCCGATGGCGGTGCAGTCGGGCGTGCTCGCCGCCCTGATGGCGAAGAAGGGCTATTCCGGCACCGAGGCGGTCTTTGAGGGCAAGGAAGGCTTCATGGATTGTTTCGGCGAGGGCTGGGATGAAGACAAGCTGGTGGGCGGCCTCGGTGATTCGTTCAAGATTCTCGAGTGCAGCATGAAAGCGTTTCCGACTGAAGCGCTCACCCATACCCACCTCACCGCCACCCTCAAAGTTGTGACCGAAAACAACATACCGTCCGAAGATATCGAGGAAGTCACAATTACCACCATCGCTCGTGCCTGTGACATTCTCTTTGATCCGCACAAGTACCGTCCGGAGTCGCGCGAAACGGCCGACCACTCGCTGCCGTATTGCATCGCCGCGGCACTGGTTGATCACCAGGTGACCACCCAGTCGTTCTCGGACGAAAAACTGAAGGATGAGCGTATCTGGGCGGTGATCGACAAGATCAAGGGCGAGGCCTCCAAGGAGTTCGAGGCGATGTTCCCGGCCAAGCAGCCGTCGCGGGTGCGTGTGCGCACAAAGGACGGCAGCAGCTATGAAGAGTATCTCGAGTATCCGAAAGGTGATCCGCGCGAACCGATGACTGAAGAGGATCTCGAGGTCAAGTTCAATGCGCTCGCTGAAGATTTGTTCGACGGAGATCAGCTCAACGAGCTGCGCCATATGATTTACAACTGCGAGGGGAAAAAGGCGCGCGACTTCATGGATGAACTGGTGGCGCCATCGAAGTAGCCGCCATCGATGCAGTCGACACTGCGTGCACGGTCGATTCAGAGCAGGGACACCTTTGATATGGTCGATTTCACGCAACTGGAGTCACGATCGAAGCCGATTGTCATCGCCCACCGCGGTGCGTCGGGACATCGCTACGAAAATACCATCGAGGCGTTCGAACTGGCTATCGAGATGGGCGCCGGCGGTATCGAGATCGATGTCCGGCGCAGTCGCGACGGTGTCCTGCTGGTGCATCACGATGCCCGGCTGCGCGGCCATGAGCAGTTTATCCGCGACATGACTGCAAGCGACATCCGGCAGTCGGCGCGAAGGCGGGGGTATGAGGTGCCCACGCTGGCCGAGACGGTCGGGTGGTGTGCCGGCCGCATTGCACTCGATGTCGAGCTGAAAGAGGTCGGCTACGAGGCGAAAGTGGTAAGCGAGGTGGCGCAACGGTACGAGCCTGGGAACGTCGTATACACCTCGTTTCACGATTCCAGTGTCAGCGCGCTGAAAGGGTATGCCACCGGCAGTATGGTAGGGCTGCTGATCGGGCACAACCTTTTCACGCTGGCCCGGCGGGATCGCCGCGAATACCTGCCGATCCGCCGTCTTCGACGTTGCGGTGCCGACTTTATTGCGCCGCACTGGCAATTGATGCGGCTCGGCTTCTGGCACCGACTGCACCGCCTGGGCATTCCCATCGCAGTCTGGACAGTCAACCGGAGGTACCACGCTCGACGCCTGGCGAAACGTGGTGTCAACCTCATCATCAGCGACTACCCGGACCGGATTATGGCGGCACTGGCTGCCGGTAAATAGCTCTGGAACCGGGCTCGAGCGGTTGCCGTTGCAGACAGACATGGCACAGCATCAGTCGATGAATAGCAAGACCGCCCTGATCACCGGCGCCAACCGCGGCATCGGCCGCGAGGTGGCCGCACAGTTGGCCGGGATGGGGGCGACGGTTGTCATGGTGAGCCGGGATGAAGGGCGCGGCCGCACGGCGCAGGCCGAGATCCAGAATGCGGTTGGCCATGACCGGGTGCATTTAATAATTGGCGACCTGGCGTCGCTCGACGATATCCGACGGATCGCGCAGGAGTACAAGGATCGCTTCGGGCAGCTTGACGTGCTGATCAACAACGCCGCCATCGTACCGAGCGAGCGAAAAGAGAGCACCGACGGTTACGAGCTGCAGTTTGCCGTCAACCATCTGGCGCCGTTTCTTCTAACCCACCTGTTACTCGATCGGCTGGTGATGGCGGCGCCGAGCCGCATCATCGTGGTAGCGTCGCGAGCCCATGAGCGCGGCAAGATCAATTTCGATGACATCCAGTCGGAGCACGCCTACGGCCGCTGGCCGGCCTACAACCAGTCGAAGCTGGCCAATGTCATGTTTTGTTATGAACTGGCGCGGCGGCTGGAGGGGTCGGGCGTGACAGTCAACTCGCTGCACCCGGGTGTCATCTTTACCCGCCTGTTGCAGGATTTGGTGGCGCTGCCGACATGGCTCAACAAGCTGTTCGAGTGGGTCACCGGTTCGGTCAAAGATGGCGCCAAAACGATTGTCTACCTGGCGACGTCGGACGAAGTGCAGTCGGTCTCCGGCAAATACTTCGTCGATTGTAAGCCGAAACTGAGCGGGCGCCGGGCGTACGACCAAAAAGCGCAGCGACAGCTCTGGCAGCTCAGTGAACAGCTGACCGGTATGGCGCACCGGGTTGATTCGGGCCGCCCGGGGCGATAACCGCAACCATTGGCTGCAGGAGCATGCCACCGGCTGCTCTGCCTGAACCGATGCCGGGCCGCCTCGTTTGACTGTTCAGACACCATATTATCAGGAAAGGATTGGTTATGTATGTGCGGGCACTGCTGTTTACTGCCGTGCTGGGGGTGGCTGTGAGCACGTCGGCTCAAGACGAACCAAAGGAGCCGCCCTGCTCCTCACCGGAACACCGCCAGTTCGACTTCTGGGTGGGGACCTGGGATCTGACCTGGGGCGATGGAGAAAACGCCGGCCGTGGCACCAATATTATCAGCGGCGAAATGAACGGCTGCGTGATCGAGGAAAACTTCACCACCCTCGGCGAGAAACCGTTTGTCGGCAACAGCCTGTCGGTCTACGACAAAGCGGCCGGTGTCTGGAAGCAGACCTGGGTCGACAACAGCGGGGGATATCTCGATTTCGAGGGCGGTATGGTGGGCGACAGCATGATTCTCAGCCGGGATGCCGTCCGTGACGGCAAACCGGTCAAACAGCGGATGGTGTTTTACAATATTGCCGCTGACTCGCTCGATTGGGACTGGCAAAGCTCCGCAGATGGCGGCGCAACGTGGAAACCCCTCTGGCAGATTCATTATACGAGGCGTCACTGACTGCCAGGACAGGTCTGTCACAGCGAAACTACGTCACACTATGACTTGTCGCTTCAGGGCTCAATTTTGTCAAGTTTTTGCGCAGTTGCTGACGTTGGCTGTGGTGTAGCGTATTTTAGCGTACTCTTGATGGCTGCTCTTGGGTTGAGTTTCTGTGGATAACTGAAAAAAAATGGGTTGATTGGGATAAGCATTGCCGATATATTAACCGTATAGTTAGTTAAACTGAATGGATGGTTAATATGCCGGAAGGCAAGCAGACCAATAGCCCGCCCCAGGCCACGTACGACCGGATTATTCGTGCCGCCCTCATCGAGTTTGCGGAGTTCGGCCTGGCCGGGGCACGGGTCGACCGCATTGCCGAACGTGCCAGCGTCAACAAGGCAATGATCTACTATCACTTTTCTTCGAAGGAGAATCTCTACCGCCGGGTGGTACAGGACCATTTCGAGAAAGCGACGGCCGATGTTCACAGCCGACTCGATCCCGACAAGAGCCTCCCCGAGCTTTTGACGGCGATGGCGCAGGTATATGCCAATATCGCCGCCGACCGTCCGAAAATCTTCCAGCTCCTCATGCGCGAGCTGGCCAATCCGAAGAGCGACATCATCAATACTGCTGCCGAAATGATCAGCAGTACCGGTCTCCCCGGCATGATCATGGATCGCATCAAGAGTGGTCGGGCCGCGGGTGAGTTACGTGATGTGAGGGCCAAGCACACGATCTGCTCGTTCATCGCCATGCATATCGGCTACTTCATGCTTGCGCCGATTCTGCACCAGGCGCTTGACATAAAGGATCCCGACAAGTTCACTGCCGACCGTCCCGAAGTGGTGGTCGACCTCTTTCTCAACGGAGTATTGCCACGATGAGAATGCACGTTGCTGTAACTGTCATCCTGATTTCGGCGCTGGCGGCCTCGGTTGGTGCTGCGCCGCTGACGCTGGCCGAGGCGATTGCCGAAGCTCGCGCCCATTCATTTCACCTCAGGAAAGCGGAGGCTGAGCACCGGGCGGCGACGGCTGATCTTTTGGCGGCCGAGAAGAACCGTTTCCCCACCTTGAGTGCGGAGGCAATGGCCAACTATCAGAGCGAGATCGCGGATCTCCAGCTGACTTTTCCCGGAGCGCCCGGTATCCGGCGTGAACTTGGCAGCAAGGAACAGTACCAGTTCAGTGCCCTGGTTAGCCTGCCGGTTTACACCGGCGGCCGCATTTCGGGCGGAATAGATCGGGCGGCTTCACTGGCGACATACCAGGCGGCCATCCGCGATGCCACCACCGATCAGGTCATACTCTCGACCCGCCTGGCCTACTTCTCGCTGCTGCGGGCACGGCGCGAACTGGCGGCGGCGGAGGCAGGGAAACGGCGCGCTGAAATCGTCCGGGACGATGTCACCGCCATGTTCGAGGGCGGCGTGGCCGATTCGGTCGATCTGCTCGAAGTCGCGTACACCGTCAATCGCGCCAACCTGCGTGTTCGGGAAGCAGAGATCGAGCTTCGCCAGGCCTCGATTGAACTGGCGATTCTGCTTGGACGCGATCCATCGGAAGCGATCACACCGTCAGACGAGCCGGCGCCACCGGCCCGGGTGGCATCGTTGCTGGTTCAGGTCGACACGAGCAAACCGGAGTTGCGCGCGGCCAATGCCATGCTGGGTGTCCAACGGGCGACCGTCGGGCTGTCCAAATCGGGTTACCTGCCGAGTTTGTCGGTGACCGGCGGCTACCACTACGGCAAGCCGAACATCGACCTGTTCGAGAACACCTGGAACGATCACTTTACGGTTGGCGCTCGCCTGACCTGGTCCTTCAACCTGGGCAACAAGACCGCTTCGGAGGTAAACGCGGCGCAACGCCGCTTCGACGCTACCCGGCACGAGCGCGACCACACCGCTGAACGTCTCGACGAACAAGCCCGCCTGGCGCGAGAGCAACTGAGCCTGGCCCGGGAGCGCTATACTATTGCCGAGCGCGAGGTTGCGCTCACCCGCGACAACTACCGTCTGTCGCAGCAGCGCCATCGCGACGGCGCCCTGTCGACCAATCGTTTGCTGGAAATAGAAACCTCGCTGAGCGAGGCCGAGGCCAACCTGGCGATGGCGCTGGCCGGCTTCTACCAGGCGCAATCAGCCTACTGGTTCGCCATTGGATCGGAACAATTGAACGAGGGCATGTAATATGAAGAGATTACTCCAGGCGGCAGTCGGCGCTCTGTTGCTGATCGGCGGTTGCGGCGACGAAGCTGAACTACCGGGCGGCTCCGGGCTGATCGAATCGACCGAGTCGATCATATCGGCGGAAACGTCGGGCCGGGTGCTGGCCAGGTATGTCGACGAAGGCAGCAGTGTCGGGCCGGGTGATACCCTGGTACTGATCGACACCACCCGCGTGGCGTTGCAGCTCGATGCCGCCCGCGCCGGTTTGACCGCAGCTAAGGCCAGGCGCAACGCCGCTGAAACGGAGCGTCGCCGGGCACAGGAGCAGGTCTCGTTTATGGCAACCGAGCTGGCTCGCATCGAAAAGCTGAGAGCTTCCGGCACCGCTACCGAGCAGCAACTCGACCGTGCCGACCATGAACATACCCAGGCATTGATAGCGGTACCGGCGGCAACGGCCAATATCGCGGCGCTCGAAGCTGAGATTGAACGACTCGCTGCGGACATTGCCAACCTGCAGCAACAGCTCGATGACTGCACGCCGGTCGCTCCGATGGCCGGACGCATCACCGAGAGCTTCGTCGAGATCGGCGAACTGTTGTCGCTGGGGCGTCCTATTGTCAAAGTAGCCCGCCTGGATACGATGGAAGTTGAAGTCTACCTGCCGACCGGCAAGTTTGCCTCGGTGTCGGTGGGCGACTCGGCCTCGGTTGACACCGAGTCCGGAGGTACGGTCTATTCGGGGCGAGTCGTCTGGACCAGCCAGGAGGCGGAGTTTACGCCCAAGAATGTACAGACAGCCAAAACCCGCGCCAACCTGGTGTTTGCGGTCAAGGTCGAGATTCCCAATACCGACGGTAACTTGAAAATCGGCATGCCGGTGTATGTAACGTTGTATTCGCAATGAGTTTTATCGAAGCACAGAGTGTGACCAAGCGCTACCAGTCGGTTGAAGCGCTCACCGACTTCTCGCTTGCCATACCGCCGGCCGAGATCATGGCGCTGGTTGGTCCTGACGGTGCGGGCAAGACGAGTTTCATACGCTGCGTTTGTAACCTCATCCGGCCGGACAGCGGGCGACTCCTGCTCAACGGCAGCGACATCAGCCATGGCTTTGAAGCCTTCAAGTCGCGCCTCGGCTACATGCCGCAGGTATTCTCGCTGTATCCGGACCTGACGGTCGAGGAGAACCTCATCTTTTCTGCCGGCATCTACGGTATCACCGGCCGCGAGTACCGTCGCAAGCGTGACGAAATGTACCAGTTCTCGCGACTGGCCCCGTTTCACGACCGTCGCGCCGGCGCCCTGTCGGGGGGGATGAAGCAGAAGCTGGCGCTCTCGTGCGCCCTGATGCACAACCCGGAGTTGCTGGTACTCGACGAACCGACCACGGGTGTCGACCCGGTGTCGCGACGTCAGTTCTGGGAAATACTCAAGACCTTTCGGGAACGTGGTGTTACCGTCCTGGTCAGTACGCCGTACATGGATGAGGTAGCCCGTGCCGACCGAGCCTGCTTTGTTTTCGACGGTCGCAAGCTGGCCGAAGGAACGCCGGACGAACTGCGCGATTTGTATGAAGGGCAGATTTTCTTTGTCGCCATCACGCCCTCGGCCGACCAGATGAAACAACTGCAAGGTATTGAGCGGCTGGAGGCGCGACGTTTTGGCGCCGGTCTGCACCTGACCATTCCCGGGGGCGAAAAGCCGACAGCGTTCAGTGAACAGTTGCAGGCGGCCGGTGTGGATCCTGACAGGCTCAAACCGATCGAACCTGATCTCGAGGACTGCTTCATTCAATTGATGGAGCGCCGGGCATGAGCGAGGCAGCGGTACAGATTGAGAACCTGACGCGTCGCTTCGGCGACTTTACGGCGGTCGACAGTATCTCGCTGACGGTCGAAGGTGGCGAGATCTTCGGCTTTCTCGGCGCCAACGGCGCCGGCAAGACCACGGCCATTCGAATGATGACCGGCCTCTTGTTGCCCAGCGAGGGCGGTGGCACAGTTGCGGGGTTGGATATCAATACCCAATCGGAAGCGATCAAGCACCGCATCGGGTACATGTCGCAGAGGTTCTCGCTGTATCCCGACCTGACCGGGCGCGAGAACCTGAGTTTCTACGGCGCTGCCTACAACCTCGATAAGAAACGCGTCAAGCGGCGGATTGAAGAACTGACCGAGCAGTTGACCCTGACGGAATTCCTGGATCGCAAGACCATCTCGCTGCCCACCGGCTGGCGTCAACGCCTCGCCCTGTCGGCGGCGCTGCTCCACGAGCCGAGGATCATCTTCCTCGACGAGCCGACCGGAGGGGTCGACCCGATTTATCGACGTCGCTTCTGGAACATACTCTACTCACTGGTCGACAGCGGCATCACCATCTTTGTCACCACCCACTACATGGACGAAGCGGAGTTTTGCGGCCGCATCTCGATCATGCACCAGGGACGGATCATCACGCTTGGTCGGCCACACGAATTAGTGGAGGAGCACGGTGCGGCCAATCTCGAAGAGTTGTTCGTCGACCTGATCCAGGGTCGGGAGAGCATCGATGCGTAAGCTCGGTTTTATCGCGCGCAAGGAATTCTATCACATCATGCGTGATCCGCGGTCGCTGACGATCATCATCGTTATGCCGATACTGATGACCTTTCTGTTCGGCTACGCCATCAACATGGATGTCGAGCACCTGGTGCTGGCGACGGTCGATCGCGACAACTCGCGGGAGTCGCGCGACCTGGCCGACCAGTTCTACGCCAGTACGTACTTCCATATGCCGGAGGAACCGCTGGACCATCTCGATCCGGAACGGAGCCTGCGCCGTGGCGACGCCAATGGCGTGCTGGTGATCAAGCAGGGCTTTGCGGCGGCGCTCCGCACCGGCCGGCCTGTGCGTGTCGGCCTGATTATCGACGGCGCCGACAACAATACCGCCGCCGCCCTGCGCGGCTATGCCGACGGCGTGCTCGGCATGTACCTGCGCGAGCGCTTTGCCCCGGTGCAACAGCCGCCTTCAGTCGAGTTGTCGGTCCAGGTGCTGTACAATCCCGACCTGGAGTCGCCTGTCTTTTTCGTGCCCGGGCTGGTCGCGGTCATACTCATGATGATCTCGGCGCTGCTGACATCGATAACCATCGCCCGGGAGAAGGAAACCGGCACGATGGAACAGCTGCTGACCGCTCCGGTGCGACCGGCCCAGATCATAATAGGCAAGCTCATTCCCTATGCCGGCCTGGCGCTGGTCGATGGTATCCTGGTACTGGTATTCGCCAAGCTGCTGTTCGACGTACCGTTTGTCGGCAGCATGTTCGTGCTTTTGGGCTTTGGTTTCCTGTATATCATCACGTCGTTGTCGATCGGCGTGCTGATTTCGACGCTGGTGCGCACACAGCAGGTGGCGATGATGCTCACCCTCATGTCGACCATGCTGCCGTCAATCATGCTGTCGGATTTGATCTTCGCACTCAAGAACATGCCGTTCGCGCTGCAGGCCCTCAGCTACATGGTGCCGGCGCGGTACTTCCTGACAATTATCCGTGGTATCATGCTCAAGGGAGCCGGGCTGACCGCCCTGCTTGATCAGGCTTTTCTGCTCTCGGCGCTCACGGTAGTGCTGCTCGGCATTGCGGTGCGACAATTCAAGACGGGGATGAGTTCATGAGACGGGCGCTCTTTGGATTGATACGCAAGGAATTTATCCAGGTATTCCGTGATGTCAATATGGTACGGATCATCTTCCTGATTCCGGTGGTACAGCTGATCATCTTCGGCTATGTCGCCAATACCGAAGTGGAGAACATCGCCCTCGACGTGTACGACTTCGACCGATCCCACCAGTCGCGCCGGTTCGTGCAGTCGTTCAAGCCCGGTACTTACTTCGTTCCCACCGATGCACCTGAGTCGCTGTTCGAATACGAGCCGAGATTCATAGCCGGCGATGCCGAGATGGTGCTGATCATACCTAACCAGTTTGAACGTCAGTTGCTCAGGGGCGAAAGCCCCCGGGTCGGTTTGATCGTCGACGGCGCCAATGCCAATGCCGCCGCGATCGGAATCGGGTATGCCGGCCAGATCGTGGGGCGTTACTCTGCCGATATCTACGGTACCCGGCGTCCCGTCGAACTGAGCTACCGGGTGCTGTACAATCCCGAGGGGGAGTCGGTCTATTTCATGGTGCCGGGCGTAGTCGCTACGCTGCTGACGATGATTACGGTCGTGCTGACCGCCATGGCCATCGTACGTGAACGCGAGGCCGGTACTCTCGAGCAACTGATGGTGACGCCGATATCCACGCCGGCCTTCCTGATGGGCAAAGTGCTGCCGTTTGCTGCGCTCGGCTTCTTCGAGCTGGTTGTCGTGCTGCTGTTGGGAGTGTGGTGGTTTAGCGTGCCGTTTATCGGCTCGCCTTTCCTGCTGTTCAGTCTTTCGGCTCTATACCTGCTGACCACCCTCGGCATCGGCCTGTTCTTTTCGACTGTCACCTCCACCCAGCAGCAGGCGATGTTTTTCGCCTGGTTTTTTTCGGTGTTTGCGATATTGACGTCGGGCTTCTTCACGCCGATCGCTAACATGCCGGAGTGGCTGCAATACGTCACCTACGTCAACCCGATGCGCTTCTTCCTGAGCATAGTTCGCTCGATCATGATGCGCGACGCCGGTTTTATGGACATGCTGCCGGATATTGTCAGCCTGGCGGTGTACGGCATCGCCATCTTCACGCTCTCCGCGTTGCGCTTCAGCAAGCGCACCGGGTAGCTACTTTTTCAGTTTCTTGTATAACAGCGACCGTTCGATACCCAGTTCGCGCGCGGCTTTCGTGACGTTGCCGTCGTTGCGGCCAATGGCGGCCCGGATATAGTCCTGCTCGAAGCGGGTGACGGCATCCTTGAGGTGAGTTGGTTTGACCGTTGCGACGGATGACAGGTGTGGCTTGACGTCATCGAGATCGGCAACTTCCCGGGAGCAGAAGATACTCACGCGCTCCATCAGGTTTCGCAACTCGCGTATGTTCCCGGGGAACGAGTATTCCATGAGATACTTGACGGCGTCACTACTGAGGCTGACCACCGGGCTGCCCGACTCGGCCGCGAAGCGACGCAGGAAGAAGCTGGCCAGCACCGGCAGGTCGGATTTGCGTTCGCGCAATGGCGGCAGCGAAAGCGCGACAACGTTCAATCGATAGAGCAGATCCTGACGAAATGTGCCGCGTTCGACCAGTTCGTTGAGTGGACGGTTGGTGGCGGCGACGATAAGACAGTTGACAGTAGTTGTACGGTCGGATCCGACCGGGCTGACTTCGCCGTTTTCGATAACTCGGAGAATCTTGGCCTGCGCCGCCGGCGGCATGTCGCCGATTTCGTCGAGAAAAATCGTGCCGCCGTCGGCCTCGACAAACCGTCCACTGCGATCGCGGGTGGCGCCGGTAAAGGCGCCGGCGACGTGGCCGAACAGTTCCGACTCGACCAGTTCCGACGGTAGCGCCGCGCAGTTCACTGATACGAATGGACCGTCGGCCCGCAACGATCCCCGGTGTATGGCATGGGCCACCAGTTCCTTCCCGGTACCGTTCTCGCCGGTGATCAGGAAGCGGTTCGCTTTGGGCGCCGCCTGGCTGATGGCATCCTTGAGTTTGCGAATCGAGGGATGATCTCCGATGAAATCGGGGTAAACACGCGACGACAAGCGCACGTTTTCGTTCCGGAGTTGCCGGGTGCGCGTGGTGTTGTCGATGGTGATCATGACCCGATCCAGCGACAAAGGCTTCTCGATAAAGTCGTGCGCGCCGGCCTTGATGGCGTCGACGGCCGTGTCGATATCGGCGTGGCCGGAGATCATCACTATCATCTGGTCCGGTTTCTCGGCAAGGATCTTCTTAAGCAGATCGACACCGTTGCCGTCGGGAAGCATGACATCGAGGAAGATCAGGTCGAACCGCGCCCGGGCGAACCGTTCCCCCTCGGCAAACGATTCCGCCGTCACAACCTGGTGATCGCGCCGTTCGAGCGCCGACTTCAGGGAGCTGCGGATATTGGCTTCATCATCGACTACAAGTATGCGCGCCATAGTGGTTATTGCGGCAGTCGCACGGTGACGATGCCGCCTCCTTGTTCATGGTTGCCAAGCTCAATACTGCCACCGTGATCATGCGCAATGCGCTGCGAAATTACAAGTCCCAGACCGGAGCCGTGCGGCTTGGTCGACATGTAGGGAACGAATTGCTCCTGCAGCACTGTTGGTGGAAAGCCGGGGCCGGTGTCGCGGACTGTGATGACCACCTCGCCACTGTCATCGGTCATGGTTACGTTTACGTGACTCTCTGGCGAAGCTTCAAGACCATTCTTGATCAGGTTCACCAGCAGGCGCTGGATACTGTCGGGGTCGACCTCGATGGCAGGTAGCGACGACGTCATCTTGACGGTCAGACGGCCTTGTTCGAGTTCGGTGCGGTAGAGCGAGAGGATGTTGTCACTCAGCACCTCCGGCGGCACCGTCTGAATGTCCGGCGGCGCCATGCGTGCGAAGGCGACGAATTCGTCGAGCAAGCGAGTCAGGCGGCGCACCTCATTCTTAATCGTACCGGTTGTGTCGAGGAGTGTCGTTTCGAAGTCCGGCAGCTGTTCGCGGTAGGATTGCCGCAGGTCGTCGGCCGAGATGGCAATCGGCGACAGCGGGTTCTTTATCTCGTGCGCGATCTTGCGCGCCATCGCCTGCCAGGCGGCGATCTTCTCCGACACCGCCAGTTTGTCCTGGGCGCGGCGAAGGCGGTACATCATATCGGAGAAGGAATCGGCCAGTTGCGAGAATTCTCCTTCTTCATATGCCATGACCGGAGTCGCGAAGTCTCCCCCGGCGACGCGATTGGTAGCGGCCACCAGATTGTCGATTTCGCGCTTGGCGCGACCGGTGAAATAGAAACCGAGAAAAACGGCGAAGGCTACCGAGGCCAGCGCTACGATACCCGTGATGTAAAAGAGGGATACAAACTGTGGCTGTTCGGTGGCGCCGTCAAACGTTGCCGAAAGAAAGAAGCCGGCGTCACTGCCACCCCACAGCAGCGACTGCATGACACTGTCGACCGCATACACCTGCCGCGGCTCCATGCGACTGATCGGCTCGTCGGCATCACCGCTCCACGACAGGATGACCGGTGCATCGAGAAGCTGTTTTGCGATGGCAATGTCGCTGCTGTCGAAGTAGCGTCCGGTGTAGAGACGGTATTGGTCGGGCAGCGGTGCGACCACGGTATACGCCGCATGCGCGCCGTCGAGATCGTACTGGACATCGGGTTGTGTTGCGGTACCGGTGGGTGGCAGTTTCAGGCGTTCGCCGACCAGGCCGGGTCGGTGCAGGCTGTAGCGGCAGATATTGCCGGCGTCGACCAGTTCCACGAAGTCGAGCGGCAGGCGATCGATCGAAATATCGATTGGTGCCACGCGATCCGCTTGCAGGAGTGCGACGGCACGGCTGACCGAACGCGACGCCGCCAGGTCGGCAGCGGCATGGTCGGTCTGCTGTTGCCACTGGCTCAGGTAGCTGCTGAATCGCTCCACGGCTTCGGCCGCTGCTTGTCGACGCTGCATTTGCGTGCGCGAGTCAACCCAGACATATAGCGACAGCATCACCAACAGCGGCGGAGCCAGCGCCGCCAGCAGCAGGCTGATTCGAATGCGCCCGGTCAAGCTCACGGCCTGGCCTCCGTCTGGGGCGCTATGAGCTTGTTGGCATTGCAGAGGTCGACCCGACCCTCCGGCGTAACAACGACGCCCACAATATTCGGTGACGTGATCACAAAAAGGGTGGGGCGGAACAATGGAAACACGCCGAGATCGTCAATCAAACCCTGTTCGGCCCGTGCCAGGTATGTTCGTCCCTGCGGTTGATCGTAGAATCGTGCCACCAGCGCAAGCCGCTCAAAGGTCTGCCGAACCAGTTCCGCTTCCCGCGAGAAGGCCGACGTATCCTGTGCCAGTATGTGGCTGATCACCTCCATACTCTGCCATGGTCGTTCGCTGTACAGTGGTATGGCGGCAAAACGCAGATCCGGCTCGGGCAGTTCTCTGTCAAGGGCGACCCGTATGCGGTCGCGCGACAACAGGTCGCCGAAATACTCAGCCAGCGGGCGCAACAGGTCGTATTCGTACGCCAGTCCGACGCGGCGCACCGGCGATGTCATTCGCGCCAGCAGATGGCGACCGGTGGACGGGCTGTATTCATACGGCCGCATCGCAGCGCGCTGTGACCAGTACAGGCCGGTGTAGAGCGACGGCGCCGAACCGTCGTACAAGTCGTGCAACCGTCGATCGTCAAAACGATAGTACAGCGATGTTGACAACAAACCGTCGGTCGTCGCCCGGCTGGCCGGATTGGGTATGAGCGCGAAGTAGTAGGGGGCCGCGGCTGTGCGCTGATTGAACGGCACTGCCAGGTCGGCCGGCTGTTCGCTTGAGATCATTCCGTCGATTTCACCCCGCTCAAACGCCAGTACCATCGAAAGCTGCGAGGCAAAACTGCGCACCGCCACCGAACGAGCGGTATCCAATGCCATCGAGAGCGAGCCCGTCGTATCCGAACGGTCGCACGACAGCACCAGCCAGTCGGTCAGCGGCGCCGATTCAACCAGGCCGACACTGATCGTCGAGGTTGTGTCAATTCGGGCGACCGCAATCTGCGCCCGGCAGGAGTCACTGCTGACTATCTGAGTACCCGGATCGATGCGCCCATACGACAAACCGTCGAACGATCGCTCTATCCGCCCGCCGGCAATGGTATCGTTGCCACAGGTGATCAGCCATGAATGATCGGTGAAGATATAGCGCTCTGTGCCGGCGTCGAAATAGACCCGGCCATGGTGCAGCTTGAGGATGTCGACCTCGGTCGACCGCGCTTCTGCCTGCGAAGCGGCTGCGAGCGTGCATATGGCTGCGATGATGACGATTATCCGGGCGATCACTGTCAGCACCTCCTGTGTGGCTTATACAATCAATCGCTGTAACCTGAAGCAAAACAAGCATTTTACACACCTGTGGCAATCTCCTGTGTCAGTTCTGACACGGTTAGTTCGATGTCTTGCAAACAGTTAGCCGATCGGCTGCAAGACTGTGTCAGCGGTGACACGGTTTAGCCCTGACTGCACCCTCCCTGTTTATGTTAAGTTATTGTATTTCAACGGCTTTATCCGTTGGCACCGGGTTTGAAATATACCCCACCAGACAGAACAACACACTCGAAAGGAGAAATACGATGAAACGCAATCAACTGATCCTGATCCTCGCTATAGGGCTGATGAGCGCCCTGATGGCGATCGGCTGCGGCTCCGAAGAAAAGCCGAAAACGAAGGGGATGGTCAATCGCATGGTCGATACGGTGGCGGACGGGTTTGCCGAAAGCCTGACCAGGGCACGGCTTGACCGGGCAACCGACAGTGTA
Source organism: uncultured Ignavibacteriales bacterium (assembly GCA_964544635.1). GTDB lineage: Bacteria > Zixibacteria > MSB-5A5 > GN15 > FEB-12 > CAZJCK01. Next base: position 9,084 of record CAZJCK010000004.1, on the reverse strand, counting down.
GTCGAGCAGCCGAATGCGGTCCATGCCTCGGCTACAGAAACTCCGGTCACCACTGAAGGCGGTGTCGCCGAACTGATCATCGCCGACTCGGTGGTGTACTCACTCTACGATGATGGAATCGTCGTCTACAACCTGCATTCGGGTGAACGGACCGATATCCCGACCACCGACCGTCCGGCCGCCATCGTCGAACATCACGGCGAGATTTTTGTCGGCTTCGACCAGCTCTACAAGGTTGTTGACGGTATCCTCGAGCCGATTCCGGGCGAGTACCTCGGCAATGTTACGGCGCTGGCCAGCCTCAACTACCGCCTCATCATCGGTACCGACGAAGGTGTCTTCACCCACTCCACTTTCGGCAACGAAACGCTGCTTGAAGATGTCGTGGTGTCGGCGCTGGCGCCCGATCTCGATGGTGTCTGGATTGGCACCGACGGCCAGGGGCTGTACCGCTGGGACGGCCGCACCGTCGACAAGCGCTGGCTGGAACGGGATGCGGCGCTGTTTGACTATGTCAACGCCCTTTACTTCCGTCATGCCCACCTCTACCTCGGTACCGACCAGGGGCTGTTCATCTTCGACGGTGGCTCGTGGACGCAGTTGACCTCGGCCGACGGTCTGCCGGGCGACCAGGTGCGGAAGATCGACGCCGCCTCCTGGGTGGTCTATCTCGTCACCGACGGCGGCTTTGTGGGCTACTTCAATGGCGACTTTTTGCCGCAGAAGAAATTCGAGGACTACACCGTGACGGTGGCTCGACGGTATGGCGCTGATCTGGTGGTGGGGACGGCAGATGGCTATGTGTTGCAGAAGTCGGGTGCGGGGATCAAGCGGCTGATCGAACCGAAGGATGTCTTCGTCGTCGATCTGCTCTCCCAGACGGACGAATAACCTGTCGGTTTCACACCTCCGCGTCTCCTCGTTGCAGCGAAAGGCGGCCCAGCCGGGTCGCCTTTCTTCATTTACGACCGATATTCTGAAAACTCGTGGGAAGATCAGTTGTTGAAGTGTGCGGGGCCGCGAAGTATGTTGCCTATAGTACAACTCTGAAGGGAAAACACAGATGTCTGACGATACACTCGAGATTCGCAAACCCGCCGTAGCGGGATCATTTTACCTGGCCGGACAGGTCGACCTGATCAAGCAGGTGGCCGGGCTGTTTTCGGAGGTGAGCATAAAGCCGATCGGTGGCCGTCCGATGGCGCTGATTGCCCCCCACGCCGGCTATGCGTATTCCGGCAAGACCGCTGCCAAGGCATTCAAGCTGCTGCAGGGAGAACAATATGACACGGTCGTTGTCGTGTCGCCGTCGCACACCGTCTTCTTCCAGGGATCGTCAGTCTTTTCCGGGCACGGTTACCAGACACCGATTGGTGTGGTCGAGATCGATCGCGAACTGTCGGACAAAATCGCCAACATCCATCCCCTTGTCTATACCTCGAAGATGGGGCACGCTACCGGCGGTACCCGTGGCGAGCACGCCCTCGAGGTGCAGCTTCCCTTTTTACAGACGGTACTTGGGAACTTCAAGCTGGTGGCGATCGTGATGGGGGACCAGGAATCGGATTCCGTCAGTGCCCTGGGCGAGGTGCTGGCCAGTGCCCTGGGCGGCACCAACACGCTGCTGGTGGCCTCGAGTGATCTGTCGCATTTCCACAGGCAGAAGCAGGCGGAGCGGCTCGACTCAAACATCCGCGAAGCGATCTCGCAGTTCGATCCGACGGCGCTGATGGACATCGTCGACAGCGGCAAGGGCGAAGCCTGCGGCGCCGGCCCGATGGCGGCGGTGATGGCGGCGGCGCGACGTCTTGGCGGCGGCGCGGCTGAAGTGCTTGAGTATACGACGTCGGCCGAGACAACCGGTGACTTCGAGGAAGTTGTCGGTTACCTGTCGGCGGTGGTAACCGAGGGTGAAAAGAGCAAGATTTCGAAAGTATCGAAGGCCGATATCGGCGCCCGCCCGGCGCGTGGCGACGAACTCATACTGACTGACGAAGATCGCGAATACATCAAGCAGGTGGCTCGCGATGCGGTCATGGCCCATATCGAAAACAACAAGTATGAGCCGCCGTACCGTGAATCGCTCGATGTCCGCCGTGGCGTGTTTGTCACCCTGACCATGGCCGGGGCGCTGCGCGGTTGTATCGGCCAGATCCGGGCGCGCCGTCCGCTCTACGAAGCGGTCGCCGAAATGGCGGTGGCGGCGGCATTCGACGATCCCCGCTTTGATCCACTCACGCCGGCGGAGGCCGAGACGATCGACTATGAAATCTCGGTATTGTCCCGGCTGGAACGGGTACATGATTTCAAGAAGATCCAGATCGGTCGCGACGGCCTGATGATCAAGCTGGACATGAACTCCGGTCTTTTGTTGCCACAGGTTGCCGCCGACCACAAATGGGAGGTCAGCCAGTTCCTCGAACAGACCTGCCTGAAAGCCGGCCTGCCGCGCAACAGTTATAAGGATCCCGCCGCCGAGGTGTATAAGTTCTCAGCCGAGATCTTCTGATCGGTTTCGATTGGAAACTTGTCGACTGATCAATTCTGCCGTAGCTTGTCGCCATGTCTGAACCTGCTAAAACAGTCCTGGTGACCGGCGCCAACGGCTTCGTCGGTTCGCGCCTCTGCGCCCACCTGCACACCGAGGGGATGCAGGTGTTTGCGGGCGTCCGCGACGGCGCCGACCTGACACTGCTGGAAGGCTGCGATGTTACGTATCGCTGCGGCGACGTGACGAATCCCGACGCTTTGGCCGAGATGGTGCGCGATGTAGACTACATCGTGCACAACGCCGGTATCGTGAAAGCGCGAACACCTGAGCAGTTTTTCAAAGTCAATGCCGAAGGCACCCGGGCCATGTGCGAAGCAGCGGCGCGGTACAACCCCGAGCTGAAGCGCTTTGCATACATTTCGTCGCAGGCGGCGGCCGGTCCGACTTATGGCGACCGCCCGCGCACCGAGGATGATCGCCCGGCGCCGGTCACGGCCTACGGGCGGTCCAAGCTCAAGGGTGAGGAGTACGCGCTCTCGTATGCCGATCGTTTTCCGGTCGCAGCATTGCGGGCGGCGGGGGTGTACGGTCCGGGCGACAAAGAGATATTCTCGTTCTTCAAGGCGGTGCACAACCGTACCAAACCGATGATCGGCGATACCAGTCGCAAGCTGCAGCTTGTTCATGTCGACGATCTCTGCCGCGCCGTCCACGCCGCCCTCACCCGTGCCGACCGCTCCGGCCTTGTCTGCTTCGTGGCTGAACCCCGCGCCTACAGCATGGATGAACTGATCGGGCACTTGCAGCAGGCATGCAACCGCAGGGGCGTGCCACTGGTGATACCGTCACCGCTGTTCAAGACGGTGGCGGCGATTTCCGGCGGTGTAAGCAAGCTGCTGGGTATGACACCGATGCTGACCTCGGAAAAAGCCGACGAACTGCTGGCATCGTGGGAGGTATCAACCGATCGCGCCCTGGAAGAGATGGGCTTTCAGGCGCAAATCAGTTTTCCGGTCGGCGCGAAGCAAACCTACGACTGGTATATCGGGAAAGGATGGCTGCGTTGATCTCCGGCGAACTGCTCCTTTACTGTCTCGTCATCGGCAGCATCTATTTACTGGCGTCGACGATCATCCTTGAATCTGTAGGCAAGCTGCTCAAGGTGAACAAGCGGCTGCCGTCGGAACTGGTCGAACAGACCAACCTCGGCTGGTATGTCGTCAACTTCCTCATGGAGGCGCTGTTTTTCGTGGCCATTCCCACGCTGGCCTACAGTTTTGCGTATGTCATCATGCCGTTGTCGGGGGTGCGCTCGGGCATGGCGGCGGCGCTGTTCGCCTTCACTTTGGGGGCGCTGCCGATCGCCATGTCGATATCGGTGCGCATCCGCCTGCCCATGCCGTTTCTTATGTTCCAACTGCTCAATCATTTAATCAAGCTTGGCGGGGCCCTCGCCCTGATCGGTTACTTGTATTCGCTATAGGATTGATGCTATGTCTGACCAGAAAATAACCACGTTCGAGCAGGCCCGGGCGCTCTTTCCTCACGCCGGCGATGTCGTCTATTTCAACTCGGCATCATACGGTCCGTTTTCAACGCCGGTCGCCGACGCCATCAAAGGGAATGTCGACCTGCGGCTGTCGGCCGACAAGGATGACAGCCACGACGGCTTTGCGACGCGCGCCGAACTGAGACGCATCTATGCATCGCTCATTGGCGCCGAAGAACGTGAAGTCGGCATCGGCCTGAACACCAGTTTCGGGTTGAACATCGCCGCCTACGGCTTGCCGCTGGACGAAGGCGACGAGATCCTGGTATCCGACGTCGAGTTCCCGGCCGTCGCCTACACCTTTCGGGGCGCCGCCAAAGCCCGCAAGCTGAACCTGACGTTCGTACCGTCGCGCGACCGCATGTTCGACATCGACGCGCTTGAGTCGACCATCACCGATCGAACACGAATTGTCGCGCTTTCGTGGGTACAGTTCTTCAACGGCTACAAGAACGACCTGGCGGTTATCGGCGAACTGTGCCGGAAGAACGATATCTGGTTTGTCGTTGACGGCATCCAGGGGATGGGGGTGGAGCCGATCGATGTCAAGAAGCTCGGTATCGATATCTTCACCAGCGGCTGCCAGAAATGGATGCTGGCGCCGCAGGGGTGCGGCTTCTTTTACCTGGCAGATCATATCCGCGACCGACTCAAGCTGACATCGGCAAGCTGGCTCGGTGTCGACTGGGGCATGGACTTTACGGACCTGTTCAAGTACGACCTCGACTGGGAGGACTCAGCGGTCCGCTTCGAAATGGGCTACTACGTGGTGCTCAATCTGCTCGGCATGAAGGCGGCCAGTCGGCTGTTTACCGATCTGGGCATTGCCCGGATCAGCGAGCACAATCACTCCTTGATTGACCGTCTGGCCGACTATGTGGACAAGAGCGATTACTACCAGGTTACCAGCTCGATGGAGCCGGAGCACCGGTCGTCGATTTTCACCTTCACTTGCCCCGACACGATGGCGCTGCACCGTGAAATTCTGAACAACAACATTGTCCTGGTCCGGCGCGAGGGCTCGATCCGGGTGTCGGTACACCTGTTCAACGATGAATCGGATATCGACCGCCTGGTCGACGTGCTCGAAACTTTTCGTAGAAAGAACGGTTGAGAGGGTACGTTCGTGCTGATTATTGGCAAAGGAGTAGCTTTTCAACGACGGTAAAAGGCCGTATCTTTCGTCACCGATGAACGTCAACTTTGATGGACAGCAAATACTCGTGACCGGGGCGACCGGCACGCTGGGCAGTCAGATCGTGTTCGAGCTTGACCGTGCCGGATTCCGCCCGATTGTCCATGTGCGCGAAACCTCCGACACCAGATTCATCGATTCGCTCGGCCTGGAAAAGAGGGTTGCCGATATTCGGCAGGCCGAGAAGCTCGACGCTGTCGTGGCCGGGATCGATATCATTATCCACACCATCGGCTGGCCCAACTTCCGCCAGGATCGCCTGACCCAGTTCACCGGGATCAACGCCATGGGCGCCGTGCAGATGCTGGCAGCGGCCCAGCGCGCCGGTGTCAAACGGTTCCTGCATGTTTCGACCGTGGCGGCCGTCGGGGCCCGGAAACTGACGCCCAACGGTCAGCCGGTCAACCCGCACGAACTGGTCGACGAAGATGCCGAATTCAATCTCGATCATCTGCGCATTCCCTATATCATGACCAAACATGCCGCCGAAAAAGAACTGTGGGCGCAGGCGGACAATGGCGACACCGAGCTGATCATGGTTAATCCGTCGATCATCATGGCGCCATCACGTTCCGGTGACGATCGCGCCAAAGCGATCAAGCGCTTTGCCTACCCGGTGGTGCCGGAGTTCGCTAATCGCATCAACTTCGTGGATATCCGGGATGTCGCGCCAGCCGTCATCAAGGCGGCCGAGTTGGGGCGCCACGGTGAACGGTACATCCTGGCCGGGGATGATATCAGCGGGCGCGAGCTGGCCCTGACGGCCTCGGCCCTCCTGGGGAAGACGCCGCACCTGGTCCGCCTGCCGCGCTGGCTCTTCAATATTGCCGCGCGACTATCGGTGGTCTGGTGTCGCTTGACCGGCAAGAGCAAGATTTCGTTTTATCCCGACCTGGTGAAGCTGCTCGACTACGACTGGGTGTACAGCTCACGAAAAGCGCGCGAGGAGCTGGGTTACCAGCATCGTTCGCTGGTCGCCACGCTGTCGGATCTGTTGAGCAATCACTTCTACGGTACCTGGCTGAAGCCGACGGCGCACAACGGGACCAATGGCCGCAACGACCGGAAGGCCGCCGAGTCGACAAAGTAGCGTCGACTGCAATCATATATGCAACTCAATCCAATCAATCACACCTGCAAGGAGAGTCCCGATGCGCAAGCTTATGCTGTTTGTGGCGTCGTTGTGGGCGGTAGCTACGCTGCTGTGCCCGTGTGCGACTGTGTCCGCCGGGGACGTGATTCCATCCTGGGAATCACCATCCGGTAATCTCGGGTTTTACCCGATCTCAAACGAAATCTCATACTATAAGAACTACGACGATGCCGGTGAGGATCGCGGCGAGACGGTTCAGGTCATTTCGATCAACGCCTTCCGCCTGTTCACCGACTTCTCGTTCGAGTTCACCGGCGACTTCAATTTTGATTTTTCGCCCGGGTTGCGCGACGACCACTATATCGAACTGTCGCTCGTCAAACCGGTCTACTCAGTGTTCAGCGTGAACGTGCAACGGATCATCTCGAGTTTTGAAAACGAACCGATCAACCAGTTCGGCGTGCGCCTGAGCTTTTAGTCGCCACTGGCGAATGGCGCAAGAAAAGCGACGATGGCATCGTACAACTGCACCGGTCGACGGTTCCAGCGCCAGAACTGCGATGGCCAGTCCCAGGTCGTGCCGACGAGCGAATGGCCGGTCATCAGGTCGTGCCCGACGCCATCGATGACCATGATGTCGAAGCGTGCTGTCGGTGCCGCACTCAGGTAACGCTGCATGAGGTCACGGTTGTGGGCCGGCGGCACGAAAAGATCGTCGCGACCGTAGATAACGAGTGTCGGATAGGCAATGGCGCGCAGGTCATCCTCAGGATCGTATCTCTGTGATCGCCAGTCGAGAATCGAGTCGGCATGCACATACGGGCCAAAGTAGTCTGGGTACCACGCTGCGGTATCGTACTGTCGGGCCAGCGCTTCGTAAGATTCAAACGACTGCTTGTTGTCCGCAACATCGAACAGGTCATCGGCAAGCTGCAGCGCCTTCGCGACCGCGGTATCATCGTAGCCGTCAGCGCGCATCGCATACTCAATACGGTGCGTCTCCTGCGTCCAGACATCAACCGCCGGCGCGACCAGGAGGATGGTGAACGCCGGCGCTGCTGTTGGTATCGCCATTGGCACGAGCCAGCCGCCCTGCGAGATCCCCATCATACCGAGCCGGGCGCTGTCAATATCCGGGTGAGTTCGCAGCGCCCGGAAGGCTGCTACGACATCGGCTGCCAGGTCGTCGAAGGTGGCGCCCGCCAGGTCACCATCCGACGGCCCCACGCCGCGTTTGTCATATACCAGCGTCGCAAAGCCATGCGACGCCAGCACATTTCCCCATGAGCGGTACATCCAGTCGTGCAGTCCCTGCTCCCCCGACCCGGCAACGACGACGACTCCGGGATGCGGGCCATTGCCCCGCGGGAGGTAGAGGCGGCCGTGAAGCATGCCGATGTCGGTTGGGATGGCAAGGAACTGTGTGGCGTGCCCGCGCACCGCTGTTGTTCGTTTGAGATGCAGCGACACCGGCGGGTTCCAGTTGGTGTTGATACCGGTCAATTCGTCAAGCTCATCATGGTGCAACATGGTAAACCGGCCATAGAAGATGCGCACGGTGATCGAATCGGCGTGGCGACGGATCTCGACCGGTTCGTCGTACAGCCCGAGGTCGGGGATCGAGTACTTGGCTGACAGGCTGTCGGCTGTCGTGCTGATGTCGAGCTGGACTGTCTGCACGGCGCCAAGGCGCGACACCGCGCCCTGCCAGTGACCGTCAAGACTGCCGGCGGCGATTGGGCCCGTGACGGTGGCCAGGATGGTGGTTAGGATGGTGATTCTTGCGATCAGATGTGGCATCGGATATTCCTCTCATTATGGAGTATATTCAGGCGGCCCGGGGTATAGTGAAGGACAGGCAGAGCGGTCTGCCGGATTAATGCAGATATGTAGAAACTGGACCGTTGATGTAGATATGACGGTTCCCGTTGCGTCCAAAGATCCGGCGGTCGGCCAAAATTGGAGTTTTCGGCCTGTTTTTTGGGGATTTGTGAAACCTGTCGGCCGAATTGTCGTTATAAGGTGCGCTGGCCGAGATAGTGGACGGTTGGCGCTGATCTTTGACAAATGAAGAGGTTAGACCTCTTCGCACCTGTGGAGTCCCACCAGACTACTGGGGGTGACATGGCTTCGACGGGTATGGCGAGGGGTTGTGAGCGTGTCGGAGATGTCTGGAGCTCCGTTAACAATTCAGGCGAACCATTATTTGGCGAATCTAACTACGCCATCGCTGCTTAACTAAAGCAGCGCGTTGTCTCTCGTCTTAGTTCCCGGGGCGGGATGACAGCGACGATCACGGGGACTCGGCAGCCGCGACGCCGTTAAGCGGCGCTTAAAACGCAACGGCTGGTCTTGGCAGTGGCCTGTCAGTCGGCAGCTGTCCGGACGAGAAACTATAGGCTGACTACACACGTAGAGCGCGGCCTGGCGTTATATTCGGACGGGGGTTCGATTCCCCCCACCTCCATTTTTTCTGATTCCATGTAAATTCCTAAGATACAGAGATGTGCGGGGCGGGCCATTTGCTCATACCCCCGCCCCTTGGCCGAGAACACCGAATAGCAGACACTATAGTGAGCAACGTGCCGGCGCAACTTGGTCTTTGAATCGGCCGTCCACCAGGCAGTTCAATGGCGGTGCCCGCCGCAATTTTGCGGCAAAGTCGGCTCTGGCGTCGCCCGGCTAACCTGCATCGTTCCTCAAGTGCATTACCAGTCGCTACTCTCATACTTGCGCACTACCCCTGCGCGGCTTTC
>CAZJCK010000003.1:0-104860 GCA_964544635.1 uncultured Ignavibacteriales bacterium | reverse complement strand
AGAGCCACGCAAATCAAGTAATAGGCCCCTGCCTTCGCAGGGGCGACGTATGACGGAGTACTCCTGTAGGTGGCAGACGTCCTGGTTCCTGAGTCCGCACAAAAAACCCACCGCGAAGCGGTGGGCTACAAACTACTGTCTTCTTGCCTGAATTGGCAGCCTCCCAGGGCTGAAGCTGCCCTACGGACAACTCAATACTTACTTATATCCACCCGCGTGACATTCTCGATCGGGCGACCTAAGAAGCGCGCTGCGATGTTCTGGAAACGTTCCGGTACGTCCGACACAAAATACTTGTGCACCCCCAGCGGACCGGGCGATTGCGACGCCTGCGAATTCAACAGCCCCGCCTCGACCAGCCGGCCGTACGCCACCTGCGCAATTGCCTCACCCGAATCGATGAGTGTCACACCTTCGCCCATTACATCCTGTATGACATCCTTCAACAGCGGATAATGCGTGCACCCCAGCACCAGCGTATCGACATCGACATCGAGCATCGTCTGCAAGTAATCACGCGCAATCAAATAGGTCGCTTCCTTGTCGACATACCCTTCCTCGGCCAGCGGCACAAAGAGGGGACAGGCCAGCGAAAAAACTTTCAGATCGGAGTCGGTTTTGTGAATTGCCCGGGCATAGGCGTTCGAACCGATCGTTGCGTTGGTCCCGATCACGCCAATCTTGCCGTTTTTCGTCGCCTCGGTCGCCGCCTGCGCGCCCGGCTCGATCACCCCGATCATGTCGAGCTTGTAGTTCCCGACCAGCTCCGGCAGGGCGGTAGCCGACGCTGAGTTGCAGGCACACACGATGAACTTGACCGAATGCTCCAGCAGAAAGGCAATGTCCTGCGCCGTGAACTGGGTGATGATCTCCTTGGAACGGCCGCCGTAGGGTGTACGCCCGACATCGCCAAAGTAGATAACATGCTCATGCGGCAGCGCCTTGAAAATCTCCCGCGCTACCGTCAGGCCGCCGACACCGGAATCGAAGACGCCAATCGGATGGTCCTTATCGGGCGCCATACTGTCCTCTGCGCATCTGCACCTTACATCCCTTCATACTTTGCCTTAAACCGCTTGATGGCGTCGTAAATACCCTGTGCCACGCGCTTCTGGTAGTCGCTGGAACGGAGCAGCTTTTCTTCGTTTGGATTCGACACGAACGCCGCCTCCACGAGGATCGACGGACTGAAGACCATGTTGAGCACGAAGAAGCCCGCCTGGTCAACACCGCGCGCCCGCGTTTCGAGGTTGCGACGGAACTCCTTGTCGACCATCATCGCGAAGTCGTGCGACTCGGTCTGGAACTCGGTCATGATCATCTCGTTGATGATACCCAGCACCGGGTCGGCCTCTTCGTAATTGACCAGGCGCTCCTGCTCTTCTTCGGACAGCTCCCGCAAGAACGCCGAGTTTTCAAACTGCGCTACCGCCCGCGCCGAATCGTTGCGCGCCGGCGCCAGGAAGAAGACGTTCCAGCCGTGCGCCGCACGTTTTGGCGAGGCGTTGGCATGAATGCTTATGAACAGGTCGCAGTGGTTACTATTGGCGATATCGGCACGTTCCTGCAGGCTGACGGTTTTGTCCCGGTCGCGGGTCATGATCACTTTGAACTGCTTGTCCTTGCGAATCAGCTTGGCCAGCTCCTGCGAAATGTTCAGCACGATATCTTTCTCGCGCGTCCCGCCCGGCCCAATTGCGCCGTAATGCGAACCGCCGTGACCGGGATCGATCACGATGACGTCAACCTTGTCGTCCGGCCCAATCTTGCGCGTTTCGGCCGTATCCAGCTGGAAATCAACATCGGCAATCGATATCTGAATGCGCGGCGGAGCGGCTACAAGCCGGTGATGCCAGCGCTCGACTGTCTGGCGCAACCGGAACGAAATCTGGCCGGTGTTGTCGACCTGGTGCGTCTTCATCTGGTACATCACACTGCGATCGAGGCGACGTTTGATCTTCGGGCTGATCAGGCCATCCCGAATCGAGATGTTTACCCAGTTGCCTTCAGTGACGAAAACGTCATAGGTCAACGCCCCCGCCAGATAAATCTCCACCAGCAGGCCGTTGGCTTTCCGCGCGACGGTCATATCGGTGACGTTGTAGAAATCAGAATCGATGCGGATGACATTCTTGTCGTCGTCCCAGGTAATCTGTTCCTGCCGCAACTGGTTGAAGAAGGGGAGAAAGGTCTCGGCCGGCAGATACAGCTTACCGTCCTTGTATCCAGCCGGGAACACCAGGTTGTGCGCCGAGTCGTTGACCGTAAAAAACGGCGACTCCAAAAAGAAATCCATCCGCGTGCCGTTGTCGATATAGCTGACCTGGTGACCGACCATCTCCCAGTCGAGATAGCCGCCCAGCATATTGACCAGCTCCGAGAAACAGAAGTAGGTGATCTCGTGGTCATCCCAGCCGTCGACGCGTTCTTCACCGGTCGACGTTCTCACCGGGATCGACCTGGCCTCAACAATCGGCGCCACGCTGCCGAGCGCCAGGAGTATGATCAGTGCTGTCAGGAGCGTACGGTATCGAGCTGTCATTAAAGGTCTCGCTTAATTGCCTTCTGCATTCGTCGCTCGGCGTCGGCCTTGGCGATCGCCTCACGTTTATCGTACTTTTTACGTCCCATCCCGAGCGCCAGTTCAACTTTCACGAGGTGCCGCTTGAAATAAATGACCAGCGGGATCAACGTCATGCCGCGTTGCTCAGTCTGTACCTTCAGCTTGCGGATCTCCCGCTTGTGCAGGAGCAGGCGGCGCGGACGGGTTGGCTCGTGGTTGTCGTGGGATGCCATCTGGTATGGCGAAATGTGCAGATTTTTCAGGATTACCTGGTTGTTTTCAACGATGGCATAGGCGTCGGCAAGGTTGATTTTTCCATCCCGCAGCGACTTGACCTCGGTTCCGAGCAGAGCTATCCCCGCCTCGAATTTCTCCTTGATTTCGTAGTCTTTCAGCGCTTTGCGGTTGCGCGCTATCACCTTGATCTGTTCGCCTTTGTCTTTTGCCATAGCTCCTTAAGTACTGCAACGCCGGTAATCCGGGCAATTTAAAACGGTTTTGCGCCCTCTGTAACAAACGACGGGAAAAATGTTCCGGCTGTTATCAACTACCCTCCCCCTGCCGATACAGTAGGAAAGAAAGGGGCAGTTCACAGGGAACAAGCCATGCAGAAGATACTGATAGTCGATGATGACGAAGGCGTGGTCATGCTGATCAGCCGCGTTTTGAGCCGTGACGGCTTCGAGGTCCTGACCGCCGCCAACGGTCGGCAGGCGCTCGATGTCGCCGAAACGACCCCGCCCGATCTGGTCATCATGGATATCACCATGCCGGAGATGGACGGTTACACGGCGACTACGCTGTTGAAACAAAAGCCCGGTCTGCGAGATCTGCCCGTTATCTATCTTTCCGGCCTGACAGCGGAGGAAGATGCAGGCCGCGCGTTTGCCTCAGGAGGCTCCTTATTGCTCCGTAAGCCATTTAATATTAACAACTTAAAGGACATCGTCCGGCTCTCCCTGACCTCGGCCTGACCCAGAATAATCCACTCGCGGGTAAAGGTTTAGGTCTCTTCAGCCGAAAAAACTATTAGCAGACAAAACGCCTAAACCTATTGCGGCGGCCAGACCGCCGGGACCATAGAATGTCGCAAAAAATCAATATCCAGACAGCCAAGGTACTGGTGGTCGACGACGAACCGGAAATCACCGAAATCGTACAGACCTTTCTGGCCGAAGCCGGCTATCAGGTCCGGATCCAAAACAGCTCGGCCCAGGCGATGCAGTCGGCGAAAGAGTTCAAACCGGATATCATCCTGCTCGACATCATGATGCCCGGCCGTGACGGCTACGACGTATGCCGTGATATCAAGGCCGATCCCGAGTTCGCCCACACCCCGATTATCTTCCTGACCGGCAAGGATCGAAATGACGATATGGGGCGGTCGTTCAAGTCGGGAGGCGACATGTTTATCAAAAAACCGTTCTCCTGCGAACGCCTGCTCGAAATCGTCAATATCGTCCTGCTTTCATCCGCCGGTAACCGATAAGAGGGCACGGCGAATTTTCTTGACACTCCTTTCGCTACAACGCGTTGTTATATATAGGTAGGCGCCGCCCGGGCGTCGACTTTCTGTGCGCGCGTCCTTACCAGGCCGCCACAGTCGTTCGATATAGGAAAGACAGTGTCATCTGGCGATAACAAAAAGGAGTTTACCTGATGTCAATTCTCAAGAACACGGTGTTGGCCGGTATCGGAATTATCCAGATTACCAAGGACAAGGCTGAAGAGGTTATCGACGATCTGATCAAGCGCGGCGAAATCGACAAATCCGACCGCAAAAAAGCGGTCATGGAACTGGTCGAGAAAGCCGAAGCCCAAACCCAGTCGCTCCGCGACAAGATCTCCACGGAGAGCGGTAAGGTAACCGATCAGGTCACCAAGGTCGTCAAGGACCTCCGCCTTGCCACCGGCAACGACCTGGAACGGCTCGAGAAGAAGATCGACAAGCTGGCCAAGTCGGTGGCTGCCCTCGAAAAGAAGCTCGGGGCGTAGGCATACGCATCAGAGACAAAGTAAAGACGGCGCCCTGTCATGGGGCGCCGTTTGTTGATTGTAGCGACAATCTTCTCTTATACCAGGTCCCGTGACTCGGCGCAGGCGAAGAAGGGACCTGTTTAACGAATCATTCCTGCATCATCCCCTCAAACGATTCCTCATCCAGAATCTCGACTTCAAGTTTCTTCGCCTTGTCGAGCTTCGATCCGGCGTCGTCACCAACCAGCAGGTAATCAGTCGATTTCGACACCGATCCCGTCACCTTGCCGCCATGCTGTTCGATGAGATCCTTGAAGTGCTTGCGTGGCTTCGATAACGTTCCGGTAATGACCAACGTCTTACCCGACAGCCTGCCCGATTTTGGCGCCGCGGCTTTGTATTCCGGAAACTCCACGCCCCCCTTCCTGAGCTTTTCGAGCATTCTCCGATTCTGCTTATTGTCGAAAAACTCTGCCACACTCTGCGCAATCACCGGGCCGATGCCGGCTATGTCTTCGATTTGCGCGACATCGGCGTCGGCCAGCTTGTCAATCGTCTGGAACTCCGCCGCCAGCACCCGCGCCGCCGACTCGCCAACACCGACAATCCCCAACGCATATATAGCCCGCGGCAGTTCCACGTGGCGCGACCGATCAATCGCCGCTAAGAGATTCTCCGCCCGCTTCTCCGCCATCAGGTCGAGCGGCAGTAGCTTTTCTTTGGACAGGTAGAACAGGTCGGCCGGGTCTTCGACCAGCTTTTGACCAATCATCTGTCGCGCCAGCTTCTCACCCAGGCCGTCGATATCAAAGCCGCCCTTCGACGCAAAGTGAAACAGCCGTCCCTCCAGTTGCGCCGGACAGGCCAGGTTCTGACAGCGATACGCCGCTTCTCCCTCCGGACGCGTGATCGGCTGGCCGCACGACGGGCAGTTCTTTGGGTAACCGATCTTCTTGGCGTTCTTCGGTCGCTTCTCCGTGATTACCTCGACCACTTCCGGGATAACGTCCCCGGCCCGTCGCACGACGACAGTATCGCCGATGCGCACATCCAGTTCGTTCATGATATCTTCGTTGTGCAGCGACGCATTCGATACCGTCACCCCCGCGACCTTGACTGGTTCCAGCTTGGCCACCGGCGTCACCGTGCCGGTCCGGCCAACCGAGAACTCGATATCGTTGAGCTTTGTCTGCGCAACTTCGGCCTCGAACTTCCATGCCACCGCCCAGCGCGGCGCCCGCGAAATAGTCCCCAGCAGTCGCTGCTGTTCGAAGGAATCCACTTTCACCACCATACCGTCGATCTCATAGTCAAGCTCCGGCCGCTTCTCCTTGAGAGACTCAAACTGCCCGGCGACCTCGCCGAACCCTTCGCACACCCTGATCAGCTCGTTGACCGAGAATCCCTCGCTATCCAGGAACTCCTGTACCCGGTGCTGCCTGTCCAGGCCTTCCAGCCTACCTTCTGATATACCGTACGCGAAGAACAGCAACGGCCGGGCTGCCGTGATCTTCGGGTCAAGCTGACGCACCGAGCCGGCTGCGCCGTTGCGCGGGTTCGCCAGCACCGGCTTGCCCTCCTTTTCCAGCCGTGCGTTCAGCTTGTTGAAGGCCGACCGTTTCATGATCACTTCGCCGCGTACTTCCAGCAGCGGATACTTCTTTGCCGACTTCTTCGAGAGCGACAACGGCACATTCTTGATTGTCTTGATATTCGGCGTCACGTTCTCCCCGGTCTGGCCGTCCCCCCGCGTCGACCCCACCGCCAGTATCCCCTCCTCGTACACCAGTTCTACCGCCAGACCGTCGAGTTTCGGTTCCGTCACATACGTCACCTTGTCCACCTCGAGCGTTTCACGACAGCGACGGTCAAACTCGGCGAACGATTCTTCGCTGGTTACTTTCGACAGCGACAGCATCGGCACCCGGTGCCCGGCCGGCTCGAACCTCTTCGATGGTTCGGCGCCGACCCGTTGCGATGGCGAGTCGGGCGTGATCAGGTCGGGATGTTCCCGCTCCAGTTGTAGGAGTCGGTCGAACAGCCGGTCGTACTCGGCATCGGAGATCTCCGGTTCGTCCTCGACATAGTACTTGCGGTTATGATACCGTACCTGGTCGCGAAGCTTCTCAAGCTCGGCGGCGACTTCTTTTATCGATTTGGCCATGTGAGAATAATGGGGGAGAGGACGGGTGCTGTCAATCACACAGTCAGGCGGGCCGCTGCTGTTTACGAAACTCGGCGATTTCGCGCCCGGCCAGGTCCTCGGTGATCCCGGACACCCAGACCGCCGCCAGGCACTCCGATTCATCGACCCCTGCCACCACGCCGTCGGCAATATAATAACACCGATCCACTGTCCGCTGCCCGAACCGCAGCACCAGCCGTTCGCGCGCCTCGTCGGCGGTCAGTTCCGGTGGCTCGATGTTGTCGCGAAACTCCAGCCAGCGTACGTCGGCTGTCTCAATCCGCTCCGGGGCGTCGAAATCCGGCTCGGTCGGCCACTGCCGCCGGGGGGTACGTATTTCAATGAAGATCAATCGGCCGCTGCGATCGAATTCCAGCCGCACCGACTCCGATTCGAGGAAGGAGTAGAAATGACGGTCGACCCCGAACGGCCCGACCGGCACATAGAGCGCATCTTCTTCCAGCTGGTAAAAACCCCGACCGGGAACGGGTGGCTCGGTCGGGGTTGAAATCCGAAGCTGGATACAGTCGACGGGCACGCTTAGAGGTCCTTCAGGCGATCCTTTGCCTGCTCGGCCTCGAGGGTGCCGGCATACTCATCGATTATCTGGTCATAGATCGCACGAGCTTTATCACTGTTGCCCAGTTCCTGGTGCGAACGGGCCACCTTGTACAGCGCCCGGCTGGCGTTGATCGAACTGGGATACTTCTCGAGCATCAGGTTAAATTCGTCGATAGCCTTTTGATACTGTTCAAGCGCATAGTAGCACTCGCCCACCCAGTAGTGAGCGTTTTCGACCGACTCATGCCGCGGGCACTGTTCGAGGTACAAGCGGAAACCCTCGATCGCCTCTTCGTACTCGTTGCGACGCACCTTGATAAACGCGTCGTCGTACGTCGCCTGGCAGTCGATCGACGGTTGCGGCGGTTGTTCGTCGATTGCACCCGGTTCATCAGTCGCCGGCACGTCGACATTGCTCGATGCTCCCGGTGACGGTCTGATCGAGAGCGACCGCGACTCGAGCTGGCGACGGATGACTTCGAGCGTCTGGATCATCTCGTTGTAATTTTGCAGCAGCGCGTCGACCTGGTCCTGGAGCTGATCGACCGACGTATTCACGCCGACCCGCAGCTTGTTATTGGCCTCTTCGCTTTGCGCTACCATCCGCTCCATCCGCTCGACCGCCTGGAGAACCTGCTGGTTCTGGCGCTCGAGGTCACGGACTTCCGCCTTCACTTCGTTGACCTGCCGCGACGTGGCGCAGCCCGACGACAACAGGCCGGTGAAAATGACCGCCGCCAGGGCGACGGCGGTCATTGCTATTCTCTGTACGTTGCTACGTGACATTACATCCACTTACTGTGAGATAATATCGAACTCACAACGACGGTTCATCGACCAGGCTTTTTCGTTCGACTCGTTGACGAGCGGACGTTCTTTGCCGTAGGAGATCGTCTTGATACGATTCTCCGCGATACCCAGGTTGACCAGGTATTCTTTGGCTGCCTTGGCGCGTTTCTCGCCGAGCGACAGGTTGTACTCAACCGTGCCACGTTCGTCGCAGTGACCCTCAATCTCAATTATGACATCCGGGAACTCTTTCAGAAGCTGGTAGTTGTGTTCCAGTCCTGAGCGGGCTTCCGAAGTCAGGTTGTACTTGTCGAATTCAAAATGAATCATCTTGAGCTGAGATTCTTTCAGTTCCGGCGGCGGCGGTGGCGGCGGCGGCGGTGGTTCCGGCGTCGTATCTACCGGCTCAACTGCAGTTGTGTCCGGCGCCTCCGGTGGCGGCGGTGGCGGTTCACTCGGGCAACCCGCAATCACGAACAAAAACATGAGCAGCAATGCGCTCAGTCCAAACAGTGATTTCCGCTTCATAATAGGTTTTATCCTCCCTGTATTATGCGGAGTTCTCAAATTCGTATCCTGTCGCAGCCAATCTACGGGCAGTTTGCCCGTCCGGTCAATATAAAAAAGGGTTAAAACCCGTTCCTACGCAGACTTGTACACGCCAAACGGCTGTTCGGGTCGACGCTAAATCAGCGTTTTGATCATTGGCGACGGAATGGTCCCCAGTCCGGGTTATAGCAGTCACCGTGGCGCGTCAGGCGGCGCTGGTTGCGGCCGGTTATGTCCATGGTGTAGATATCCCGCGGCCCCAGACGGGTCGAGGAGAAGATGATGTGCTTGCCGTCCGGCGAAAAATGCGGGTTCTCGTTCATCCCGACCTGGGTAAGGACGCGATAGCCGATTCCGGACGTATCAATCGAGGCCAGGTCGAACCGACCCGACCGCGTCCGGCTGACAAACGTAATCCGGTCGCCGCGCGCCGACCAGATGGGCGAGTCGTTGTAGCCGCCCTGGAAGGTCAATCGGCGCATATCCAGACCGTCACTGTCCATCATATACAGCTGCGGGAAACCGGTCCGATCCGACGCGAAACAAATCATCCGGCCGTCCGGCGACCACGTCGGCGAGGTGTCAATGGCGCCGTGGCGCGTCAATCGCTTGATCACCCGGCCGTCCATATCCAGCACATAAATCTCCGAGTTGCCGTCTTTCGACAACACGCACGCAATCTTGTTACCGTCCGGAGAAATCGCCGGCGCCGCCATGATGCCGGGGTATGATACTACCTTCGAAATTTCCTTGCTCCGAACGTCAACCTTGTACAGCGCCGGATCTCCTCCCAGAAAACTTATGAAATACACCTCGCGCCCGTTCGGATGAAACGACGGTGAGATATTGATCGCATTGGTTACTGTCAGTTGCTGCTCGTTGGCGCCGTCATAGTCCGAAATGAACAGTTCTTTTGCCTCACCCATCTGTCGAGTAAACACGACTTGCGTATGAAACGGTCCTTGTTCGCCGGTCAATTCGCGCACGACTTCATTCGAGATATCATGCGCCAGTTTGCGCCATTCGCGTTTCGGTCGCTCCACCGTGCCGTTGGCGAACTGGTTGCGACGGTTGACGTCGAACAACCGCCAGCGCACCCGCATGTTCGATCCGGGAAACTCCGCCTCGAGGCGCACCACGTATGTCGCCCCCAGGCGCTTCCAACCCAACAGGTCAAGCTCCGCAATCTCATAGGTCCGCAAATAGAAACTGTCGATAATCACCAGCTCGAAGTCGGCGTAGAAATCGACATCCCGCTGCACCACACGCGTGACATACAGCATCAAGGTCGAGTCTTCCGGGCCGATGTAGGTACTCCCGATATACTTCACCTGGTCGACCCCGACCGGCAACGGATCGACATCGCCGGTCTTCAGGGTGTCAAAGAACACTTCGTGAACATCCTGTTGCGCCGATACCGATACGGCGGTGCAGCCACAGATGGCGGCGAGTAAGAAAAGCAGTTGGAAACGTCGAATGATCAGCACGGTTGGTTACCTCGGTTCAAACTTGAATGGGATGGTGATCCCGATAATTTCTTCCCTGAAATCGCGCGGCAGGGGCGGGAACGGTGCGGCGCGTTCGATCGCCGCCACGCAGTCCTGATCGAAACGTTCGATCCCCGACGACTCGACGACCTTGACATCGATGACGCGACCCGACGATATCACCTGGAAACGAATCTCGCAGACAAGGGTGGCATCGATTGCCACCGTGTTGCGCCAGTTGTTCTGAATCTTGCCAAATGCCAGGCGGAACCAGTAGGGGTAGTCGAACGAGGCATTATCGACCGTCGCGCCGGCAAACGGTGACCCGGCGGCGGTGGCTTCGGTATCGATCTCGGAACCCTCGCCCTCGCTCTGCTGCGCGTCAGGTTTGCCCTGCGGCTGTTGCTCGGCCGGCCGTGTTTCCGGTTTGGGTTTCGGCTGCTCCGGTTCGGGTTCCGGCTCCTCAACCTCTTCCACTTCGTCTTTCGTTGTCGGATCGTCAAGCGGAATGTCCGGCAACTCTTCTTCCATCGACGCTGCCGGTGTCTCGACCGGCTGCAACGGCGCCGGCTCCGGTTCCGGTGCCGCGTTGGCGATCATCGGCGCCGCCGTCAGCGACACCCGGATCACCTCGTCGTAGCTTCGTTCTGACTGTATCGTAAAGGGTGCGGCCAGAAGCGTGGCGGCAACTACCGCCAGATGCAGGCCGACCGATATCGCGAAGTCGCGTTTCATACTATTACTTCTGATTCTGCCGTTCGTCCGTTGCCGTCACCAGCCCGATCGACTCGATTCCCATTTCCTTCATGCGACCGATCACCGCAATCGCAACCCCGTAGGCCACCGTCGAGTCGCCACGCAGGTAGACAGAAGAGGTCCCCTTGCGCGTCATCTCTTCGTCCAGCGCTTTCTCAAAGTTTTCAAGCCGGGTCCAGACATCGTTCACGTAAATCCCGCCCTTTTCGTCGATCGTCAACACCACCCCTTCGGCTTCCTCTTCAATCGCCGCCGCGCGCGTTTGCGGCAGGTCGACCTCGATCCCCGACTGCAACAGCGGCGCCGAGATCATGAAGATGATCAGCAGCACCAGCACGACATCAACCAGGTTGGCGATATTGATGTCGGCCATGGAACGGTATTCGCGGCGTCGCCGGTGACGTTTCACGCCCGCTCCTCCTTGCGGGCCCGAGCCAGGAACTCGAGCACGAAATTGTCGGCGCTGTCGGTCAGGAATTTCATCTTGTTGTTTGCCCAGTTGTAGGCGATCACCGCCGGGATAGCCGCTGCCAGCCCCACGATCGTCGCCAGCAGGGCTTCGGCAATACCGGGCGCCACGACCGCCAGCGAGGCCGAGCCGCGCTCACCAATCGACCAGAACGAATCCATGATTCCGACTACCGTGCCCAACAAGCCCATGAACGGAGCCGCCGACGCGGTCGCAGCCAGGAAGATTACCTGTCGTTCCAGCTGGCCCAGCTCGAGAACCTGCGATCGGCTCATCGCCATCTCGACGATATCGAAATCTTCGTCGTCCAGACGGTGCTTTTTGTCCTGCAAGCCGCCACCCTGGTTCTTGCGTTCCGTCAAGTCATTCATCTCGTCCAGCCCTGCCTTGTACATCCCGGCCAGCGGAGACTCGTTGACCGACGGTATCATACTGACCGATTCGTTCAAACGCCGGCTGCGCCGAAAATTCTCCAGAAAGCGATTCGATGCCGCTTCGACGGTCCGAAACAGCCGCCACTTGTTGACGATGATCGCCCAGGAGACCAGCGACATAAAAACCAGGATGAGCAGGATAAAAATACCGAATGCCGATGACTGGCCTATAATCTGCCAGATTGAGCCGGAAAATATGGGGGCTATAAAGACGTGTTCCATGAGATCTTGTACACTCTACGCGAACGAAAGTTGTTGGTTGCCGGCAAAGGCCGTTTCTCCGCCGGATTTGCAGTCCGCCATGATAGTCGCCAACCGTCAAAATGGTCAACAAAAACCGCCGGCACGTTCTCATTCTAAGGTAAGAGCGGACATAATAAAAACTTGACGCGTCGACATTAAGGTCGGTTATTCACGCCATACTGGAACCAGAGGACCCTTAAACGACAAGGAAGTAGTCAATGAAGCGACTGTTTCTAATGACTTTTGTGTTACTGGCGCTCTTTGCGCTCATGATCGGCTGCGGCCAGGGTGAAGATGCCGGCGAACAGGCCACTCCCGAAGCGGCACAGGAAGCCGAAATGATGGACACCACGTCCATGGACTCCATGATGCATGACACCATGATGGCCGACACCATGATGCCGGACACCATGTAACACCGCATCAGGCACACGCACAAAATCGAAAATGGCCCTCCCGCCGCACGGCAGAAGGGCCATTCTTGTAAGCGGTATGTCAACCGATGATCAGTCTTCGATCATCTCCACATTAGCGCGCGGCACCATCGCGGTGTCGCCATTGTCAAACTTCACGCCCAAAACCCGCGCCATCGATTCGGAATCGAGCTTCTGCAGCGGCGCCGGCAGTTCAACTACCTCGCCGATATGCCCGAAGTACGGATGGCGGATCACGCGGACGTTGGAACCGATTGTCAAGCCGACAATTTCTCCCTCTTCAGTCGCCTTCTTGTCACTCGCGGCTTGCGGGATGACCAGTTCCGGACGGATCACACCGGCACGAATCTGCGTCGCACCGTTGATACAGGCCAGCTGGCCCTGGTGACGGCTCAGCAGGTCAAACGTCTTCTGAGCCATGTTGATCGGACCGAACCCTTCGGTCACCACCAGTGTCAGGCCAATCTCCTCGGAGCCGGTAATGGCTACACCGATGTCATACCCCAGGAAGTCGCGCAGGTCCTTGTCATCGAAACCTCCCACGACAATACCTCGTACACCGGCCTTGATCGCTTTCTTCATGGCGTCGGCCGTTACCATCTTACCTCCGACAATAATCTTGTCGGCCAGATCGTCGGTAATCAGCTCTTCGGTGAGGGTTTGCTCGTTATTCTCGACCACCACTTTGATCGGGCCCGAGGTTTCACCGCCGATACCGAAGATGCCCTGCACGAACGAGGCATCGCAGGCCACCACTACACCCTCGTCCGGGACCACTTCGGTGACCTCTCCCACGAGGTAAGCTTTCACCTCAACCGGCACCGGTTCGCCGCGCTGCAGGACCTGGCCGGTGATTTGCGAGATCGACTCGATGGTCCCGTCGATGGTGGCGGGACAGGACGACGAGAACCACTTGATGAACGATTTCTTCACCGCCATCGGCTCGCCTTCGTTGATCTCCTCGCCTGGCTTTTTGGTCATGACCATTTCAATGTCTTCAGGCGGGATGCCAAGCTTGTTGGCAACGTTAACCGGCACCACCGGGCCGGGCAGGTGGGTGCGGGCGACGACATCGTCCGGCTTCACCTTGTCTCCGACCTTGACGACTACCTCGCCCTTCAGCGGCAGGATCCGGCGCTTCTGCACCTTCATCCGTTCGGTAACTTTCAGTCCGGGAGTATATGCGTGAGCCATGAGTAACCTCTATGATTGAGTAGATTGTCTTTTCATCAGTCGAACCGCCAACAACAACAGCAGGATGCCGGCAATGACCAGCACGGCGGCAAGCAGCCAGCTGAATCCACTGTTTGATTCGCCGCCCAGTTCCCGATCCTCCAGGTCGGCCACCCGCACCTCTTCTTGGGGCAGGTGCGCCATGACGTTATCGGTCGAAATCGACCGCGCCATCTCGATAAACGTGTTCACCGTCTGGT
The DNA here is from genome assembly GCA_964544635.1 of uncultured Ignavibacteriales bacterium. GTDB lineage: Bacteria > Zixibacteria > MSB-5A5 > GN15 > FEB-12 > CAZJCK01. The sequence continues at coordinate 90,980 of CAZJCK010000003.1, read as the reverse complement.
CATACAGCGAATCGGGCGTATAGCAGTACAGGGTGACAACACCCCGTTCATAAAACTTGAACAGGATCAGGTTCTTCTTAAACGACTCACCCTGCTGCGTGATTGTGTTCAGTACCGAAATGATCTTCGCATCGGCATCGTAACTCGGCGTTTCCGCCTGCAGGTTGGCCATGTAATCGCCAATCGGGAAGTACTTCGCATCCTTGTGAAACATCCGCGACAGTTCGTTAATTACCGAGTCGATACGCTTTTGGGAGAACTCCCCGGAGGTATCGACTGTCACGATTGCATATGGTCCACTGTGGAAGGGTGACTGCCCCGCCGGTGCGACGACGGCATCGTAGTCGAGCATACTCTGGCCGGCCTGCATTTCGCGCAGCGCCCGGTTGACTTCCTTGTAATCGACTTGCTCCCAGTTATCGGGATAGGAGAGATAGAACTGGCCGATCAGGCTGACATACTCGCGGGCGCCGCCGGCTGCTGCCAGTAGTACCACCAGCACGCTCAGGACAAGTAAGTATCCACGGAAATGCGATCTCATCCGCAACTACCGTTCCAGCGCTTGTGTCGGGTAGATATTCAGTTCGTTCATCCATTTCTTCAGGTGCGACACCCGATCATCGTCGGACAACTTCGACAGATCAAACGGCCGACCCCGGCCGTCCAGGATAATACCGACGACACCGCCGTGAATGGTCGTTTCCACTTTGTTGCCCTTGCCGGCGCCGACATCGAAGTGGCGCTCGGGCTCGAACACCGCCTTGACCAGTTCCGGCAGGCCGTTCTCCTGCACCCCCAGCTCGAACTTCTTCATTTCGAGATGATTGAGGGTGCCGCTGACCTTGCCCGACGGCAGGTCGATGGTGTATTTCATTACCGGGCCGCCCTTCTTGGACTCACCCGACGGTGCGATACAGGTGCCGAGGTGAATCAGGCAGTCTTTCTCGAACACTTCGGTCGCCGCGTTCGGCTGCACTTCAGTCAACACGCCAAGCTGCGGCATCATGAAGATCGAGTCGACCGCCAGCCTCGTCACCCCCTCCGGCAAGAAGGCGTCGACCATCATCATCGCCGACTGCTGGCGCCGCGGGGCGTGCGACAGGACGCCACCTGACCCGATCAGCATGTCGAGCGACATCATGTTGACAATTGTCGCGCCCGATCCCGACTGCTCAAAAGCGTCGGCGATCGTACGCTGCTGCTGCACACCTTTGAGGACGGTGGCGAAGTTCTTGTGCTGGATAAACGCCAGACGGAGTGCTTCTTTCGCGATCGCCTGCTCAAAGATCAGTTCTTCCATCGACTGCGGGATAGTCGTGGGGCGGATCATTTTGTTCTTCACGCGGTTGCGCAGGTCGCGCTCGTCCATCTTAAACGGCACCCAGCGCATCACCTTCGGCAGCGTCGCCTCGGCAAACACGTTTGAAATCGAATAACTCATGCCCAGGTTCGCCGACACCGTCCGGTTAAACACCGGTTCATTGCCGGGCCGGAAAACACTGAACACATCGGTGGTGGCGCCGCCGATATCGACGCCGACGGCTTCAATGTTGTATTTCTCCGCGATGGTCTGGATGATCAAACCAACCGCTCCCGGCGTCGGCATGATCGGGGCGTCGGCCCACGACATCAGCTTCTTGTACCCCGGTGCCTGTGCCATGACGTGCTCCATGAACAGTTCATGAATCTCCTCACGGGCCGGGCCGAGATTCTCGCGTTCCAGTACCGGGCGCAGGTTGTCGACCACCTTGAGGTCGACTTTCTCACCCAGCGTATCGGTGATCGCGTCGCGGGCGTCCTTGTTTCCGGCATAGATGACCGGCAGCTTGTAACTGGAACCGAGTCGCGGTCGCGGATCGGCGCCGGAAATCAATTCGGCGATCTCGACCACGTGCGTCGTCGTGCCGCCGTCGATACCACCCGAGAGCAAAATCATGTCCGGGCGCAGCGCCCGGATCCGTTCGATCTGCTGGTGGGGGAGACGTTTGTCGTTGGAGGCAATGACATCCATGACGATCGCGCCGGCGCCGAGAGCTGCCCGCTCGGCCGACTCAGCCGTCATCGAACGGACCACCCCCGCCACCATCATCTGCAGACCGCCGCCTGCCGACGAGGTCGATATGTATACATCCGTACCCTCATTGTCCCCTTTGGTCGGACTGATGATACGGTTGTTCTCGTCGAGCAGCTTGCGGCCCGACAACTCTTCCACTTCCTGGACGGCGTTCAGCACGCCCATCGTCACATCTTCGAACGGCGCTTCCACCGTCGTCGGCGCTTCACCGCGAGTCGTCAAACGATACTCGCCATTCTGATACTCGATCAAAATGCACTTGGTCGTGGTCGAACCACAGTCGGTAGCGAGGATTACCTTGATATCATCAGGATTATCAAACTTAGCCATTAGTAGGTCCCGCGTTTTGTTGTAACTGTCTGTCGAGCCATTTCTTAACGAATCTATGCACAGTCCCGGCGCGACAGAACCTCATTTTCAAAGATCGGATATATAATATAGGGAGGTATCGATGTAAAGCCCCTTTTTGGACCTCGCGCTCAATGACCACAGCCACGCAGCGCCTGCCGCCCACCATTGATGCTGCCAAGCAACCCCTTGATTCATAACCGGCTATGACGAATCATCGGTTTTTTCCCTTGACTTGATTTTGCCCCGCCAATAGATTCGGGCATTGTTTGAGACCGGGTTGTATGTGCCACGACTCATTCACTGGTGTTGGCGTTCTGGAAAAACCGCAAGCAATGGTAATTCCCGGTTGTTTTGTTTGGACGATGCGGTTACCATGCGCGTCTTCTGTCAGTAGCGCCCCACGCTGCACCTGCGAATAAAACGAGGTTAGGACTGCACACTTGATAACGCCCCGCCATAATGCGCCCCCGCTCGGCACCGTTCTCTGCATCCTGCTTGTCGCTGCCCTGATCGGACTGCTCGGCACCCCGATACAGGCACAGGACGACACCACCCTCGTTGACACCCTGGTCGACACAACTGAGCTTTCTGTTTTGCCCCCTGCCCCCGCACCACCATCCACCGTGACGGCGTATGACGCTCCCGACGATGACGGTTCGGCCATTATCATAAAATGGTCTGCATCCCTCGATGAAGAGGATGCCGCACTAAACGATACCGTGCTGGTCGTCGGTGGCTATGTGGTCGAAAGCTCTGAATCGCCGGAGGGGCCGTGGGAAACAGTCGAGGATAAAACCACCGGCGCTACCAGGGCCAGTGACGGCGGTATTATTGAGGGACAGTCTTACTACTATAGAGTGGGCGCCTACCGCGCATATATTTCAGAAGCCGGAGAGAAACTGCGCAGTATCAACTACTCTGAGGTCGTTGGCCCCGTCGCCTCCTCGGCGCAGTGGTTCTTTATGGGACGGATCTGGGTGCTCCTGTGGGCGTTGATCATCTCGTTCGGTATTATTTTCTTTATTCAGAAGGCCAAAAAAGGCGAGGAACTCTACGTCCGCAAGATCGCCGGTATCGACGCCGTCGATGAAGCTGTCGGCCGGGCTACCGAAATGGGTAAAAAGATTTTCTATATTCCCGGCATTATGGATATGAACGATGTCCAGACCATTGCCGGTATCGCCATTCTTGGCCGCGTCGCCAAGCTGGCCGCCCAGTACGAAACCTGGCTCGAGGTACCGGTATCGAAATCGCTCGTTATGGTCACCGCCCGTGAAACAATGAAAGAAGCGTACTCCGAGGTCGGGCGACCGGACAACTTTCAGGATGCCCAGGTGCATTACCTGACCGACGACCAGTTTGGGTATGCCGCCGCGATCGACGGTATGGTGGTGCGCGAACGTCCCGCCACCATCTTCTACATGGGCGCCTTTTTTGCCGAATCGCTCATCCTGGCTGAAACCGGCAACGCCGCCGGCGCCATCCAGATCGCCGGCACCGCCATGCCCTCGCAGCTGCCGTTCTTTGTCGCCGCGTGCGACTACACCCTCATTGGTGAAGAGCTGTTCGCAGCCTCGGCCTACCTGTCGCGCGAACCGCGGCAGCTGGGATCGCTCAAGGGCCAGGATCTCGGCAAGGGCCTGTTCCTGCTGTTCATTGTCCTCGGCGTCATCTGGGCCACCGTCGGCCTGGCCGACATTACCGGGTTTGACTTCAGCTCCATTTTTTCAACCGCGTAGGAATGAAACAGGGTAGCACGAAGATATGAGAAGAGAGATTCCACTGCTGATTACGTCCATCGCCGGACTGGTGTTCGCGATCAGCTACTTCATCCCTCACGATCCGTTCGGCGAATCGGAATCGATGTTTGGCGACTGGATCACTATCGTGCAGTCGTTCGCCATCTGGCTCGGCGCCCTGAACCTGATGAAAGTGTCAGGCATCAAGATTCAACGCAAGAAGGAAGACTGGCCCTACGCCGTCCTCATTATCGTCAGCCTGCTCGTCACCCTGGCGATCGGTTTCTGGGACGGTTTCTCCGGCCTCAGCCAGACCCCGCAGGTCTCCTTCCGGTCCCCCGGCACCAACTTCGACTGGCTCTTCCGGTATATCTACACGCCACTGACGTCGACCATGTTCGCGATGCTGGCTTTCTTCGTTGCCTCAGCCTCTTACCGCGCCTTCCGCGCCCGCAACTTCGAGGCCACCCTGCTCCTGGTCGCCGCCTTCTTCGTGATGGGCGGCCGTGTCCCGCTCTTCGACCTGATGATTTCGCCCCTGACCGATATCCCGTACTTTTCCATCTTTGCCGAGTGGATCATGAGCTTCCCCAATACCGCCGGCCAGCGGGCCATCATGATCGGCATTGCGCTTGGTATTATGTCCAGCTCCCTGCGCATTATTCTCGGCATTGAACGCTCGCACGTGGGAGGTGGATGATCATGCTTAACACTGTCGCCACCATATTACTGTTCCTGACCGGCGCCGGCCTGCTGGTCATTCTCTACCTGACGATGCGCGGCAAGTTCATGGAGCGGCGGGTGGTGTTCATCTTTGTCGGTATCGCCGTCGCCCTGCCGCTTCTCATGGATGCCAAGGCGCCGGTACCGATCACCGATGACGTGGAAAAACTCGTAATGGCCCTCGACTCCCTCGAGCCCGGCTCCAAGGTGCTGGCGGCGTTCGATTACGATCCGCCCAGCGCCCCTGAGTTGCAGCCGATGGCCGTGGCTTTCATGAAGTACGCGTTCAAACATGATCTCCAGGTCATTATAATGGGCCTCTGGCCGCAGGGTCCCCAACAGGCCAACATGGCAATCGAGGAGGCCCTCCTTGATCCCGAGATTGCCGCCAAAGGGCTGGAGTATGGAGTCGACTATGTCAACCTCGGCTTCCAGTCCGGCAACGAATTCGTCATCCAGTCGATGGGGACCACTTTCAAGCGGATGTTCCCGCAGGACGACCGACGTCTCCCGTATGACTCCATTCCGATGCTCAGGAACGTCACCAACTTCAGCAACGTCGACTTCGTCATGAACTTCTCGTCCGGTAAGCCGGGCACGGTTGAGTGGGTGCAGATCGCGGTCGACCGCTTCGGCGCCACCCTCGGCGCCGGCAACACCGCTGTCCAGGCGCCGCAGGTCTATCCCTACCTCCGCGCCGGCCAGTTGCAGGGACTGCTCGGCGGCATGAGCGGCGCCGCCGAATTCGAAAAAGCGATTGAAGAGATGGGCGACGCCAACACCTTCCTGCTGTCGCAGATGATGGCCCACGCGGTGGTGATTGCGTTCATTATTATCGGTAACCTGGCCTTCTTCACCGGAAAGAAGCGTCGACCTACGATTTCAACAGGACGGTAAGGCACGACTATGGAAATTGGTGTTTGGATAGCAGCCATACTGACTCTGGGGATATTCTCCTTCCTGTACAAGGATAACCCGGTGTATAAGGCCTGTGAATCGGTCTTCGTCGGCGTCTCGGCCGGATACTGGGCGATTGTTTTCTTCTTTGACAATATCCAGAAGAAATTCTGGTTGGGCGTGTTTCCGCAACCGGGACAGGAAGCTAATTATGACCTGTGGTTCGGCGCTGCTCTCGGTTTCCTCATGCTGTTGCGCCTGTCCAACAAGATCGGCTGGATCGCTCGCTGGCCGCTGTCGTTTATCGTCGGTGCCACCGCCGGCCTGTATGCCATGCTGTACCTGGTGTCGAATGCACTCAAGCAGGTCGAATCGACCATTATGGATGTGCTGGCGTACAACGCCACCACCGGCGACATCATCTGGCTTGACACCTTCGGCAATGCCGTTATTACCATCGGTGTTGTCTCCGGCCTGGTATATTTCTTCTTCTCGAAAGAGCATAAGGGAGTTTTCGGGGCGACCGCCAAAGTGGGCATCTGGTTCCTGATGGTCACTTTCGGTGCCTCGTTTGGGTATACGGTAATGAGTCGTATGTCGCTGCTGATCGGACGCATCGATTTCCTGTTCAGTGACTGGCTGAAGTTGACCAATTGAACGAGACTAGAACTACAACACGGTCGGCGCCCTGTCGCCGAAGCTGCACCGGGCTGATCGCCACTCTTGTCCTGCTGGTCGTTGTGTCGACGGCCTTGGCACAGGATGATACCGGACAAATAATCGATCCTGCCCTCGACACCATGCAGGCTCCGGTCGCGGCCGCGCCACCCACCTCGCTCATCGTTGAAAATCACAAGTATGACGACGGCGGCCAGCTCAACCTCGAATGGGTACCGTCGATCCACGACCAGCCCGGCCGCGCCCGCGTTATCGGCTACAAGGTTTACCGCGGTGTTAACGGCGGTAACCTGCGGCAGATCGCGGTTTTGCCCGCCGGCGTGAATAATTTCCGTGATCAGGGGCTTTTTCCCGACAGCGCCTACATCTACCAGGTGGCGGCGATTTCGGTCTCCGGCGATGAGTTTCTTTCCAACCTGACCGAACGAGTCTCCCCGCAAGTCGAGTGGATCAACTTTGGACGCAGCTACCTGTTTATCATCGGCCTGATTATCTCGGCTGCCGTCATTATCTTTGTAGAAACCGCCAAGCGCGGCAAAGAACTGTTTGTGCGCAAGATCGCCGGCCTCGAGGCGATCGACGAAGCGGTCGGTCGCGCCACCGAAATGGGCCGCCCGGTGCTCTTCATCCCGGGTATTCACGATCTCGACGATGTCCAGACCCTGGCCGCCCTGACTATCCTCGGTCGCATCTCGCGCACCATCGCTGATTACGATTCCCGCATTTTCATGCCGGTCTCCCGATCGCTGGTCATGACCGCCGCCCGTGAAACGATAAAAGCGTCGTACATGTCGGCTGGTCGGCCCGATGCCTACAGCGATGACATGGTCAACTATGTGACCGACGAACAGTTTGGGTATGTCGCGGCCGTCGACGGTATCATGGTGCGCGAAAAGCCGGCCACCATTTTTTTGCTGGGCGCCTTCTTCGCCGAATCGCTGATTCTTGCCGAGACCGGTAACTCGATCGGCGCCATCCAGATTGCCGGCACCGCCCGGCCGGCGCAGCTGCCGTTCTTTATCGCCGCCTGCGACTTTACACTCATCGGGGAAGAACTGTTCGCCGCCTCGGCCTATCTGTCGGGGGAACCGCGCCAGCTCGGCTCGCTGAAGGGCCAGGATGTCGGCAAGGGAATCGCCATGGTCGCCATCATCATCGGAACGATCGGCCTTACTTTCTCGGAAGCGTGGGACCTGCCGATTATGCAGGAAATTACCGACTTCATGATCAGGATTTTTGAGACACAGTAGGATGATGTGGTATGCGTAGAGTAGTTCCGCTGGTCATAACGTTTGTCGTCGGTGTCGTGCTGATCTTTTCAGTCTTCATCCCGCCGGCGGAAGGCCTCGGTGAAGAGTTCACCGTCTTCTTCGATATCATCGCCGTCTTCGCCTTCTTCCTTGGCGGCGGCAACCTGATGCGTGTCCATACGACCAAGCTGATCAATCAGAAGAAAGACTGGGGCTTCTCCGCCGTTACCGTCGCCGGCTTCCTGTTCATGCTCATCATTGGGCTGTTCAAAGTCGGCAACCCCGGCGATATCACCACCAGCGTGACCTCTGAAGGCATGTGGTTCCAGACGGTTTTCAACTATGTCATCAATCCGCTCCAGTCGACGATGTACTCCTTGCTGGCGTTCTTCGTCGCGTCGGCCTCCTACCGCGCCTTCCGGGCCAAGAACCGTGAAGCCACCTTGCTGCTGGTCGCCGCCTTTATCATCCTGCTCGGTCGAACACCGTTCGGTATGATGCTTACCGCCTGGATTCCGGATGCCCTTTCGGCTCTGGAAATTCCCAATATGGCCATCCTGATCATGAAAGGCCCCAACCTTGCCGGCCAGCGTGCCATCATGATCGGCATCGGCCTCGGGGTGATCGCGATGTCGTTGCGACTGATCCTCGGTGTGGAACGTTCCTACCTGGGAGAAGAAAAATGAACCTCGGCGTTGTTATCTCGCTCTTTCTCATTTTTGGTGGCCTCGCCTGGCTGCTGTTCCGCTCTATTACCGGACGCGAGGTAGGGCGCCGCATTGTCTTCCTGTTCATCGCCTTCGCCGTGGCGGCACCGCTGTTATTCCCGATTACGTTCGATGAAAAGGCTACCCCGGTGGTCAAGGCGCTCTTTGACAAGATTGAAAGCCTGCCCGAAGGATCGAAGGTCCTCATTTCATACGATTTCGACCCGGCCATGGCACCGGAAGTGCAGCCGATGGCGAATGCCGTCACCGCCCATTGTCTCGCCAGGAACCACCGGGTCATCTTCATGTCGCTCTGGGCGACCGGCCAGTCACTGCTGTCGCAGTCGCTCAACCGGTACATTTTCCCGCAGTTTCCTGACAAGATCGACGGTGTCGACTATGTCAGCCTCGGCTACAAGGCGGGTAACGAAGGTGTGCTCAACGTTATCGTCTCCGACATCAAAAAAATGTTCCCGACCGACGCCAACGGTGTCCCGCTTGATTCCATCGATCTGTTCCGCGATATCCGATCGTCGTCCGACCTCGACCTGATCGTCGCACTGGGCGGCGGACGGCCCGGTCCGAAGGAATGGGTACTCTTTGTCGGCGATCCGGCCGGTGTCCCGATCGGCGTCGGCGTCGCCGCCGTTGTCGCGCCGCAGCTGTATCCGTACTATCCCCAGCAGGTCCTCGGCATTTTGGGTGGCATCAAGGGCGCGGCGGAGTATGAGTCGGAGTTACGCGACGCTTACCCGCGCTTCAATGACATGGAGACACCCGGCCTGCGCATGATGGGGCCGCAGACGCTCGCGCACATGGTGATCATGGCCTTCATTATCATCGGCAACATCGCCTACTTCCGAGGTCCCGGACGTAAGAAGAAGGAACTGACCAGCGTATGAGCCGGACGTCGTTGATAATACTCGCTGTCGTGATCGTCCTGTTCATCGTGAGCTGGGTCGGTAAAGCTTTTGAGGCTGAGAATTCACTCATGGACGCCTTCCTGCTTACCGTCGCTGCTTTCCTGACGCTCGCGATTTTCTCCTTCCTGTACAAAGACAATCCGTACTACAAGTTCGCCGAGCACCTGTTTGTCGGCGTCTCGGCCGCCTTCTGGATGGTCCAGGGCTTCTGGTCGACCCTCATCGGCAACCTCATCCCGCGCATCTCCGAGGGCCTGTCCAACTGGTTTCAGGTACCTTACCACGCCGGGCCGCTCAACTTCTTCTACTGGATTCCGGTCATCCTCGGTATCCTGCTGTTGATGCGCCTGTCGAAAGAAGCCGGCTGGCTGTCGCGCTGGCCGCTGGCCTTTATCGTCGGAACCACCGCCGGCCTGAACTTCGTGCGCTACCTTCGCTCCGATTTCATCAAGCAGATTTCGGCGACCTATATCCCGCTGCTCGGCTCGTCGACCGGCGAGAACCCGTGGACCGGCCTCGGCGCCTTTTTCTCCAATTTCGACCTGAACGCAACCGGCCAGTTCGTCGGTATCATCCTCAACTGGAGCATCTTTATCGGCGTCTTTACCGGACTGGTCTACTTCTTCTTCAGTAAGGAGCACAGGGGCGCCTTCGGCGTTGCCTCGCGGGTGGGCATCTGGATCCTGATGATCACCTTCGGGGCATCGTTCGGCTATACCGTGATGGGTCGCATCTCCCTCCTCGTCGGTCGCATGACGTTCCTGTTCAAAGACTGGCTTGGAATAATTAGCTGATTAACTACTGATCTGCAACAACGAGGCAGAGCATATGAAACGTATACTGGCAGGAATTCTGGTGATGGTATTGGTCGCACTGCCGGCCTGGTCTCAGGACCAGCCCGACACGACCGTCGATACCACGCAGAGCATTCCACCCCCGGCGCCGGTCACCAACGTGAACGCCTTCGATACCGACGACGACCATGGTCATGCCATTACCCTGACCTGGGACTTGTCGGCCGACGACGGCGCGGGTCGGCGCTTTGTCAGCGGCTACCGTATCATGCGGTGGATTCCCTACCTCTGGGACTCGGTCATGGTGCAACGGGGTACGCTCAATTGGATGATCTCCCTGGAAGGCGAATGGGCGAAGATGCAGACCCAGATCGACCTCTTGCAGGCCCAGAACGACTCGCTTCGCGCCGATACGGCCGAGGTCCAGGACAGCATCATCGCCTTCAACGCCCGGCGCATGGCCTATCTGGAACAGATACTCGCAGCCCAGGACAGGGAAGAGCAGTTTAAACAGTTCGAGGGGCAGTTCGAGCTGCGGATCGATTCGCTCATGCAGCGGCTTACCCCGGCCTACGAAGCCTATCCCAACGAAGGGCGCTTCGATACCGTCGGCCTGGCCGCCCGGGGTGACACTATCGGCTATGACCGTGGTTCCAAGAGTCGCGCCAATCCCGACTTTATTCCCGACTACACCGACCTTTACTACAAGGTCCTGACCGCCGTCAAGATCGACGATACCACGACACTGTTCTCCGAATCCGAAGTCGTCGGGCCGGTGCAATCGTCGGGGCAGTGGTTTAACGGCGGGCGGATCCCCGTGCTGATCGCTGTCCTGATCTTTTTCACGCTGGTCATCGGCATGGTGCAACGCGCCAAGGGCGGCACCGAGCTCTATGTCCGGCCACTGGCCGGCATTGAAGCGGTCGATGAAGCGATCGGCCGCGCCACCGAGATGGGACGGCCCATTCTCTATGTCCTCGGTCTCGGTACCGCCGCCGATATTGCAACCATCGCATCGTTCACCATTCTTGGCCGTGTCGCCAAACGCGTCGCCGAGTACCAGACGCAACTGCTGGTGCCGACCTACGACCCGATCGTCATGAGCGTCGCCCAGGAAGTGGTCAAGTCGTCGTACTTCGACGCCGGCCGCGCCGACGACTACAGCGAAGATATTGTCTTCTTCGTCACCCAGTCGCAGTTCGCTTACGTTGCGGCGGTCAACGGTATCATGCTGCGGGAACACCCGGCCACCAACGTCTATATGGGCAAGTTCTTCGCCGAGTCACTCATTCTCGCCGAGACCGGCGCCCTCGCCGGATCGATTCAGATCTCCGGAACCGACGAAATCGCGCAGTTGCCGTTCTTCATCGTGGCGACCGACTACACCCTCATCGGTGAGGAGTTGTATGCCGCCTCGGCCTATCTCGGTCGCGAACCGGTCCTGCTCGGCTCGCTCAAGGCCCAGGATTACGCCAAGGCGATCATCCTGGTCTGCGCCGTGGCCGGCCTGATCGCGGCCAACCTCGGCCTGGACTGGTTTGTCGAAATCTTCAAGGTAACTGACTAAAGGGATTCCATATGAAACGACAAATACCATACGCCCTCGTCTTCGTATTCGGAATCTTCATGGCATTCCAATACTTTGTGCCCCACGAAATCTCGACGTGGGTCTACGAATTCCTGCTCGACTGGATTCTTATCATCGGCATCTTCGCCCTTGCTCTGGGGATCTGGTCGCTGTTCAAAGTTTCGGTCCAGCGCATCCGAACCCGCAAGCCCAACTGGGGGTACTCGTATGTCACCCTGGCCGGCCTGTTCATCATGATGCTCTTCGGCTGGACCTCGCGGACCGGCGACTCGTGGGGACTCTTCTTTGTCTTCATCATCACCTACCTGCTGTCGATCGCCTCGATCATGCAGCTGATGATGTCAGGGGCAAATTCCGGTGATCGCACCAAGTGGGGTATTGCAACGCTTGTTTTCGTTGCCGCCTCGGTGATCATCGCCGTGGTCGACAATTCCTGGGCGTTCTACTTCTATACCCAGGAGGGACTCGAGAGCAGCATGTTCCGGCATTTCTTTGACTATGTCATGATGCCGATCCTGGCGACGATGTTCGCGCTGCTGGCCTTCTTTATAGCCTCGGCCGCTTACCGCGCTTTCCGCGCCCGCAACCTGCTGGCCACGCTGCTGCTGGTGTCGGCGCTCATTCTCATGCTGCGATTCTTCCCCTACTTCCCGTTCGGCATCGGGGAATATGTCGCCAAAACGTCCACCTGGCTGATGAACGTTCCGAACCTCGCGGCGCAACGCGCCATCATTATCGGTATCGGTCTGGGCATCGTCGCAACCGCCATGAAAGTCATCCTCGGTATCGAGCGGGGATACATGGGGAAAGGATAAGGTGCTGTCGCTATGAATTTATTTGATCGCTTAATGCGTCTTGACCGGCGCTGGATCTTCCTGTTCCTCATCATCATCTGCATCTGGGCCTATGTCGCCGACTTCGAGGTGCCCATCATCGTCGAAGACGAAGTGCGCGTCATCTACGATTTTGTCGACTCCCTGCCGCCCGGCGAGATTGTGATGATCGCCATCGACTATGATCCCAACAACCTGGCCGAGCTGCACCCGATGACGTACGCCATCATCGAACACTGCTGGCGAAAGGAGTTGAAGGTGCTGGTCACCGCCCTGTCGCAGAACGGACCGGGCATGGCCGACCAGGCCCTGCGCGATATCGCCGATTCCCTCAGGGAAACCCGCGTCTACAACGACATCGAGTATGAAGGACGTGAAATCATCCGTGGCGTCGACTATACGTTCCTTGGCTACAAGCCATACTTTGCCCTCGTTATCCTCGGTATGGGGCAGGATTTCCGCCTCCCCTTCCCGCGCGACTACTACGGTACGCCGCTCGATTCACTGCCGATGATGCAGGGCGTGCTCAACTACGACGACGTCGCCTGTGTCATCGACCTTTCCGGCGGTAACATCACCGACTTCTGGATCTCCTACGGCCAGGGACGGTTCAACTTCCCGCTGGCCCTCGGTCTTACCGGCGTCATGACCGCCCAGTACTACCCGTTCCTCGGCTCCGGCCAGGTCTTCGGTATCATGGGCGGGCTGCTCGGCGCGGCACAGTACGAGAAGCTGGCCGACAATTACGGCCTGGCGCGCGACGGTATGCGAATACAACTGTTCGCGCACATAACCATCATCCTGTTCATCATTATCGGCAATGTCGGGTATTTCGTCTCGAGACGGCAAGAACGCAGGGAAGGGGGACGTTAGTATGGATTTGACTACGTATATCTGGCTGACGTTTGCGACCTTCGTGACGCTTGCGACTTTCTCGTTCCTGTACAAGGACAACCCGTTCTACAAGTTCGCCGAACATCTCGTGGTCGGCGTCTCGGCCGGCTACTTTGTCATCATTCTCTGGCACAACGGCCTGGTGCCGAACCTGTTCGAGCGCCTTGAGGATGGCGACTGGTATGTGCTCTGGCTGAACTCCGATGCCCCCTGGTATCTGGTGCCGGCTATCCTCGGCCTGATGATGTGGGCGCGCTTCTCCAAGCAGTACTCCTGGCTATCGCGCTGGCCGATGGCGCTCTACATCGGGATCAGTACCGGCATCGCCATCCCCCTGGAGATGGCCAACCGTGTCAACAAGCAGCTGGCAGCCTCGATGATCGACATCGACTGGGCCAACTTCTGGGGCAATTCGTACCTCGACATCGCTTCCGGTTACTCCCAGGTCATCATCTTTGCCGGCACTTTCGCGGCGTTGATCTATTTCTTCTTTTCCAAGGCCCACACCGGCACCTTTGGCGCGGTCGCCAAGTTCGGTATCTGGGTGCTGATGATCGGCTTCGGCGCCTCCTTCGGCTTCACCGTCATGGCCCGTATTTCGCTCTTCATCAACCGGGTGCAGGAGATCAACCGCTGGGTGTTATTCGGTTTCGATGCCACCCCCGATCCCAACCCGGCCTACAGCGGCACCTTCCTGATTTTCTTCTGGTTGGTTGTGGTTTTGTTGGTCGGGTATGTCGTCAAGGAGATAGTCCAGCACGTTAACCGTCCGAAGGAGCAGCCCAGCGAAGGTTGATTTCGGCGGTAGCCCAAAAAAAAAATGAACGCCCCGAAAATTTTCGGGGCGTTTTTTTGTTGACCCAACCTATAACAGGCTGTTTATCTTGCACTTAGTTAGGAGGAGCCACGCGCCGTCCGGCGCGATGGAGGGGTTGAAGTCTATCCCGAACCATTTACAGCAACCGCAGCGCGCTGTCGCGCTCTCTTACCTGGTTGTCTTGCAGGCACTTACTTGTATATTAATTAATACATGTAAAGTGATGTATACACGTAATATACGGGACCGGGATAATCGCGGCTCGTCTAAATATCGGTCATCACTGTAGTTACTTAACACTTTTTTCGAGAGAATCACATTTTTCGCTTGACATACAGGAAAAATAATCCTACTGTAACTTTGTCAGATTCAGAGGAGCACGGCATGTTAGTCAGAGCATGCCAGGACATTCGAAGCACATTCATGGTCGCGAAGGGTAGACAACCTTTTCACATGGAAAGTGAGGGAGGTTATGGCACGTCCCGAAAAGGCCGCCACTCAAGACAACATCACGCAGGACTCCCCGGCGGAAAAGAAGACTACCAGAAAAGGATCGCTGTCCACGGCTGAAGCGCGTCGCGAATACCAGCGCCGGTATTACCAGATGCACAAGGAGAAAGCCAAGGAATACCAGCGACAGTACAATCTCACCCACAAGAAGAAACTGCGCGCCGGTCGCGGCAAATCGAGCTTTGTCGCCCCTCGCGAGGTCATTCGGAGCACCTTTCATTCGTCCGATCTCATGCATGCCCCGGTCGAGAAGACCGTCCGCATGATCGACAAGATCCTGTCGGGGGAGCGGTTCTTTACGATGTGACCGACCCGCGAGCCAGCTTTTTTTCGTTGTGCGCCGGCGGTCGGACTGGATTTTTCAGTCGATCGCCTTTTCTTTTACGGTTGCCCACGGACTCCATATTGCGTAGATTCGCCCCACGTTGAACTCTGAATACCAAATGGCGGAGGAGATATGACAGCGAAGAAAGCTGCCAAAACGACGACACGGAAGAAGTCCACCAGCAAGAAGAAAACGACCAAAAAGACTGCGAAGAAAACCACGAAAACAACCACAGCGAAGAAAACGACAAAGAAAACCACCCGCAAGACCGTCGCCCGCAAGGGTAAAACGCCAACCAAGGGAAAGTATTACTACTTTTTCGGTGACGGTAAGGCTGACGGTGATGCCACCATGCGCGACCTGCTCGGCGGCAAGGGCGCCAACCTCGCCGAGATGAGCGCTGCCGGGGTACCCGTCCCGGCCGGCTTTACCATCACCACCGAGGTCTGCAAGCGTTACTACGACAACAATATGGCGATCCCGAAGGATATCGACGAAGAGCTCGAGTCGTATATCGCCAAACTCGAAAAGTCGGCCGGCAAGAAGCTCGGCGATCCGTCCGATCCCCTGCTGGTCTCGGTCCGCTCCGGCTCCCGTTTCTCCATGCCCGGCATGATGGACACCATCCTCAACCTCGGCCTGAACGAAGAATCGGTCGCCGGCCTGGCTGAGAAGACCGGCAATGAGCGCTTCGCTCTCGATAACTACCGTCGCCTCATCGCCATGTTCGGCAATGTCGTGATGGGTATCGACAAGGACGAATTCGAGCACGTTATCTCAAAGCGCAAGGAAGAACGTCGCATCAAGCAGGACAGCTCGCTGCAGGAAAACGACCTCAAGGAAATTATCAAGCAGTTCAAGAAGATCATCAAGAAGAAGACCGGCGAGGATTTCCCGGAAGACCCGATGCACCAGCTCCGCATGGCCCGCGACGCTGTCTTCCGCTCATGGAACAATCCCCGCGCCATCTCGTATCGCCGTGTTCACGATATTCCGGGCGATATCGGCACCGCCGTCAATATCCAGATGATGGTCTTCGGCAATATGGGCACGTCCTCCGGCACCGGTGTCGGTTTCACCCGCAACCCTTCAACCGGTGAGAAGGAATTCTACGGCGAGTACCTGGTCAATGCCCAGGGTGAAGATGTCGTCGCCGGTGTCCGCACCCCCTCGCCCATCAAGCAACTCCAGGACGAGATGCCGGTTGTCTACAAGCAACTCAAGGACATCACCGACAAGCTGGAGAAGAATTATCGCGATGTACAGGACTTCGAATTCACCATCCAGGAAAACAAGCTGTACATGTTGCAGACGCGCAACGGCAAACGCACCGTGCAGGCGGCCATCAAGATCGCCGTCGACATGGTCAAGGAGAAGCTGATCACCAAGGAAGAAGCGCTCATGCGCATCGAGCCGATCCAGCTTGACCAGTTGCTGCACCCGAGTATCGATCCCGAGGCCGAGTATGATGTCGTCGCCAAGGGACTGGCCGCTTCCCCCGGCGCCGCCACCGGCGCCGTCTACTTCACGGCCGAAGATGTCGTCGCCAACACCAAGAAGACTCGCCCGACCATCCTGGTTCGCGAGGAAACCAATCCGGACGATATCGACGGTATGCGCGAGGCGGCCGGCATTCTCACGTCGCGCGGGGGGATGACCTCCCACGCTGCAGTGGTTGCCCGCGGCTGGGGCAAGTGCTGTGTTTCGGGAGCCGAGGCGGTGCGCGTCAATGCCAAGAAGAAGCAGTTCCAGATCGGCAAGCTGATCATTAAGGAAGGGGAGACGATCACCCTCAACGGTTCCACCGGCGAGGTTATCCTCGGCAGCGTGCCGACGGTCGAACCCGAGTTGTCCGGCGAATTCTCCGAGTTCATGGCCTGGGCCGACGAGGTACGCGTGATGCGGGTGCGCACCAATGCCGACACCCCGCGCGATGCTACCCAGGCCCGTAAGTTCGGTGCCGAAGGTATCGGCCTCTGTCGCACCGAGCACATGTTCTTCGCCGAGGATCGTATCCCGATCGTTCAGGAGATGATTCTCGCCGATACGCCGGAGGGCCGCCAGGCCGCACTCGACAAACTGTTGCCCTTCCAGAAATCCGACTTTAAGGAGATCTTCGATGCGATGAACGGCCTGCCGGTCACGATTCGCACGCTCGATCCGCCGCTCCACGAATTCCTGCCGCGCAAAGAGGAAATCGAAGAGAAGCTCAAGAAGCTCGACCCTAAGTCCGACGACTTCGAAGAACAGCAGGAACGGCTCTCCAAGATCCTCGCTCGTATTCACGAACTCGATGAACAGAACCCGATGCTCGGTCATCGCGGTTGCCGCCTCGGTGTCACCTACCCGGAAATCACCGAGATGCAGGCGCGCGCCATCATCGAGGCCGCCTGCGAGCTCCAGAAGAACAAGAAGAAGGTGTCGGTCGAGATCATGGTACCGCTGGTTGGTCATGTCAACGAACTGAAGAACCAGCGCGAGGTGATCGAACGCGTCGCCCGCGAGGTCATTTCCAAGTATCGTATCAAGAAACTCGACTACATGATCGGCACCATGATCGAGATCCCGCGAGCCGCCCTGACGGCCAACGAGGTCGCCGAGGCCGCCGACTTCTTCAGCTTCGGCACCAACGACCTGACCCAGATGACGATGGGCTTCTCCCGCGACGACGCCGGTAAGTTCCTCGGCTTCTATGTCGAAAACGAGATCCTGCCGAAAGATCCGTTCGTCACCCTTGATCAGGACGGTGTCGGGCAGCTCGTACGCATGGGCAAGGAGAAAGGTCGCCAGACCAATCCGGACCTCAAAGTTGGTATCTGCGGCGAGCACGGTGGTGATCCCAAGTCGATCGAGTTCTGCGCCGACGTTGGCCTGAACTATGTCAGCTGTTCGCCGTTCCGCGTGCCGATTGCACGCCTCGCGGCCGCCCAGGCAGCCATGAAACAGTCCGAGAAGTAACGGCTGCAGACCAGACTCAATCTGAGCACCCCACTGCGCGCCGCGCGCGGTGGGGTTTTTCAATTGTAATTGAGCCACAGGACAGGACGCCACTTTGAAGGGCTGCCGTCCCTTGCACAACCGGTGCGGTGGTCTGCCGCGCCCATAATGCACTTGTCTTTTTCCGTCTGCTGCCTATCTTGATCAGCACTGGCAGTGAGACCCGGTTGCGCTGCCTTCTGGTGGCACAAACGAAATGCGAGGTAACGCGGTATGCGCTGGGAACTGAAATCGATCGGCATCTGGCCGGTCATCAAAGTCGGCTTCTTCCTGCACCTGATCCTCGGTTTCATCAGCGGTTTGCTCTATGCACCGTTTATCATGATGTCACTGGCGATGGGCCTGTCACCCGAACTGCAGGCGCTCGGACTGGGGACCGATTCCTCCGCCCTCGGCTTGCTCCTTATTGTGATGCCGATCATGTTTGCCGTCGGCGGCGCCATATTCGGTACCCTGTTCGGCATGATCGCCGCCCTCGCCTATAACCTGATCGCCCGCATTGTCGGCGGCCTCGAATTTTCTTTCGCCACCATCGGTGAGGTTCGACCGGTCACGCCAACGCAGACCGCCCCTCCTCCTCCGCCGCCGAGCTACGAACCGACTGCACCGCCGCCCGACCGTCCGGCCACGCCACCACCACCACCACCGCCACCGACTTACCAATCGCAGCGGCAGGAACAGCAGCCGGACGAACCACCGACTGATCGGCCGATCTCGCCACCGCCGCCGCCACCGCTACCGTCGGACGGCAACGATGAACCACCGGGCGACGACGACCCGACCTTACCGCCGCGCCCACAAAACTGAGTTGGACCCCAGCAGCATGACCGATACACCTGTTCGCGTTCGTATCGCCCCATCACCGTCGGGCTACCTCCACGTTGGTACCGCCCGCACCGCTATCTTCAATTACCTGTTTGCCCGCCGGTATGGCGGCAAGTTTCTCATTCGCATCGAGGATACCGATGTCGCCCGCTCCGATGCCGCCCTCATCCAGCCGATCCTTGCCGCGCTCGAGTGGCTCGGTATGAAGTCCGATGAGGAGATAGTTTACCAGTCACAGCGCATCGACCGGTACCAGCAGTACGCCACCCAGGTCCTCGACAACGGCCACGCCTACCGCTGTTTCCTCGAACCCGACGAAGTGACGGCCATCCGTGACGAAATCCGCGAGGCCAAACAGGGCAACCGTGAACTGCGCCAACACCTCAAACCGTCACCCGAGGACGAACAGAAGTTCCTCGCCGAGGGTAAACCGTTCACCATCCGTCTGGAGATTCCCGACGCTACCCAGACCTTCAACGACATGGTAGCCGGCGAGGTCAGCCGTTCCGGCGCTGACATCGAAGACTTCGTGATCGCCCGCTCCGACGGCAGCGCGACGTATAATCTGGCCGTCGTCATCGACGATCACGAGATGGGCATCAGCCACGTGATACGTGGCAACGACCACGTCACCAATACTTTCAAGCAAATTCTCTTGTACCGCGCCCTTGGCTGGGAGGTACCGGCGTTCGGCCACGTACCGCTCATCCTGCGTCCGGACAAGAAAAAGGTATCCAAGCGGCTGGGCGACAAGGATGTCGGCGAATACCGCAACGACGGCTTCCTCCCCGAAGCTCTCTTTAACTACCTTTCGCTGCTGGGCTGGAGTCCGAAAACGGATCAGGAGATTTACACCGTCGACGAACTGATCGAACTGTTCGATGACAGGCACTTTAATAATGCCAATGCCGTTTTCGACGAAGAAAAGCTCGAAGCCTTCAACTACGCCCACATCCAGAAGCGCTCCGACCACGAACTGGCCGAGCTGGTGGCGCCGATGTTTGTCGAGGCTGGCCTGACTACCAGGTACTGGCTGGAAACCCGCTGGGACTATCTCCGCCTGGTGGTCCGCCTGCTCAAGGAGCGGGTGCGTCGCCTCACCGATTTCGTCAGTATGGGCGGCTACTTCTTCGAGTTCGACTTTACCTACGACGAACAGGCGGCCGAGAAGAACTTCACGGCCGACGGCGCCGCCATCCTCACCGATCTGGCCGACCGGTTCGACGCCCTCGAATCGTTTAATCACGACGACGTCGAGCAGGCCCTCAACGAAGTGGCCGAGGCGCGCGGTGTGAAGCGCGGCAAACTCATACATCCCACCCGGCTCGCTGTCAGCGGCGTACCCTCCGGTCCCGGACTGTTCGACCTGTTGGTCGCACTGGGAAAGGAAAAAGTCGTTGAGCGCATGCGCCGGGCAATTGATTATATTAGAAACCAGCAATCAGTAGAAAACAAGTAAGACACAGCGAGGCAAAATATGGATAACGAGAAAAAGAAAGCAGCCGAAGTACTCAAGCGGGCCATGCGCGGGGAAGAGGACGGTTACCGTTTCTACGACCTGTTGTCGAAGAAGGCGAGCAACTCGACCGCAAAGAAACTGCTCGAGTCGCTGCGCGACGACGAGATCCGCCACAAGCAAACGCTCCAGGAAATCTGGGACCGGCATATCGGCGGCGAGGTCGGTGAACTGCCCGACAAGGGCCTCAGCGTGCTCACGGAGATCTTCCGCAAGGGCCACGTCGAAGATCGCCACACCGAGATCGAATTCGTGAACCTGGCTATTGAGGCCGAACTGGCCGCGACCAGGTACTACAAGGCCGAACGCGACCTGATCGAGGATGAAACCTTCCGCAACATCTTCGATAAGCTGGCCGACGAAGAACACCACCACTTCGAACTGCTGCAGGCGGAGAAGGATGCCATGGGCGGCAACTACAGCTGGTTTGAATACGACGACACCCAGCCACTCGAGCACTGAGGCTCAGGCTGCGACATGATCGCCGGGCTCGGCGGGCGATCACACGGGAGGTAGGACATGCAGTGGAAATGTGAAATCTGCGGCTATGTGCATGACGACGAAGAGCCGCCCGGGGTGTGCCCGATCTGTGGCGCGCCCGAGGATAAGTTTGTCGAGTATCAAGGGGACGACGATATGCCGGACGGTTTTCACGCCGAGGACGTGTAGGAACGTCTCGACCGAATCGGTGTATCATAGGCAGGAGTACCACCTTGGCTCAAATCGCTGAAGAAAAGACCGCCAGACTCCGGGTTGGCGATCATGCCCCCGATTTTACGCTGCCCACCCATAACGAGGGAGAGCTCAACCTCGAATGGTACGAGGGCCGCAGGCATGTCCTGCTTGCCTTCTATCCGGGCGACTTCACCCCCGTCTGTTCCCAGCAGATCCCCGACTACCAGAAGCGCATCGACGACTTCGATCACCTCAACTGCCAGGTACTCGCTGTCTCCACCGATCCCATTCCCTGTCACCTCGCCTGGGCCAAGTCACTGGGCGGCCTCAGTTTCCCGCTCATGTCTGATTTCTGGCCCCACGGTGAGGTTGCCCGCAAGTATGGCGTCTTTTACGATCGTGGCGGCTATGCGCTGCGCTCCCTCTTCCTCATTGACAAGAAAGGGATCATCCGCTATATCGAGCATTCCGAGCTGATGGTCTTGCCGGATCACGACGAACTGTTCCGCCAGCTGGCACTGATACAGGACTGACTGAGCGTCCCAGCCGGCTTCCCTTCATTTGCGTAAGTTATTGCGGGGAAACCGGAAACAACTGTTCTTCGGGCGTGTTCAAACAGTGATGGATATGGACAATACGACTCGCGACATATACGATATCACCTTTATCGGGGCCGGCCCGGTTGCCCTCTACGGCATGTATTACGCCGGCCTGCGGATGTCGAAGATGAAGGCGATCGACATGCTTGAAGAACTCGGCGGCGGCCTCATGGCCCTCTACCCTGACAAATATATCTACGACGTCGCCGGCTTTCCCAAGGTCCTCGCCAAAGTCCTCGTGCGTGAACTCGAAAAGCAGGCCTCGCAGTACCCGCACAGCTTCGCCCTGGGCGAAAAAGTGACCGATATCAAGCGTGGTGACGACGGCATTATCACGCTCACCACCAACAAGGCCGAACACTACTCGCGCACGGTCATCATCTGTGCCGGCCTCGGCGCCTATGTGCCGCGCAGCCTCGATGTCCCCAACCTCAAGGAACTCGAGGGCCACGGTGTTTACTACTTCTGCCGACGGCTCGACGATTTCCGCGATAAGAATATCCTGATTGTTGGCGGCGGCGACACCGCCTTCGACTATGCCATGATGCTCGAACCGGTCGCCGCCAGTATCACCCTTATCCATCGCAACGACTTCTTCAGCGCTCACGAGGATTCGATCCGCCGGGTGATGGACTCGTCCGTCGAAATGAAGTTTCCCTTCTGGGAGTTAAAGGAGCTTGAGGGGGAAGACTGGGTAGAGCACGCCACCATCGTGCAGACCCAGACCGGGGAAGAGGTCGAGATGGATGTCGACGCAGTCGTGCTCAACATCGGTTTCATTACCAACCTCGGCCCGATCGAAAACTGGGGTCTCGAACTCGAGAAAAACGCCATCAAGGTCGACAGTCGCATGCGTACTAATATTGAAGGCGTCTACGCCGCCGGCGACATCGTTACGTACGACGGTAAGCTGAAACTGATTTCGACCGGTTGCGGCGAAGTCGCCATCGCTGTCAACAACGCCAAGAACTATCTCGACCCCAAGGCCAAGGTGTCGCCCGGTCATTCGACCGATAAGCACGAACTGGTCCAGCGCAAGTTGAAGCGGATTAAGATGAAGGAAGAACAGGAGAAACAGGCCCAGGGGGACTGATACACCATGTATTTCTCGCTGCCCCAGGAATATCGCGAAGCCGGGATTGACGATCTCAAGGCGCGCATCACTGCCCAAAAGCAACGGTTTGGTGAACGCCTGATGATCCTGGCCCACCACTACCAGCGGCTGGAAGTGGTCGGTTTTGGCGATCACGTGGGCGACAGCTATGGCCTGTCGCAGATCGCGGCCGGCAGCGACAAGGCCGAATTCATTGTCTTCTGCGGTGTGCACTTCATGGCTGAATCGGCCGACATCCTGACCTCCGAAAAACAGACCGTCTACCTGCCCAACCCACTGGCCGGCTGCCCTATGGCCGATATGGCGGAGATGGCCGACGTGCTCGAGGCCTGGGACTATCTCGACGAGGTCGCCGGCACCGAAAACATCATGCCGATCTCATACATGAATACTGCCGCCGGTCTAAAAGCGTTTACGGGACGTAACGGCGGTCTCATCTGCACCTCGTCCAACGCCGCCGGCGCCATGGAGTGGGCCTTCAACCAGCGCCAGAAAGTCTTCTTCTTCCCGGACGAGCATCTCGGCTACAACACCGGCATTAACTACGGTATCAAGCCGGAACAGATGGTTATCTGGGATTTTTCCCGCGAAGATGGCGGCCTGACCGAAGAACAGATCGAACGCGCCAAAGTCATCCTGTGGAAGGGACACTGCCACGTTCACACCAATTTCCGTCCGGAGCACGTCGCCGAGATGCGCCGGAACTACCCCGGTATCAAGATCGTGGTGCACCCGGAGTGCCCGCACGATGTTGTCAAGCTGGCCGACTCGGCCGGCTCAACCAGGCACATCGTCGAGTTCTGCGCCAACGCCGAGCCCGGCGCGACCATCGCCATCGGCACCGAGATCAACCTGATCAATCGCATGGCCCACGAGCATCCGGACAAGACGATTATCGAGCTGTCCGGCCAGACCTGCCCGGTTTGTGCCAATATGTACCGCACAACCCTCAACGACCTGGCTTACTGCCTCGAAAACCTCGAAGATATCAAGCCGATCCGGGTCGACGAACCGATGCGTTCGGAAGCGCTCCTGGCGCTTCAGAAGATGCTGGAGATCGGCTGAACCGAAATTTTCTCCCTCTCGCTTGACTGTCGACCTAAATGGGCTATATTTCCGCCCGTTAACCCATTAGCTGCAAATTACATGCACTTGTTTGTATAGAGGAATCACGCGATGGCATTCGATGTTTTAGTCCCCCAGATGGGCGAATCGGTTCTTGAAGGGACAATCCTGGAGTGGAAGGTCAAGGTCGGCGATAAGGTCAAATTGAATCAACCCCTCGTCGAGCTGATGACCGACAAGGTAAACGTCGAAATTCCCGCCGAAACCGAGGGCGTCCTGACCCACCAGTACGCCAAGGAGGGCGAAGTTGTTCCGGTCGGTACTCGCATTGCCAGTATCGACGACGGCACCGGCGACGCCGAGCCGGCCCCGTCGGCCACCGAAGCGGCCGAACCATCGCACGCTGCCAAGCCGGAAAAGGCTGAAAAAGCAACGACCGGAGAAACCCCCGCGCCAAAAGATAAGCCGCAGCCGGCCAGGCCGGCCCCCAAGGCAACCGGCGACCGTGGCAAGGGGAAGATGTCGCCCAAGGTCAAGATGATGGTGCGCCAGTACGACCTCGATCCGTCCAGCATCACCCCGACCGGTAAGGACGGTATCGTGACGGTTGACGATGTTGAGCGGGCTATCGAAGAACGAACCACCGACAAGGGCTTTACCCTCGGTCCGATCCCGACTCCGCCGCTGCCAACCATGCCGGAAGGGACCGCCCGTCCTGCCGCCGCCGCCGCACCCTCCGCCCAGCCGCAGGCGCCGGCCAAGCCGGAACCCAAAGTGCATGTCGAGATTCCCAGGTTTGAGCCGCTGCCGGCCAACCGGCGTGAAACCCGCAAGCCGGTAGAGGGTATCCGCAAGGTTATTTCCGAGCACATGGTAAGATCGGTTCAGACCTCGCCCCATGTCACGACCTTTGAAGATGTCGACATGACCAACCTGGTCGAGTATCGCAAAGAGATCAAACCCTGGTTCGTCGAAACCTACGGCGCCAACCTGACCTACATGCCGTTTGTCGCCAAAGCAGTCTGCATGGGTCTCAAGGAATTCCCGAAGGTCAACGCCTCGATGACCGAAAAAGAAATCGTCCTCAAGAATTTCTACAATATCGGCATCGCCGTCGCCCGCGAAGAGGGCCTCATTGTACCGGTCATCAGGGACTGTGATAAGAAAACAATCGTCGAGATCGCCGTCGAACTGCAGCAGATAGGCGAGAAGGCGCGCAAGAATCAGCTTACGCCCGACGATGTCTCCGGCGGCACCTTCAGCCTGACCAACGCCGGCATGTTCGGCGCCACCGGCTCGACTCCGATTATCAACCAGCCGCAGGTCGCCATCCTCGGTGTTCACGCCATCGTGAAGAAACCGTGGGTAGTGAACGACGAGATCACGGTGCGGCATATCTCGAACTTCGGCATGTCGTTCGATCATCGCTTGATCGACGGTCACACCGCCGTGCAGTTCCTGCACCGTGTCCACGAGTATCTCGCCGACCTGCGCAAACTGCTGCTGTACCTCCGATAAGTATGGCGCTTGATCACGGCATACGGTACGGCTGGTGGCTTGAACTGGGCACGGTCGAGTATGAACGCGCCCTCCGCTGGCAGCGCAACCTCGTCGACATGCGACGCGGCGGCATGGCCCGTGATACCATCATCCTGCTGGAACATCCGCCCGTGGTCACGGTGGGCAAGGACGGTCACGAGGAAAACTACAAGAGCCTTGCTGACCAGGCGGTCTTTGTCGAGCGCGGCGGCGACGTCACCTTCCACGGCCCCGGCCAGCTCGTCGCCTACTTCGTGTTCAACATCGCGCGGCGCGGCCGCGACGTCAAAAAGTTCATGTCCAACATTCAGCAGGGTATTATCGATGCTCTCGCCGAGTACACCGTGACCGCGCGCAAAGATAACGAGTATACCGGGGTGTGGGTGGACGATCGCAAGATTGCCTCGGTCGGCGTGGCGATCAAGAAGTGGATCTCCTTTCACGGCGCCGCCATCAATCTCAATACCGACCTCTCCAGCTTCGACAGTATCAACCCGTGCGGCCTCAATTCGAAAACCATGACCTCGCTCAGCAAGCTGACCGGCAAGGAAATCGACCGCTACGATTTCGGCCAGTTGCTGGTAAAGAAATATGCCGACGTGTTCGAGACCGATTTCCGGCCGATCACGCTGGACGAACTGGACGAAGACATCAAGTCGCAATCGGGCGGCGATCACGTCTGACACCAAAAATTCGAAACCGTACAATAGAGCAGGGGATGCTTCTATGGAGAAGGAACTGAAGGGCAAGATTGCATTCGTATCGGGTGGCACCCGGGGGATCGGCCTGGCCATCGCCGAAGAACTGGCCGCTCAAGGCGCCAACATCGTACTCAACTACTTCCGCAGCCGCTCCAACGCCAAAGCGGCCGAGGATAAAATTAAAGATACCTACGGCGTTGAATGCTACGCCCACCGCGCCAATATCGGCAATCACGAACAACTGCCGCCGATCTTCGAGGGTATCAAGGAACGCTTTGGCAAACTCGACATCCTCGTTTCCAACGCCGCGCTCGGACTGTACACCAGCATGCTGGAAATCGACGACAAGGCGTGGGATCTTTCCATGCACACCAACGCCCGCGCCTTCCTGAACTGCGTCCAGCTGGCATCACCGATCATGCCCGACCACAGCCGCATTGTCGCCCTGTCGTCGCTCGGTTCGATCCGCTATATCCCCGGCTACGCCGCCATCGGTGTGTCGAAAGCAGCGATCGAAAATATCGTCAAGTACATGGCGATCGAGTTCGCCGAACGGCACATTACGGTCAACTGCGTATCGGGCGGCTTTATTGATACGGATGCCTTGAAAGTGTTTCCGAACTACAAGCAGATGCTCGAGGAAGTATCGGCACGTACGCCGTTCAAACGTGTCGGTACGCCCAAAGAGGTAGCGGCCGTCGCAGCCTTCATGTGCAGCCCGAAAGCGACCTGGGTCACCGGCCAGACCGTCATCGTCGACGGCGGTTATAGTTTGATGTAAGGTAGTATGCAGGTCAGGTTGCTCGCCAACCTGGCATCTGGATCATCCACACAAACGTCAGGTTCACAAGGAACCTGGCCTGCGAATCCATCCCCACCCCCCGAAACATCCCGCTACCTCCACGCGTTACACAATCACACGTCAGGAGGACCAATGATCACTATAGACCACTTCCGCAAACAGTTCGAGTACGACTACTGGGCCAACGGCCAGACCCACCAGTCCATCAAAAACGTCGCCGACCCGCCGGAAAAGGTGCACCGGGTGATGGCCCACCTCATTTCCGCCGAATGGGCCTGGCTCAATCGCATGGGACATCCGTCGGCCGATCTCAGGATGTGGCCCGAAATGACCACCAAGCAGATCGAGGAGTCGATCCACCAGCTTGGCAAAGCATGGCAGGGTTTCCTGGAAAAACGCACCGACGCCGATCTCGACACCATGACAAATTACTCCAACACGAAAGGGGAGACGTTCGAAAACAGCATGCGCGACATCCTGACCCACATGCTCTACCACTCGGCGTATCACCGCGGCCAGGTTGCAACGTTGCTTCGTGACGCCGGCCACGAACCGGCCGCCACCGACTACATCTTTGCGATTAGAGATAAGAAGTTTTGACGGTAGCTCAGAACCCATCACACGTCGTACCTGCGCAGGCAGTTGCCCATTACAGTCTTAGACAGCGTCTATTGTGAATGAAAGCCTCGCAGGGCTGAGGCTGCCCTACAACGAATACTACTTCGCCCTGAGCGCCGACAGAATCTCCAGGCGCGACGCCCGCACTGCCGGCAGAAACCCACCGACCAGCCCCATGACAATCGCAAACGTCAGCGCGCCGCCGATAATCTCCGGCGACAACTCGAAGGTAAATGCGATCTCGGCGAACGTATCCCAGTTGGT
Source organism: uncultured Ignavibacteriales bacterium (assembly GCA_964544635.1). Lineage (GTDB taxonomy): Bacteria > Zixibacteria > MSB-5A5 > GN15 > FEB-12 > CAZJCK01. Next base: position 63,162 of record CAZJCK010000003.1, on the reverse strand, counting down.
GGTCGACACCTCGACCCGCCGCAAAAACGTGGCCGACAGCACCCCCAGCACGCCACCCACGACCGAAATCAGTATCGCCTCGACAAGAAATGTCAGCAGGATCGTCGGCTGCGAAAAACCGAGCGCCCGCAAGGTGCCGATCTCTTTGGTACGTGCCGCTACCGATGCATACATCGTGATCATCGCCCCCACAATCGCCCCCATTGAGAAGACGACCGAGATGACAATCCCCAACACATTGATAAAGGTCGTCGTCAACTGCGACTGATCAGCGTAGTACCGCTTCTCGCGTCGGACATCCACCGTCAACCTCGGATCAGCCTCGAGCCGCGCCTGCATCAGGTCGAACGCTGACACATCCTTCAGTTTCATGGTAAACGAGGAGAAGACGGGCCGCCCGAAGGCATCCATCAACTGGTCGACATCCCCCCATATCTCGTTCTCGAACGCCGAGTTGTCGGTCTCGAAGATCCCGACCACCGTCCACTCGCGCGCCCCGAAACGAACTGTCTCGCCCATGCCCGCCCCCTCGAAACCGCCCGCAACCTTGCGACCGGCGATAATCTCGCTGGTGCCCGGCTGCCACAACCGCCCCTCGACCAAACTGAAACTCGGCCGGATCACCGTCGACATGGCCGTCACCCCGCGTACCGGAACATTCGACGCATCGGTTGTCCCGCGCTTCTCCTGCGATATCAGCACCAGGATCTCGTTGGCAAACAGGGGGGTGCCATCCGATGCCTGCTCGATGTTCTGATCCGCTTTTACCACCCCGGCCATACTCCGATCCAGTATCGACTGCACTTCCGTCTTGGACGCCTTGCGAATGACGATCGCGTTGTCGTCGCTCCCGGTCGACACCAGCGCGTTGTCCAGGCCGTGTGAGAGCATCAGCACGGCCGAGAAGACAAAGACCACCAGCCCGATACCAAACACCGTCAGGCCGGAGGTCAGCTTGCGCGTCAGCACATTGCGCCAGGAGTATGAGAGCAGCAGCTTCATCAGTCGATTATCCTCAATCCTTCGACGATCGGTGTTCGCACCGCCTTGGCGGTAGGGAAGATTGCCGATACGATCCCGACGACAATCGCCGAGGTCACCGCCAGCACCATTGTAACCATACTCACATTGAACACCGGGAAGAACGTCGAAAGCGCGATACCCACCAACTGCTTCGCCGGTATCGTCAAGAGCAGTCCCATGCCGGCGCCGACTGCCGCAATGAACAGCGATTCTCCCATGATCAAACCAGCCAGGTGATAGGGCCTGAAGCCCAGTGTCTTCATCACCGCATACTCATTAACCCGCTCGCGTGCGGTCATTGCCATGGTGTTGGCCAGTACCAGCAGGATGATGCCGATAACCAGCACGGAAATCGCTTCCAGCCCGGTAATGATCGCACTCGCCATCTCGACAAAACTCAGTTGAAACGCTTCTTCCGTCTCGGTCAGGGTCTCGGCCGACGAGTTGACAAACAGCGCGTCGATCTCCTGCGACACCCGCGCCGCTTCCGACGGATCAGCTATCTGTATATGATATCCGCCGACCTGGCCGGCGCGACCGGGGAAATCCTGTTTCATCCGTTCGTCGAGATAGTCAAACCGGAAGTACCACGTCGATTCATCGGTGTTTTCTTCGGCCCCCGTATAGATGCCGACAACTTCAAAATCCCAGTCTCCGGGAAAGATCGTGCCGATCAACTGGATGTTGTCGCCGATCTCCCAGCCGAAGCGATCAGCCAGTTTGCGACCGACAATCACAGCGTTGCGTCGCGACTCAAACGCCCGCCATGCCTCCGGCTCGATAACGAATTCGGGGTACATCTCGAAATACGTTTCATGATCGATTGCGAACTGGGCGAAGAAGTTGCGGTCGTCGATGTACTTCCCGCCGAACCATTGCGAGTACGACACTCCCGTCACACCGTCGACTTTCAACATCCGGTCGCGATACGACATCGGCATCGTGAATACCAGCGATACGGCGTTGCGGGTGATCAAGCGATTGGGCGAGGCCGCCTCCGACTGGGCGTACCAGGCTCCGATCGACGCCCTGATGATAATGAACGCCAGCACGGCGATCGCCAGGCCGAAAATTGTCAGCGAGGTACGCAACTTGTGGCGCATGGCGTTGCGTGCGATAAGTTTGAGAAGCTTCATGCTGCGATCAGTTCGCCCTTGTCAAGATGTCGTATTACCGATGCCTTTTCCGCCGCCCGCGGATCATGGGTCACCATGACGATTGTCTTGCCGTACGTTTGGTTCAGGTCGGCCAGCAGATGCATGATGGCTTCGGCCGACTGCTTATCGAGGTCGCCGGTCGGTTCGTCCGCCAGGATCAGCGACGGATCGGTCGCGATCGCCCGCGCAATCGCCACCCGCTGCTCCTGGCCGCCCGACAACTGGTTGGGGTAATGCTTCATCCGGTCGGCCAGACCAACCACCGTCAACGCCGTCTCTACCTGCTGCCGCCGCTCTTTGCGGCTCAATCCGGTCAGCAGGAGCGGCAGCTCAACATTCTCAAACGCATTGAGCACCGGCATGAGGTTGTAGAACTGGAACACGAATCCGATGTTGTTCGATCGCCAGACCGCCAGCTCACCCTCCGACATCGTCACCAGGTCATCGTCGCCGACAAACAGGCTGCCTTCCGACGGTCGGTCGATACCGGCAACCAGGTTCAACAGCGTCGTCTTGCCCGACCCCGACGGTCCCATGAGGGCAAGGAACTCTCCCTCGCTAATCGTCAGGTTGATGTTGTTCAGTACTGGAATTTCGATGCGATCGCGCCAGTATGACTTGTACAGGTTATCTATACGAACCAACGGTTGTGCCATCGTATTCATCCTACTGTGTGACTTCGACTTTCTGGCCGGCCTGCAGTTTGCCGGGCGGGGAGAGGACCACCTGTTGACCGGCAGCGATACCACTCAGGACCTCGGTGAGGCGTCCCAGTTCGCGACCGGTTTTCACCGCCACCGACTCCACGTACTCGCCGTTCAAGGCAAACACCACGGTGCCGCCGTCGCGACGCGTCAATGCGTCGTTCGGTATTACCACCACCTGGCCGCGGGCCGTCGTTTCCTTCCTGCCGGCATCGAGGAAGAAGTTGACCCGGGCCGACATCTCCGGCAGCACCCGATCGTCGATTGCTGCAAAGGCGACTTTGGTCATCACGGTAGCACGACTCCGGTCGGCCGTGGGAACGATCTTCTTCACGCGCCCGGGATACGGCGACTCGGGGTAGGCGTCGAGGATGATCTCACACGGCTGGCCGACGATAACCTTGTTGATATTGGCCTCCGAAACGTCGGCTTCAACCTCGAGCGAATTCATGTCGGCCATGGTCACGACCGAGCCTTTCGACGTCGCCGAGGATGCGAACGGCGCGACAACATCGCCGACATCGGCGTTCTTCGTCAGCACCGTACCATCGAACGGCGCCCGGATAATCGTATTCTCCAGCGCCACCTCGGCCACTTCGACAGCCGCGGCGGCGGCATCGACCGCCGCCTTCGAACGCAGGTACGCCGCTTCTACTTCTTCATACTGGGACGGCGTTACTGAGCCAGTTTTTAGCAGGTCGGCGCTACGTCGAAATGAGCGCCCCGCCTGCAGGCTGTCGACTTTCACCAGCTCCAGTTCGGCCCGCGCTATGTCAAGCTGCGCTTCGATGTCGTCATTGTCCAGCTCTGCAATTACCTGCCCCTGCAGCACGGTATCACCCTCCTCGAATGCCAGATACTCGAGGCGGCCGGTCCCCTTCGAGGCTACCTCGGCCTTGCGTTGTGCCACCACATAGCCGGTCGCGACCAGCGTCGCCTGGGCATCGGTTCCGGTCAGTACCGTCGCCGTCGCAACCTTGACACTCGTGGCCGGTGTGATATCGTCGCGAAAGGCAATGAATGCGAGGACGATCGCGATCACCGCCAGCAGGGCAATGACCCATCGGAACCAGCGACGTTTCGGCGGACCCGAGTACTTTTTCTTGCGGTCTATCTTCAATGAACCCAGATCGGGTCGGTTGTTCTCTGCGGCCATGCTGCCTGTCCTTATGTTCTTTCGTGCCCGGTTTCTATAGTCTAACCTGAAACGCCGTTGCTACACTCCCGGTTTCATGCCTCGTTCCGAATTTCACAACAAAATGGACCCCGTGCTTTTTAGGTTGCCCGGAACCAGTACCTTTCGCTTGTTGGGATTATCACGGAACCGACCATCGACCTGAAAGGAACCTCAATGCTGCGCAGCGCCGTCGCCGTCGTCACCGGCTATATCCTCGCCTCAAGCGTCCAGCTTGTCGCCACCCTGGCGCTCGATGCTCAGTTCGGCTACGACATCCGGGAACCGCAGCTCGATCCTTCGGCCGCCTGGATCGGCTTCAATTTCGTGATCGCTTTTGCCTGCTATTTCGCCGGGAGCTATATCATGGCTGTCATTGTCCGCACCGAGGTAGCTCGCCACGCGCTGTACATGGCCGCGGTCACCATCATCTTTAATGTCGGCGCCCTGTTGTCAGCCCGCGGCGGCCAGCCGTTCTGGTTTTCACTGGCCATGATACTGCTGCCCATTCTCGGCATTGCCGCCGGCTCCCGTGTCCGTGCCGCCCGGACCGGCCAGCTACCCGATCGCACAGTATAGCCCTGCGACACAAAAGCGCCGCCTGCGTATAAGCCGGCGGCGCTCTCTCATATCTTTTCAATGCTCGACGCTTACCAGATACCCAGCTGATCCTTTGCCAGGTCCGAGGCCATCTCTTTGGGGTCCCACGGCGGGTCCCAGACCAGCGACACCTTGACCGCCGCTACCTCCGGCAGTTCTTCCACCGCCCTATGTACCATCGTCATCAACATCTCACCATACGGGCAGCCCGGCGTGGTCAGTGTCATCTTCACCTCGACCTCGTTGTCGTCTGAGATCAAGGCATCATAGATCAAGCCGAGATCAACAATGCCGATCCGTATCTCCGGATCCTGCACCGGCTTGAGCGCTTCCATCACCTGTTCTTTATTCGGAGCGGGCATGTCTGTCAGTCCCTCTAATCTTCTTCCGTGCTCGTCTTCGATTCGTCTTTGCCGTTCCCTTCGAACGACTTGATACCTTCCATCAAGGTCGCCCACGCCAAAAGCGCGCACTTGACTCGCACCGGGAATTTCTTCACTCCCTGGAGCGCGTCCAGATCGCCGAGATCCTGGTCGTCGGGCAGGGTGCCCTCTTTGAGCAGTGTCTTGACGACACCGGAGAGCTGCTTGACGTCCTCCAGCGACTTCCCCCTGCACATCTCGGCGAGCATCGAGCCAGACGCCACGCTGATGGCGCAGCCGCGACAGTCAACGTGCACATCCTTGATCGTGCCGTCCTCCATCTCGACCTGCAGCTCGACCTCGTCGCCGCAGGAGGGGTTGTGTCCTTCCGACGAGATGTCGCACTTACTGATTGCTTTCTTGCCGCGCGGTGCGCGATAGTGATCGAGAATGATATCCCGATACATATCATCGAGTTGTTCGTTCATCATCCACCAAAATACTTTTGCATTTCCCGAATTGCCGACGCCAGTGCATCGATGTCCGCCTCGTCGTTATACACGTACAGCGATGCCCGCGCTGTCGCCACTTTGCCCATCACCCGCATCAGCGGCTGTGCGCAGTGGTGACCGGCGCGCACCGCCACCCCGCGCGAATCGAGAAACGTCCCGATATCGTGGGGGTGAATGTTCGCGTCCGTAAACGAGATCGCGCCGCCGCGATCTCGCCCATCCGTCGGCCCCTGGATCTCGATACCGTCGATCTCCAGCAGCTTCTGTATCGTGTAGTCGCTCAGTTCGATCTCATGGCGACGGATCGCGTCCATACCAAGATTCTCAAGATACGTCAGCGCCGCGTCGAAGGCAACTACGTCGGCGATATTCGGCGTACCCGCCTCGAACTTATGGGGCAGGTCTGCCCATGTCGCTTCGTCGAATGTCACCTTCTGGATCATCTCGCCACCGGTCAGGAAGGGCGGCATGTTTTCCAGCAGCTCCCTGCGGCCGTACAGGATGCCCACGCCGGTTGGTCCCAGCATCTTGTGCGCCGAGAAAGTATAGAAATCGACTTCAAGCTCTTTCACGTTCACCGGCATGTGCGGCGCCGCCTGGGCGCCGTCGGCCAGGACCAGCGCACCGACTTTCTTCGCCGCCGCCACGATGTCGGCCACCGGGTTGATCGTCCCCAGCACATTCGACATATGGCTGACCGCAACCAGTTTTGTCTTGTCGGTCAGCAGCGAGTCGAGCTGCTCCATCTTGAGGTAACCGTCCGCCGTAATCGGAATCCGCCGCAGCGTCGCACCCTTGCGCTTCGCCAGCATCATCCACGGAATCAGGTTGGCGTGATGTTCCATCTCGGTGATGAGGATTTCGTCCCCTTCCGAGATGTTCTCCTCGCCCCACGTCGCCGCCACGGTGTTAATGGCGTGGGTGGTGCCCGACGTAAACACAATCTCCTCGGGCAGCACATCGCCCACGAACCTGGCCGCATGTCGACGCGTATTTTCGTACGCCGCCGTGGCGCGTTCCGCCAGGGTATGCAAACCCCGGTGAATGTTCGAGTTGTCGCGCTGGTAATACGACACCAGGGCGTCGATCACCACCTTTGGCTTCTGCGTCGAGGCCGCATTATCCAAATACACCAGATTCCGGCCGTTCACTTCCTGGTCCAGGACCGGAAAGTCGGCTTTCACTGCCGCCGCATCGATACGCTTCTCCGATATGTCGGCGCTGCCGGTTGTACCGGCCGAACTCTGGCTCTGTTCATACTTCTTCACGTCGTTCTTTCGTCAGTCTGGCGTTAATCGAATTTGACGAATATCTCGCCGTTTTCCACCTTCGTATCATACCGGTCGACGCCGACAATCGCCGGTGCCTCCTCCACCGCCCCCGTTTCCGGGTTGAACCGCGCGCCGTGCGCCGTACAGACAACCTGGCCGCTGCGGGTCAGCTTGCCGTCCGACAACGGCACCGCCTGGTGCGAGCACTCGTCGTTGAGCGCAAACACACCCTTCTCGGTGTGGACGATCAACACCCGGTCGTAGCCCACTTCGAAGCCCTTCATGCTGCCCTGCGGGATGTCGTCAAGCGACGCTACCCGGACAAATTCGGCCATCAGATATCCTCCAGCCGCTGGGCCACGAAGCTGGTGATACGTTCGCGAAGATCTTCCGGCACCAGCTTCAAGGTATCGGCCACAAAGCCACCGACAATCATCCGCACCGCCCGCTCGCGGTCAACACCGCGCGAACCGAGGTAAAAGATCTGCTCGGGATCGATCGGGCCGATCGTGGCGCCGTGTGAACACGACACCTCTTCGTTGAGAATCTCCAGTTCCGGAATCGTCTCGGCGCGCGTCCCTTTGTTGAGAAGCAGGTTGCGGTTCTCCTGGTAGGCTTCACACACCTTGGCGCCGTTGTCGATACGGATAAGCCCGGTATAGGCCGACACCGCCCGGTCTCGCAGAACCACCTTGTAATCGATATCGCTGAACGTCTTGCCGACCGCGTGATGATGCAGGGTGTGATTGTCGAAGTGTTGACGGCCGGTGCCGAAGAGCATGCCGTACATCCGGCTGTCGGCGCCTTCACCATTCATGGTTACACCGAAGTTGGCCTTGCTGATCGCGCCGCCGAACGCCAGCGGCACCGTCAGCATCGTCGCTCCCTGCTCGATGCGGGCGCGATGCGTCAGGTACGACGTCATCCCGCTCGCCTGGCGTTGCAACGGAACGTACCGCATGTGGCTGTTCGGACCGCCGTACAACTCGACCACCGAGTTGGCCAGCGAACGGCCGTCGGCAATATCAAAAGACCCGCCCCCGTACTCATCGACAATCGTCAGCCTGGCATTGTCTTCAATCACCACCAGCAGCCGCGCGAAGTGCGCCGACTTATTGCGACCAGCCTCACGAAGCAGGTGCACCGGCTTGGTTACTTCGACATTCTTCGGCACGTAAATGAAGATGCCGTCATTCCACAACGCGCCGTTCATCGCTTCGAACTTGCCGGTATCCTTGTGCACCAACTCGTACAGGTACTTCTGCACGATCTCTTCATGCGCCTGCGCCGCCTCGGAAAGCGATGCAATCACCACCGCTTCGGGCAGCTCCGACTCGGAACGGTGAATCTGGATCTCGCGACCGCCGAGGTCACTGACCAGCGCGGCCAAATGACCGTCCTTCAGGTGCTGCAACTCCAGCTGCTCGACCATGTCGTAGTTTTCACCGAACGACGTATCACTCACCAGCGACTTGTCCATCAGGAACTTGCCCGGATCAGTATAACGCCACAGGTGCAAACCACGACGGGGGAGAGGCTGGTCGTTGAAACTGGCGCGGGCTTCCTGCCGACGCTCTGTCAGCCAGTCCGGTCCGCGGTGCAGTTCGGGTGCATGCTCATCGATCAAAAATTGATCGAGAGCCATCTCCCTGGAAGTAGTAGTGCTCTCTGCCATCAGCCAATCGACCCTTCCATTTCAAGTTCAATCAACCGGTTCAACTCGACCGCGTATTCCATCGGCAATTCTTTGGTGAACGGCTCCATAAAACCGTTGACGATCAGCAGGCGGGCATCGTCTTCCGTCAGGCCGCGCGAGGTCAGGTAGAACAACTGCTCCTCGGCCACCTTCGAAACCCGCGCCTCGTGCTCGATCTTCACCTGGTCGTGATCGATCTCCATGGTCGGATACGTATCGCTGCGCGCATCTGCCCCGATCAGGAGGGCGTCACACTCCACCGAAACCTTCGAGTCTGCAGCGTTCTTGTGCACCTTGACAAGGCCGCGATACGATGCCCGGCCGTTGTCCTTCGAAATCGACTTGGAGGTGATACGGCTCGATGTTCGCGGGGCGGCATGAATCACCTTGGCCCCGGCATCCTGGTGCTGGTCCTGCCCGCTGAACGCTACCGACAGGATTTCGCCCTTGGCGCCTTCACCGAGAAGCTGGATGCACGGGTACTTCATCGTCAGGCGCGATCCGAGGTTACCGTCGACCCATTCGACCGTGGCGTTCTTGTACGCCGACGCCCGCTTGGTGACGAGATTGTAAATATTGCGCGCCCAGTTCTGGATGGTCGTGTAGCGGATGTAGGCGTCATCGAGCGCAATCAGCTCGACCACCGCCGAGTGCAGCGAGTCGGTCGAGTAGACCGGCGCCGTGCAGCCTTCGATGTAGTGCACCCGCGAACCCTTGTCGGCGATGATCAGTGTCCGCTCGAACTGGCCCATGTTCTCCGCGTTGATGCGGAAGTAGGCCTGCAGCGGGACCGTTACGTTTACGCCCGGTGGCACGTAGATGAACGAACCGCCCGACCAGACGGCCGAGTTAAGGGCCGCGAATTTGTTGTCATTCATCGGAATGACCGTACCAAAGTACTTCTTCACGATATCTTCATACTCGCGCAGGCCGGCATCCATGTCGAGGAAGACCACCCCCTGGTCTTTCCACTCCTGTCGCATCGAGTGATACACCACTTCCGACTCATACTGCGCCGATACGCCGCCCAGGAAGTTCTTTTCCGCTTCCGGGATACCGAGCTTGTCAAAGGTGTTCTTGATGTATTCCGGCACATCGTCCCACGACTGACCCTGCTTCTCGATCGGCTTCATGAAGTAGTAGATGTTGTCGTACAGGATCTCGTTTAGCAGTTTGGTGTTACCCCACTGCGGCGTCGGTTTCGAGAGAAACACGTCCAGCGCGTGGTGACGCAGGTCCGCCATCCAGCGCGGCTCCTTCTTCATCTGCGAGATCATCTCCACAACTTCGTGGTTGACCCCCCGGGCACCCTTGTGGAAATAGTTAACCGGGTCATGGAACCCGTACTTCGATGCATAGTCCTGATTCAGGGTGGAGAGATCTTCGTTGCGCTGCTTGAGAGGTTCAGCCATGGTTACGCCTCCACTTTCTGTCGGCTCTCTTCACCGACCCATTCATAGCCTTCTTCCTCGAGCTTCAGCGCCAGTTCCGGGCCGCCGGACTTGACCAGCTTGCCCGCCATCATCACATGCACGTGATGTGGCTTCACGAAATTCAGCAGGCGCTGATAGTGCGTTACGAGCAGAAGGGCATTGTTCTCATTTGCAAAACGGTTGATACCTTCGGAAACGACCTTCAAGGCGTCGATATCGAGGCCCGAATCGGTTTCATCGAGAAGCGCCATCTTCGGATTGAGCATCGACATCTGTAAGATCTCGATACGCTTCTTCTCACCGCCGGAAAAGCCCTCGTTCAAATAGCGCGTCGCAAACGAATGATCGACATTCAGTGCATCCATCTCCGCCTTGAACAGCTTCCGGAAATCGGACATGTCGGCATCCTTGCCACGGTGCGACTGCAACGCCGCCCGCATGAAATCGGCTACCTTGACGCCCGGAATCGCCAGCGGGTACTGGAAGGCCAAAAACAGGCCGGCGCGCGAACGTTCATCCGCCGCCATCTCGAGGATGTCCTTACCCTCGATGGTCGCCGTCCCCTTGGTGATCGCATAATTGGGATGGCCCATCAGGGCGTTAGACAACGATGACTTTCCGGAACCGTTGGGACCCATGATCGCATGAATCTCGCCGGGGAATATCTGCAGCGACACACCGTTGACTACCTCGTTGCCGTCAACTTCGACGTGTATGTCTTTAAACTCGAACAGTGGTTTCTTGTCCGCCATTGTTAGCGCTTCCTTCTCTTAATTTATTGTTTCTCGTTAACCTTCATACTCGTGTTCGCCTGCTCGATGGCTTCCGGCTCGATCACAAACGACTGCGGCATGACAAACGGCGCGCCGCCGCTCACCTTGCCGTCGAGCAGATCCGCCAGCGTGGCACGGCTCAGGAAGTGACCGATATACCCGGCCAGACCGTCGAGCACATGGTGCACCGTGCAATTGTCCGAGTGCACGCACTCCTCGAGCTGCCCGGTGAACCGATCGCAGTGGTCCGGGTCGATGAGCGGCCCGCCCAGCGCCGTGATCACCTCATACAGGTTGATTTGGCTCGGCTCCCGGGCGATGCAAAACCCGCCGCCGCGACCACGCACCGAACTGACCAGGTCCTTCTGACGCAAGATCGAAAGGAGCTTCGATGCATACGGCACCGACAACCCTTCTTTCTCGGCGATGTCCGAGATCGACATCTGACCGTCGGTCCCGGTGCGCGCCAGCGTGAGCAGGCACCTCAATCCATATTCTTCAAGTGACGAAATTCTCATCGTTTAATTATCCAATTAAGGCCTTATTAGGTCGTCAACTTCACTACCACAATATACGAAAAGATTACATTTTCGTAAAGTTTTATTCTTTAACCGATCAGGAGCTATTCTGTTCCCCGATCCGGCCCGAAAACGGTACCGGTAAGTTGTTTTCCGGTCGCTTGTTGGCTATACTGCCCGGCGTTCAATTCAGGTCGGTCTCCGGAGTCCGGCGACCGCCTGACGGAGCGACCCGCCAGGCCGATAAAACAGAGAGGAAACCGGGTCCGCCATTGCCCGACGCAGCGGGCGGCGGGGAGACAACAAAAGGGAGAACCGCTCCATCGACTTGATAAACCTCATCACCCTGGCCTTTGCGCTGGGCTTCGACGCTTTCGCGGTCGCCGTCGCCATCGGCATCCATGCCGGCCAGATCGATCGCTGGACAGTCTTCCGCCTCTCCTTCCACTTCGGCTTCGCCCAGTTCGGCATGCCGATTGTCGGCTGGCTGGCCGGTGAACCGATCGCCGATCTGATGGGAGTCTATGGTAAGATCACCGCCGGCGTGGTCCTGGCGGTCATCGGCGCCCGATTAATCTGGGAGCAGTTCAATCCCGACGAACGGCGCTGGAAAGGTGATCCCTCACGCGGCATGTCGCTGTTGGTGCTGATGTTCGCCACTTCGATCGACGCCCTGGCGGCCGGCTTCTCGCTCGCCCTGATCGGCGTCGACATCCTCTATCCCAGCATGGTGATCGGCATTACCGCCGCCGCCATGACGATCATCGGCCTCGCCTTCGGCCGCGGCCTCGGTCTGCGTTACAGCAGGATCGCCGGCATCATCGGCGGCCTGCTTTTGATCGGTCTGGCTGTCCACGCCGCCATGGGGTAAGTATTCGGCAGGCGCATTAGCCCACCTGCCTTCCTAACACCTCTCGTTCGGGTACCAGCCCATCCGCTGCAGAGCCTTGATCATCTGATCAAATTCCCGCCACATCGGAAGTAACCCGTCCTCAAACACCAGAATTGTACTCTTGAGATCCCCCTCCGGCGTGCGGCGCTCCTCGGTCAAGCGAAGATACAGCCGCCCATTTTGTGCCCGCCGAACGTCAAACATGTACACCCGGCTGCCCGACCGAATGCGACGAGTGTATACAGCCGTCTGCGTCATATCCCCATCACCCCCAAATCTATCTCCGCTTGCCTGAAATATACAAAGGCCCACTGTCAAAACGTGTCAGTCGCGGAGATACTTTTTTAACGGTTTTCGCAAATCTAAGTGAATTATCATCAAAATCACTGCTGGAAGCAGCGGCATCAGGTATTTCTCCCACACCAGATACGACCACGGCATCACAATCAAAAACGCCAGCAGCAGCATCGGCCACAAATCCTGTGGCACGATCACCCGGCGCTTTGCAATAACGCCCATCTCCGCCACAGCGTGAATCACAATCGGTATGCCGACAAAGAACAGCACGAAAAATGCGATATCCGGCCCGATGCCGCCCCCCAAACGCTCCACCAGCCAGCCGTGCAGCAGCCCGACCGTGTCGGTACCGACATGCTTCGCCGGCTCGGCTGCCTCGATTGGAAAGAGCCAGTACAACCAGCAGAGTACGGCGCTTATTATTACAGCACGCTTGGCGTATACCTGGCGCCACCGCCAGACCAGGATCGGCAGCAAATACGCCCCCAACGCCGCGATGTAGGTGGTTACAAACGACGGATGAAATACAAACGCATGCCGGGCATACAATTGCTGCATGTCGTTGTCCGGATTCAGCCCGCCCCAGAGGAAAAACAACGCAATCAACGGCAGGTGCGCCGCTATCAGGTAGCCGATCTTCGGCAGCGCGCTTCGGTCCTTCTCCAGAACATACTGCATCACCTGATAGGCAATCAACGCGATCGAGACGAACACGATATACTGGCGGCACAAAAGCGCCAGAGCCAGTGCGACCGACATCGTCCGCACCTTGTTGGTGACGAACCCCTGCAGCGCGAACACGACAAAAAGGATCGTCAGCATATCGGTATAGACAAACACCGACAGGCCGATCATGTACGGATTGAGCATGAGGATCGCCAGCGCAATTACCGCACGTTCCGGCGACAGCCCCCATGTCCGCGCAACGCGGTAAAACAGAATATATGTTACCAGTGCCGCCAGCAGCGAGAAGATCCGCAGCATGGTCAGGTTGAAACCGACCAGGTTGCCCCATGCCGCATACAGCACAAAGGGGAGAGGCCCCGACATTTCTTCGTACGTTCGCAGCAGCTCGAGTGATAACCGGTCGCCGAACTGCTCGATGGTGTTTACATAGTGGCCCTCATCCCCCCATACCGGGGCATCAAGCGCCATCACCGGTACCAGCACAAACTGAAAGGCAAACAGGAAAAGAAGATACAGCCCGGTATACGATGGTTCTGGACGTCGCACCATGCCCTACGATACCGATCCACGTTACCGATGTAAAGCGCTGCTTCCGCGTACGGCGCCCACCATTCCTGGTATCCCATTTTTCAGGTGACTTCTATCTCTGGAGGTCGCCTACCTTTCAGGTGGGCTCTTTCTCTGTCGCCGCGGGCGAAGACCCCGGGGCCCAGTCTGCCCATCCCTGCGACGAACGCTGCATACGTCGTGCCCGCGCCGGCGGGCATCCATTATTCTCTTCGACCGTCCCGTAGCGCAGATCTCGGAATCCGGCAACTGCCGGACGGAGAGGTCTGCGTCTTTACTTCTGCTCAGTCCTCCCCTCTTTGAAAACGCGGAAATGGCACGTTGCACGGCGCTTTCGGCGGACGATTAGTTAAGAGACCGTTTCGTATCCAGTGAGTACTATCAGGAAATACGTGATACAAAGGAGTCTGCGAATCATAACGACGCCAGAAGTCCCTGCAGGACATCCTGGCCTACATTCACGCGTACGAATTGAGTTTGTGAGAGTGGGTTCTGACCTTAGCCATACGACTCAGGCAGACTTTCGACATTCGTTAAAAGAACAATGTCGAAACTCTTCGGCCCTGCGGGCCTTGAGGTTTCGACCTACACTCACTTCCGTAAACTCCTCTCGCCACACCCCGTACAACCGCCAGGAAATACGTGATACAAAGGAGTCTGCGAATCATAACGACGCCAGAAGTCCCTGCAGGACATCCTGGCCTACATTCACGCGTACGAATTGAGTTTGTGAGAGTGGGTTCTGACCTTAGCCATACGACTCAGGCAGACTTTCGACATTCGTTAAAAGAACAATGTCGAAACTCTTCGGCCCTGCGGGCCTTGAAGTTTCGACCTACACTCACTGGCAGATGATTGGTACATTACTGAAACCTCAACGGTAGCCTACCTCTCAGGTGGGCTCTTTCTCTGTCGCCCCGGGGCGAACACCTGGGGCCCAGTCTGCCCATCTCTGCCGAAAATGTCCCCGCACTCTGTTCGTAGGTCAGGTTGCTTGCAACCTGACTTCGCCCAACGGACGATACACTGTCAGCTTCACAAGGAACCTGACCTACGGGACTGATTTCTTCGCACCCGTCATCGGCTCATTCGGTTTCTCCGAACAGGACAGTGACATCGTCACAGCGACGAGTACTACCAATACGGTTGCGTGTGTTCTCATTTCACCCTCACCAGTCTGAATGTATCGAGGTAGCCAAACGACACTACCGAGTCAGGATATGCAATCTCGTTCTCCAGAATAATCAGCGTATTGCCATCAAACCAAACCGGGTGATTTCGAGCAGAAATCGGATACCAGAAACAGTCCATCGTGTAAAAAGCATGATTCTGCAGCCACAGCGCCAGGCCATCAGTTGCCCACGGACCCCACGCGTAGACGTGTGGGCAGTGATAGTTCGTAGAATCAGTTTCGGCCTTCTGGTACAAGAAGGCGGTGTCGTTGAAAACGAAGCTCACCGTAAACTCCATCCGTTGTCTCGAATGCGGGTCGATATGAATGTACTGGCCCAGCCAGGTACCAATCAACTGGTCACGCGTAACCAGCCTGTCATCTGAGAGTGAGCTGCGTATCGTCTGCTCTTCTGTCGGTGTGGTCGCCATGTCCGCATTCTTGTCCTCACCGCATCCCCACACCAGGCAGACCGCGCCCAGCAGCCCCAAAATTTTTATCCGTTTCATGACAAACCCCTCCAGATTCCGTTTTCCTGATTCACTGCCACGATCGCGATGTCAGCTCAAGAATAGCCCCGTGGCGCTCTGCCATACAGACGCTCTCAATATCGCATTCATCCACATATTTGTCAATTATCCATGTCCATTGATCCAACTCAATCCGGCCACAACAAATCCCGTTTGCAGGTCTTGCTTTTGTGAAAGATTTCACACATATTCTCAACCGGAGTAACGCACATCAATGGGAGGTGCTATGCAAGGTAAATTGTCTGTAAATACATCAGGTGAACTTATGCAAAAAGAGCTTATGTCGGGTAACGAGGCGGTTGCCCGGGGCGCCCATGAGGCTGGAGTCAAACTGGCCGCATCCTACCCGGGAACACCGTCCACCGAAATCCTTGAGACCCTCGCGGCTCACTACCGCCATATTTATTCCCAGTGGTCACCCAACGAAAAGGTGGCCTACGAAGTGGCCATCGGCGCTTCAGTTGGCGGCGCCCGCGCCCTCTGTACGATGAAACATGTCGGCCTCAATGTCGCCGCCGATCCGTTCATGACCCAGGCCTATACCGGCGTCAACGGCGGCTTTGTGCTGGTTTCCTGCGACGACCCGGAAATGCACTCGTCGCAGAACGAGCAGGACAACCGTTTCTACGCCCGCTTCGCCCAGATTCCGATGCTGGAACCGTCGGACTCGCAGGAAGCCAAAGACATGATGGTCGCCGCCTACGATCTCTCCGAGGAGTTCGACACCCCCGTCATGGTCCGGCTGACCACCCGCATCTCGCACTCCAAGGGCGTGGTCAGCCTCGGCGACGTCCACTCCGGCCCGGAGCGCAAGTTCGCCAAGGATCCGTCGAAATACGTCATGGTGCCGTCCAACGCCCGCGGTCGCCATGTGGTGGTGCGCGAACGGCTCCATCGGCTCGAAAAGTTCACCGAGGAATCACCGTTCAACGTCATCGAAGACAACGGTTCGAAGATCGGCATCATCACCGGTGGCGTGGCCTACCAGTACGCCAAGGAGGTCGCCCCCGACTTCGACTACTTCAAGCTCGGCATGAGTTACCCGTTGCCGTTAGACAAGATTCGCCAGTTCGTCGAGTCGCACGACCGCGTAATCGTCGTCGAAGAACTCGAACCGTTCTACGAAGACCAGATCCGAGCCGCCGGCATTGAAGTCGAAGGAAAGAAGTATTTCGGCTATCGCGGCGAGTTGCACCCCTTGCGCGTTGCCGAAGGGCTTTACGAAGCCGGCCTGATCGACATCGTCAAGCAGGCCGAAATCCTCGCCGAAGAGAACATGTTCCCGCGGCCACCTGTGCTCTGTCCCGGCTGTCCGCACCGCGGCGCCTTCATGGCCCTCAAGAAACTCGGTGTCGCCGTCACCGGTGACATCGGCTGCTACACCCTCGGCGTGATGGAGCCGCTCAACGCCATGGACACCTGCATCTGCATGGGGGCGTCGATCGGCAACGCCATCGGCATGGAGAAAGTGAAAGGCTCCGAGAAAGGCACCGTGGCCGTCATCGGCGACTCCACCTTCCTGCACTCGGGCGTGACCGGTCTGATGGACGCTATCTACAACCACTCGAATGTGACCATCATCATCCTCGACAACTCCGCCACCGCCATGACCGGCGGCCAGATGCACCCCTCGACCGGCTACACCCTGATGGGCGAAAAGGCCGGCGTGATCGACATCGAGAAGCTGGTCAACGCCCTGGGCGTGAAGAACTATGTCAAGGCCGACCCGTACGACTACGACCAGGTGCTCAGTGTCATCAAGGAACAGCTCGAAACTCCCGGACCGTCAGTCATCCACACCAAACGGCCGTGCGTGCTCATGCCCAAGCGGATCATGGAAGAACCGTACGTTGTCGATCTCGAGAAGTGCACCGCCTGCGGCGCCTGCTTCCGCATCTCCTGTCCGGCCATCGAGGCCTCGACCGAGACCAACAAGCACGGCCATCCCAAGGCGGTTATCGATACGTCGCTCTGTACCGGCTGCACGCTCTGTGCGCAGATCTGCCCGCCGGAGGCGATCATCCTCAAGAGTCACTTTGAAACGGCAGAACAGGCATAGGTGCAACCATGGAAAAGAATGAATTCAACATACTGATAGTCGGCGTCGGCGGCCAGGGTGTCCTGCTCGCCTCGGAGATCATCTCCGAGGCAGCCATGCGCTCAGGGCTGGACGTCAAGAAATCCGAAGTCCACGGTATGAGCCAGCGCGGCGGCATCGTCTCGTCGCACATCAAGATCGGCCCCAAGGTCTACAGCCCGACCATCCAGTACGGCCGGGTGGATGTCCTCATGGCCTTCGAATCGGCCGAGGGCCTCCGCGCTATGGACTGGATGAAGAAGGACGGTGTGGCGATCGTTTCGCAAACCAAACTGGTGCCGGCCATCGTCACCGCCAACAAGAAATTCACGTATCCCCACGACGCCATCGCGCAGATGAAGAAGAAGGCGCAGAAGGTTATCGACGTTCCTGCCGACAAGATCGCCGGCGAACTCGGCAACCCGCGTCTGGTCAACACCATCCTGCTCGGCACCCTCTCGAACTACCTGCCGTTCGAGCGCGAGATCTGGAGCCAGACGATCAAGTCACGCGTCAAGGAGCGCTTCGTCGAAATCAACCTCAAGGCGTTCGAACGCGGTGTCGGCACCACGCTCGAACAAGTGGAGGCATAGGAGGACAACCGTGGGAGACAGAATTCTCGTTATCAATCCCGGTTCGACCTCGACCAAGGTAGCCTGCTTCAACGACGATATCATCGAGTCCGAGGAAGTGGTCCGCCACGACCCCAACGAACTGGCCAAATTCGACAACGTCGCCGAACAATTCGACTACCGCATGGAGAGCATCAACCGGTGGCTTGACGGTCTTGACCTCAACGGCGACCAACCGAAGGTGGTGGTCGGTCGCGGCGCCCCGCTCAAGCCGCTCGAAGGCGGATCGTACACCATCTCGCCGCAGCTCCTGTACGACGTGCGGCACGCTGTCTACTCCAACCATGCCTCCAATCTCGGCAGTATCATCGCCCATCACCTGGGCGAACGGTACAAAGTAGCATCGATGATCTCCGACCCGATCACCGTCGACAACTTCACCGACATCGCCCGGATTTCCGGCGTGCCGGAAATCGAACGCAAGTGCCGGGTCCACGCCCTCAACATCAAGGAGGTCTGCCGCCGCGAGGCCGAGAAGCGCGGACGCAAACTCAATGAGATCAACTTTGTCGCCGTCCACATGGGTGGCGGGGTCTCGGTCGCGGCGCTGGAGAAAGGCAGAGTGGTCGATGTCAACGACGCCCTGTTGGGGATGGGACCGTTTTCGCCCGACCGCGCCGGCGCCCTTCCCATCGGCGGTCTTGTCAAACTCTGCTACTCCGGTGAGTATACCGAGAAAGAGATGATCGACAAGCTGTCGAAGAAATCCGGTCTGGTTGCTTACCTCGGCGAGGCCGACCTTCGCAAGGTGGAGGAGATAATCGACGGCGGCGACGAAAAAGCGCTGCTCTATTTCACCGCCATGGGCTACCAGATCGCCAAGGAGATCGCTGTCGCCGCCACCGCTCTCAAGGGCGACTACAAGGCGATCATCCTCACCGGCGGCATGGCCCACTCCAAGCGGCTCGTCGACATCATCCATACCTACGCCGGTTTTCTCGGCGAGTTTGTCGTCATTCCGGGCGAATACGAAATGGAGGCGCTGGCTGCCGCCGGACGTCGCTTCCTCACCGGCGAAGAACAGCTCAAGGAGTATTGAGCATGAACCGTATGACACCAACCGGCGATGCCGAGATTGCGTCGCAACGTATCACCTCGGCCGACGCTTTGATTGAACGGGCGATCCAGGTCGCCAGGGAAGGCCGCAAGAAAACTGTCGCCGTCGCTGCGGCACAGGATGCCGACGTTATCGGTGCGGTAGCGGAAGCCAACGCGGACGGCTTCCTCGACGGCATCCTCGTCGGCGATAGAGAAAAAATCGAACAGCTCGCATCGGAACAGAAGATCGACATCGGCAACCTGCGCGTGGTTAACGAAGTCGATCCGATGAGGGCGGCACACGCCGCCGTCAAGTTCGCCTCCGATGGCGAGGCGCAGGTGATGATGAAAGGGTTCATCCCCACCTCGGCGCTCCTCAAGACGGTCCTCGACAAACAGTACAACCTGCGCCAGGCCAACACGCTGTCGCATTGCGCCGTCCTCGACATTCCCGGCTACCACAAGCTGTTGAACTTCACTGACGGCGGCATGGTGCCGGCTCCCGACACCGAGCAACGCATGCAGATTCTCGAGAACGCTCTTTTAAGCGCCCGCGCCCTCGGATTGTCGCCGGTCAAAGTCGCAGTCACCGGCGGGGTGGAGGCGTCGGCATTCGCCAGGGACGCCCAGGCCAGGTTCGACGATTGCATCATCCAGGGGCCGCTCTCGCTCGATCTTGCAACCTCGAAAGAAGCCGGCGAATTGAAGGGCGCGACCGGACCGGTGATCGGCGATGCCGATGTCTACCTCGTTAACTCGATCGAGGAAGGCAACATCGTCGCCAAGTCGCTCATCCAGTTCGCCAACGCGATCTTTGCCGGTGTCATCGTCGGCGCCTCGGTGCCGGTCTCACTGGTTTCGCGTACCGATACGATCAAGAACAAGAAAGCGTCACTCGCCATCTCGGCTGTCCTTGCCGACTATTACGAGCAACACAACGTCTGGAAGCGGGAGGCATGACCATGCAGACAAATACCATGTCACTACCCGATACCCATTCCTTCGACCGGATCGTCGAGAAAGCAAAGGAACGTACCAAAGCCGAACCACTGACTGCCGCTATAGTAGCACCGTCGAGCGCACCGTCGCTGTCCGGCTTCGCTGATGCGGTTAACGATGGTTTCATCAAGCCGGTGCTGATCGGCTCGCAGTCCGATATCGATGAATATCTCAAGGCGACGCAACTCAGCGCCGACGATTCCTCGCGCCTGACTGCGGAGCAGCCGTTTGAAGCGGTACGCATGGCGGCGCAACTGATCAACGACGGTACCGCCGACTTCATTGTCCGCGGCAATGTCTGCTCGTCGGAAATGCTTTCATCACTATCGTCCAACGAGGTCGGTTTCGTGGGGAAGAAAGCCGTACTCTCGCACGTTGCCATACTCAAGGCCGACAAGTATCCGAAGCTGCTGTTTGTCTCCGACGGTGTCGTCAACGAACAACCTGACACTATGACCAAGGTAGCGATCATCAACAACGCCGCCACGGTCTGCCGCAAGCTCGGTGTCGATACCCCGCGCACCGCCGTCCTGGCAGCTGTCGAGGTTGTCTATCCGCAGATGAACGCTACTACCGACGGCGCCATACTGACCCAAATGAACAACCGTCGGCAGATCAAGGGCGTGTTCGTCGATGGCCCGCTGTCGTTCGACATCGCCATCGACAGCGAGGCTGCCGCCGCCAAGGGGATAACCGACTCGACAGTGGCCGGCCAGACCGACCTGATGATCGCGCCGAACAGTTTCACGGCGAACGGCATTTACAAAGCGATGACAGCATTCGGCGAGGCGCAGTCGGCCGGTGTGCTAGTTGGCGGTCGCACCCCGGTTGCCTTTGCCGCCCGCCACGACAACCCGAGCGCACTGTACAACTCCATCGCCGTCTGCTGCCTGCTGGTGTAAGGCCGACGTGTGCGGCAGACGCTGCGGTCTGCCAATCCTGTGCGCGGCAGACGTCCTCGCCTGCCCGTTAGTATCGAACCCATGCGATCCACGTGTGAATCACAAGGAACCTGACCTGCAACTATGAATTTGTCGCCCCGGCCTTGAGTCGGGGCCCATGCCGCCCGTCAATGCGATATGCGTCAGGTTCACAAGGAACCTGCCCCGCGATTCTCCTTCACCTCCCCCAGAAACCGTCCCGCATCATCCACCTGCAACAAGATCTCATCGACACGACGCCGTATGCCGTACATACCGATCACCTCGGTCGTCTCGCGCAGTCTTATCCGCACATTGACCTGCCCCATCATATCAATCTTCAGCGATGATTTCGACAGGACTTCCGGCGCCTCTTTCACAGTCTCGACGGTCTCGATCAGTCGATACGGAACTGTCGCCTCCCAGCGCAATCCGATGTGCAGCTGCAATGCCTCTTTGGTGAGTACGATCGATCGTGCCGACAGTGCCCGGTAATCCCCCACAAACCAAATTACCGCGTACACACTCAGCGCTGACAGTATCCATGCTGTCGTTGCACTCCATTGCAACAACACGACATGCACGACAGCCGTTTCGACCGCCAGTAACCCGATCAAACCGATCACCACCGCGCTATATCCGGCGTCTCGATGCACCGTAAACCCAGCTTGACTGTGTGACTGTCGCGGCCAGCGCAATGCATAGTACAGCAACGCTACCTCGGTCGCGATTATCCCCGCTGCTACCCGGTTGCCGGTCATACGCAGCAGCGACTCACGTAAGCTGCCTGCAAAGTCGCCGCTACCCGAATGCGCCGCAAGCCCACGTTTGACGCGCCAGATCAACCAGCCGACTATGGCCAGCTCGACCAGTCCGACCAACGGCCGCACCATATCAAACAGTGCCTCCTGATCGGGCATGGTCGCAGCCGCCGTTGCGTATCCGGCTACAGCAATTGGAATGAGGAAGAGCGGACGCAACCGTCCGGCCCGAACAAGCGTTGCGTAGACCAGCGCCGGCACCGCAATCACCAGATCGAACAGCAGCGCCGCCGCCAGCAGGGTTGCATCCGGCTGTGCATCAATGATTGGTCTGACAAACAGTGAGATGAGCGCCGCCGACAAAAACATGCCGCCCCCGACTGTTGCCGCCGCGCCTGTCTTCGTCGGAGAAATTAGTAGTCCCGCCGTATGCTTCGATTGCTTTTTTACCATGCCGACACCTCCAGGTGCGAGAAGCTATGTGAATATCTTCACAAACGCCGGACGCCACCGAACAGTTCCCAACAACGTCGACCAGCTTGGTCTAAATCCGTGTTGGGTCGACGTAAACCCGCGGCGGACCCCATCTTTAACTTGACTGCAAACCTTAACTCCCGTACCTATAGGCAATTACAGGTGAACGTTGAAAGGAAATCCGTGATTTATGGCGTCATTTTGGCCGGTGGACGCGGCGAACGGTTCTGGCCGTTGTCGCGACGTAACCGGCCCAAACAGTTTCTAAAACTCACTTCCGACCGCACCATGCTGGAGGAAACAATCGACCGTGTCCTGCCCCTCATCCCGCAGGATCGCATCCGTATCGTCACCGGCGAATCGATGGCCGATATGATCCGTTCAGAAATGCCGTCAATCGCCGGCGACAACCTGCTGACCGAGCCGGTCGGGCGGAACACCTGTGCCGCCATTGGTCTGGCCGCGGTCCACCTGCGTCATATCGACCCCGACGCCGTCATGGTCGTCCTCTCCGCCGACCACCTGATTCGCCCGGCCGACAAACTGCGCCAGATTCTGGAAGAAGGAGCCGCCATAGCCGCCGTCGAGGACCGCCTGATCACCATCGGCATCGTCCCCACTCGCCCCGAAACCGGCTACGGCTACATCAAGCTGGGTGATCCTTATCGCCACCAGGGGGATCATGTTGTCCACCAGGTGGCCGCCTTTACCGAGAAGCCGCGCGCCGAGGTGGCCCACGATTACTACTACAGCCACAAGTACCTCTGGAATTCCGGCATGTTCGTCTGGTCGGCCAAGGCTATCTACAGCGCCATCGAAAAGTATAACCCCGACCTCGGTGATCTGTTGAGTGCATACGAAAAGCAGATCGGCACCGCCAATGAACAGAAGGCCCGCAACGAACTGTACGACAAGGCGACCGCCATCTCGATCGATTTCGCCGTCCTCGAAAACGCCGACAACGTGCTCACGATCAAGGCTGACATTGTCTGGGACGATATCGGCGGCTGGAACGCCCTCTCCCGATACATGGATCGCGACCGCGACAACAATGTTATCGTTGGTGACGTCGTCTTTGAGGACACCTACGAGACGACGGTGTATAATCAGGGTGACGGTATCGTCGCCTGCCTCGGTGTCTCCGACCTCGTCGTCGTGCAGTGCGGAGATATCACAATGGTAACGCACAAGACCAAAGCGGGAGAGATCAAGAAGCTCCTCGCACAACTGGACAAAGATGAGAAACACCGCGACTATCTATAAACTGACACTGCTGACGCTCCTGCTTTTTGCGCTGGTGGCCGGGTGCGGCCAGATATTCAAACAGGATGAACCGGAAGAAGAGCGATCACCGGACGAACAACCGGCGCCGCCGACCCGTTTTGATCCGCTGGCACTCGAGGCCGATCGTGTGGTTGTCCCGAAAACGTACCCCCAGCCGGGCGATGTCGTCCTCGGCCAGACCGATCTGGCGACCGGCGACGCTATCCCCGACAGCCTGATGGTCGACACCCTGCTCGCCCCGATCCCGCCGTCGGCCATCGACACCCTCAACTCGCAGGCCTTCCGCGTGCAGTTGTATACGACCAAGGTATACGGCGATGCCCGCTACCAGGTCCGCGTCGCCGAGGAGATCTTCGATCGGCCGGTTTTTCTCGAGTACGAAGTACCCTACTTCAAGGTCCGCGTCGGTTCGTTCGGCAACCGGGATACCGCCGACGACTACCTGATGCGTGCCCGGACGGCCGGTTACCGCGATGCCTGGGTGGTGGCCGTGACGGTCAATGTTCAGGAAGCCACCCCATTGTATGAAACCACCGGCAGCAGTGAACTGCTCGACCCCGCCCGGGTCGACAGTCTGATTCAGGAATATGAGGGAAACTAAGCGAATTCAGATCAGCTATGACCGTCCGGATGCAAGCATCATTCGCGAGGCGGTTGCTATCCTCAAAGGGGGAGGGGTGATCGTGGCGCCGACGGAAACCCAGTACGGTCTGTTGTGCAACACCCTCTCGCAAGCTGCGATCGAACGGATCTTCGAGCTCAAGTCACGACCGCGCAGCATGCCGATGGCGGTCTTCGCCAGATCGATCGACCAGCTCGCCGAATTCGGCCGTATGAACAGCACCGCCACCGCCCTTGCGGGCGCCTTTCTGCCCGGGCCGATCACCCTGGTCATCGACGCCCGGCCGGGCTATCCGGAACCGCCCGCGGAGAACGGACGGATCGGCTTGCGGGTGTCGCCGGCCCCAATCATCGAACAGATCTGTTCGGCACTTGATCTGCCGCTTTCGGCGACCTCGGCCAACCGTTCCAACGAACCGACCCCGGCCACCGCAACCGAAATTGAGGCCCTGTTTGGCGAGAGCGTCGACCTGTATCTCGATGCCGGCCCCTGCGACCGGGTGGCCTCAACCGTCATCGACACCACCGCCGTCCCGCCGCGCATCCTCCGCGAAGGCGCCATCGCTCGATCGGAGATTGAAAAAATCACCAGAGAACTGAAAGCGACATGACTGAGAATAATACGTTTGTCATACTCTTCGTCTGCACCGGTAACACCTGCCGTTCTCCCATGGCCGAGGCCGGCCTCCGCGTTCTGCTCGAGAAGGAGCGTCCCGGCAAGTCTGAAGTGATCTCGGCCGGGGTCGCCGCTGCGGCCGGTTTTCCGGCCACCAGGTACGCCGCCGAGGCGGTCAAGATTTGGAACGCCGATTTGAGCGGCCACAGCTCGCAATCGCTCACCCGCGATCTTGTCGACCGAGCCGATATCGTCTTCGGCATGACCCCGTCGCACGTGAAAGAGATCCTCAAGGTGGCCCCGCAGGCGAAACACAAGGTATTCCTGTTTAAGAACTTCCCGGACGATTCTCCGGTCGGAGAGGGTGTCGAGGACCCGATTGGCCAGGCCCTCGACCAGTACAACCAGACGTTCCTCGAAATCGGTGAGATTCTGGGGCGACAATTGCCGGAAATTGTAAAAAGGATTGACGAAAAGCAACATGCCTGAACGATGGAAATGGCCCTCACTTGGAGTGGTGTTACTGATTATGGTCGGTGTTATTCCGATACTTTACTTCGTGGCCCTGTGGCTCGGTTTCACTCAGCCCGCCCTTGGCGAGCCGATCTCGCCACCGACCGAAACAGGACTGAACCGTCAGATCGACAATGTCGCCTTCGGCATCGGCGAAAAGTTGACCTTCGATATCAACTACGGCTTCATCAATGCCGGCACCGCCAGCGTCGAGGTCGCCGACGTGGTCGAGTACAACGGCCGCCCGGCCTATCGCATCGTATCCCGGGCCCAGTCCAACAGTTTCTTCTCAACTTTCTACAAGGTTGACGATCGCCTCGAATCGATCATGGATGCTGTCGGGCTGTTCAGCTGGCGTTTTGAGAAAATACTTCGCGAAGGTTCCTACAAGTCCGACCGCGAGTTCTGGTTCGATCAGGTCGAGGGGCAGGCCTTTTACAACAACGACACCTTCGAAGTGCCACGCTATGTTCAGGACGTGTTGTCGGCATTCTACTTTGTCCGCACCCAGGACTTAACAGTCGGCTCCACGATTCATATCGACCATTTTGACAGCGGCAAATTTTATCCGCTGGAAGTCAAGATACACAAACGGGAAACCGTGAGCGTTCCGGCCGGTACCTTCGACTGCATCGTCGTTGAACCGATGCTCCAGTCGGTTGGCGCCTTCAAGCAGGAAGGCCAGCTCAAGGTCTGGTTGACCGACGACCGCCTGCACATGCCGGTCCAGATGAAATCCAAAGTCCTGGTTGGGTCGATCAGCGCCGAGCTGACCAATTTCGAACTGGGCGAAATCGAAACCTTCTGACGCCGTATGGCTGACTCAAAGAAACCACAGCCGGTTGACCTGACCAGGGTAAAACGGTATTCCGTCAACGACCGACCCACCAAGACAGCCATCGATCGTTTCGGCAAGCCGGTCGACAGTGACGGTATCAACGACTTTCTCGACTCGTTACCGGACTTCCTCAAAGCCGCCGACTTAAGAGCCTTCCTGGACCATGTCGCCCGCGCCCGCGGGAAAAACCTCCCCTTTCACTGGATGTTGGGCGCCCACGTCATCAAGGTCGGGCTGTCGCCAATCATTATCGACCTGATGCAGCGCCGTATCGTCACCGGCCTTTCGTTCAACTGCGCCGGCCTCATCCACGACCTCGAACTCGCCTTCTTCGGCGGTACCTCTGAAGATGTCCAGAAGGGTTTGGCCGACGGCAGTTTCGGGATGGTCGAGGAGACCTCGAAGCTCTTTCGCGCCGTCACCGACCTGGCCGCCAGAGACAATCTCGGCCTCGGTGAAGCGGGGGGGAGGTTCATCAACAATGAAAACGCTCCCCACCGCGAGTTGTGTGTCTTCGCCGGGGCTGATGCCCTCGATGTGCCGGTCACGGTCCACGTCGGTATCGGCACTGACACCATCGCGCAGCATCCTGAATACGACGCCGCTGCCATGGCGGCCGCGTCCCACCGCGACTTTCGCATCCTCGCCGATATCTGCCGCGATCTCGACAACGGTGGCGTCGTCGCCAACATCGGTTCGGCGGTGTTGTTGCCGGAAGTATTCCTAAAGGCGCTGACGGTCGCACGCAACCTTTCAAGCCCGAACCATATGCTCGTCTCGGCCAACTTTGACATGATCACGCATTACCGCCCGATGGAGAATGTCGTCAGGCGCCCTACCGCCGAAGGCGGCGACGGGTATAATTTTGTCGGTCACCACGAGATCCTGCTGCCGCTCCTGGCCTGGGCGCTGAAAGCCAAAATTACTCTC
Organism: uncultured Ignavibacteriales bacterium; assembly: GCA_964544635.1. GTDB lineage: Bacteria > Zixibacteria > MSB-5A5 > GN15 > FEB-12 > CAZJCK01. The sequence continues at coordinate 36,092 of CAZJCK010000003.1, read as the reverse complement.
TGAACGGAAAGACCTGCAGCGATGGCGAAACTGATCGAAGCGGTACCCAACTTTTCCGACGGCCGACGGCCGGAGATCATCGACGCCATCACCACCGCCATCGCCGAAATACCCGGCGTGCTGATCCTGAATGTCCACTCCGATGAGGACCACAACCGCGCAGTTGTCACCTATGTCTGCCACCCCGACCGGATTGTCGACGCCGCTTTTGCCGGATACAAGAAAGCGGCCGAATTGATTGACCTGAATCATCACGACGGCGTCCACCCTCGCATCGGCGCCTGTGATGTCTGCCCTCTTATACCGATCTCCGACATCACCGTCGACGAAGCGGTCGCCCTCTCCAGACAACTGGCCGATCGGGTGGCAAGCGAGCTGAGTATCCCGGTCTACCTGTACGAGGAATCGGCAACCCGGCCGGAACGCCGGAGCCTCGCGTATATCCGCCGGGGCCAGTTCGAAGGACTGAAAGAGGCGATCGCCGACGACCCGACCCGCGCCCCCGACTTCGGCCCGAGGAAGCTCCACGCCACCGCCGGCGCCACGGCTGTCGGCGTACGCTTCCCGCTCATCGCCTTCAATGTCTTCCTTGACACCGACAAGCAGGAGATAGCCGATCGCATCGCCCGGAAGATACGGGCCAGCAATGGCGGCTTCGAGCATGTCCGCGCCCTCGGTTTCCTGATCCGGAAGCGCGGCCAGGTCCAGGTCTCGATGAACCTGACCAATTTCACCGTCACCCCTTTGTACAAGGTGTTCGACGCCATATGCAGGATCGCGGCCGAAGACAATGTTCGGGTGGTCTCATCAGAAATCGTCGGATTGGTGCCCAACGAGGCGCTCCTCGATGTCGCCGGCCATTATCTTCAATTGGAACGATTCTCCGCGAATCAGGTTTTGGAGGAGAGAATCAAAGCAATGGTTGCTCTGGAAGGGAAAGAGGCCTAACTTCGTTGTATCGGGGCGGAAAACGAACCAATCGCGCCGTCAAACGTCTAAGAAGCACATCCACGGGACATGGCAAACCACATCGACCTGCACATGCATACGAACAAGTCCGACGGTATCGTGACACCGTCCACGCTGCTCGAGATCGTCCGGCGCGAAAACGTCGCTGCGTTCTCGGTCACCGACCACGACACCCTCGGCGGTTATTTTCAGATTATCGAGATGCTCAAACCAAACGACCCGGAGCTGATCACCGGTGTCGAGCTGTCATGCTCGATCGGTGATGACGACGTGCACATGCTCGGCTATTTCTTCGACCCCGAGGACGATGCCTTGATCGACGCTCTCGCCGAATTCCAGGATCGCCGCAGCCGGCGGGGGGAGAAGATGGTCGACCGTCTCAACGAACTCGGCATCGACCTTACCTACGATGACGTTGAGTCGGTTGCCGCCGGCGCCGTCATCGGCCGCCCCCACATCGCCCAGGCCCTGGTCGACCACGGTGCCGTCGACTCCTTCGACGCAGCCTTCAACAAGTATGTCGCCACCGGCAAGCCGGCCTATGTCCCCAAACAAAACTTCACACCCGCCGAGGCTATTTCGTTAATTCACAACGCCGGCGGATTGGCTATATTGGCTCATCCCGGAATCGGGAATGTCGGGCGGCATATCGAAGATCTCGTACGGCTCGGACTTGATGGCGTCGAAATCTACCATCCCGCCCACAGTGACAGTGATACCAGCCGATACCGCTACGAAGCCTCCCGCTTCAACCTGCTCGTTTCGGGTGGGTCCGACTTTCACGGGCGCGGCGACAGGCACAGCATGGTTGGTTCACAGAAGGTGCCGCTCGAGGTACTGGAAAAGATGAAACGTAAGGCTCAACAACGTCGGGAGAATTCTTGATGCGACGGTTGGTGATAATAGCGGTTATATTTACCGCCCTGGCAGGATCGGTCTCGGCCGAAATCGATCGTGAACGACAGATTGAGATCATCGAAAATTACATGTGGGTGACGGGCCAGCTCGACCAGATGCCGGACAAGATGGCCGCCTCTCTTACGCTGCCGGGGGAGGATCAACCCCACCCGATCAAGTGTGGCATGTCATATGTCCTCGACTTCAAACTCAACTACGACCAGTTCGACAAGGACCTGCTCCGGCGCTATGCCGCCAGCCTGCCGTCCCGCCCCAACCGGGCCAACACCTACGACAGCCCCGGCGGCTACTTCAAGATCCACTACAACCGGCTCGGCGACCACGCTGTCTACCGCGCCACCGACACCAACACGGCCGGTGTGCCGCTCTACGTTGTCTCGACCGCCCGTATCTTTGACTCGGTCTATGTCTATTTCCGCGACACCCTCAATTATCGCATGCCCGTGAGTGACGGCTTCTACGGCGGCGGGGGAGACAGCCTGTACGACGTCTACCTGAGCAATGTCGGCGCCTTCGGAGTCTACGGCCTGACCTATCTTGACTCGGCATACCTGCGCACCCCCGATGAAGCCCGTGCCACCTCGTTTATCGAAATCGACAACGACTACCAGGGTCCGGCCTTCCTGACCTACAACGACAACCCGCTCAACGCCGTCCGCGTCACCGCCGCCCATGAATTCTTCCATGCCGTTCACTTCGAGTACGATTACCTCGAGCATGAAACGACGACGGATGGTATCGTGCGACGGTACTGGATGGAGATGTCGGCGGTCTGGATGGAAGAGGAGCAGTACGACGAAATCAACGACTACTACCTGATCCTCCCCTTCTTCTATAACGACCCGCGACTGTCATTGCAGCAATTCAACGCTATATCCGACCTGCGGCCGTACGCCTCGGGCATCTTTCCCTTGTTCATGGTGGAGTTTTTTGATACCTATCCGCAATTTGCCGACAGCCTGGATGGCCGCGACCTGATCCGCAAGATTTGGGAGCACTGTGACACGCTCAATGTGGGGCCGAGTTTCCTGCTTGCCGCGCACAACGTACTGCTCGAGCAAACCGACTTTACACAGAATCTCGCCACCGCCTTCCGCGAGTTTGCGCTGTGGAATCTCTTCACCGGAGATCGCGCCGATCCCCTGCCCTACAACCTTCAGGGCTACGAAGAAAGGGCCAACTACCCGCAGTTCCCCGACAATCTGCTCGGACTCTTTACAGAGTTCGATTTCCTGCTGACCCGCGACACCAGTATATACAACCCCGAACACCTCGGCGCCGCTTACTTCAAACTCGACCAGACCCAGGCGGTCGTCGGTGACGACACCACCTACTGGGTCTCCGCGCAGGACTGGATCGATTCCACCGGCAGCGACACCTATGTCGACACCACCTGCTGGGTCTGTCGCGCCGGCACCTATCCGTTGTGCAACCTGCGAACCACAGACGACTGGCTTACCGCCGCCGACTGCGACAGCCTCTCATTTGATTCGACGGTGTGCACCGATTCCTGTCAGATCCGCGAAATCACCAATGCCCCCTTCGACAGTATCTGGTCCGACACCTCGTCGGTGCTCGAACTCGGCATCGGCCTCGATCCGGAGTTCATCGATCCCTGGGGCCTTAGTGTCGTGTTGCAGTACGCCGACAAACTCGACTCGCTCGAGGTGGCTCGCCTGCTCCTTCCCCCCGGCCAGGTGACCGGGCTGCTCGACCTCGGCGTGCCAGCTACGGGAAAGTACCGTTCGATTACCCTCATCCTCTCTCCCGCCGCACCTAACCGCGAGTACTATTCATACAACTCGACCATAGAAACGCGCTTCGGCTTGAACCTGCTGGTTTCAGACTCAGCCGATGAAGCCCGCTACGATTTCAATGTCGACTCCACCGCCATCAACGTGCCACCGGCCATCCTCTCGGCCTACCCCAACCCGGCCGTTCTCACCGACATGACCGAGAAGAAAGTAACCTTCCGTTTCCAGATCCCCACCGACGAACTGTCGATGCCGCTGTACTTCAGCCCCTTCATGGCGCTTGACCTGTACACGGTGGCCGGCGAACGTATCCTGTCGATGGACTCCACGGTCGACGCCAGCCCCGGCAACCTGTTTGTCCCGACGGAGCAGGAGGTCATTGCCGAAATCTCCTGGGACATGACCAACGCCTTCGGTACTGATGTCGCCTCCGGTGTCTACCTCGGTGTTGCCCGCCTCTTCGAGAGTCGCAACCGGCAGAACATCCTGGCCGAGGAGACCGTGAAGGTGCTCATAATCCGATGACGGGCGCGGCCCGGCTGACCCGCATTGCCCTGTTTGCAGCCCTCGTCTATGTCTTCTCCTGGGCGACCTCGTTTCTACCGAACGTCAACCTGATCTTCTTCATCGTTTTCACCGCCGGTTTCCTCTGGGGGCCCTCATCCGGACTCCTCGTCGGCGCCGTCGGCATGGGACTCTGGACCACCTTCAACCCGTACGGCCCGGCCGCCCTGCCTATCTCGCTGGCCCAGGTCACCGGCGCCGCCTTAGTCGGCCTGCTCGGAGCTCTCTTCGGTGCCACCTATCGCGACCGCGAGAACAACACCACACTCATCATCCAGCTCGCACTCTTCGGCGCTCTCGCCGCCCTGTTGTTCTATCTGCCGGTCAACACTGTCGACGCCTGGCTGTTTCAACCGTTCTGGCCACGCTTCATCACCGGGATCGTCTGGGCCGGCGTCTCGATTGTATCAAATATGGTTATTTTTCCATTGCTGTTTCCGGTAGCCCGACGGATATATCGACGGGAACAACACTGATGCGAATACTTGCTGCTGCCATACTTGTCACCGTCTGCGCGCACACCACCCTTCCTGCGCAGCAGATCGAAACCGACACCACCCGCGCCGACACGACCACGGCCGACTCTATCACCGCCGATACATCGACCACCGATACGACCAGGGCCGACTCCCTGCCTGATTTCATGCGCATCGACCCCGAAACGGGTGATACTGTTATAGTTGGCGAGGCCGAACGTTTCCGCATGCAGGACCGGCTCAAGGAGTTCCAGGATTCGCAGATCAAGCGTCCGCCGCGACTGAATTTCCACGACAGCCTGCTGACCTACTTTGCGCCGCAGCGCCTGAACCAACGTGACGCCGTCAGTCGCTCCATCTTCAAGAATGCCGGCGACTTCTTCAAATTCGATCCGTCCTACTTCGCCCTCGATTACCAGACTACGCCGATGCGCACCATCATCACGCCCTTCGGCCTCAGCGGCGACCGTCTTAATGTGATCAGCTTCGGTGAATCCCGTCGCCCGTTCGAACATGTCATCGAACCTGACGGTCAGGTCGACATGCATGATATCCCGATCGCCCAATCGACCGACCTGTACGTTCTCCCGGGCGCCGCCGGCCAGCTGTTCGGCGGTCCGACGTCGGTCGCTACGCTCGTTACGGCGCCGCGCAAAGTCGAGGCCGGTCCGGCCCGCTCCGCCTTCATCGTCGACCAGGGTTCGTTTGCCTTCAACCATCTCCGCGGACGGTTTGCCAAGCAGTTTCAGAACCATCGCGAAATCGACCTCGCCATCGGCTACCGCAATGCCGAGGGTTCCGCTTTCGGTCGCGACGACGACACCCGCCACTACCTCGGACGCATCTTCGAGCCGATGGGGGAGAGCTTCGGGTTCAATGCTGACATCTGGTTATACGACCGCTCCGGTCCGTTCTCGGTGCGGCCGAATCTGGGGGGACGGGTCGTCAATCGCGACCGCTTCGAACGCTCTGCCCACCTTTCGGCCGACTGGCATGCCGACGACGGTTCTGAGCGCTGGGAGCTCGGCTACAACTGGCAGCGCCAGGGAAGCAAGATCACCGGCATCTATGCCGCCAATCTCGATTATTTCGTCGACGGCTTGTTTGCCTCCCACCAGCGCCGTCTTGGCGGCTACCTCGTTTCGTTCGATGCCGCTGCCGATAAGGTTGAGTTTGACGCCGCCAGCTCCCGTCACCAACGGGCCCGCCTCAAAGGCGACATTCGCCTCATCAAGACCAGCCATGGCTCTCGCTTCGGCCTGACCATCGGCTCCAACTGGGAAGAAGACTACCGCTTCCTGCCGCGCGCTTCCATTACGTGGCTCAACGAGTCAGACCGCGCCTTCCTGTACACCTCGATCGGCTACAGCGAACGGGCGCCGTCACTCTATGAACTCTACCTTCCCTTCCAGCGCAAAACGATCTACAATACAACCACCGACTACGCCGACAGCGGCAACGAAACCCTCAAATCGGAACGCCAGTTGACCGGCAGCCTCCTGTTTCACTACGGCTCCCCCGATACCTGGGCCGGCGTCCAGGTGACCGGTGGTCAGATAATCGACGGCATAGACTGGCGCAACGAGTTTTTCAGCGACAGTATCAGCTATCGCTACTTCTACCCTGACAACGGTGACATTACCTTTGCCGGCGTAACCGTCCAGCAGCAACTGCAGCTGTTCAACTTCCTCTGGCTGCGCAGTGGCGGTTCCTATCACTGGACCGACTATGAGCAATTCGACGACAAGGCATACATTCCGGAATACCAGGCATTTATCGGCGGCGAAATCAACCTCTACTGGCCGCAGCGGCTGCTGCACTTCTTCGCCTACGGCGAGATCGTCTATACGGGCGAGTACGACGGTTTCGTGGTCGACAACCTCGCCGGCGACTTTATCACCAACACCAGGCTGGCCGCCCGACTCAAGGACTTCACCTTCCACGTCGTGTTCGAAAACAACCTCAACGCCCTGTACTCCGAGCGCGAAGGCTTCACCTTCCTCGGCCAGTATTTCTACTACGGTTTCGTCTGGAACTTCCTCAATTAGTGCCGTTCCAGTCCTGCTTGACCTCCGCTCCGCCCAATTGTACCTTGGCTTCATGACGACACTTCCCATGACCCGCGATGAAGCCTGTCAACTCGTCGTCGACAAAATCGGCGAGAATAACCTGCTCAAGCATATCCTGGCGGTCGAAGCCGGCATGCGCATAGTGGCCGAACACCTGGGCGAGGACATCGAGTACTGGGGCCTCACCGGTCTGTTGCACGATCTCGATTATCATGAAACGAAGGACGACCACCCGCGCCACACCTATGTGACCGGCGAATGGCTCGAAGAGTACGATATGCCGGACGATATGATGCACGCCATCCATGCCCACCCCGGCCACATTTCGTGTGAAACCAGGCTCGACTGGGCGCTCTACTGTGTCGACCCGACCACCGGCTTTATCGTCGCCTGCGCCCTGATGCATCCCGACAAGAAACTCGATGCCATCGATGCCGACTTCATGATTCGGCGCTTTCATGAGAAACGCTTCGCCGCCGGCGCCTCGCGCGACAACATGGCCGCATGCTCACATTTGGGACTGGAACTCGAAGAGTTTCTGTTGCTCGTTCGTGACGGCATGCTGACTATCCGCGATCGCCTCGGATTATAAAAGAGACATGAATAAAACCGCTGCGCTGTGGCGAAAAGATGTCCTCGGCTGGTCGCTCTACGACTTCGCCAACACTATCTTTTCGATGAACATCATATCGCTTTATCTCAAGCGATACATCGTCGAAGACCTCGGCTACGACGACCGCTACTATGATATCCCGTACGCCGTCTCCATGATTTTCGCCGCCGCCCTGCTGCCCGCCCTCGGCGCTGTCTCCGACTATTCGACCAAGAAGAAATTGTTCGTCTTTCTCTTCACCATTACCTGTTGCGCCGCCACCGGCCTGCTGTCGCTGGTCCCCGGCTCGTTCGTCATCGGCACCATCCTCCTGTTCGTCATTGCCAACTTTGCATACGAAGCCGCACAGCCGTTCTACAACGCCCTGCTGTACTCCGTCGCTGCCGGTCGCCAGGCCCGGTTCGTCTCCGGCTTCGGTGTCGCCTTCGGCTACATCGGCTCCGTCGTCGGTATGGCCGTCGTCCTTCCTTTCGTCACCGGCGACCTGTTCGGCATCGAGATTCCCTTTATCGAGGGTGGGGGAAAGGAGGCCGCCTTCCTTCCGACTGCCCTCTTGTTTATCCTCTTCTCAATCCCGCTGTTCACCTTCGTACGCGAAGCCCCGGTCCAAAAGGCGGGCCAGATCACCATGCGGCAGGGCTACCGCGAGGTCGTTACCAGCCTCAAGCAGACGAAAAAATACCCCGGTGTGCTCCGCTTTCTGGTCTCCGACTACTTCTTCGAGGACGCCGTCACCACCGTGATCATTAACATTGGCCTCTACTGCTCAATTGTTCTTGGCATGGCCGAAGCAGAAATAACCTTCTTCCTCATTATATCAACAATCTCCGCCGTTGTCGGCTCGTTCGTTCTCGGCTTCATTGCCCGGCGCTGGCACCTCAAACCGTTGCTGGCGCTGATCGTCGGCGGCTGGGTAGTCGCCCTGCTGGTCTTTGTTTTCGCCGAGAGCATGACCATCATCTGGATTCTCGGCTCTATGGTCGGCATCCTCCTTGGTGGTTTGTGGACCACCTCCCGGCCGATGCTCGGCGAACTGGTGCCGCGCGATGAGCTCGGGCGTTTCTTCGGCCTCTTTTCCCTGTCCGGTCGTGCCGCCGCCATCGTCGGACCACTCGTCTGGACCGCCGTCGTTTATCTTTTCAACGCGGAACGAACGCTCGGCCGATTTGTTGTCGAACTATTGGCTGTCAGCCCCGACAACTACCACGTCGTCCCGTACAAGATCGCCGTGTTGTCGCTGGCTGTTATGATGCTGGTTGGACTGTTCCTCTTCAGAAAAGTGCCGCAAGCAAGGTATCACGACGATGGCTAAACGAGTCGGTGACTGGTATCACTATTCCGGCGCCATACATATGCATACCACCGCCTCCGACGGTACCGCCGAAATCGAGCAACTGATCGATATCGGCCGTTCCTCCGGACTGGACTTCATGATGATCACCGACCACATGACCCAGATCCACCGTGACGACGGCCACGAAGGCAAGTACGGCGACACCCTCGTCCTCATCGGCTACGAGCACAACGACCCGGCTGACGAAAACCATTACCTGCTCTTTGACGCCCCGAACGTCTACCCCGAAGAGATGGCTGCAAGAGACTATGTCGCCGCCGGCGCCAGAGACAACGCCATCGGTATCATCGCTCATCCCGACGAAACCCGTTCCCAGATGCCACAGTATCCGCCGTATCCATGGACCGAGTGGAATGTCGACGGTTTCACCGGTGTCGAACTCTGGAACCAGATGTCGGAGTGGATGGAACGCCTGACCCGCTGGAACAAGCTGATGATGTCACTCTCGCCCCGCAAGTCCATGATTGGCCCGGCGCCGGTCACCATCAAGCGCTGGGACGAATGGAACCTGGCGCGCAAAGTTGTCGGTATTGCCGGCGTCGATGCCCACGAGTTTCCCGTCTCAGTCGGACCGTTCACGCTGAAGATTTTCCCCTACAAAGTGCACTTCCGCAGCCTGCGCACCCACATCATTCTGCCCCGGCCGATGAGCGACGACTTCCCGACCGCCAAAGCACAACTCTACGACGCTTTCCGCGACTGCCGCGTCTTCATCAGCAATATGCGCTGGGGGGAGGCCGACGATTTCCGTTTCACGGCTCAGTCGGGCGCCCGGGTGGTTTGTTCCGGCGGCGAGCTGCCCTCGGTCGACAACACCCGCCTCCATGTTTGTCTGCCCGAACGCGCCGGCATCAACATTGTCCACAACGGCCGGACCATCGTCAGCGCTGATACCACCGAACTTGAATATGGCGTGCAACAATCGGGCATTTTTCGGGTAGAAGCATGGAAAGGCACCCGTGGCTGGATCTTCTCCAACCACATACGAATAGGGGAGTGGCAGGCTTGAGCACCGATCAACGCTTAGATATCCAGGTCGTCGACCTGTCCGGTGTGCTCGACGATGGATCCGACAAGCGAACCGGCAAATTCATGCTGGTAGAGCACAACGGCCTGTCGATTCTCGCCCTCGGCCACATCGAAAATTACAAATACCACGCCCAGATCCTTGCTGCCTTGTGCGATCAACGCGAGATTGCCGCATCCTGGATTCGCCGCCGTGAATTGCTGAGAATCTTTGATCCCGATGTCAGCATCGCCGGCGGCGGCTGGTTCGATTTTGATCCCCTCGAAAAGTCGCTCCGCTTTTACGGCTATTCCACAGCCTATGGCCAGTATGACAGCGGTCTTCTGGGCAGCATCATCAGCCGTTCCGACCGCTTGCAGACCTTCGAGATATTCGAATCCTGACCGGTTTTAGCCCCCGCCACATAGCGGCCAATATTTCTTGACATTACTGCGTACAACGCATAAAGTTGGGGAATTATTTCACGTGCCCTGAACCGAAGAGTAGACTGAGCGCATCACATGTTTGAGACCTTCTACCCGATCCTGTTCTTGTTCCTGTTTGCTGCCGTACTGGCTCTCGCCTTTACCGGCATGTCGCTGTTCGTCGGCAAACGGACCCGCCAGGGCGCCAAAGGCGACCCGTACGAGTGCGGCGTGAAACCGTCCGGTTCAACCAAGGACCCGGTCTCTGTAAAATTCTACCTGGTCGCCATCTCGTTCATTCTGTTCGACATCGAAGTCATATTCCTGTATCCCTGGGCGGTCGTCGCCCGTGATCTGGGCATGTATGGATTCCTCGCAATATCCATCTTTGTAACCGTCATCCTGGTAGGCTACGCCTACGAACTGGGGCGAGGAGCGCTGAAATGGGATTAGAAGAAAAGATTCCGGACTCAATTATACTGACCAGCCTGGACAAAATGGTCAACTGGGCGCGCAAACGCTCCATGTGGCCGCTGGGCTTTGGTCTGGCCTGCTGCGCCATCGAGATGATCTCCAGCTTTTCCGCGCACTTCGACCTCGCCCGCTGGGGCATGGAAGTCTTGCGGCCATCTCCGCGCCAGGCCGACCTCATGATCGTTGCCGGCCGCGTCTCCATGAAAATGGCGCCGGTCGTGCGAACACTCTATGACCAGATGCCCAACCCCAAGTGGGTCATCTCCATGGGGGCCTGTGCCTCCTGCGGCGGCGTGTTCAACAATTACGCTATTCTCCAGGGCGTCGACCGCATCATTCCGGTCGACATTTATGTCCCCGGATGTCCGCCGCGGCCGGAACAACTCATGCAGGGCATTCTCAAACTGCAGGAAAAACTTGAAAAGGAATCGCTGAAGGATTCCTCGGAGAAGTGGGGACGTAAGGTAGGGTAAGGATACAGCTTCAGCTCACCGCAACGACCGTTTCGGTGGGCGGGTTTTGTGAAAAATGGAACAAGGGACGCATCAACAGACAGCACCCGCCATCGAAGCCAGGCTCAGGGAGTTCTTCGAGAAGCGTTTTGGCGACAGCCTCATCCGCACTACCACATTCCGCGGCGAGCTGTCGTTCGATATTCAGCCGGACGCCATAGTCGACGTCTGCGAGGCCCTCGTCGAAGACGACGACCTCGACGTCAAGATGCTGTCCGACATTACCTCCTGCGACTGGCTCGATACCGAGTTCGCTGCAGACGGCCGCTTCGAAGTCGTCTATAACATGCTTTCCTTAAGCCACAAGTATCGATTTTTCATCCGCTGCCGGCTGCCCGAGGACAACCCCACCATCGATACGCTCGTCCCCGTCTTTGCCGGCGCCAACTGGATGGAGCGCGAGATTTGGGACCTCATGGGCATTACCTTCGAAGGTCACCCCGACCTGACCAAGATTCTGACCCCGGACGAACTTGACGGTCACCCGTTGCGCAAAGACTTCCCGCTCACCTGGGAGCAGCCCGTTTTCTCATGGAACAAGGATGATCCACCCGAGGTGATCAAGTAATGGCCGAGAACAAGACCCTGCATATCAATATGGGCCCGCAGCACCCGTCGACCCACGGTGTGCTTCGCGTCGAGCTTGAGGTCGACGGTGAGACCGTGGTCAGCGCCAGGCCGATCATCGGCTATCTCCATACCGGTATCGAGAAGACCATGGAGAGCAAGCTGTACTACAAGGCGATCCCCTGCACCGACCGCATGGACTATCTCGCGCCGATGTCCAACAACCTCGGTTTCTGCCTTGCTGTCGAGAAACTGATGGAGATCGAGGTTCCGGAGAAAGTCAAGTGGGCGCGCGTCTGTCTTGCCGAGCTTACCAGGATCAACTCGCACCTCGTCTGGCTCGGTACCCACGCCCTCGACCTGGGCGCCATGTCGATGCTGCTGTACGCTTTCCGCGAACGCGAACTGATTATCGACATCTACGAAGCCTGCGGCGGCCAGCGCATGATGACCACGTATATCCGCATCGGCGGCCTTGCCAAAGAACTGCCGCCCGGTTTCGACAAGAAAGTGCGCGAGATCTGCAAGACGATCCGCCAGCGCCTCAACGAGTACGAAGACCTGCTGACCAATAACCAGATCTTCATCAACCGCACCAAAAATGTGGCCGTTATCTCGGCCGAGGACGCCATCAACTGGTCGCTGTCCGGCCCCATGCTGCGCGGCAGCGGTGTAGATTACGACGTGCGTAAGGCATTCCCGTACACCGGCTACGAAAATTTCGACTTTACCGTCCCGCTCGGCAAAAACGGCGATGCCTACGATCGCTACCTCATCAGGCTCGAAGAGATGCGCCAGTCGCTCAATATCGCCGAGCAGGCAATCGACGGTATGCCCGAGGGACCGTACCGTGCCCACGTTCCGGGCGTGGTGCTGCCGCCCAAGGAAGATGTGCTCTACAAGATGGAATCGATGATCTTCCACTTCAAGATCATTACTGAAGGCTTCAAGTCGCCGCCCGGATCGGTCTACCAGGCAATGGAATCGCCCAAGGGTGAAATCGGGTTTTTCATTGCCTCCGACGGTACCAACCGTCCCAACCGCGTCCGCGTCCGACCGCCTTCCTTCATCAACCTGGCGTCGCTGCCCAAACTGGTCGAGGGCAAGATGCTCTCCGACGTTGTCTGCGCTATCGGCTCCATTGACATTGTGCTGGGAGAAGTTGATCGATGATACTGACCGAAGATTCTGTCAAGCAGATGAAGGCCAAGGTCAAGCTCTACCCGCGCCGCAAGGGCGCGATCCTGCCGGCGCTGACCATCGCCTACCGCCAGCTTGGCTATGTCGATGACGAGGTATATCGCGAGGTATCGAAGGCGATCAACGTGCCGTACTCGGAAATCGCCGAGGCGGCTACATTTTACACCATGTTTGCCAAAGCGCCGCGCGGCAAATACCTCCTGCAGGTCTGCCACAATATTTCGTGTGCGCTCATGGGCGCCGACTCGCTCGTTGAGTATCTCGAAGAAAAGCTCAATATCAAGAAGGGTGAAACGACCAAGGATAATCTCTTCACCCTCATTACGGTCGAATGTCTTGGCTCCTGCTCCACGGCACCGATGATCCAGGTGAACAACGACTACTACGAAAACCTCACCCGGGAAAAAGTTGACAAGCTGCTTGAAGACTTGAAGGCGAAAGCATGAGTTTCTACTCACCGGTCATAACCAACGCATCCGAGGCGGCCCAAAACGAGAAGCTGCACCTGTTCAGGTATGTCGAGGACGAACACCAGCACGAACTCGAAACCTATGTCAAACACGGCGGCTACACCGCCTGGCAGAAGAGCCTCAAAGAACTCAAGCCCGACCAGGTGATCGACGAGGTCAAGGCCTCCGGTCTGCGCGGTCGCGGCGGCGCCGGTTTTCCCACCGGCATGAAGTGGGGCTTTGTCCCCAAGGATTCCCCCAAGCCGCGCTATCTGTGCTGCAATGCCGACGAATCGGAACCGGGTACCTGCAAGGACCGCGTCCTCATGGAGCGCGACCCCCACGGAGTCATCGAGGGCATGGCCATCGCAGCCTACGCCATTGGCTCGCACCTCATGTTCTGCTACATTCGGGGTGAGTTCGGCCATTGCATCGAACGCATGGAAGCCGCCATGAAGGAAGCCTACGACGCCGGCCACCTCGGCAAGAACATCCATGGCTCCGGCTACGACCTCGACATGGTCATCCACACCGGTGGTGGCGCCTATATTTGCGGTGAAGAAACCGCCATGCTCAATTCGCTCGAGGGTGAACGCGGCATGTCGCGGATGCGTCCGCCCTTCCCGGCCGTCGAGGGCCTCTGGGCCTGCCCGACCATCGTCAACAACGTCGAATCGCTTGCCGCCGTCCCGCATATCATCAATAATGGCGCGGCCTGGTACAAATCGATGGGCACCGAGAAATCGGCCGGCACCAAGCTCTTCTCGCTGTCGGGCCACGTCAAGCGACCCGGCAACTATGAAGTCGAACTTGGCTTTTCACTCAAGAAATTGATCTACGATCCGGAATACGGCGGCGGCATCCTCGACGACAAGAAACTCAAGGGCGTCATCCCCGGCGGCGCCTCCACGCCGTTCTTGACACCGGACCAGATCGATGTCGGCCTCGACTATGAATCCCTCACCGAGGTCGGCTCGATGCTCGGCTCCGGTGCCGTCATCGTCTTCCACGAAGAAACCTGCATCGTCTGGACCATCTACAAGCTGATCTATTTCTTCCGGCACGAGTCGTGCGGCAAATGCACCCCCTGTCGCGAAGGCACCGGCTGGCTCGAACAGATGATCTATCGCATCGAGCACGGCCAGGGGCAACCGGGCGATATCGAGAAGATTGAAGATGTCTGCGGCAATATCCTCGGGCGTACCATCTGCCCGCTGGGTGATGCCGCCGTCATGCCGATCCAGTCGGCGATAAAGCACTGGCGGGATGAATGGGAACACCATATCAAGCACGGTACGTGCAAGGTGAAATCGCATTACCCGCTGAGGTAGGACAACTATGGCTACGGACTCGACTAAAACTAAAGACGTCGCACCACAGGTACCGACCGTCACCCTGTCCATCAACGGCCGGGAAGTGACCGTTCCCAAAGGCGCCACGGTCCTCGAAGCGGCACACAAGCTGGGTATCGATGTACCCACTTTCTGCTGGCACCCCAAGCTGAAACCGGTCGGCGCCTGCCGCATGTGCTACGTCGAGGTCGAAAAGATGCCCAAGCTGCAGGTCTCCTGCTCGCTTCCCGCGGCCGACGGTATGGTCGTCTACACCGACTCCGACCTCGTTCGCCAGGGACGTAAAGCGATCATCGAGTTCACCCTCATCAACCATCCGCTCGATTGCCCGACCTGCGACAAGGGGGGAGAGTGCGACCTCCAGGACCTCACCTTCGCCCATGGTTACGACGACTCCCGCTACGACTTCCATAAGATGCGCTTTGTCGAGGGCGCCGAACATACGACATTCGACGATGTCCGCATCGGCCCCGAGATCATTCTCAACCGCAATCGCTGCATCCTTTGCTACAAGTGCGTCCGCGCCAACAAGGAAGCGTTCGGCGAATACGACCTCGGCGCCTTCGAACGCGGTAACCATACCGAGATCAACGCTGCTCCCGGACGGCAGGTCGACAATCCGTTCTCCGGCAACCTGGTCGAGATCTGTCCTGTCGGCGCCCTGACCAACACCGATTGGCGATACAAGATTCGCGTCTGGCTTACCAGCACCACCGCGTCGATCTGCAATTACACTTCGTCCGGGCTGAACACGCTCTTCTGGAAAGAAACCCACAAGAACAAGATCTTCCGTACCACCGCCCGACCTAACGACGACGTCGACGACGGTTGGATCCCGGATGTCAGCCGTTACGGCTACCAGGTTATCAACTCGCCCGACCGTCTCACCACACCGCTCATCAAGAAGGGCGGCGAACAGGTGGAGGCGACCTGGGACGAGGCCCTCAGCCTTATTGCCGAACGTATCTCGGATATCAAGGGCGAGGAAGGCTCGGTCTGTATCGGTGGTTTCGCCGCTCCCAACCTCGACAACGCTTCGCTCTACACGTTCAACAAGTTCATGCGAACGGTCATGAAGTCGAACAACATCGACTACCGCTTTGACTACAAGATGCTGCCGTCGGACAACGACACCGATTTCAGCAGACTCTGCCGCCGCCCGTTCACCATCAAGGACATCGACGATTCCGACGTCATCGTCACGCTCGGCTCCGACCTGCTGCGCGAGCATCCCAACGAATATTTGCGGATGCGCAAAGCGTACAACTTCTTCGGCGCTAAAATCGTGTCGATGAATCCGTACCGGATGAAGACCGACGACATCACCATCCAGAACCTCGTGTACCGGCCCGGCACCGACGAACTGCTCGTCAACGCGCTGTGTCTGGCCGCCGTCGAAATGAATCTTGGTGACAGCAGTATCGGCAACCGGATCAGGCAGAAAGTCAAGCCGAACAGCCTCGACGAATGCGCACAGCTGAGCGGCGTCGATGTCGACGATATCAGGGACACCGCCCGAATTTTGGCCTCCGGCAAAAAGATTACGTTTATCCTGGGCGAACTGATCGCCCGCTCCACCGCGCGCGACACTATCGCCGCCGCCGTCGCCAATCTCAACTTGTTGCTCGGCCTCGACAAGAAAGGTCAGCTTGCCGCCCTGGCACGCTACAGCAACTCGGTCGGGGCAGAGATGCTCGGACTGGCGCCGAAACCGGATGCCGGACTGCGCGACGAACTGAAAGCGATCTGGGGGACCTATCCCGAGGTTGCCGGTTACAACACCGACGCTATGCTGGTGCAGATGCGCAAGGAAGAGATCAGCGCCATGTTCCTCATGGGCTGCAACCCGATCATGCTCTATCCCGATCGCGAATTCGTTCGCGAGGGACTCGAACGCCTCGACTTCCTCGTCGCCTGCGACCTGTTCGAAACCGAGACGACCGTCCTCGCCGATGTCGTCCTGCCGCTCTGCTCCTGGGGTGAGTATTCCGGCGACTACGTGAACCTCGAGGGCCGCTCGCAGCGCGCCCTCGGCGCCATCAAGCCGATCGGCCAGGCCAGGCCGGGCTACGAGATCGTGCAGGCTGTCGCCGAGAAGCTCGACGCCCGGTTGTTCGCCGACGATTCCAGCCCGCGCGCCGAGTACGAACGCCTCCTCAAGATCGAAACCGACAGCGACCTGCCGGCCGAGGTGCGGGATGTCGAGTACGAGGCAGAAGAAACCAACAGCGATTTCCCGTACGCCCTGTACGTTACCGACGACCCTCATCACACCGGCCATTTGTCGGAAAAAGCAACCTCGCTTGCCAACTTCGTCGGTTCCGTCTATATTCTGCTCCCTGAAGAACTGGCTGCGAAGCTGGATGCGAAGGCCGGTGTGTCGCTGCGCATCGAGTCGGCGGTTGGAAAAATAGTTGCGCCGGTGAAGATTTCGGAGCATCTCGATAACGACGTGGTGATTATGCCGCGCAACTTCACCGCGACCAACACGACGTCGCTGCAAAGCCGCAAGCGACGCGTCGATCGCGTGAAGATAACGAAGGTGACTGAGTAGGTATATGCTGGAAACGATCATTATATCGTCGATCAAGGTGATCGTCATCATGATGGCGGTCCTGACCGCCTGCGCCTATTCGACGCTGCTCGAACGCAAGGTCGTCGCCTTTATGCAAAGCCGTATCGGACCATCCTACGCCGGCCCCTACGGCCTGTTGCAACCGCTCGCCGATGTCGTCAAGCTGATATTCAAGGAAGATGTTGTCCCCGACCAGGCCCAGCGGTTCGCCTATGCCCTGGCGCCGATCATTGCCTTTGTGCCGGCCCTCATGACGTTCGCCGTCATCCCGGTCGGCGATACGCTCAACATCTTCGGCTACGAGATCGACCTCGTCATTTCCGATCTCAACATCGGCGTGCTGTACGTCTTCGCGATTACGTCGCTCGGTATCTACGGCCTGGTGCTGGCCGGCTGGTCGTCCGGCTCCAAATACTCGCTGCTCGGCGGCATTCGCTCGTCGGCCCAGATGATCTCCTACGAGATAGGCTACGGCCTCTCGATCATCGGCGTGCTGCTGATCGCCAACACCCTGTCGCTGCAGGAACTGGTCGCGCAGCAGTCGAGTGTCACCTATTGGTATGTCTGGCGGCAACCCCTCGGCTTCATCCTCTACCTGGTCTGTGCCATCGCCGAAACCAACCGTGCCCCCTTCGATCTCCCCGAAGCCGAGAGTGAACTCGTCGCCGGCTACCACACTGAGTACTCCTCGATGCGCTTCTCGATGTTCTTCGTCGGTGAATATGCCAATATGGTCGCTGTCGCGGCCGTCGGCGCCACCCTCTTCTTCGGCGGCTGGCAGGGGCCGTTCACTGAAACCGTCCCGGCCCTTTCGGTTGTGTGGTTTACCCTGAAGTGCTTCCTGTTCATGTTCTTCTATGTCTGGCTGCGCGCTACCCTGCCGCGCTTCCGTTACGACCAGCTCATGAACTTTGGTTGGAAGGTCCTGTTGCCGGTGGCAATCGCAAATACTATGATAACCGGCCTGTTGGTCGTTCTCGGTTGGTTGTGAGGCAAACAGCTATGAAAGACATACTTAAAGCGCTCGGAAATGTCGTCCTGAAGATGCCCAAGGGGTTCGCCGTTACCTTCAAACACCTTTTCCGCAAACCGGTCACCCTCGACTACCCGCGCAAGAAGAAGCCAATGACACCGCGCTATCGCGGTAAGCATTACCTCGAGCGCTACGACGACGGTACCGAACGCTGTGTCTGCTGCGGTCTCTGTGCCGCTGCCTGTCCGGCCGACGCCATCTACATGGAACCGGAGGAAACCGAGACCGGGGAGCGCAAAGCGAAGGTTTACGAGATCAACCTGCTGCGCTGCATCTTCTGCGGTTTCTGCGAAGAAGCCTGCCCCGAGGAAGCCATCTTCCTGGGCCAGGAATACGAGTTTGCTGACGACGAACGAAACAAGTTTATCTATACCAAGGAAGAAATGCTGGTGCCGCACCCGCGCAAAGAAAACCCGTTCAAGACCCTGTATCGACGGGTGCGCAAAGTGTACGGCGTTACGGATAAGGCCTCATGAATCTTGACCTTGCCATATTCCTGATCTCGGCGGTCATCGCCGTCTTCGGCGGTACCATGATGATCATCCAGCGCAACCCGGTAGCCTCGGTGCTCTACCTGATCCTGTCGCTGGTGGCGCAGGCGGTCCTGTATATCCAGCTCGGCGCGCTCTTTCTCGGTGCTATCCTCGTGATCGTCTACGCCGGCGCCATCCTCGTCCTCTTCCTGTTTGTCATCATGCTCCTGAATCTGCGGGGCAGTGAAGACCTCGGCTCCGACTCGCCGCCCCTCTCGCGCTTCACCAGGTACCTCGTCGCCATCCTGTTTATCGTCGAGCTTACCTTCGTCGTCCGCGGCGGCCTCCTGGTCGGCGATCGCGCCACCGGCGTTCTCGCCAATCTTCCGGCAAATTTCGGTTCGGTGCGCGATGTCGCCATGCTCATGTTTACGAAATATGTCTATGCTTTCGAACTCACCGGTGTCCTCCTCCTGGCCGCTATCGTCGGTGCCGTCATTATCGCCCGACGCGAGAAAGGCGAAGCTCCGTTGCCGCTCAGCCAGCCGGAAGAATCGGATACGCAACAGACCGGCCAGTCGGTCGATGAAGTGGTAGGGTAGCAGGGTATGATATCTGTCTCCGCATTCCTGGTCGTCGCCGTCGTGCTCTTTGCTATTGGCATGCTCGGAGTAATGATCTGCCGTAATATTATCGTCATGTTCATGTCGATCGAACTGATGCTCAATGCCGGTAACCTGGCGCTCATTTCGTTCTCGACTTTCCTGAACAATCTCGAGGGTCACGTGATCGTTTTCCTGGTGCTTACCGTTGCCGCCGCCGAAGCAGCCGTCGGACTGGCCATGGTGATCACTGTCTACCGAAACCGCGAGTCGATAAATGTCGACCGCTTCAACCTGTTGAGGCGATAGGGGAGGGGTATGGCTGAATATCTATATCTGGTACCGCTCCTGCCGCTGATCGGCTTTGTCATCAACGGCCTGTTTATCGGCAAACTGCCGCGCCCGGTTGTCAACGCCGTCGCCTGCACCACGGTCGGACTCTCCTTTGTCATCTCGCTGCTGCTCTTCTTCGACCTCAAGGCGCTCCCCGAGACCGCCCGCGTCATCGAGCAGACACTGTTTACCTGGATACCATCAGGTTCATTCCACGTTAACATCGGCCTGCTTTTGGATCCGCTTTCGGCCGTGATGATCCTCGTCGTCACCGGTGTCGGCTTCCTCATCCACGTTTACTCGACCGGCTACATGGCGCACGATCCGGGCTTTGGACGCTACTTTGCCTATCTCAACCTCTTTACCTTTTCGATGCTCACACTCGTCCTCGCCGACAATTTCCTCCTGATGTTTGTCGGTTGGGAAGGCGTCGGGTTGTGTTCATACCTGCTGATCGGCTTCTGGTTTGAAAAGCAGTCGGCTTCCGACGCCGGCAAGAAGGCGTTCATCGTCAACCGCATCGGCGACTTCGGCTTCCTGCTTGGCATGTTCATCATCTTCTGGCAGGTCGGCTCACTTGATTTCCTGACCGTCAGCGCCAACGCCTCACTCGTCTTTACCGCCGGGGGCGGCCTCATCACCGCCGCCTGCCTGCTGTTGTTCGTCGGCGCCACCGGCAAATCGGCGCAGATTCCGCTGTATGTCTGGCTGCCCGACGCTATGGAAGGCCCCACCCCGGTTTCGGCGCTCATCCACGCCGCCACTATGGTCACTGCCGGCGTCTACATGATCGCCCGCACCTCACAGTTGTACATGATGGCCTCCGACGCCTTGCTTGTCGTCGCCATCATCGGCGCCGCCACCGCTTTCTTCGCCGCCACCATCGGCCTGGCCCAGAACGATATCAAGCGCGTCCTTGCCTACTCAACTGTCAGCCAGCTTGGCTACATGTTCCTGGCCATGGGTGTGGCCGCCTTCGCCGCCGGCATCTTCCACCTGATGACCCACGCCTTCTTCAAGGCGCTCCTCTTCCTCGGTTCCGGCTCGGTCATCCACGCCATGTCCGAGGAACAGGATATGCGCAGGATGGGCGGTCTCAAAAAGTATCTCCCGATCACCTACTGGACATTCCTCATCGCGACCCTGGCTATCGCCGGCATTCCCGGCTTCTCCGGCTTCTTTTCCAAGGATGAGATTCTCTGGAAAGCGTTCTCGTCGCAATACGGCCACGCTGTCTTCTGGGTGATCGGTTTCGCCACCGCCGGCCTGACCGCTTTCTACATGTTCCGCCTGGTCTACATGACCTTCCACGGCAAAGAGCGCATGGACGATCACACCCGGTCGCACCTGCACGAATCCCCCTTCTCGATGACCGTCCCGCTCATGGCGCTGGCGGTGCTCTCGATAATTGGCGGCTACATCGGCATGCCTCACATCTTTGGCGTGACCAACCATTTCGAGCACTGGCTGGCACCGGTCCTCGCCGGTTACTCCGTCAGCGGTCACGGCGCCTCACACGCCCTGATGGCCGCCGGCGCCGATACCACCATGGAATGGATCCTCATGGGCTGCTCGGTTGCACTCGTTTTGATCACCATCGTCATCGCCCGACTCTTCTATCTCAAGCGCACCGAACTGGCGACCAGGGTTGCGGAATCGTTCAGCGGTATCAAAAACCTGCTGGTTAACAAGTATTACGTTGATGAAATCTACGGTGCCGTCATCGTCCGGCCGATTGTCGGCGGCTCCGTCTTCCTGTGGAAATTTGTCGATGTCGTTCTCATCGACGGCTTCGTGAACGGTATGGCGACCGTGTACAACGACATGTCCGAGTGGCTGCGCGGCTCCCAGTCCGGAATGCTGCGCGGCTATGCAACCGCCTTCTCGGTCGGCGTGCTCATTCTCATTGCATGGATGGTGTGGTAAGGTATGGATAGCAGCATACTCACATTACTGATCTTCCTCCCGCTCATCGGCGCCCTGCTGATTATGCTGGTGCCCAAAAAGCAGGAGGATACCGTTAAAGGCGTGGCGCTGCTGGTGTCGTTCGTCACCATGCTTGTCTCGTTCATGCTCTGGGCGCTGTTCGACCCGCTCGCCTCCGGCATGCAGATGGAGGTGAACATCCCCTGGATCGCCACCTTTGGTATTAACTACTATATCGGTGTCGACGGCATTTCGATGCTGCTCATCGTGATGACCACCGTATTGCAGGTGCTCGCCATTCTTGCGTCCTGGCGCTCCATCACCAAGGGCATCAAGGGCTTTTTTATTTCATTGCTGTTGCTGGAGACCGGTATGATCGGCGTCTTCTGCGCCCTCGATCTCTTCCTGTTCTATCTCTTCTGGGAAGTAATGCTCATCCCGATGTATTTCCTCATCGGTCTGTGGGGCGGCCCGCGCCGTGTCTACGCCGCGATCAAGTTCGTGCTCTTTACGATGTTCGGCTCGCTCCTCATGCTCGTCGCCGTCATCTATCTCTTGTTCGCCTACCACAACGTGGCCGGCGAATACTCGTTCGATATGATGAAACTGGCTGCCCTGAATCTGGCGCCCAACATCCAGCTCTGGCTCTTCGGCGCATTCGCCCTGGCGTTTGCGATTAAAGTACCGGTCTGGCCTTTCCATACCTGGTTACCCGATGCCCACGTACAGGCGCCCACCGCCGGATCGGTCATCCTGGCCGGCGTGCTGCTCAAGATGGGCACCTACGGTTTCATTCGCATCTGTCTGCCGATGTTCCCCGACGCTACCATGACCTTCGTTCCCTGGATGTGCGTGCTGGCCGTCATCGCCATCATCTACGGCGCCCTGGTCGCCATGGTGCAGAAAGACGTCAAGTCGCTCGTCGCCTTCTCATCGGTGTCGCACATGGGCTTTATCATGCTCGGCCTGTTTGTGTTGAACATTCAGGGCATGGAAGGCGCGGTGCTGCAGATGATCAACCACGGAGTGTCGACTGGCGCGCTCTTCCTCCTGGTGGGGATGATCTACGAACGCCGTCATACCCGGTTGATCGAGGATTTCGGCGGCCTGGCCAGGGTGATGCCGGTCTTCTCGACCATCTTCATGATCGTTACCCTGTCCTCCATCGGCCTGCCGTTCACCAACGGCTTCGTCGGTGAGTTCCTTATTCTGCTCGGCGCCTTCAAGTTCAACGTCACCTATGCCGTCCTCGCCGCCTCGGGCGTCATCCTCGCCGCCTGCTACATGCTCTGGATGTACCAGCGGGTCATCTTCGGCAAGGTCGACAAGGAAGAGAACAAGGAGCTGACCGATTTGACACCACGCGAAAAATTGATTTTAGTTCCTTTGGTTGTACTTATCTTCTGGATCGGCATCTATCCCAAGCCGTTCCTCGACCGCATCGAACCGTCGGTGAAACAGGTTCTCTACCAGGTTTCGCAGGCACGATCGGCGCATCTGACTGATGAGTACGAGATACAACTGGCCGAAACGCCGCAGGAGGTTCCCGCGACCGTCTCGACCGCAACCAAGAACAAGGAGGAGGCGCATGAGTAACGTCACCATCTATACGAAGGAAGGTTGTCCTTACTGCGCCGCCGCCCGGAAGCATTACACCGAACAGGGTATTGACTTCACCGAAATCGATATCCACGACACCCCCGGTGCCAAGGATAAAGTGCTCGAGCTGTCGAACGGTAAGAGTATCGTGCCGGTGATTGTCGAGGCCGACGGTGAGGTGAAATTAGGCTTCGGCGGTGGCTGAGGCTTCTAACCCGTGCGACGGTCGTCGCACACGGTTTTTGAATTATGCTTGAACAAACAGTAGCATCCATACGATTTGGCCTGATCGGACCGGAACTGGCGCTTCTCATTGCCGCCAGTGTCATCCTGGTCTTCGGCATAATTCGCGTCGTTGAGCGCATCGTCCCGATCATCGCCCTCTCCGGGCTGGTCGCGGCGATGATGCTGGCGTTCGCGCAATGGGGTCACCAGGACTCCGGCTTCGCCGGTATGGTCACCTGCGACACCTTCGGCGTGTCGTTTAAACTGATCTTCCTGTTTTCCTCCATGCTGGCGCTGTTCATTGCCTATCGCTACCTGACCGCCAAGGGCATCCAGCGTCCGGAATACTACGCCCTCCTGCTCTTCAGCACCATGGGCATGATGATCATGGCCAACACCAACGACCTGGTCGTCATCTTCCTCGGTCTCGAAGTCATGTCGGTGCCGCTCTATGTCATGGCCGGCTACTCCAAGCGCTCACTGGTATCCAACGAAGCCGGCCTGAAGTATTTTATCATGGGCGCCTTCGCGTCGGCCTTCCTGCTCATGGGGATCGCCTTTGTCTACGGCGCTTCCGGCACCACCAACCTCCGCGAAATTGCCGCCAACTACAACGCCATCGTCGCCGCCCAACCGACCTTCCTTCTGGTCGGCGCCGGGCTGACGCTTGTCGGCTTCGCGTTCAAAGTCGCCGCCGTGCCGTTTCATTCGTGGGTTCCCGACGTTTACCAGGGCGCTCCGACACCGGTTACCGCCTTCTTCTCGGTCGGCCCCAAAGCGGCCGGTTTTGCCGCCCTGCTGCGCATCTTCATGTACGGTTTCGACCAGGTCGAAATGATGACCGAAGCGTTCTGGCTCCTCGCCGTCCTCACCATGACCGTCGGCAACATCCTCGCCCTGCGACAGGATAACGTCAAACGCATGCTCGCCTACTCGTCGATCGCCCATGCCGGCTACGTCCTGGTGGCGCTCGCGGTCGGGGGAGAGGACGCCGTCGCGGCCTCGATTGTCTATCTGGTCGGTTACATGCTCTTCAACTTCGGCGCCTTTACCGTCATAACGATCCTCGAAACACGCGTCGGCTGCACCTCCGAGTTCTCAGAACTGGCCGGACTGGCCAAACATGCACCTTACCTTTCGGTCGTGCTTGCCATCTTCATGTTTGCCCTGGCCGGTTTTCCGGCAACCGTCGGTTTTGTCGGCAAGTTCTACCTGTTCTCGGCGGCGGTTCGCGACGGCCAGGTGTGGTTGGCCATCATCGGTGTGCTCAATTCATTCGTCTCGGTCTATTACTACCTGCGGGTCGTGAAGACCGCCTACTTCGACGAGGCCGAGGGCCGCTATGCGCCGATTACCTATTCGCCGGCCGCCGTGCTCGTACTCGCGGTCTGTGCGGTTGGTACCCTCGGCTTTGGTATCTTTCCCGAGCAACTGCTGCAGTGGTCGCGTATGGCCATCTTCGCCTTCATCTAGCAGCTGTCGACCAACGAATCAAGTCTGGTACCCCGCCTTTCAGGTGGGGTTTCTTTCATCCCGGCCCTCATCCATAACCTCGGTACCCCACCCGCCAGAATTCGTAGGTCGGATTCCGGAATCCGCCTCCTGCCGGATGGAGAACCCCGACACTTGCCTCTACAGCCCGGATAAGCCAGAGCGTGCGGCGGTCAGCTGGAACTCTGCATTCGCCTTCGGCGAATTTGAGATGCCGGGCTACAAATCTGCGCTACGACCGTACTCTTGCCACAAAAGAAAACGCAGACCCCACATTGCGGGATCTGCGCCATAGCGTCGTGCTGGTGTTCTTTGCCGTTTAGAAGTAAATCAACTGCTTACACGGCCCCGGGCCACCCGCAAACAGGTAATCGACCGTCTGGGCTATGTCGATCGGATCGACGGTGCCATCACAATTGACATCGCCCTGCCACGGATTGGTCGGTCCCGGTCCACCGGAGAAACTGTAGTCGACCATCGCCGACAGGTCAATAGGCGACACCGCGCCATCGCCATCCCAGTCACCGCCAAGGACCAGCTGGCGCGTCGTATTGGTCAGTTCGACACGCATCCCGTCGGCAACCGTATGCTCCGCCGGCGCACCGTTGTCAAAGTAATTCAAAGCCCGGCATCCAATCTCCGACACGCCGATCGTCGCCGAGTTTTCCAACCCGGTCACACCGACATCGAGATACTGCAACACGATTTCGCCGTACTTTGTCAGGATGACCTGGAAGGTAATGGTCGTATCCGCGGCGGCATTGAAGCTCGACACCTTGTGCCACTCGATCACCGCCGTATCCAGCCCCGGCGTTTTGTAGAGGTATACACCCGCATCCGGCGCCCGAACCTGGTCGATAATCAGATCGTTCCAGAACGCCGACACGATTGTGGAGAAATCATTCCCCGGTATGTTCAAATCGCCGAAGAAGCCGTCGAAATCGAGACCGGCGTCGGTAAACGACAGCGCACCGTTCACCCCGACATAGGCGCGATTATATGTTACACTGTCATAGAACGGAAAGTCAAAGCCCAGCAACAAACCGTCGCTCGTCCCGTCGTCGAGCGGATCGGCGCCCGGCTGGTTATTGAACGCCGAGTTCGGAACCCGGTTGCCCAAATCTTTTGCTGATATCCAGTCGAAAACCGGGCCTTCCGGTTCATCCGAGGCTGCCGCCGCCCAGGTTAGATCGTTACACTCAATCAACATGTACACCGGCACCAGGGTCGTCGAATCAAGCGGCAACCCGAACGCACTCCACGAGACATCCAGAAGCCCTTTATATGCTTCCGGCTGATCTTCAAGCAACGATGCATCGAGCGACACCACCACCTCCACCGAATCACTGGGTGAGATCGTTCCGCTGGACGGTGACGTAGTCAGCCAGTCCGGCGCCGTCGGCTGCTCCCAGTTGTCGTTCCCCTCGATATCAAAGTCAACGGCGGTCGTGTTCGAGCGGTTGTACAGCCAGACACTCGTCGTCAGAAGCGAACCGTCACTGACCGAGGTATCAATCAGGATCGGTGTTGCGTACAGCGACGGTGGTGCGGTGGCTGCATTGATGGCCGCAAACAGGTTGGGCCGCGGACCGATATGCTCCCAAACGGAACCTTGTTGCGGCGTGCCGGTGGCTGCCAGCAGCTCACGTATCTGGTCCGACGTCAGGACTACTCCATGATTCGCCTTGTACCAGCCCTGCAGCGCCGCCGCCGAACCGGTCACGATCGGTGAGGCCGATGAGGTCCCGCTGAACCCGGCCGTGTAATACTGATTCTCATCCCCGCCACCATTAAATAAGCCGCCGTAACCGGTTGTATACACGCCACTGCCGTACCCCTGGAGGTTAACTCGTTCTCCATAGTTTGAGAAACCGTGTCGCTGCAGGTTGTTCGACGACGATGCCGGATAGCCGGCGCCGCACATGATGGCGTGGGAATTGCGATAAGTCGTATCAAACAGCGAGCCATAGATGGCATCGTCAAAATTCTCGGCGCCGTTGCCGGCCGCCTCACAGACGACGATACCGCGCGCCCAGGCATACTGCAGCGCATCGAAACTGTCCTGCCAGTATTCCATGCAGACATATCCCAACTGGTCGCTGCGGCTTTCAAAATTGTAGCGCGGCCCCGGCGCATGCAATTCAATAAGGATCAGGTCGCCTGGCTCCAGTTCCTCGAGCGAAAGCATCACCGCCTCCGACATAGAACGGGAGCCGATAGCACAGAAACCGATCTCGGCTGCCGGCACGATCCCGGTTACACCATAACCGTTGTCGGCACCGACCATCACGCCAATCACCGCCGTGCCATGATTACGCCAGTCAAGATCGTTGATCTCCGTGCCGCCAATCAGCCCGCCTACAGCGGTGGGCAAATCTTCATGCGTCTCCTGCCAGGCGCCTTCGATATCGACAATCTTCACCCCCGAACCGTCACCCCCCGGCTGTGTCCGTGCCCAGTCAGCATCGACACCCGCCGGCGCCGGATCGAGATACAACTGGCCGGACTCAAAATCGCCGGTTGGTGGATCGATGTCCCCGGCCGGTTCCGGCATCGGCTGGGCATAGGCAATCTCAACAACATCAAGGCCGTTGAGCCGATTGACCAGCTCCTCGGCTTCCGAAGCCGAGCTCACGTCAATGCGATAATACGCGTTCATATCCGCCAGCGCCCGGCCGGTTTTGAACTGCAGGACCTCACGCTCACGATCAAGTGTCTGTTCCTGGACCTCGCCCATCAGCCGGCGAACCCGTTGCGAACCAAGCGGCGCGACAATCTCGTTCACCGCTTTCAACGAACGATTATTAAACGACACCATGCTGCCCGAGCGAAGGCGTACCTTCGCCGGGTCGACAAACTTGACGACCACATACGCGATGTTGGCGTTGGGGGAGATGGTGGTCTGGACCGGCTTCTGCGCCGATACCCGCGGCTCAAGCTCCGGGAGGCGTGACTCCCGTGGCCCCTCGGCGGCAATCAACGACAAACTGAACAGGGTGACCAGCAGACCGAAACACACGGCTGCCATCAGGCTAACTCTCTTTGGTAAAGACATGCTTCCTCCGGATCGATCCGGAAATAGGCGGGGACAACCGGATCACGTTACCGTATCGTCTGAGATGCTTCTTATCACCAGTCAATATAGCCTAATCGCCAATTTTGTCAACGACTTACGCCTTTTCAGACTATCGGCAGGAACGCTCCGGACGATCACCGGGAGGACGACTATTCAGTTACCGGGCGGGATTCGTGGAAACGGTGCTTACCGTTGATCTCCGGCACCGGCATCGGGTACTTGCCGGAAAAACAACTCGAACAGAAGGTGGCATCCGGCAGCGATGACATCGACAACATTCCCTCGAGCGAGAGGTACCGGAGCGACTCCACGCCGAGGTATTTCTCCATCTCCGGCACCGTCATGCGGTGCCCGATCAGCTCCTTGCGGGTCGGCATATCGATGCCAAAGAAACAGGGAGAGATGATCGGGGGAGAGGAAATACGCAAATGAATCTCCTTGGCGCCCGCCTCCCGGATCAGTTTAACCAGCTTCTTCATCGTCGTCCCCCGAACAATGGAATCGTCGACGACGATCACCCGGCGGCCCTTAAGCACTCCCGACACCGGGTTGAATTTCACCTTGACATCAAGATCCCGAATCGACTGCTGCGGATCGATAAATGTCCGCCCCACGTAATGATTCCGAATCAACCCCAGTTCAAACCGGATCCCGGACTCTTCCGAGAACCCCAGCGTGGCGGTGTTGGCGGAGTCGGGTATGCCGATCACGATATCGGCATCCACCGGGTGCTCCTGTGCCAGCTTTCGGCCCAGGCGCCGGCGGATCTTGTCAACGTTCTCGCCGAACACCTTCGAATCCGGCCGCGCAAAGTAGATGTATTCAAAGATGCAGAAGTGGTGTTTGCCCTGCTTCATCGGATGGTACTCGTTTAAACCATCCTTGTTGATCTCCAGCACTTCCCCCGGCTGAACGTCCCGAACATACTTGGCGCCGATAATATCGAAGGCGCAGGTTTCACTCGCCACCACCCACGACTTGCGGAACTTGCCGAGAGCCAGCGGTCGGAACCCCCAGGGGTCTCGCGCTGCAATAATCGAATCCTCGGTGAGCAACAGCAGCGAGTACGCCCCCTGTACGGTCTTGAGGGCGTCGATGATCCGGTCGATCCGCTTGCCTCGCCGCGACTTGGCGATCAGGTGGAGGATGATCTCGGTGTCCGAGGTAGTCTGGAAAATCGACCCGGCAGCATCCAGCTTTTTGCGCAGATCCACCGCATTGGTCAGGTTGCCGTTGTGGGCGATCGCCAGGGTACGGCGACGGTTGGTCATCAACAGCGGCTGAATATTGATCAGCGACGATGCCCCGGTTGTACTGTAGCGGTTATGGCCGATTGCGATATTACCCGACAACCGTCCCAGCCGTTCCGGGCTGGAAAAGACATCCGATACCTGCCCCATCGCCTTGTAGAAATTGATCTGGCCGCCGTCCGAGGTGGCGATGCCGGCCGATTCCTGGCCACGGTGCTGCAGGGAATAGAGGCCGAAATAGGTCAATTCCGACGCTTTGCTGTGGCCGTAAATACCAAACACGCCACACTTATCGTGTACCATCGAATCCAGCATCATCCCATCCTTCCCCTCAGGTCGAGGAAACCGCTAATCTATACTGCCCGAGTCTGCATGTCAACCGCTCATCTTGTACGGCAATGTGCAATCCAGATCGCATTTTTTACTTCTTCCGGGCCACAAAACAGCTCAGCAGCGCACGCTTTTGCGCTGATAAGACTGGATAAACCCTTGATTTTACGCTATTTTCCGACATTGTCGCGAATTACTGCACCACCCCCGGCCGGATGTTGGATCGAAGGCACTCGGTTTGCTCAAACAGGGGACGGATAGAAACTTATTGAATGACCAATGGCGAACTCACCGAACGACAGACTTCAACTCCTAAGCCGCCTGGCGCGGGAATCGGCCTCACAGGCCGATGTCACCGCCGCCGTCCAGGCCGCCCTTGAAATGACCGGCCAGCTGGTCGGCCTTCAGGCTGCCTCGCTTTTCCTGTGGGACGCCGATCGCAGCCCCCGCCTCTCGGTCAGTTTTGCCGACTCCGATCACGCCCGCGACCGCCTCGCCAACCTCGAAAACGAGCTGTTTGACAAGATGCGCCGCGAACGTCGCCTCGCCTCGGCTTTCCTTTCCTTCAGCGGTGAACCAGCCTACCACACCTTCACCTTGCCACTGCAGATGGGCACCGACAGCTTCGGCGCCGTCATCGGCTATCAGGAGGGCGCCCAGTCGATCGTCTCCGAGAACGACTTCCTGTCAACGCTCACGGCTCTTTTGTCTTTGACCTACGCCGCGCGCGGCGAGGGCAAAGCGGCCGTGCCCGACTCCAGGGAGATCGACAAAGCCCGCCTCTCGGCCATCATCGAAACCGCCGTGACAGTCAACCACGAAGTCAACAACCCGCTTACTGCCATCCTCGGAAACGTCCAGCTACTGCTGATGAAACGTCCCGATCTCGACGACGATCTCAAGCAGAAGCTCCGTACCATGGAGCAGTCGGCGATGAAGATCCGCGATGTCACCCAGCGCCTCCTGAAACTCACCTCTGCCCGCTCGGTAGCCTACAACGGCGACACCAACATGATCGACCTCGGCCGCGACGAAGAAGCCGAATAGCAGGTCGGGTTCCGATCAAGAGATCAACTCACGAGAACAAAAAAGGCGGCCCCATATCGAGACCGCCTCCATACTTTCCGTCTTTCCCGGACTACAGGTACATCTCCAGGAACTTTTCAATCGAGGCCGCAAGTTTCGCGACATCTTCCTCGTAGTGCTCCATGCGCTCACCTTTGCAGCACTCTTCCATGTGCGCCGCCAACTTTTTCCACTCCTTGAACTGCACGAGGATTTCGTCCTTTTTCGACGCCAGGTCCTCCGGAATCGTCTCTTCGTTGAGCATCGCAACCTTGCGATGCAGAGTCTCGGTCGAACCGATGATACCTTCGGTGTTGTCGTGCGGCATATGATTCTCGCGAATCAGGTTCAGCGTAATGACAACGTTGTCCACTTCCGGATAGCTGATAGGTAAGAGGGCAGAGGCGGTCATCTCAAAGGCATCGTGCAAATCCGGCATCAGCTTGTAGACCGTCACGTTGTCTTTGGCTTCGGCTGCCGTCGCATAAGCATCAACCAGTTCCGCGAACTGCTTGCGGTTTTCTTCGAACCGTACCATCCGGGCCTCAGTCTTAAACTCCGGCTCCAGCGCAGCAATACCGGCAAACTTCTCTTTGAACACCGGACCGGCCGCGATCAACGCGTCATAATCCTTGGACGGCCAGGCCTGGTGCCATGCCTGTGCCATCACATGATGGAATTCGCCAAACACATCATGCCCCGCCTGTTTTGCCCGGTCAGCCGGGCAAGTGTGCTCGCCGCCGACCGCAAGCGCGCCGGCGGCCAGCGCCATGATCGCAAGAAATGTAACTACTACCTTCATACTTCCTCCCAAATACGTTTATTAGAATTTGCTCTGAGTCTTGTGCCGGTGAGGACCCCGGTGGTCCTGAAATCTTTATACTACTCGCACAGCACAGGCACCGCAAGCGGTACGCTACCCAACTGCGGCTGCAGGTCGCCCCGGCCGTTCGTGGCTGCAGCACATCCTCGAATCTTGTCGGGCGTCTCTATCACGCGTTCGGCGTGAATCAGGAACCCGACCTGCGCAATCAAATGACATTTGTTTCGGTAACCAACTCGCCCTTCACAAACCGCTCAGGCGACAAGTCGGAAATGTCCACCGACGGTTCCTTGCCTTGCAGCACCTCCGATGTCACCAACCCGGCCGCCGGTGCATGCATAAAACCATGCCCTGAAAAACCAACGACATGGAACAGACCGGTGACCTCACTGTCGGGACCGATCACCTCGCGGTGGTCCGGGGTCGTCTCATACAACCCCGCCCACTGGTTGGCAATCTCCGCCTCTTCCAACTGCGGTATACGGTCCAGCGCCCGCTCCAGGATGCCGTCGGTGTACTCCGGATCGATCGAGACATCAAACGACGGTTGCACGCTCTTGTCCGCCCAACCCAGAAGCATCCCTTTCGACTCCTTGTGGCAGTACAGCCCCGAGGCTACATCCACCACCATCGGGAAGAACGGCTCGACAAACGACAATTCGCCGGTCGTGACGATCTGCCGACGGTACGGTTCTACCGGTATTTTGCTTCCTGCCATCGCAGCGACTTTTTTCGCCCAGGGTCCGGCACAGTTAATCACCTGGGGCGCGCTGATCGTTCCCTGTGTGGTCTTCACCGACTGCACCTGACTTTTTTCGATGACGATTTTGGTCACTTCCGCCTCGGTGATAATTGTCACGCCCATCTCACGGCAGGCATGGTCATAGCCGGACAGGAATTCATGCGGATCACCCAGGCCGTCCTTCTTACAAAAGGTGGCAAAGATGATGTCGTCAGTCCGTACATGTGGTGCATACTGACTCACCTCGTCAGCCTTCAGCATCTCCACCGGCAGGCCGAGCGACTTCTGCAACTCCCACGCCTTCTTGTAGACCTCAGAATCTTTCTCTTCCGATACGAGGAACATGTATCCGACCTGGTCAAACAGGGCATCATAGCCGGTATCATCCTTGAAGCGTTCAAACAGGTCTTCGGAGAGCATCGACATCTGGATATTGACCTTGGTGTTGAACTGGGCACGGATCCCGCCGGCGGCTT
This sequence comes from uncultured Ignavibacteriales bacterium, assembly GCA_964544635.1. GTDB lineage: Bacteria > Zixibacteria > MSB-5A5 > GN15 > FEB-12 > CAZJCK01. Next base: position 3,371 of record CAZJCK010000003.1, on the reverse strand, counting down.
TCGAGGTGGCGCCGGCCCCTAAGACAGCGTCCTTTTCGACCACGACGATGTCACCATATTTCGCTTTGGCGAGGTAAAAGGCAACCGCCATTCCAATGATCCCACCTCCGACAACTACAACATCCGCGCTCGTTTTCATCCTGTCTATCCCTCGGTCCAAGAGTCAAAGGTCTTAGTGAAACTGTTCACTAATAAACCGACCAAGCCGTCGTAAGTCAAGACCAATCGCCGGTTTAGCCGGCCTCAGCGGCATCCTGAGAGCCGACATAAAAGCCTTGTTCCGCCATACCTGCGTCAATAGATTGCCCGCATGCATTTCCCGAAACTCGAGAAGCTGCCCAAACTGCTGCGCCTGTCCGGCACCAATGTCCTGATCCTCATGTCGATCGTGGTCGGTATTGCTACCTCGTTGGGAGCCATCGGGTTTATCCTGCTGATCGAGTTCTTCAACGATTTCTTCTTCGGGCTTACCGACCAGATTCTCACCGAACGCATCGGCTCTGAAGAGTTCGCCTTCAAGTACTGGTTACCCATTATCCCGATGCTCGGCGGCCTTTTGGTCGGACCGATCGTCTACAAGTACGCCAGCGAGGCGAGGGGCCACGGTGTCCCCGAAGTGATGAACTCGGTTGCCCGGCTCGGCGGCATCATCCGGCCCCGCGTCGCGGCCGCCAAAACGATCGCCTCCGCCATTGCTATTGGCTCCGGTGGCTCGGCCGGACGTGAGGGCCCGATCGTCCAGATCGGCTCCGCCATCGGCTCCACCGTCGGCCAGATCTTTCGCATGTCGTCCTCCCGCGTCCGGATCCTCGTTGGCTGCGGCGCCGCCGCCGGTATCTCGTCGGTCTTCAACGCCCCCATCGCCGGTGTCATCTTCTCGCTTGAGGTCATCCTGGGCGACTTTGCCATCACCACCTTCTCTCCGGTCATCCTCTCCTCGGTCGTCGCCTCGGTCGTCACCCGCACCTTTCTGGGCAATCACCCGGCCTTCGACGTTCCCAGCTATTCGCTCGTCTCCGCCTGGGAAATCCCGCTCTACATGATGATGGGCGCCATGCTCGGGGGGACCGGCGTTACCTTCACCCGGGTCCTCGTCTATTTCGAAGACTTCTTCGACCGGCTCACCATTCCGGGCTGGACCAAACCGGCGCTGGGCGGCCTCCTGTTGGGCGTGATCGCAATCTTCTTTCCGCAGGTGCTCGCCGACGGTTACGAAACAATCCGCCTGACGCTCTACGGCGACATGTGGATCGGCCTCTTGATTGTGCTGATCTTCATGAAAATGATTGCCACCTCGCTTACCCTCGGCTCCGGCTCCTCCGGCGGTATCTTCGCCCCGTCGCTGTTTATGGGCGCGGTCGCCGGCGGCGCCTTTGGCTCTATCGTCAACTACATCTTCCCGAGCGTGACCGCCACTCCGGGCGCCTATGCTGTCGTCGGCATGGCCGGTATGGTCGCGGCAACCACCCATGCCCCGATCACGGCGCTGTTGATCATCTTCGAAATGACTTCCGACTACCGCATCATTTTACCCCTGATGGTCACAGTCGTCTTCTCCGCCCTCGTCGCCCGGCGCCTTTTCAGCCACTCCATTTACACCGTCAAACTCGCCCGTCGAGGCATTGATCTGCGCGGCGGCAAGGACATCAATGTTCTCCGCTCCCACAAGGTATCCGAGATCATGGATACCGAATTCAGTATCATCGACGCTTCCACTCCCCTCCTGAAAATTTTCGACACCATCGAGCATTCCACCGAGTCCTACTTCATTGTCGTCAGCCCCACCGGCAAACTGCTCGGTGTGCTGACCTTCCAGGATATCCGCTCGCTCTTGAGTCATCACTCCCTTGACTATCTCGTCATCGCCCAGGATGTCGTCCGCCCCACCACCTCGGTCGTGCGTCCCGACGACAGCCTCGAGCACGCCAATGAGCTGTTCAACGTCAAGGATCTGCGGCTTATGCCGGTCGTGGATCATGTCGACGGTCACCGTGTCCTCGGCGTCATCCGCAAAGAAGAGCTGACCGACTATTACAACAAGCAGCTCATCGACACCCTCAGGCGCTGACGGCATGTCAAAATTCTGTTTGAACCGACGGCCGTCCCGGGCCTACTTTTAAGCCATGCCTGAATATGCCAAGCTGCGCACCGACCTCGTCGCCGCGCCCGCCGCGGTCGACGGACAGACCGTCTACAACGTCAAGGACCCGATTACCGGACGGTACTTCCGCCTTCGCGAACCGGAGTGGTGGCTGGTTCGACAACTCGACGGTGACACCGGCTACGAAACCATCGCCACGCGATTCCGGGAGAAGTTCAACCTGAACATCTCAGCGGAGAACGTCGCCCAGTTCGTGCAGGTCCTCGAACAGCAGTTCTTTCTGGAGAACACGCGCGCCGAGATGGAAACCTCGAGGCTCGGCACCAAGGCGTCCACGAGCGGTTCGAAACTCTCCAGTCTGCTGTTCATCAAGCTCAAGGGGTTCAAGCCGGGTCGCTTTCTCGAATGGCTCACGAACTGGTACCGTCCCCTTCACAATCCTTACATCTTCGCCCTGCATTTCCTGATCCTGCTGGCGGGCCTCTACGTTTACCTCGACAACCGTGCCCAGTTCTGGTACGGTGTGTGGGATATTTTCCACCTCGGCTCTGTGCTGGCGATTATCGTCGCGCTGTTCATCCTCGTGTCACTCCACGAATTCGCCCACGCCGTCATGTGCCGCTACTACGGGGGAGAGGTACGCGAGATCGGCTTTCTTTTGATCTACTTCCAGCCCGCATTCTACTGCGACCTGTCCGATGCCTGGCTGTTCGAAAAGAAACGCCACCGTCTCGCCGTCACCCTCGCCGGCCCCTACTTTCAATTCTTGCTCACGGCCGTCGCTCTTCTGGTCTGGCGCGTGACGGTTCCCGGCAGTTTCGTCAGCGATGTCGCCCGCCTTATGACCATCGTCAGCGCCATCATGCTGCTGCTGAACTTCAATCCGCTGATCAAGCTCGACGGTTACTACATCCTGTCCGACTGGCTTGACATCCCCTCTTTGCGGGCCAAAGCGTTCGGCTACATAAAGAACCTCTTTCAGCGACTCGTACTCGGCTGGCCGATCGAGCGCATCGAGGTCAGCCGGCGCCGGCGGCGTATCTTCATCTGGTACGCCTTCTTCGCCGTTCTCTACTCTACCCTCTTACTCGGCTTTCTGTTCTGGCTTGCCGCCGGCTTCGTTTACCGCCAGTTCGGTCCGGCCGGTTTAATCTTGTTGCTGCTGGCCGTTTCCTTTATGTTGCGCTCGACTGTCACCGAGGTGGCGCGCGGCGCCGTAACCCATGTTCGATATATGAAACAAATCATCAAAAGACCGGCCCGACTCATC
>CAZJCK010000002.1:112556-115775 GCA_964544635.1 uncultured Ignavibacteriales bacterium | reverse complement strand
GGAAGGATCTGAAACACGTGAACCGGTCGCTTACACAAAATTCCGGACACTCTCCCTTTGGAATGTTAATAGGCAACACTTCTGTCCCCGAAGGGCTAAGGATATGGCTGTTGCCGTGGAACCAGCGTTGAACGTATCCAAACATCTCAAGTTTATAGATCCTTACTTCAATCCAGAGAGCACTAAGCACCTTAACGTTTTCAAGGAAGTCGTCCTGCGAGCCGCTCGCACTGGCTTGCACTCAATTGAGTACCACATTCCCAACAAACTAATCACCGAACGGGATCGGACCCCAGAGTTCCTGCGTACGTCCTGCACAAATAACCTGGCAAGCAGAACTCCTGTGGGAACGGTCGTCAAGGTGGTGATGTGGGACATGTCATCCAACAACCGGGAGTTTCACGATCGATATCTCTTAACCGATAGGGTTGGCTTCGATTTTGGGCACGGAATCGACGAGGGTCCGATTGACCGTGACGAAAACGTCAAAATTTCGATATTGGATGAACAGATGCGTTTGGAGCTATGGAAACGGTTCTCAATCAACTCGGATTATTACAGCTTGTGCGAAGACTGCCCGCCAATATCAATCGATGGAGAGTATGTGGGGTGAGATACTTTGAAGCGGGCGTCGACTTCACCGGGGGATTTCCATCACGATTGGCAATTGCCGCTGTGACCATCCTGTGACCAAGGTTGCGCCAAGAATGGGTAAAGGTATATGAGAGTGCACAAGGATACAAAAGACCTAAATGTCTGTGCTTCTGCGGCTTGCGTGGGATGCCGTTGGGCTCCAATAAGTTGATGAAATAGCCGTTAGAGAATCCTACCTCCTCCGCCATATTCTTGAAGCAACTGCAACCACCTCGCGTCGTCTGCGTTTATTCTTGTAAAGCCGCCCAAGTCAGTCTATATTGCGGCCGGTTTTCGCCCTTGTGAGGCAGTAATCTCATTGCATACGAGAGAGATACGTGACGAATTCACACGACGATGACCAGACCAGATCACATCTCGTCCTCCAGGCCGGGACCAAAATTGACCGCTTCGAGATCCTCGACCGGCTCGGCGCCGGCGGTATGGGTGAGGTCTATGTCGCTTTGGACACCTCGCTCGATCGCAAGGTCGCGATCAAGTTCCTGCCGGACAAATATCTCGACAACGAAGAGGTCAAACTGCGCTTTGTCCGCGAGGCCAAGGCGGCTGCCTCGCTCAATCATCCCAATATCATCACGGTCCACGAGGTCAGCGAGTTTCAAGGGCGGCCGTACTTTGTCATGGAACACGTCCAGGGGAAAACGCTGCATGAACTGGTGCACGATGCCCGGCTGCCGCTCCCACAGGTAATCGAGATGGCGATCGGTATCGGGTCGGCGCTCCAGCATGCCCACGAGAAAGCGGTTATCCACCGCGACATCAAGTCGGCCAATGTTGTTATCGACGATTCCGGTCGGCCGAAAGTAATCGATTTCGGTCTTGCCGCGGCGGTGCGCGATGAGCACGACCTGACCAAAATTGGTTCAACCATCGGCACGGTGGCCTATATGTCGCCGGAACAGGCGAGAGGCGAGGCGGTCGATGCCCGCTCCGATCTGTTCTCATTCGGTGTTGTCCTGTACGAAATGCTGGCCGGCCGGACGCCGTTTCGCCGCGATTCCGATGTCGCCACCATGCAGGCGGTCGCGACCGAGCCGCACGATCCGGTCAGCCGGTATGCCTCGAAGATTCCGCTCGACCTCGAACGGATTGTCGGCAAACTGCTGGAAAAAGACAGGAAGTTACGCTACCAGTCAGCCGCCGATGTGGTCGCCGATCTGAGTCGTCTCAGCCTCGACTTCAGCGGCCGTTCAACCGCAACGTATGCCGCCATCAAGCCGGTGTCGTCGACCGGTTGCACAGTTGGTTTCGGTCTGGCCGGACTGGCAGTTGTCGCACTGATCGTGGCTGTAATCGTATTCAAACCGTGGACCTTCGAACTGTCATCCGATGCGGTAGTCGAAGCATCCGAGCCGCGCCTGGCAGTAATGTATTTCCAGAACCTGTCTGATCCCGACGATACCAGGCGGCTCGGCGAGATAGCCGCCAGCCTGGTGATTACCGATCTATCGGAGTCCGACTATGTGCAGGTGGTATCAACTCAACGGCTGCACGATATCCTGCATGTGCTGGGGCACGGCGATTCGCGCACGATACCGCGCGACGTCGCTACCGAGGTTGCCAAGGAAGCGGGGGCGCGCTGGATTCTCAACGGTGACATCCTGCAGTCGGAACCGTTCCTGCTGATAACGTCGCAGCTTATCGATGTCGCCTCCGGTGATATCATAGCATCACAGCGCATCTCGGGGAGCGCGGGGCAGTCGCTCTTCCAGGTGATCGACAGCCTTACGGTGGCGGTCAAATCCGATCTGTCGTTGCCGGCAGCAGCGATGCAGGAGCAAGACCGGACGCTGGCCGATGCCACGACCAGCTCTACCGAGGCGTACCGTTTGCTGGTCGAGGCGAAGGATGAGATTCTTGGCTTCCGCAAGGACAGGGCGGTACCGCTTTTGATGGAAGCAGTGGCGATTGATTCTACCTTTGCAATGGCATATCTCTGGTTGTCCGAGGCATCGATGAACGATTCAACGCGGAAGTGGGCCATTGAAAAGGCGCATCAGTTGAGAGATCGAGTCACCAATCTCGAGCGCGCTCATATCGAAATCCAGCGCCGGACTATTGCCGGCGATGTTTCGGCGGCACTCGATACTATCAATGCCACGCTGGCCAACCATCCTGATGACAAAATGGCGCTGATCGCGCTGGCCGGTATCTCCAACCGTCGCTTTCCCGAGCAGGCCAAGGACGCCTGCCTGAGAATCATCGAAATAGACCCGTTGTACCGCCTGGCATACAACAATCTGGCCTATCTGTATGCCCGCGAAAACAACATGGACAGCGCCCTGTGGGCCATAAACATGTATATCCAGTACGGCGCCGAAGATGCCAATCCGTACGATTCCCGCGGCGAGTTGTATATGCTGTCGGGTAAGATCCCTGAGGCGATCGATTCATTCAAGAAGGCGCTCGAGCGTGACTCGACGTTTGAAGTGAGCCGCAAAAATCTCGCCCTTTGTTACATCATGAATGGTCAGTTCGACAAGGCGGACAGCCTCATTCGCCTGCAGATTGCAAAAGCTCCGGCGAGCTGGGCGCCGTTCGAGGAGATCAGTCTGACGTATGTTC
>CAZJCK010000002.1:0-112546 GCA_964544635.1 uncultured Ignavibacteriales bacterium | reverse complement strand
TCCGGCGTACCGAGGTCAGTACGATCGTGCCAAGGATATTCTCAGTGCCATGCTCAAGGTTGATTCGGTACAGGGTGTGCCGGCCGGGGCCCTGCTGGCAAAACTGAGCTCTCTCTCAGTCATGTATTACGTGCACGAGCAGTATGACTCGGTGATAGCGTTGCTTGAGCCACACGTTAAGCAGATGAAGAACCGTGGCCGTGATTACGGCGCCATCCTCGGATGTATGAGCGAGGCGTATCTCAGAACTGGTGACACCGCACGAGCCCGTGATTTGCTCGACCACCTCGAAACTACGATCCCGTTCAGCCCGCAGGAGGGTACGCTTCCCCAGGGAATCGAAGGGATCGCCATCGCCCGGTCAGCGTTCGGGGACATTGCGGGGGCTATTGACGTATTCGCCTACCTCGAAGAGCGCAATCCGAGCAGTGCGTCGCGGCACTTTCTTGGAGTGATGGAACTGAGACGTGGCGACGTGCCTGCTGCTATAGAACATCTTGAGATCGCACAGCGACGTATGGATGAGTCGCGAGTGCGTTTTGCAGTCTTCTCCAACGAAGTTTCATACTGGCTGGGGCGGGCATACGAAGAGGCGGGGTGGAACGACCGGGCATCATCGCAATACAACCGGTATCTTGAGCACATGAAGGACGGCGACCAGGATATTCCGTCGGTCATTGATACTCGTGCCCGGCTCAAGGCGCTGGCGGCATCATAGGCCGATACTGATCAGTCCCGTTGCGAGCGGAGCGCCAGCACCATTATTCCCGTCTCGATAATCTCCTCGAACAGGAACACCAACCCGAACCAGACAGGCCAGCTTACCTCGAGGGCCAGTCCGCAACCGATGAAGGTCAGGCCGGCGAAGAGGATGCCGCCGCGAACCCCCCGTACGACTTCCAGCGAGCCGTCGTCGGAACCATAGCCGCGACGAAAATTCTTCACGCCGCGCACTAATGCCCAGGCGGCGAGCGCAAAGCAGATATCTGCGAATACTAAATTGTAGGGAGATTGTAAGACCCAGTCCATGAGAACCGCCTTGCTCGAGTTCTACGTTGTCGGTACTAAAACGGGGCTCTCGGGCGGTAGGTTCCACGGTCGATATGGGCCGGCCCAAATTCGGCGGCCCCCATCGCGGGCGCGATGAGGGCCGGCCGTTCACATAAGGGCAGCAAGGGACGCTCCCATTCGAAGACCGGGAGCAGGGTCGCTTTTATTGCTCGCCGACCATGAACGATATCTTGGCGTTGATACGATACTTCTCAATCTTGCCGCCGTTCACGATCGCCTGCATGTCCTTGACATAAATGGACTTGATATTCTTGACGGTCTGTGATGCTTCCGTCAACGCCTGCTGGGCAGCATCTTCCCAGCCCTTGTCAGATTCTGCGAGCACTTCAATTACTTTTACGACAGCCACGATGGCTCTCCTTCCGGTTTATGGTTATCCAAATGTTAGTAGCGGCTTTATGATGCCGTCTTCCTTCGACTTCATCATCTTGAATGCCTTCTCGGCTTCGTCGAAGGAAAAGGTATGCGTGGTCATCGGCGTGGGATCGACGCGGCCGCTTTCAAGCAGGCGCATCAGACGTTTCATCCGTTCGCGCCCGCCGGGGCAGAGGGCGGTGCGAATGGTTTTGTCGCCCATCCCGACACCCCATTCCATGCGCGGAATATCGACCGTATCCCCCTCGCCGTGATAGCCGATATTCGAAATCGTGCCGCCGGGTCGGGTTACCTTCACGCAATCCTCGAAACTCTTTTGCATACCGAGCGATTCGATTGCCGAGTCGACACCAACCCCGTCGGTAGCGCCAAGTATCGCTTCAACCGGATCAGTTTGCTTGAAGTCGATGACGTCATCGGCGCCGAACTGTCTGGCGAGTTTCTTGCGGTTGTCGATGGTTTCGACGGCAAACACTTTGCCGGCACCCATCAGGCGCGCTCCTACCGTGGCCATCAAGCCAACCGGTCCCTGCGCGAATACCGCTACCGTACCGCCGATCGGTATGTTGGCATGCTCGGCGCCGACGAATCCGGTCGACATCATGTCGGTAGTGTACACCGCTTTCTCTTCCGACAGGCCGTCGGGAATCGGCGCCAGGTTGGCCTCGGCATTATTGACATGGAAGTATTCAGCGAACACGCCGTCCTTGACGTTTGCGAATTTCCAGCCGCCGAGCATCTGGGTGCACTGCGAGGTGTAGCCGCGCTGACAGTTTTCGCACTGGAAGCACGGTGTGATGGCATTGACCGCGACCCGGTCACCTTCCTTGAACGACTCGACGGTCTCGCCGACTTTTTCGACTATGCCGACGGCCTCGTGGCCGAGTGTCAGGTTATCTCGCTCGCCGACCGCACCGCCGACGGTATGCGTATCGGACGTGCATACGAGTGCATGGGTGGTTCGCACCACGGCGCCGTTGGGGCCGGGGTCGGTCGGGCTGTCCTTTTCGACGAAACCAACTTCGCCGATCTTCTTCATTACAAAAGCCTTCATCTTGTCTTTCATGGTCATTCCTCAGTTTTTCATTTCCTGTCCTGCCGCGATTGGTGTTCCATCACTCTCGCGGTGTGCGCCCGAAGTTCGTCATCCTGCCGGTCAACGAGCAGGTACACTTTGGTTCTATTCTGCAGCGCTCGCTTCAATTGCTCATCGGTCGGTTCGCCGAGGACGAGAATCGGCACGACATTGTTGATGTCGCGAAGGTTGAGCACCAGTTCGAGGATGTCGTCGGTGATCGTTTCGAGGTCGATGACGACTGCCGAAAAATCCTGGGTTCTAAAGGCGCTCACGGCAGTCCACATGCTCTGCGTACCAACGGCGGCAAATCCCCAGTCGCGACATCGCTGTTGTAACTCTGAGTGACCGGCACCTTCAATGGTGAGTACTCGATTGGAATCTGCGGTCATCTTCAGAAGGCTCCTCATTCGAGTGACCAGACCGTGTGTGGCTTAACAGGGTACTGGTTCATCATCTTTCTATTTACAAGCTTTCATGGCTGCCTTTATAAAGAGCAATGAACGTGCCGAACGTCCCGGTTCAATTGGACAACGACAGGCTGTGTGGTGCGCTCGTGAGCGGTCATTGCCGCGCGACCGCAGAATAGCGTGTAAACTGTTCCCGATTGGTACAATTAGGAAATGCCACCCGACCTCCGTGGCCGGGCGGCAACTGCCTGTTCCGCAGGTCTTGATTAACTACTGAATGTCGTGCTTGTTGAGTTTGTTGTAGATGGCGCGACGGCTGATACCGAGAAGACGGGCCGCTTCCTTGCGGTTGTTCTGGGTCGCCTCAAGCGCCTTGATGACCATGCGACGTTCGATTTCATCAAGCGGTGTGCCGATATCGAAACTCAGGCGCTTGGCCTGGGTCGGACGCTTCAGCAGCCGTGGCGGCAAATGTATCGGCTTCAGTTGCGGACCATCACATACCAGGACGGAGCGCTGCAGCACGTTCTTGAACTCCCGCACATTGCCCGGCCAGTCGTGCGCTTTCAGGTGATCAATGAAGTCTTCTGATATGTCGTCAACCCTCTTGTTGAAACGCTGGGTATAGGTTGCCACCATCCGACCGGCCAGCAGTTGGATATCCTCCGCCCGATCGCGCAATGGCGGCAGGGTAATGCGGAAACCGTCGAGACGGTAGAACAGGTCCTTTCGGAACTTGTTCTCGCGGGTCATGTCTTCGAGGTCGACGTTGGATGCCGTGATCAGTCGGGCGTTGCTGCGGATCGATGCCTGTCCGCCGAGGCGGAAAAACTGCTGCTGTTCGATCAACCGCAACAGGCTGACACGAACTTTCTCGCCGATCGAGTCGATTTCGTCGAGAAAAACAGTACCGTCGACAGCACGTTCGAAAACGCCGCGGTGCTGCTTGACGGCGCCCGAAAAGGAGCCTTTCTCATGGCCGAACAGTTCGCTGGCGGCCAGTTCAGTCGGCAGCGAGGCCAGATTGACCGGTAAGTAGGGGCCTTCCTTGCGTCGGCTCCGACGGTGAATCGTGTTGGCTACCAGCTCCTTGCCGGTACCGGTTTCACCCATGATGAGCACCGGGATATCGGTTTCGGCAATCTTTCGAATCTGGTCGTACACATCGCGCATTTGCCGCGATTTACCGATCAGCGGCCCCATGGCGGTTTCGCTTCGACGTTCACTCTTCGACAGCTTGCGGTAATAGTGTGGACGATCGCTGATCGCCATGTCGATGAGCATCTTCAATTCACTGTCGCAGATAGGCAGGCGGCTGTACAGATAACCGCCGGCATTGATCGCCGTCTGCGCGACTTTCAGGTGCTCCGGTTCGACGAGAGCTATGATTTGTGTTTGTGGGCTCCGAGCGGTGATCGATGCGATCAGATTTGACCAGTCGGCTTCGCCGGGGTCACATACATCGCTGGAGAGAATGACAATCTCATACTCAACTTTCCTCAAATGCGATTTCAACGCAGCAATTGAGGATTCGTGATGTATTTCCCCTATCGCCTGGTGGTCAAGTTTCTCAATTCGCTGGTGGAGCCCTGAGTCGGCTGAGAGTATCAATATTCTCATCGCTGGGCCTCCTTCCTTGCTACCCGCCAACAATTAGTCTGTCAGTATGGTGAGAGCGATACCGGAATCGGGAAGATGATCCCCGGTTGGCAACGGGAACCCATGATGGGACGACACCGCCGTGCAGTGATTAAGTACGACGTGTATAAAACGTCCTCTGCACTGTTCCGTAATGGTACACAAAGATACTACATCGCGCTCCAATTGTCAGGTGCTGTCTGAAGATTTCTCACCATCGGTCTTTTTGACTTCTTCCAGCGCCAGGTTTACCTCATATCGTGCCCGTTCCACACCAAGCTTCTTGTTTTCCCATTGCTTGTTCATGTGGTTTTGCAACTCATCCAGGCGTACCTGGAACTTTCGCTTCAAATCATCAACTTCGTCAATCCGTTTGCGCAGCTCTTGAGCGGCATCATGTGACGTATCTTCAATTCGTGCACGCAGTTGCTCAAGCTGGTCGTTCCAGTCCTGAATCTGCTGCTTCAGTTCCTGTTCATACTGTTGATATTTGTCGGATTCGGCAGTCACGGGCACCTCGTTCCAAACAGTGATAGAGTTATTTCGAAAGTGATGCCGTTGCATCGGTGAAGGCATTGTTGACGTCGTCCCACGCCTTCTGCACCTTTTCCTTTGCACTGGACCACTGATCTTCACCGGCACTTTGTAACTCGTCAAGTTGGCCCCGTGCTTCGTTCATCTTTGCTTCGAGGGCACTGACGTGTTCGGCGTACTGTTCCTTCATCGACTCGCCGGCCTTGGCGGCCTGGGCCTCGATGTCGTTCAGGCGGCCCTGCAGGCGCTCGAGCTGGCCTTTCATTTCATCAATGTACTTCTGCTTTTCGTCTTGCATGATTCAACTCCTTGCACATGGAACGTTATTGTTTGGTCGGTATGAAGTGTTCTGATGATTCGCGTACATGTTTTTTCGTGATCGAGACATCGGGCTCGAGCAACGGGCCGCTGTCGATCTCCTCGGCGGTTACGCCGACGCGCAGGCGGCGCTGTTCCCAAACCGCCAACTCCGGCAGCGGCAGGAGGATGCGACGGTTGGTCTGGCTGTCGAACAGCCGCACGACGACATGGGACAATCGATCTGTCTCCAGATTCACGAACAGTTCCGTTATCGGCCCGATCACGCCATCCTCAGACTTGAGATGATAGTCGATCAGGTCGGAGGCGCGGCGGTAATGCGGTTCGTCATTCAATCGAGCCATGATATCGTCATTGTCCAAAAACTCCGATTCACTCTCGGTGGTCGGGTGTCCCGGCGCCAGCGGTTGCGGCTGATCGCCCCGCGAGACTCCAGCGACATAGATTGGCCGCGTTTGTCGGCGCCCGGCGGTCACCAGGCCGTGCAAACGAACTGCGGCGTCGCCGGTCGCAAGCGCGAGATTCTGACGCAACTGCTGGTGCGTTTTGTCGACACTGAACCGGCCGGCATCGAGATCGATGTCGGCGATCAAGCCGGTTGGAATGAGAACCTCGCGTCCGGCCGTGTCCTCATCGCTGAGACAGACAAAATGCGTGAGTTGCCAGGTATCATCGCGCAGGATGATATCCTCGATCGGGCCGTACATACCGTCGGGCGTATAGATCGCGCCGCGGCATAGATCGGTAAATGAACCGGTATTCACATTTGTCCTCACTGCAACTGCTTTAACGTCCTGGAACACAACGTGTTCCCGATTTGTCTGAGGGCTACTCCGAGTAGTCCATGTCGGCTAACTCGGCCGGCAGATCGAACTGATCCTGGAATTCGCGGATGATACGCTGACGTTCCATATCGGGCTGATTGCGCATATATATGGCGGCAAACAGCACCGCGTTGTTGCCCTTTGGTGGCGACGACGGATCCTGGTTGTTGGCTTTGGCAATCGCTGTCGCCTCCTTGCGGATGTCGGACGTTTCCCGAATCTCGGCCAGCGACTGGCGGCCGTGGTAGTTCGATATGACTGCAACTATGCCCGGTACATCCTCCAGCTCGCTGGCGGTCGGATGGGGGCCATCAAAGTAGTAATTACCCAGTTTCAATGCCATTCCGGCGATACCTCCCTTCTATTTGGTATATGCCTACTCATTGCTCGGCTGCTTCTTCACCGGGCGACCATAGTAATCATACAGGGTATCTTCATACTCCTTGTTGATCGGTTTGGTCGGATCAAACTCCGGCGAGTCCTTGACAGCCTGGCGCTTCACCGAGACGAAAGCGGTGCTTTCTTCCCACGACACGCTGTGCACCCACGAGGTAGCAAGCAGTACTTTCTTGCCCGGGATCAGGTTGCGGGTATCGATAACGAGATAACGGATCGACCATTTGTCGTCATTGACGATAAAATCCTGGATATGCCCGACATCGCCGTCCTCGGCCTGGATGTGGTAGCCGCGCACTTCATCGATACTCCGCAAGTGCGATTCGCTGGACGGCTCAACCTCGGGTGTCTCGACATCGTCGTGCGGCGGCTGATCGGTAGCGCCGCCCGGTTCGTCCTGCGGCGGCACGGCGCCCTCGAGCGGCCCGCGCACCCAGTACGGATGCCAGCCAAAAAACTTGGTTAGCTGAAACTCCTGTTGTCGTGACACCGGTTTCTTGTCATCAATCGTGGGGCTCTCTTTGATTTGCTGCTTGGTCAGGTCGACCGGAAACAGCTGCGACTCCCAGTCCGGCTTGTCGACCTCGCTCGGCGGTACGAGCACTTTGCGACCCGGCAGGAAATTACCGGTATCGACCACCAGCCAGCGCACTTCCCAGCCGCTGTCATCGAAGAACATGTCTTTCACTTTACCGATGACACCATCGGTCGCATGAACTTCGTAGCCGCGTAATTCTTCTAAACTGCGATACATGTATATCAACTCCTTACTGTTAGCTCAGGATCGTGAATACCACGAACCGGTCTTTTGCCTTGCACCCAATATTACCATACAACAAGTATGCCGAGCGCGGCCGGTCGCATGCCAGACCTGCAATGCGATGTTCCACAAGGAGTTCAAACGAATCGACAGCTGCCGGGGTGGGGGTCTGAGACATTCAGGGTTCTACATCCGAACGGATATGTAAAGAATCGGTACACAAAAAGGCGGCCGTCATGCGGCCGCCTCGTGAATCAGTTTGTTTCTGCTGTTATCAGGCAGTGCCTTCTGACATTACCTCGATAATGCCGGTGCAGAAAGCAGGCAGGTCGTCGGGGGTGCGCGACGTGATCAGATTCTGGCTCTTCACCACCGGCAGGTCGCGCCACTCGGCGCCGGCGTTGGTCATGTCATCCTTGATCGAATGATAATTGCTGACTTCCTTGCCCTTCACGATATCTGCCGACGCCAGCATCCAGCCGCCGTGACAGATCGCCGCTACCGGCTTGCGCTGCTTGTCCATCTCTTTCGTGAATTCGACCATCCTGGCGTTGCGGCGCATGTGGTCGGGCGAATAGCCGCCCGGAATGACGAGGGCGTCGAAATCCATTGCCTTGACATTGTCGATCGATTCATCGGCCTCGGCCGGGACGCCGTGTTTGCCGGTGTAAGTGGCCTTCTCCGGTCCGATGCGGACAACTTCGGCGCCTTCTTCGATCAGGCGGTAATACGGGTACCAGAATTCGAGGTCTTCATACATGGGCGCGACAAACAGCGCCACTTTCTTTCCGTCAAGCTTGTTGTTCCTGGTCATGATTCATGCTCCTTGCATATTTACGAATGGTTCGTGCAGTTCGGTTATTACCGTCATGGCATGACATAGCGAATGATTATCAGCACCACCAGCGCGATTAACACCACCGAGCCGATCCCCTTGGCGATCGAGTGGGTCTGGTCGATGCGCTCTTCCTGTTCTCTTCGACTGCTTTCATCGCTGTGATGTCTCGGGATGATGGCGGCGATCAGCAGCGTGAGCAGGAGTCCGACGATGACAAACGGCAGCCAGAAAATTCCCATGCCGATCATACCGCTTTCGTGCGGCCGCATCCAGGCGCCGCCGGCCCAGGTTGCGAGGAACAGGACGGCCGTTATGAATGCAGCCAGCGGCCAGACCCCGGAACTGCGTGAGCGCCGCCATCCCAGCAGGACCGTTGTCAACGGTACGGCCAGGATCAGGGTCACGATAAGCGCTATCAGGGCATCTGTTAGAAACGACATGGAGCATCATCCTTTCGCAGCTTGTCTGGTACTGGTTCGGTCTTGATTACGAGTAACAACCGAGTTGCCGTCCGGCGGTGAAAGACCGGAGACACACACCGGACGGACCGGCTCGGTTGTATAGTACTTCTCCAACATCACCGTTACTGCCCCAGGGCAGTTCCCTCCAGGGTGCCGTACAGCACCTCTATATTGTTGACGACATCCTTGGCGCCCCCTTCGTAGGCTTCGGTCGTCGCCGCCGCATGCTCCTGCCAGGTGGCAACGCTGCCTATAAGTTCGGCGACACCTTCGTCGACGGTGACTGTGATCGAGCTGGCATCAAGGGCCGGATTCCAAAACAGTTCGGTGCTGATCTGCTGGCGAATCTGCCAGTCGGGGCTGTATTCCCACTCGTAGTCGTAGTCGAGCAGGTTCATGATATCGACCACCCCTTTGACCCGACTGGCCACATCCTCGGCATGTTCCTTTTCGAACGACGTATTCACCTCGCCGTCGAGATACACCAAGCCGTTGTCGGCGCTGACACTGATTTCGAACAACTCGACATACGGATCGCGACGCAACGCCTGCTGCACTCGCTCGATCAGGGTATCGTCAGCGGGTACGACGTCCGGTCGGATGCGCAGGAAGTTCTTGACCATCCACACACCGCGCGTGTTTTCGGCATCGGCGCCGGCTGCTTGCTTGGCTTTGCTGTTGCTGACTTTTCCGGTGAGGGTGACGACACCGGCTCGGGACGATACCGTTACATTGTCGGTGATCACCCGCGGGTCATACTGCAGGGCGAGGTTGACGGCATCGACGATCTCTTCATCGGTGATCTCGGAGGCGAATTTCCGGTCCTTCTTCATGGTGTCTTCCGCCCACCAGCGGATGCTGACATCCTGGGCGTCGACCGACTTCACACCGTTCACCCAGGCATCGGCGCGGGCAAGACGCAGCTCTTTAGCCGAGCCGACAACACCGGACAGTTCGACATTGGCGTTATCAACGGAGACATCGAGCATGCCGCCATCGACCCAGACATCGGCATCGAGACGCCCTTCAATGTCGTTGCGGATATCGATGTCGCTGCGTTCTTCATCGTACCTGACCAAAGTGTTGTTTTCGATACTCCGCACGCCGCGTACGCCTCTCGCTACCCGGGCTGCAAGTTCCTTCTCCTGCCAGGAATTGACGGTCCCTTCAAGGACGACATCGCCGTTGGTTACCTCAATAGTGATGGCAAACGACTCGGTGGCCGGGTCCCACAGCAGGGCGTCCTTGATGTCCTGTCGCAACTCGCGATCTGTGACATCGGACGGCTTTACGTCGATCATGTTCACAACTGACCGTACGCCTTTGATCGATTCCGCGATGCGGGCAGCACGGTATTTTGCCTGAAGGCTATTTACGCTGCCAGTCAGCGTCACCACACCTTTTTCCGTTTCGACGTCAATCAGGTGCGACTGCACCGCACCACTAAGCAGGAGTTCTGATTCGACTGCAATACTGATATCCTGATCGGTCAGCTCTTCCTGGGGCAGATCCTGTGCGACCGTAGTTAGATAAATCGGCAGCAGCAGCAACACCAATAGCACCGCCGGCCGCGCGGTCCGGTGACGGAACGAGCTTCTTTGTGACAATAAGAACCTGGTCATCTATTTCCTCCGTTAGATCTCATTTGCATTACTGTTAAGAGAGCAACAAAATGTGTGCCGGGAGCGTAACGGCATGTTGCACAGGTCCTTAGTGCCATGCCGGGACACTGCGCGCAGCCTTCCCGACGGGCTGACATGTGAAGGATTGGTACGGTTTGGTGCGGCTGCCCACCCTGACATTTTGCTTTGCGGAGCAGCCGCATTTTGGCGATAGTAAGAGCACACTCATGATCGCAAGGCAGGTATGGATATGGAAAAGTTGCAGGGTTTTCTAACGGAAATCGATCGTTCTTTATTCGAGGCGCCCCGGAAGGAGGGTGATCCGCGCTTGCGCGAACGGATCGGGTCCGATGCCGCAAGCTATGAGCGCTCCAGCTTGGTGATACTGGGGAGTCCCATCGACGAAGGGGTGGCGCGGAACCAGGGCCGGGTGGGGGCGGCAGACGGTCCGACAGCGATTCGCCAGATGCTTTACAAACTGACGGTCCCGCCGACCGGCCAGCCGGTCAGCCTGTGCGACCTCGGCGATATCCGCCCACAACCGTCACTCGAAGAAACCCATGCCCGGCAGCGCGAGCTGGTACGGCAGGTTCTTGAGGACGGCAAGAGCCTGATCATCCTTGGCGGCGGTAATGATATTTCGTTTCCCGACGGTGCTGCTTTGGCCGAGGTCGAGCCGGCCGTGCTCGGGTTCAACATCGACAGTCACTTCGATGTCCGCACGGCGCCGAAACCAAACTCCGGCACGCCATACCGCCAACTGTTCGATGAAGGTCTTTTCCGCGGGCCATTCTTCTACCACCTTGCTTCCAAGCCGGAGTGCAACTCGGCGCGGCACCTGGCCTACCTGATTGAACTGGGCGCCCACGTATACGATCTCCATGCCCTGCGTGGACGCGGGATCGATTCGATTTTAGGCGAGGCCCTGGGGCTGGATGATGCCAAAGCCATCTTCTGGGGTTTCGATCTCGATGCGGTTCGAAGCGCCGACGCCCCGGGAGTGAGTGCGCACTACCCGGTGGGACTGACCGCCGAGGAGATCTGTCGTATGGCGGAGCGTGCCGGTGGCGACAGTCGCAGCCGCATTCTGGAAATCAGCGAGTTAAACCCACGGTATGATCTTGATGGGCGGACGGCTCTATTGGCCGCCATGATGGTGTGGCGATTTGTCGCCGCTCGTTTGACCGACAAGTCAACCGGAACGGTGGATCAATCGGTGGCCGCGATATCACCTGTTCACCTGTGAGCGACTACGGCGCCGGCAGGTAGCAGGGGATAATCGATTCCCCCTGGAAGAGGTAACCGATCATGGTAGCCAGATCGATACCGTCAGTTACCACATCGCAATTGGTGTCGGCCCGATCGATATGCGGATGGTCAACGGACGTGAAAAGATAATCGGTGACTATCGATATATCCACCGGGTCAACCATACCGGAAAGATCGACATCGCCCCGGTCGAGGGAAAATACCGCGTGCCAGGCATCGACCGCTCCCCATCCATACCAGGGATGGGGCGGGACGACTGCACCGGATTCGAGGTCGCGCCGGGCAGACATACGGAGATGCTCGCCCATGGCGGCGATAGAGGTATCGACAAAACTGCCCACCAGGGCAACTGAGCCGGTTACCAGCGCGGCCGAAAATGAACTGCCGCTCCAGGTTCCCCATTCATACTCTCCGGCCAGTGCGCTGTACAGATTCACGCCGGGAGCACACAGGTCTACATAGCCACCAAAGTTGGTGAAATCCGCTGCCGCCTCGAGGGTATCGATGGAGCTGACAGCTATCACATCCGGGTAGGCTGCCGGAAAACTTTCCACCGAGGTTGTATCGTTGCCGGCTGACGCAACCATGACGATACCCGACGAGCGGGCACTGCTCACGGCGGTCCGCAGCACGTCTACGTCGATGTAGGCGTTGAAGGACATATTGATGACGGTCGCGCCGTTATCGATGGCGAAATTGACAGCATTGGCTACGGCAAACATATCCCCCACACCGTCACCGTCAAACGCACGAATCGGCATGATGTCGGCCGCCGGTGCGGTCAGCGCAATCAATCCGGCCACAAAAGTCCCATGACCGTACACCGCACCACTGTCTTCGGCGGGATCGGCATCGTTGTCATGAAAATCGTATCCCGGCAGCAGGCGGTCGGTAAATAGCGGGTGAGTGGTGGCAATGCCGTTGTCGATTACGGCAACAATCTCTCCTGACCCCTCAGTAAGCAGGCCCGCCGAATCGATACCATGGCCATACACGGCCGGCTGCCCAAAGTATGGTTCCGGGCTGGTGCCGCTTAGAAGTGGGGGGCGATTTTCATCGGGGAAAGAAATGCTCACCTGGTTGACGACGGGAAGCAGTACCTCGTAGTTGCGGTGGGCAAACTCGACCGACGGGTTGTTCTCCAGCGCCTGCAGAATAGTCTCAACGGGAGCCTGCGGCGGCAGCTGCAGCAGGAATACGTCCTCGCCTGTCAGACTATCGATCACCTGGGCGGTAATGCCGGACTGCTGCAGCACCGAGTCTATTGGTTGCATGGAGACTACCCTGACAATGATTTCCCGGGGGATCTCCTTCGGTGCATCAGGGTCTGCCTGAACCACGCCCGTCGCGGTCACGAGCAATACCAATAACAAGATGTTGCGTATCGTTTTCATACAAGTACTCTCAGACATATTGTGAAGCCATATTTTCGTCCGTTTAACCAATCAGCACAAACGGCGCCCAGAGGGCCGGGTGCTCGACCTGCCGTCGGGTTGTTCGAAGCGCCTGCTGGTACGCCGCGAAGACATCTCCGTTGTCTCGTAGCGACGTATAGAACTCTGTCATGAATGCAAGGCTGACGTGGTCCGACACCGGCCAGAGCGTCGCCAAAACCTGTTGGCTTCCTGCCAGGTAAAAAGCTTTTGCGAGACTGAACGCATTACCGGAATATAACCCCGGAGCGGCGGTTTGACAACCGGATAGCACAACTAATCGGGCGGCGATACCGGCGCCGAAAAGATCGAACGGATACAACGGTCCGTCCGCCATAAGCATCCGGGAAAAGAGCGGGTTTTCGGTAGAACGCGAGGCATGGGTGGCTATATGCACGAAGCCGTCCGAAGCCGACATCGCCCGGCGTAGAGCCTCGACGGTGGCTCCCGTCTCATCGAAACGCTGTGCCGTCCCAAACTGCTCAACGATGGCAGCGACCTCGGCCGCAATCGACGGCAGGTAAGTGGAACTGAGTCCAAAGACACTGTTTTGCCGCTGCGGAAAGTCGACCGCCTCGTTCGCCTGAATAACGGGCAGGTCGGCGGGATTACAGAGCAGGCGAAAATCGAACCGTTCAGTCAGGTAATGTCCCTCAGCATCCTGGAGCGCCCAGAAAGGAATCTGCGACACCAGGCCGTCGACCACCAGGTGAACCTCCCTGCCGTCCACCTGCGATTCGAGCGGTGCGAAAGCAGTATCGTAAATGCGACGAAGGTAGTAGTCAACCGTCCGTTGTTGCATCTGCGAACCGCGGGCATAGACCGAACGCTCCAGTACGAACTGCATTTCGCGGAGCATAACGGCCAGGTCGCCGCGCTTCATATCGAACGGCACAAACCTGGTTTCGTCGGCCGTCGAGACAAAGGCGCCGAGCTGCGTGGGAGAATCGTGAAACGTCACCACGGTACGGCCCGCATCGGGCGGCTGGAATTCATCACGGCGCACCATTTCGCCGGCACCTGTCGGCCGCGAATGGTATGATCGAATGCGCTGTTCGTTGCTCCAGAGTTGATGCTCGAGCTTTCGGTAGTTCTTGAGCGAGTCGATGCGCCTCGAGCCGGTGGGCGCCACGATCGACAGGCGTCTCAGCTGGGTGCGCAGTGAATCCCGCGTCTCCAGAAGGGCCGGCGGTACGGCGGCATCGCTCATCCGTTCCATCGGGATCGGTTGATTCAACGTATGCAGGGCCGACAGCTGCTGCAAAAAAGCATCTCGTACGCGACCAAGCGCGAGCTGCGAGTCAATCAGCGCGAGATACACATCCGCCTTGTCAATGAGGAAGAAGCTGCGAATCTCATCAGGACACATCCCGATTATCATTTTTTCAACGATACCAACGGCCTTTTGGAGCTCGGTCACGGCCTGGCGATGATGGCCGCCGCGCTGGGCATGCAGGCCAAGAGTCTTGTGAAGGCTGTACGACTGATAGCTGACGAGCTTCTGTCGACGAAGTCGTTGCGCCAACCGCGACGCCTCGGATAGTTGCTCTCCCGCCAGCAGGGCATCGAGGCGCAGCAGGTCGACATCGATCATGCGACGCCGATCATCAGCGGTACGGAACAGCCGGCGGGCGGTCTGCAGGTGTTTCAGGCAGTCGGCGATGCGCCGGCCGGCCCGCGCCTCCTGTGCTCGCTGGAACGCCACCATCCCCTGCCAGAGCTTGTTGTGTTCCTGTTCAAATATCTGGTGCGCTCGTGTCAACCAGTTGATAGCGCGACGCCGATTGCCCAGCCGGCCGTGGGCGACGCCGGCGAAGAATGCTGCCTTGCCGCGCTCGTACCGCATGCCCATCTCTTCGAACTGCGGCACCAGCTGCTCGGCCAGGATCGCCGAGGAACCGGGTTGATTGATGTGCAAATTAATCTCAGCCAGGTCCAGATGGGCCACCGCTGCTGTCTTGTGGTCGCCCAACCTGGCGAGACGGTCGTGGAGCTGCTCCAGCAGCGTGATTGCCTCTGTAAACTCATCAGCCAGAAAATGAAGGTAGGCGATCGAGTACCGTACCTTGGCGGCGCTCAATGCGACCTGCTGTTCGTCGAACAGTTGCGCCGATCGCTGATACAGCCGGCGGGCCTCGGCCAGACGATTGAGATTGGACATGATGTTGGCGCGGTTCAGTTCGGTGATGGCCAACGGTACGCCGCCCTCGCGGGCAAAGATCTGGCGCGCCTTGTTGTAGTAGGCGAGAGCTGTCCGGTTGCGATCGAGACGGTGATACACGTTGCCGAGGTTGGTCAGCGCCTTGGCTTCATTGGTCCGATCACCGTGGCGCCGAAACTGAGCCAGCGCTTTCTTGCCGACAGTCCGCGCCTGGGCATACTGGCCCGTATACATGTAGACGTCCATTAGACCCAGGCGCAGACGGGCAAGCCCCGGGAAATCGCGGTGCTGCCACAGCAGCGTAGCCGCCTTCCGGTACAGTCGCAGCGCTGCGGTAGAGTCACCGGTATGGTGACGGTACCGTGCCTCCAGCGCCAATGCCCGGGGTTGGTACCGCGGATCGAGAAGCCTGATAACACGGGCAGCCTCGCCGACGAAACGACCGGCCTCCGACAAATCGGTCTGCAGCAGACGGTTCGCAGTACGGCTCAGCGCGAGAATAAAAGCGTCGGCATCGCCGTCAAATTCGATGTCAACGAGCCGGTCAACTGCTGCCACATCCTCAAGTGCGGCTATGTCATTGATCGGTATCATATCTCCAGGTCTATCGTTCCAATGTTCCCGGAGTCGGAAAGAAGCTTTAGTTGTACCGGTCCCGACATCAGGTGATCAATCCTGAAGACATTAACCTGATTGGCCTCAACGGTGCGCTTGGTCCGGCCCTGACCGACCTGCACCCGAAGCTCCCGGTTGGAATCGTCATCATCTATAAGCTGGCCGATAAGCTCCCAACCCTCGGTGCTCAAGGGGTAGAGGGTCAGATCGACAACACCGGATTCGAGGCGGAAACGAAGTCGCCTGGTCTCCACTGCCGCAGGACGTACTCCTTCCGGCAAGGGCAGGAGAGCGGAATCAAACTCTATCACCCCCTGATCGGGCTGCGCTATCTTCTTCTGGCGATCTCGAAGGATGGCAGCCATCAGCTTCCGTGCCGGCTTGCGAAGCTGCCTCAGCAAGTCCCCGGCGCCTTCTTCGAACCGCGCACCGTCAAGCGCCTGCTCCAGATCGTCTGGCTGCCGGCGGGATGGTCGATTGGATTTCTTCATATTTCAGTACTCATTCCCCTCTACCATATATAGACACACGAAAACCTCGAATCGGACCTCAGGTAGAAGGATTCTCCTTTTTCTTCAATATTTCTGCCAGCTTTTGCAGCGCTCTCGCCCGAGTCGGACCAATCGACGATTCCGGCATGTTCAATAGTTGACCAATGTCGGAGTAGCTTGGCTCCTCGGGATCGAAATAGAGTGCCCAGAGGAGCTTGTAATCACGTTCCGGCAGCTCCGTCATTGCTGTGATAAGACGAATTCGCTGCTGTTCTTGTTCTAACTCATGTTCCGGCGACCGAGGCGTACTTTCCGGGATCTCCTCCATCACTTCGCGGGGCATTCGTTCGAGTCGATCGATGCTGCGAAAGTAGTTGAAGATGCGACGGCGAGTAATCGTATTGACATACGCCATCAACCGTTCCGAGGAACGCAGATCATCAATGTGTTCTACCAAAATACTGCAGACCTGGCCGAAGATGTCGAAGCTCTCGTCACGAGTCAGGTGCGATTGCTGGGCCAGGGAAAAGACAACTGGCGATACCAGATCTATCAGTTCCTGCCAGCTCTCTTCGTCGCCACGGCGGCAGCGAGCTACCAGCTCATTATAATACGACCCAGATTTCCGGCCCATAGATTACGGCGTTAGCGTTCCCTCATATCTAAACGAAAAACCGGCGTTAATCAAGGTATGGTGCTCTGTTTCGTGCGTCAGGGCAACGGCAAAATGCGCAGCGATGATCAAGGACACGGCTCGGGTCCGACACCGCCGGCAAAAAGGTAGTCAACCAGCGTGCTCAAGTCGATCGGATCAGCGGGCGTACCGTCAGCGTTGAAATCGGCTTCAGTGTTGCAGGGCGGCGCGATACCGGAGGAAAAGAGGTAATCGACCAGAAAGCTCAGGTCAATCGGATCGGCATCCACACCGTTGCCATCGATATCTCCCCGATTGCCGACACAGCAACTGTCCTGATCAATCACCCGGCTGACGAACCAGAAGACGCGGCCGGTGAAATTGTCGTAGTCCGAGGCGCCAATCAGCAGCAGGCCGTTGCCGGCGCTTTGGAAATTGGTTGCCATGCCGACGGCGGAGCCAAGCTCTTCTGATGTCGCCTGCCCCAAAATGGTCGTGTCGACTGTCGGGCCGCCACCCTCAATCACTACGGCGCCGCCGGCATCGGCAGCACCATCGTCGTTCCCGGGCATACCGGTGACAACATCATCTATACCGTCATCGGTAATGTCGAATCCCGAGACGACAGAAAACCCGAGATAGTCATTCTCGGTCCGTCCGAGAGTATAGTCGAAGTCAAGTGAAGCATCGAGTGACGGCCCGCCATGAAAGACATACATGCGACCGGTAGCAAAGGTATCGACCGCATAACCGTCGCTGCCCATCACGATATCGTCATAGGTATCGTTGTTTACGTCACCGGACGAAAGTGACCATCCATACTTCTCACCATCGAGTGTTCCGGTGATCGCCAGGTCGTACAGCGAGTCCGGTGAACTGCCGCCGTAAAAGAGGTAGATGCGCCCCTGGTTGAGAAAGACGTCGTCGTAACTGAAGGCGCCGGCGGCTATGTCGTCAATACCGTCACCGTTGAAGTCGCCCCCGGTCACGCTGTAGCCGAGACGTTCGCCGCCGCCGTCTCCGATGAGTGTCAAGTCAACGAGAGTGTCGGGCGAGGGTCCACCGTACAGCACGTATGCCTTGCCGGAATTGCTTTCGGTTCCCCAGTCGGCGCGCCAGGCACCGATCACCAGGTCGGCATACGTATCGTCATTGAAATCACCGGCCGGTGCGACTGAGATCCCGAAGTAATCATTGGACGCTTCTCCGGTGATGATACGATCTACCGTCGTGTCGGGTGATGATCCACCGTAGAATATGAAGACCGCGCCGGCGTTTGAAACCGGTTGATCGAAGAACGGGGCGCCGACAGCCAGATCCTCGGAGCCGTCGTTATTGAAATCACCGGCCGACGCGATTGCCTGGCCGAAAAATGAAGAGGCCTGGCCGACAAAAACCAGGTCGGGCAGGGTATCGGCGGTCGGACCTCCGTAATACAGGTAGACACGGCCGGTTGAGGCGCCAAGATCATCGGCCGCCGGCGCGCCGACGGCGATGTCGAGGTAGCCGTCATTGTTGAAGTCTACCGTCGCGATCGCGGCGCCATACTGGTTGCCGGTGACCTGGCCGGTGGTCGTGCCGACAATCTCCCATGCTGAGGCGCTGAACGGGAGGGCAATAGCGGTCGCGACGAGAATAAGCGTTATGGTGTGCCTTGAAATGTTCATTTTATCTCTTCTTATATGCGAAAAAAGAGAGACGGAGCTACGGTGAGCTCCATCTCCCATTCTTTTTTCGTCAGCTGTGGCCGGAGAGATGTCTCCGACTCAGATCAATATGCCGAGTATTACTTCAGCATCATCATCTTCTTGGTAACGTCCACGTTGTCGGCCGTGATGCGATAGAAATAGACACCACTGGAGAGCTGCGAACCGTTATCGGCCCGGCCATCCCACACCACCGAATGTTCGCCGGCGGTCATGTGCTGGTCGACGAGCGAGCGCACCTGCTGGCCGAGGACGTTGTACACTGCGACCTCGACATCGGAGGCGTTTGGCAGCGTGAAGGCGATGGTTGTTGACGGGTTGAACGGATTCGGATAGTTGCCGCTCTTCACTTCTTCTTCACCGCCCATTTCACCCGGCATGACAACTACGGTCTGGCAGGAGGTGATGATGGTGCCGGCATCAGTGGTAGCGACAACACAGATCTCGTACTCACCGGCCGGGACGGCGGGTGGAATCGGGAAACGGACTTCGCGGGAGATCGACTCACCGGCGCCCAGCGTCACCGGAACATTACCCAGCGAGACACCCGGTAGCACGGAGACTTCGACACTGAGGTTGTAAGTCGTAGCTTCGTCGCCGCAATTGATCAGTTCGGCATACCCTTCGGCGAAGAAATCGCCCGGGGTGGTGTAAACGGTGTCGGTCAGTTCGAAATCGATTTCGCCACACTCTTCGGCGGCAGCCATGACGATAGTCAGGCCCCGGTCACCTGTCGGAGCCGGACCGCCCGACGATTCAATCGATGTGGTGGCGCAATCCGACGAGGAAGCGTCGCCAACCGTCGCCGTCAGGCAGATACCAACCGTAAAACCGGCGGCCACCGGCGGAACCGGGATGCGCAGGTCGCGGGAAACGACTTCACCGGCACCCAGCGGTACCTTGATGCCACCGACGGAAAAGGAATTACCATTGATGTCGAACTCGACATCCAGGTCGACCAGGGCGGCTTCATCGCCACAATTGACGATTTCAAAAAAGCCTTCCGCAAAAGCGCCCGGTTCGGCAACAACGGTCGCCGGCAGTTCAATGTCGACTTCGACACAATCCTGGGCAAAAACAGTTGAACCGCTCACCATGAACGCACAGGCGGCGACTAAAAATAGGAGTTTACGCATGAGATCCTCCACTAAGCTTAAAATGTTGAAAATTGACGATTTACGTTCTCTTTAGCGGTATGGTAAGTACCATTGTGATCGCTGTCCTTTGCGATCGATGTTTCTCACGTCCTTCTGGTATTAAGACACGTAGACAGCCTCTAAAATACAGGAAATTGACCATCATGACAGAAAAATGACGTTTCGCGGAACTACGGCCGGCCCTGCTGCGTAGACAAGTTGAAGATCAAAACAGGATGCTAACATGACCTTCGTTCTCTGGCTCATACTTTTTGTGCTCTGCTGGCCGATTGCGCTGGCGGCGCTGCTGCTGTATCCGTTCATCTGGCTGCTGTCGCTGCCGTTCCGGGTTTTGGGATTTGCCGTCGACGGTCTGCTGGAGTTCCTGCGCGCCGTGTTCATGTTGCCTGCCCGGCTGCTGGGGGCGCGCCGCTGACGTCATTCTCCGTTGTTCCTTACCAATCCGGAACCAATCCAGTCGCTTCGACATTTCAACAGTACTCCAAGCTGCGCTTGCCACATTGAATCAGAGGGAGATTGATGCGAATTGTTCGAGCCATCACTACTGTACTATTAATGGCAGCCGTCTGTACTGCTGTCGCGGATACCCGCAATCATGTCGAGCCGCTGGGCATCGCCATGGAAAACTACGACTACCCCTACCCGGTCGATTACCTGCACTTCACTATCGAGGGACATGATGTCCGTATGGCCTACATGGACGTGGCCCCGAACAACCAACCGATCGGCCTGACCGTGCTCCTGATGCACGGCAAAAACTTCTTCGGCGCCTACTGGGCCGAGACTATTCGGTTTCTGGCCGACAACGGCTTTCGCGTCATCGTACCCGACCAGATCGGTTTCGGTAAATCGAGCAAGCCACCGCTCCACTACAGCTTCCATCGGCTGGCGCAGAACACCGCCATGCTGCTGGATTCGCTTGCTGTCGACGGTGTCGTGGTGGTCGGTCACTCCATGGGCGGCATGCTGGCGACCCGCTTTGCCCTGATGTATCCCGAACGAACGCAAAAACTGGTACTGGAAAATCCGATCGGGCTTGAAGATTACCGTTTGAAAGTACCGTATACACCCATCGAACAGGCATATCAGAATATCCTCAATTATACCCAGGCGGGGCTGCGGGCCTATCACAAGACATACTATGTGGAATGGATGGACGCCTACGACGAATATGTCATGGTGCACTACCGCTGGACGCTGTCCGGGGAGTATCCGAGATTGGCGATGGCCTCGGCGCTGACTTTCGAAATGGTCTATACCCAGCCGGTTTGCTACGAGTTCGAGCACTTGCGCATGCCGGTGTTGCTGGTCATTGGTCAGCAGGATCGGACCACGCTGGGGCGCGGCCAGGTGCCCGACGACGTGCTGGCGACCCTCGGGCAGTACCCGCAGCTCGGCAAACGAACCGCCGAAGCGATTCACGATGCCACCCTGATTGAGATGGACAATGTCGGTCACATCCCGCATTTTGAAGCGACCGACCGATTTCACCGCGAATTACTCACATTCATTCGATAGAGGGAAGAATACGTCATGGAAGTAACCCGTTTTCGCATTCTGACAGCCGCCGTTGCCCTGTTCCTGGTGATTGCCGTCATCGGCTGCACCGGAGATCAACAGACCGCGCAGAAAACCGATTCCGAACCGATGACCGACCAGATGGCAGCCGACTCCATACCGTCGCTGCAGAAAGCGCTCGATGAACGCAAGCAGCAGTTCACGGAATCGGCCTCACAGGAGACGATCGACTTGTTCGAGCAGGGAGTGCGCGATGTCGCTGCCTCTGAAGTCATGCAGACCGCCCTGACAGCGGGGCAGACTGCGCCCATGTTCGTACTGCCGGAAGCCAACGGCGACTCGGTCGCGCTGGCCGATCTTTTGGCCGACGGTCCGGTGGTGGTCATGTGGTATCGTGGCGGCTGGTGCCCTTACTGCAACATGCAACTGAAAGCGATGGAGCATGTACTTCCGTATTTTGACGAAGCCAATGCCAGCCTCGTCGCCATCTCACCCGAACTGCCCGACAGCGCCCTGTCGACCCAGGAGCAGAATGAACTTGGGTACATCGTACTCAGTGACGTCGGCAACGAGGTTGCAAAGCAGTACGGTGTAGCCTACGAGCTTCCTGGAGAACTTGGCGACCGATTCAAGGGTCGTCTTGGCGCTTACAATACCGAGGCCTACGCGACCCAGTTGCCGCTGGCGGTGACGTATGTCATTGATACCGACAGCACGATTACATGGGCGTATATCGATCCCGACTACCGCAAGCGCGCCGAACCGGCGCAGGTGGTGGAAGAAATTCAGAAGCTCGCCTGGGAATGATGCCGGAGAGTCCTGGAATATAATTATAAGGCCGGTTGATTCGACCGGCCTTTTCTTATTGCGGCCGCAGGGAGCGGATGATCATCGCCAGCAGGTAGCCGACGCCGGTGACCAGTATTATAGTGGCGCCGGCCGGTAGATTTGGGGTGTAGCTGACGAACAGGCCGACGAACGTAAACAGCATAGCCAGGATGCTTGCCCAGAGCATCATCTGGCCCAGCCGCATGGCAAACATGCCGGCGATTGCGGCCGGGAGTGTTATCAGTGCGATCACCATGATGATGCCCACCACCTCGACCAGCAGCACGACCGTCAGTCCAACCAGCACCAGCAGGAAGATATAGTAGAACTCAACGTGTACGCCGCGCGAACGGGCGAACGGCTGGTCGAAGCAGACTGCCAGGAACTTATTGAAATAGAGCACACCGGCGAGGAGTATGAAAGCGTCGAGAATGGCGATTAACTGCAGGTCGCTCGACGATACCAGCAGGATGTTGCCGAACAGGTAAGTCATCAGGTCCTGAGCGTAACCGGGGGTCTGGTACATAAAGATGACGCCGATCGCCATACCGACCGCCCACAAGGCGCTGATCAACGTATCTTCGCGCTGGTGCATGCGCAGCGAAACGAAGCCGATCAATACTGCCGCCGCGACGGCAAAGACGATAGCGCCGTACATCGGCCGTATGAAGGCCAGGCCGGCTGCAACCGCCAGGTAGTGCGCCACCCCGATACCACCCAGCAGCGAGTGCGAGACTCCCCCGGCCAGGTAGCTGATCCGACGCGAGACTACCCACGTTCCGATTACGCCGCAGGCGATCGAGGTCAACAGCCCGGCCAATACCGCTCGCTGCAGGAAGGCATGCTCGAACAGGGCGTCGAAAAACTCCATCAACCTTCTCCGTCCGGCATATGCTGGTCGTGGCGGATAATCCGGCGACCGCCCCCCCACAATTCATCGAGGGAGCCTTCCTTCAGTGTGCTGGTCGGGTGGATGCCGACCGTGCGGTTGACACACACCACCTGCTCGACGAAATCCGACGCGAACGCGGGATCGTGCGATACCATAATGACGGTGACATTTTCGGTCAGTTTCTGCATGACATCATGCAACTCTCGCTCCGCCTCCACATCCAGGTTGGCGGTTGGTTCATCGAGCAGCAGCAGTTTCGGTTGCGAGGCGAGGGCACGGGCGATGAGGATGCGACGGTGCTGGCCGCCGGACAATTCCCGCAGCGGATCGCGGGCACGGTTGGCGAGGCCGACCGTCTCAAGCGCCTGCATCGCCGCCTCGCGATCGATTGTCCGGTAGAGGCGGGGCAGAAAACCGGGACGCAGGCGGCCAAGCAGCACCATGTCGAGTACGGTGATGGGAAACTGGCTGTCAAGTTCGACTGATTGCGGCATGTAGCCGATGTCGGCACGTACCTCCGACGGCGCGCGGCCCATTACCTGGATCTCACCGGCCTGCGGTCTTATCAGTCCGAGGATCAGCTTCATCATGGTAGTCTTGCCACCGCCGTTGGGGCCGACAATCCAGATGAACTCCTGTGGCTGCACCCGCAACGACACATCGGTCAGCACCGGTTCGTCGTTGTACGAAAACGATACCCGGTCCAGCAGTACCATGGCGTCGGACTGACCTGAAGTCTTCTGGTCGGCCATAGCTGCTACTCTGCCTCCCCCGCCGAGAGCGCTCGCCGCAGTTCGACCGTAATGCGACGCATGTTGTCGATATAATTACCGGCCAGCGGATCAATGGCAGCCACTCGAATACCCAGCGATTCCATCATGTCCCGGATCTGGCGACCCGCATTCTGGCGATCCATGAACAGGGTGTTGGTCGAATCGCCGGTCAGTCCCTGCAACTGTTCCGCCAGCATGCCGGCGGTGGGCGCCTTACCTTCAAACTCAATAGACCGCTGCGTCAGATTATAATCGGCCGCCAGGTAGCCGAGAGCCGGATGATGTATGAAGAATGTGCGGTGCGGTAGATTGCTCAGTTGCTGCCGTATGAACGCATCCAGCGAATCGAGTTGCGCCTGTACACGTCGACGGTTGTCATGAAACCGCATGCTGTCGGCAGGAGAGGCGTCGACGAGGGCCTGGCACGCGGTCGCTGCCTGCCGGCGCAACCGTTGCGGCGACATCCAGATATGGGGATCGATCGACTCGGCGTGGACGTCGCGACTGGCGCCATCATCATCATGGTGGGCCGCGGCCTGATTCAGCGTGATCCCCTGCCGCAGATCGACTATGCGAAGGTTTGAAAACTGCTCCTCGAGCATCGGCCGCAACTTTTCTTCAAACGGCAGGCCGATCCAGAAATAAAGGTCGGATTGCCCGAGCCGTACGATCTGCCGTGGGGTCGGATCAAAGGTGTGCGGCGACTGGCCGGGCGGGATCAGCACCGAGACCGCCGCCGTATCGCCGGTCAGTTCGCCAAGCATCCAGCCGTACGGCGCAATCGGCACCGTCACCCTGACCTCCGCGCCTTGGACCGTCACAATCGAGCACAGGCAGAGTATGAACACGACTCCGACAGCGAGGCGCATACGTGGCTCAAGCTTCGTCATCATTACACACCAAATGGAACTCGTTGCAGTCGGTACACTCGCGGATGGAGTGGGTATGGCTGAACTCGTTCCAGTGTTTGCGCTGATTCGGTGTGAGGATTCCCGACCCTTTGCACAGCGGGCAGGTCGAGTCGAGCGCCGCCAGCACTGCCGCCCGGATGAAACTGGAGCGATTCTCCACACCCTGCAGCGCCTCCATAAGGCTGGCGTCGGCCTTGAACGTGACTATCTCAGACTTCTTTTTCATATCATGTGTTCTCCTGTCATTTCGGTAGTCATAATACAAAGTAATACTATTAGGTCAAGGACAAAAAAGAGCCGAAGAACGTCGGTTCTCCGGCTCGCGAGATTAGAAAGATGAGGCTGTTGTCAGGCGTTGCTCAGGCGGAACTGGGAGACGATCTCCTTGAGGGATTCGGCCTGGCGATTCAGTCCTTCGGCGGCCTGGGCAGCCTGCTGGGCGCCGGCAGCCGATTCCTGCGTCACATTGGCAATCTCGGTGATCGACTTGCCAATCTGTTCGGCGGTGACCGACTGTTCCTCGGTAGCCGAGGCGATCTGCCGCATCATGTCGAGCAGTTGCTCCGATACGGTGACAATCTGATTCAGGCTGGCGCCGGCGGAGTCAGCCAGCTTGCGTCCGCCGTCAACCTCATCGATGCCGCGCTGCATGGAGCTGACCGACGAGTTGGTTTTTTCCTGCACCGCCGTGATCATGCTGGTAATTTCTCCGGTGGCGCGAGCCGTGCGTTCGGCCAGTTTGCGGACTTCGTCGGCAACGACGGCAAAGCCGCGGCCCTGCTCACCGGCGCGGGCGGCTTCGATGGCGGCGTTGAGCGCCAGCAGGTTGGTCTGGTCGGCGATATCGTCGATGACCACGATGATCTCGCCAATCTTCTCGGCCGACTTCGACAGCTCGCCGATGCTTTCAGATGATTCACGGACGACCTCGGCGATGCGCTGCATCCCCTGGATCGTCTGCTCGACAATCTGGCCGCCTTCACCGGCATACTGCGAAGCATTCTGGCTGGCGTCGGTTGCCTGCCCGGCATTCTGCGAGGATTCGGTGATGGTCGACGACATTTCGTGCATGGCGGTCGAGACCTGCTCTACCTGTGATGATTGCTGGCTGGCGCCGCGCGACATCTGCTCCGAGGAAGACGCTACTTCGGCCGCTGCCGAGGCCAGGTCGCGGGCGTTGTCCGAGAGCGACATGACGACATGCGACAGGTTGTCGATCATTGTCTTGAAGGCTTGACCAAAGGTATCGCTCTCGGAGCGTGGCGTTATGCGGACAGTCAGGTCATTGCGGGCGATCGACTCGGCGGCGCCGGCGGCTTCCTTCAGGTACGCCGTCATTTCATTAAAGGTCGTCGCCAGTTCGCCAATTTCGTCGCGGGACTTTATATTCACTGTTGTATTGACATCGCCGCCCGAGATGCGTTTGGCGGCGGTGACAATCTGCTGGATCGGACCGGTGATTTTGCGGCTCAATCCCCAGGCCAGCGCGAGGCCGATCAAGAGGCAGATGACACCGATTATCAGTATGTTGTTGCGGACCGACGCAACGGGCGCCGTGAACTCCTCCAGATAGCTGCCTACGGCAATCACCCAGTCCCATTCCTCAAGGTACATATAGGCCGTGATTTTTTCGCGCTCATGTGGATCGCCCGGGTTCTTCCACGGATAGACGATCCAGCCGACGTCATCTTCGCCCAGCTTCGGGCCCTTGGTGATCATTTCTTTGATGAAGTCGTAGTTGCTTATATCGGCGCCTTCACTGGCCGGGTGAATCTGCAGTATGCCCTTGGAGTTGATGGTGTAGGCGTAGCCGGTCTCACCGACTGTCTGGGACAGAAGCGCATTGCGCAGATTGTTCGACCGTTCCGGTACACCGACAAAGTATGAGCCGACAACCTCACCGTGGATATCGCGGATCGGGACATATGCCGTGACATACCAGGCATTGACCACCCAGGCTCGGCCGAAGAAGTCCTTTCCTTCAAGGAACACCCGCTGATAGACGGCGTCGGATATATAGGTTCCGACAGCCCGTTTGCCGTCTTCCTTCACCACACTGGTGGCGATCCGCCGGGCGCTGGTACCATCTTTCTGGAAGATCGTGCAGTAGGCGCCGGTCAGGCTGGTGATACGGTCCACCAGCGTGGTGTCGTCGTTGAGCTCCCAGCGGTCACCGTCGGCGTCCATGATCATCTTACCGTCCTCGATGACAACGGCATCGCCGCCGCGATCATGGAAGATCTCGAGGGTTGCGCCGAGATCGGACTTGACCTTTTCCAACCGTTCGGTGGCGTTCATTTCGCAGATCTTTTTGGACATTCGGGCGAGATGTTCAAGGTCGGTCTTGGCCAGATCGGTGAGGTGTTTGTCCGACTGCAGCACGCTGACCGTGGCGACACCGGCGACTGAGACGATCAGTACGATGGCAACCAGGGCCATAAGCTTGTGGCCGAGCTTGAGGTTCAGTTGCATGTCATCCCCTTTGGTGGCATTGGCAGTGAAATTTTCGTTATTGCCATTGTCGACACAGCCTTAATCTTCGGGAGTCGGAATTGATACGAATCAAGTCCTAATTCGTTATCAGAGGTCTAATTGTTTAACTACAGAACATGCCGCCTCCCCTTGGTAGCTTGTCGAGTTCTTGTTACATTGCGGGACAAAGTGAGGTGCTGCTGTGAGAGCGATGTTATTGGATAAACCGGGGGAGAGGCTTGCCTTTCGGGAAGTCGAGATACCCGATCCGAAAAGCGGCCAGGTACGGATCAAAGTTGCCGCCTGTGGTCTTTGCCGGACCGATCTGCATGTCGTCGACGGTGATCTCAAGGAGCCGAAACTGCCGATCATTCCGGGTCACCAGGTGGTTGGCCGGGTCGACGCTGTCGGCGCCGGCGCGGAACGATTCTCCAATGGCGACCGGGTCGGCCTCCCCTGGCTCGGTGGCTCCTGCGGTGAATGTAAATTCTGCCGGTCGGGTCGCGAAAATCTGTGCGATCATGCCCGGTATACCGGGTACCAGATTGACGGTGGCTTCGCCGATTATTGCCTGGCCAACGCCGACTTTTGCTTCGACATCCCAAACGGCTACCCCGACTTGCAGGCGGCTCCGCTGTTGTGCGCCGGGCTGATTGGCTACCGGTCGCTGCGGATGGCAGGCGACTCGCCTCGCCTGGGACTGTACGGTTTCGGCGCGGCCGCCCATATTATCATCCAGGTGGCACGACACCAGGGACAGGAGGTTTACGCCTTTACCCGCGAGGGCGATACCGAGGCGCAAGCGTTTGCCAGGAAACTGGGCGCTGTCTGGGCCGGCAGCTCCAAAGTGCAGCCACCCGAAAAGCTGGACGGAGCGATTATCTTTGCACCGGTCGGCGAACTGGTGCCGGCCGCCCTGAAGGCGGTCGACAAAGGTTCGACAGTCGTGTGTGCCGGCATCCACATGAGTGACATACCATCATTTCCATACGAAATCCTCTGGGAAGAACGGGTAATTCGCTCAGTTGCGAACCTGACACGAACCGACGGCGAGGAATTCCTCGAGCTCGCCCCGGAGGTGCCGGTAGAGACCGAAATAACGCCCTATCCGCTGGAGAAGGCCAACGAGGCGCTGGACGATCTGCGCGCGGGCAATTTCACCGGCGCGGCCGTTATTATTATCGATGATGCCTTGCTTGAGGAGCGCTGATCAAAAGCCCCAGCGTACCAGGCGGTCGCGGTTGCGGGCAACCCAGCGATAGACCAACTCCGAGGCGCGCTCGAACCACGGCATACTGCGGTACAGGTTGTATGGCCACTGGAAGCTGCCGGCCATCCAGAGCGAGCGAAAGACCGCCTCGGCCGCCCGCGTTATTTTTCCGTCCGATTCGATCAGGAAGACAGCCTGGCGGTACTCATCCGGACCCAGCGGGGCGTAGCGACTGCCGACCTGCTGATACGTTTCGAATTCTATTTTTCCGCCGGTCCAGCGCTGCCAGCGCTCGATCCAGCGCCGGCAGAAATCGCACTCGCCATCCCACACCATGACTGGTGACGGGGGCGGCGGCACGCCGGGAGCCAGCTGTGCGGGCGGTGGTGTTGAAACTCTCATGTATTGTAGCCAACAACCGGGGACGAACGAAGTTCATCTTGTCAACTACTGCACCAGCACCGGCAGGTACATCAACCGGCCCAGCCGTTCGATTTGCACGACCAGGACTTGTCCGGTACGGTGGCCGCTCAGGGCCTCGCGCAATTGGGTCAGGTCACCGACGGCCTGCCGGTTGACCGCGTAGATGACATCCCCCGGCAGGAAGCCGCCAGTTCGGAATGCCGCCGCCACGTTGCTGCGGGCGGCAACGACAACACCGTCATCACGGCGTAATTCGGGCAACATGGAGCGGATATTGTCATCCAGTTCGAGCGCCAGGATGCCCAGCTTGTCGACCAGGTTGTCTTCCGGCGAGACCATGCGCGAGAATCGGTCGGCTTCTTCAACGCGCTCGATGACCATGACCTCGACGTTTATCGGCGCACCGTCCCGCTGAACCTCCAGCCTCACGCGCTCCCCGATGGTGCGCCGGTACAGATTGACATCAAACTGGCGGCCGTTTTCCATTGTCTTGCCATCGACCGACAGGATAATATCGCCCACCTGCAGGCCGGCTTGCTCGGCCGGTGAATTGGGATAAACGTCGCCAAGGACAACACCCCAATCGCGGTTGAGGCCGAGTCCCTGGGCGATGTCGGGGGTGATCGTCTGGGCATTCACACCTATCACGCCCCTGCGAACATATCCGGTATTGCGAAACTGCTCGTATATGTTGCGGACGATATTCGACGGCGCGGCGAAGCCTAGCCCTTCGTTGCCACCCGATTCCGAGACGATGAAAGTATTGATACCGACCACCTCGCCGTCGACATTGACCAGCGGTCCGCCGGAGTTGCCCGGGTTGATCGAGGCGTCGGTCTGGATGTAGATCATCGGGTCATCGGCAACCAGCTGCCGTGCCACCGACGATACCACGCCGATGGTGACACTGTTTTCCAGGCCGCGGGGCGAGCCGAATGCCAGCACCAACTGGCCCTGCCGTAACTTGTCGGAGTCACCCAGTTCGAGATAGGGCAGCCCCTCCTGCTGAACCTTCAGCACCGCCAGGTCGGTTTCGCGGTCGATACCGACCACCTGGGCGCCAAGCCGATCGCCGCGCGGCTTGAGGATTGAGCTGAAATCGTTGCCGGCGGTGTGCGATGCCGCCAGCAGGACCTGGATACGCCGGGCGCCGGCGACGACATGGGCGTTGGTGACGATGTAGCCGTCGGGGTCGACTATCACTCCCGATCCGGACGACTGATTCAGTTCCAGCAGGCCGGCGCTGCCGGGTGTGCCGGGCGTATAGCCGGCTACAATAATCTGGACCACCGCCGGCGACACGCGGGTTGTTATCTCCTGGAGCGTCTCGCTGAAATTCACCAGCGATTCGGCGTTGATGCGCGGGGCGGTCGAAATCGCCAGGGCTGACGCCATGAGTAGAATGAGAATCGATGTCCGGTACATTGAGAATATGATTCGCATGGCGGCTATTCCATCGCTAAAAGGTTCTTGAAACGACCTGGCCCAGTGGCCGGGTGTGTCGCCGA
Organism: uncultured Ignavibacteriales bacterium; assembly: GCA_964544635.1. Classification (GTDB taxonomy): domain Bacteria; phylum Zixibacteria; class MSB-5A5; order GN15; family FEB-12; genus CAZJCK01. The sequence continues at coordinate 82,223 of CAZJCK010000002.1, read as the reverse complement.
ACGTACACTTGACGTCGTGGAAAGTAAAGATCATTTCCGGCTGGTTGATTGTGTCGGGTGGTGAAAGCTGTTATCTTTCCGGACTTCTGGGCGTATACGGAACGAAGGGTATTGAGGAGTGCAGATGGCGACGAGAATTCTGTACATAGCCGAAGAGGCGCAACAACGCCGCGAGCTGGTCGGTCGGATGCGATCGCAGGGGTACGAGGTGGTCGAAGCCGGATCATCCAAAGAGGCGATGGCCGCACTCGACCGTGCCGAATTCGATGTCGTCATCTCTGACCTGACCCTTCCCGATCGCTCCGGCCTGGAGTTGCTCCATGACATCAAGAAGCACCCCTCGGCGCCGGCAGTGATTTTGCAGTCATCGCATGCCAGCATTGATACCGCGCGGTCGGCAATCGCGGCGGGGGCCGATCAATTCCTGTCCAAGCCGGTCAGCCCACAAAACCTGGAGCTGGCCGTGACGCAGTCGCTTGAGCGAGTGCAGCTGCTGCGCCGGCTGCAGGAGTCGGAACGTGACCTTCGACTCACTATGGAAAATGTGCTGGATATGGTCTACATCGTGGATACCGACGGCCGCTTCACCATGGTATCGCCGGCGGTAGAGGATCTGCTCGGCTATAAGCCGGATGAGCTGATCGGCCGTTCGGCGTTCGACCTGATTCCTCCGGAGCGACGTGATGAGATGCAACAGAAGTTCCAGGGGGCAATCAGCCTGTCCACCGGCACCGTCCGTTCACAGATCCTGCCGCTGGTCGCCAGGTCGGGGGAAACCCGCCAGTTCGAAGTCTCGACACATATAATCTATGACGGCAATCGGCCGGTGGCCGAATACGGCATTGCCCGCGATGTTACCCGTCGGCTGCGCATGGAGGCCGAACTGAGCCGCCGCAACGAGGAGCTGCAGCGTTCCTTCAGTATTGTGCAGGCCATTTTGGATACCACCCAGTCGGCCATCATCATGGTTGATCCCGACGACCGTATCAGCGTGTTCAACCGCGCCGCCAGCGAGTTCTTCGGTATGACACCGGTCCGACTGCAAAACCGGACCTTCGAGAAGATTGTGACCGATCTTGCGACGCAATTTGAAGATGCCGCCGCCTTCCTCAGGCAGCTCGAATCCCTGCGCAACGATCCCGACGATCCCCACGACTACCTGACCGACCTGGAGGTTTTGCCCCGACGTCTCAAGCTGCTGCAGCCGGAAGAACGATTCTTGAGTGTGCTCTCATTCGTCGTCCGGGAAAAGAACGACCGGGTAATGGGCCGACTCTGGATATTCACCGACACCACTCGCGCCCAGCGATCCGACGAACTGCTGCGTATGCTTGTCCAGGCGGTGCCGATCGCCTCGATTATCGCCCGTGCCTCCGACGGCGAGATACTTTATGCCAACGACTCGCTTTCGCGGCTGATGCGCCTGCCTGCCGACGAGCTGATCGGCCGCAAGACGCCGCAGTTTTACGTCAACCCCGAGGATCGAGCCCGCGTTATGGACTCACTTATCGAACTCGGCTACTGTAAGGACATGGACGTGCAGCTGCGGCGCGCCGACGGATCGGTTTTCTGGGCGGTCCTCACACTGGTGCGCGGTGAGTTGTCGGGTGAGGCCGTCTCCATCGGTGTCGTCTACGACATCGATGAACGCAAGGAGGCGGAGCAGGCCCTGCGCCGGGAGCGCAATTTCGTGTCGGCCGTGCTCGACACCATCGGCGCCCTGGTGGTAGTGCTCGATCGACAAGGCCATATCGTCCGCTTCAATCGCACTTGCGAACGCCTGACCGGTTATGATCACCGCGAAGTAATCAACAAGCCGTTCGATGACCTCTTCCTGCTGGACGAGGAGAAGGGGCGGGTCAACAGCCTGCTCGATCGACTGTTCGGCGGCGACTATCCGCTGTACGGCGAGAACTACTGGCTGACACGCGACGGTGAGCGTCGCTTGATCGCGTGGTCCAATACGGTGCTGACTGACGATGACGGTGTGGTCAATTATATAGTCGCCACCGGTATCGATATCACCGATCAGCGTGAGGCCGAAGAGAAGCTCCGGTTGTACCGTCGCATCTACGAGAATGCTCACGACGGTATCACCATTTTTTCGCCGGAGGGGCGGCTGATCGAAAGCAACCCGGCCATGCAGCAGACCTCCGGTTACACGCTCGACGACCTGCACTGCATGTCCATCAAGGAACTGGTGGGCCCCGACTTTTATGACCGCGCCGAAGCATCGTTGCTGTCGCGAGGGCGTTTCCGTGGCGAGATCGACATTACGACGGCTCGTGGAGATCGCAAAGCGGTCGAGGTTTCGCTATTCACGATCAAGGGAGACAACGACGAGGTCGCCTACATCTCCGGTATCGGCCGTGATATTTCGGAGCGCAAGGAAGCGGAGCAGCGCGTGGAACGTCGCCTGCGCTACGAAGAAGCGCTGGCCGAGTGCTCCCGCGTGCTGCTGGAAACGCCGTACATGGACGAGGCGATCAACAGCCTGCTCTCGATCATACGCGTGACGGCGCAGGTCGATCGCACCTACCTGTTCGAGAACTTCATCGATGATCAGGACAGAATGTGTTGCCGCCAGCGCTACGAAGTGGTTGGCAAAGATGCAACCGCCGAGATCGATAACCCCGAACTGCAGCACATCTGCTACGCCGAACACTTACCGCGCTGGCAGCAGCAACTCGCCTCCGGAAATGAAATCTTCGGCCGTACGGAAGACTTTCCGAAATCGGAGCGGACGCTGCTCGAGCCGCAGGACATCGTCGCCATCCTGATCATACCCATCCGGGTCGGCGGTGACTGGTGGGGCTTCGTCGGGCTTGACGACTGCACCGGCGACCGTCGCATCGACGATGAAGACCGCCGGGTGTTGCGCACCGCCGCCGAGATGATCGGCGTGTACATAGAGCGCCGCCAGTCGCAGGAAGCGCTGCGCGAGAGCGAACAGCGGTTCCGCAGCCTGGTCGAGAATGCCCGCGAGATCATCTACTCGGTCAATCCGTCGGGCGTGTTTACGTATGTCTCGCCGAACTGGAAGCAGATCCTCGGGCATGAGGTCGGCGATGTGCTGGGACGGGGGATCGACCGCTTTGTCATCGACGAGGACCTGCCGCGCTGCCGGGAGTTCATGGAGCAGGTGCTGGCGCATGGCGACAGCGGCGAGATCGAGTACCGGGTGAGGCACAAGGATGGTTCGGTGCGCTGGCATCATACCAGCGCCTCCCCGTTGCGCGATGAGTCCGGCAAAATCGTGGCCGGTATCGGCGTGGCCCACGATGTCACCGACATGCATGCCATGGTATCGAGCCTGGAGCGCGCCAACCGTGAGCTGCGCGACGCCCAGTCGCAGCTGGTGCAGTCCGAGAAGATGGCGTCGCTCGGTCTGCTGGTGGCCGGCATCGCCCATGAGATCAACACCCCGATCGGCGCTGTCGGCTCGATGCACAATACGCTCATGCGAAGTATCGAGAAGCTGCGCGCCATCCTCGAAGAGTCCGCCCCGGAGCTGCTCCAGGACAACACCCAGTCGCAGCGTTTGCTCAAGGTGATCGACGACGCCAATGCGGTGATCAAGAACGGTACCGGCCGCGTAACTACCATCGTGCGGCGGCTGCGCAGTTTCGCGCGCCTCGACGAAGCGGAACTTAAGACCTGCGACATTCATGAAGGCATTGAAGATACCCTGACCCTGATCTACCACGAGATCAAGCACGGTATCGAGATCGTACGCGACTTTGGCGACATTCCCCAGATCGCCTGCTACCCCGGCAAACTGAACCAGGTGTTTCTCAATATTCTCAATAACGCTCGCCAGGCGATGGGTGGGAAGGGGATCCTCACCATACGGACCCGGGTCCGCGACGGCTATCTGTCAATCGAGTTCTCCGACACCGGCAGCGGCATCAAGCCGGAGCACCTCGACAAGGTGTTCGATCCCGGCTTCACTACCAAGGGCGTGGGTATCGGCACCGGTCTCGGGCTGTCGATCTGCTACCAGATCATCCGGGACCACCACGGTCGCATCGAGGTGGACAGCGAGGTGGGCAAGGGCACAACTTTCCGCCTGCTGTTACCGATCAGCCAGGACAAGACCCTTGGACGAACATCTACGGAGCCCGATGGTGCGTAAGCCTGACGGACGCACTGCATCGTGGGTACTGGGTGCCGTCATACTCTTCGTTATGATGGCGGTTTCCGGAGCCGCCCAGGAGTATCGCCTGCCGGCCGACAGCCTGATGCAGGGGGAGGTTGCCGGCCTGTTCACGCCGTATCGCTTCTCGCCCTTCGACAGCGCCCACTTTGCCCGGCCCGAGTATGACGACAGTCACTGGTCGACGGCCATCACGCTGACCGACGCCGGTGAGCAGCCGTCCGGGTGGGAGGGGTTCGGCTGGTACCGCCTGCGCCTGCAGGTCCCGCCGGAACTGGCGGGAGAACCGATCGACTTTCGGCTGACGATTCTGGGCGCCGCCGAACTGTACCTTGACGGGCGCCTGCTGGTACGCGCCGGTACCGTCGGTCACTCGGTGCAGGACGAAGTATCCACCTTTACCGACGGTACTGATCCGGAGCGCATCGTGTTTACCGCGGCCGGCAGTCATCTGCTGGCGGTGCGCTACTCCGGACATGACGTTTTGCAGCTGGCGCCCGAAGGCCAGTCGCAGGGCTTCTATGTATCGATAGCGCACAGTGAACATGCCGGCGACTGGCTTCACCGCCATGAGATCCAGGTAGTCCGCCACCAGGCCCACTACACCGCGCTTGCCCTGGCGCTCATGGTCATTCACCTGCTGCTGTGGTTGTTCTACCGACCGCTGACTGAAAACCGCGACTTCGCTATCGTCGCCTTTTTCCTGGCCGCGGCCGCCTATCTGCCGCCGAGTGTCGACCACGCCGAGAGCCTGTCAGAGTTTATCGTGCGACTCAAGCTGGCGCAACTTGCTCTCCTCGGTGTGACTTTCGCCGTCGTCCACTTCGTACACCGGCTGTACCTCGGACGGCTCGGCATTGTCTTCAAACTGCTCATACCGATCGGCGCGCTTTTGGCGGTGGCGGCGCTGACCTGGCCGTCGTGGCTGTGGCGCCACAGCTTTGATCTGTTCGTGGTCCTCGGGTTCATTGAGACGATTCGTGTGATTGCCCTGGCGGCGTATCGCGGCCGGCCCGGCGCCCGTTTGATAGGCGTCGGCTTCGCCGTGCTCATTATCACCAGCAGTATATCGATGTTCGGCTATCTGCGGGTATTCAGTATATTCGGGGAGTACGTCCGGTTTCTCTACATGTACGGATTCGGGGTCCTCATGCTGACGATGTCCATCCACCTGGCCCGCAACTTCGCGACCACCAACCTGCACCTGTCGCGCCGATTGGATGAAGTGAGGCGCCTGTCGCAGGAAAACCTCGAACAGCAGCGCCGCAGCATGGAAGAAGTATCCCGCCGCGAAATGCTGGAGAAGGATCTCGCCCACCAGCGCAGGGAACTCGAGGAAGCGCGTAAGCTGGAGCAGGCGATGCATGCGCTCGAAGCAACCAATCGTCAGCTGCACAAGACCCAGGCGCAACTGGTCCAGTCGGAGAAAATGGCGGCGCTGGGGCAGCTGGTGGCCGGCGTATCGCACGAATTCAACACGCCGGTGGGAGCGCTGCGATCGTCCAACCAGAATCTCTCCCGCGCTGTCGAGAGACTCAACAAGTCGTTCGAGAGCAGCGGGTCGGGGGACGACATTCCCCGACTGCTCAATATCATCGACCAGAGCAGTTCGGTGGTACAGAGCAGCCTGACGCGTATCGCCGAGATCGTCCGCCGCCTGCGCAGTTTCGCGCGGCTTGATGAAGCCGAACTCAAACCGGTCGACCTCGGTGCCGCGATTGAGGATGTGATCGCGATGCTGCGGTACGACATCGACAGAAAAGGCGTTGCCGTCGGCATATCGAGCGATCATCCGGGACCGGTCGTCTGCTACCCCGGGCCGCTGAATCAGGCGATCATGTACATTGTCAGGCGGGCGCTCGCGGTTGTACCGGCAGATGGTGGTCGCATCGATATCAGGCTCGAGCGACAGGGCGAGTCGATCGCGGTTTCAGTAGCCGATAACGGCCCGACGCTTTCGGAAGCCGAGCAGTCGCACATGTTCGACCCGGGATTCGTCGCCGAGCGCGGGCGCATGAGTATGGCCCTCGATCTTGCCATCGCCTACCAGATCCTGCAGCGCCACGAGGGTGTCATAGCGATCGACACCTCGGCTTCGCGCAACACGTTCATCCTCAGATTTCCGCACGACCTTGAGCACCGCGTGAAACGGACCTGAGATGCTGTCGAAACCGCGGCTGTCGTCCATTATCGATGTTCGCCCGGGGGAGGTCGCTATCACCGTCCTCATGTCACTGTATTACTTCCTGGTGATGGTGACATACTACTTTCTGAAACCGGCGCGCGACTCACTCTTTCTGGTCGAACTCGGCGCCGAGCAGTTACCGTTCGTCTTCATACTCATAGCCGTGATTGTCGCGCCGCTGACCGGCCTGTACGCCCGCGCCAGCCGTCGCTTTCGACTGTCCCGGCTCATCAACATTACCACCCTGCTGCTCGTCGGGTGCATCGTCGTACTGCGGCTGCTGCTGAATCTCCAGCACGGCTGGGTGTTCTATGTCTTTTATATCTGGGTCAGCATCTACGGCATACTGACGGTATCGCAATTCTGGCTGATGGCCAACGCCGTGTACGATGCCACCCAGGCCAAGCGCATTTTTGTACTGCTCGGCTCGAGCGCCATCATCGGTTCCTTTGTCGGCGGGGAGGTGACCGCGTTTCTGGTATCCGAGGGTGGCATAGCCACCCCCGATCTGTTGTATTTCTGCGGCGGTTTCCTGCTGGTCTGTACCTGTCTGAGTTTCCTCATCTGGCGGCGCCTGGACGAGCGCCGCGCCCGCCCGCGCCGCCGCTCGACCGTGCGGCCCCACGCAGCCGGCTTTCGGGACAGCCTCCGCACAGTGGCGCGCCATCGTCACCTCCGCCTCATCGTCGGTATCATCGCCGCCGCCATGATGGCGGGAACGCTGGTCGACTACCAGTTCAAGACGATCTCGGTCGCGACCTTCACGCAGGAACGTGAACTGGCGTCGTTCCTCGGCCAGTTCTACGGCCGTCTCAGCCTGGTGTCGTTGCTGCTGCAACTGCTCCTGGTACAACGCCTCTTACGATGGGTGGGCGTTGGCGGCGTGATCCTGTTTATGCCGGTCGGACTACTCTTAGGCTCGGTCGGGCTGTTCGTCTTCCCCGGCATCATCGCCGCGGTGCTGCTTCGGGGCACCGATGCCGCCTTCGAGTACTCGCTCGACAAGACCGGTCGTGAACTGCTGTACCTGCCGGTACCTCTGGATGTCAAGGAACGCACCAAGGTGTTCATCGACATGTTCGTCGATCGCTGGTTCCGTGGTCTGGCCGGCGTACTCCTCTTGCTGCTCACGGTGGTGCTCGACTTCTCGGTGCCGCAGATTGCCCTGGTCGTCATCGGTGTCATCGCACTCTGGATCGTGTTCTGCCTGAAAATCCGTATTGAGTATGTAAACGCCTTCCGCACGGCGCTGCAGCGCCGGGAGATCGACTTGAGTGAAATCAGACACGCCATTGGGGAGTCATCAACCATCAAGAGCCTGCTCGCTTCGCTGCAGAGCCGCAATGAACGTGAGGTCGTCTATGCCCTGACGATGCTCGAGTCGGTCAACGATGCCGGCGTGCTGGCCCACCTGCCGCCGTTGCTGGAGCATGATTCACCAGAGGTGCGGCGGCGTGTATTGTCGTTGTTGCATGTCGATCGCGACCCGGCCGTAACCGGCGAGGCCGAGCGGCTGCTTGCCGACGCCGACCCGGAGGTACGCATCGAGGCGATGCGCTACCTGCTTAACGATGCCGGGCGGCGTTCACAACTGATCGCCTCGTATCTTGCCGCCGATAATCCACAGCTGGCTGCCACCGCCATTGCCTGTGTCGGACGGCATGGAAGCGACAGCGAACGTGAAGCCGTCACCCCGGCCCTGGCGCAGCGGGTAGCCGATCAACTCGACGACCGCGACCCGACTCTGGTTATATTCCTGCGCTCGCTGGGGAGTTTTTCGCATCCGGAATTTGCAGCGTACTTGGAACGGATGCTCGACAGTGATTCCGCGCGGGCGGTGCGTGCGACCATCGCCGGTATCGCTGAACTGAAAGACCTGCTGCTGCTGCCGCGCCTGATCGAGCTGTTGCGCGACCGCAGGTTCCGGCCCGATGCCGGCCGGGCCATCGCGGCTTACGGTCCCACGGTGCTGCTCCGGCTGGCCGACGATCTGCAGCGCCCCGATCTGGCAATGGAGATCCGTCGCCATATCCCCCGGACCATGGTCGGGCTGCCGATCCAGGCGACCGTCGACAGCCTGGTCGAGGCTCTCTCGACGGTCGAGCCGGAACTGACCTTCTATGTTATGAAAGCGTTGAACAAGCTGCGGGCCCGCCACCCCGAGCTGCGCTTCCCGGCCGAGTCGGTCGATGCCGCCCTGGTCGAACAGACCCGCATGTACTACGCCATTGCCAATGTACTGGCGGTCAAGGGTGGCGCCGTCTCGGCTGCCGACAGCCTGCTGCAACGCGCCCTCGAAGAGAAACAGACCGCCAATCTCGAACGGATCTTTCGCCTGCTCGGGTTGCGCTACCCGCCCGACGATATCTATTCCGCCTGGCAGGGCATTGTCAGTAGTGAACGCGCGATGCGCGCCAACGCCATTGAGTTCCTCGACAACCTGATTCACTCAGGCATCAAGCGCTACCTGTTGCCGATTCTCGATAACCTGCCGTCGGCCACGCTCATACGCAAGGGGGAAGAGCTGTTCGGCCAGCGCTTCGACGGCCGCGAAGAGGCGCTCGCCTACCTGCTCGATGGAAATGATCCGTGGTTGAAAAGCTGCGCCATCTACGCATCGTCGTCTTCGCTCTCGCCCCGGCTGCGCCGTCGCATTGAAGCGGCCGCCGATGATGCCCACCCGACCGTGCGGGAAACCGCGCGCGCCGTTATCAGTTGAGCCGGGGCCGCTTGATTGTGCGCGCCACAATGTCTATGTTGGACGTCTAATCATAAGGAAGAAACACAGCCGCATGCTCACGATAGTCGAAAAAGTCATCATCCTGCAAAAGATCGACGTCTTCTCCGATGTCCCGACCGAACAGCTCCAGTACCTGGCGGCGATCGCCGAGGAGGTTCGCTTTGACAAGGGGGATACGATTTTTCGCGAGGGAGACCGCTCGGATGCCCTGTACCTGGTCGTTCACGGTAATGTCCGGCTGACCCAGCAGGATGAAGAGATTACCACGGCCCGGGAACACGAGGCGTTCGGCACCTGGGCGTTGTTCGACGACGAGCCGCGGGTGGTAGATGCCGTCGTCACCGAAGACAGCCGTCTCCTGTGCATTGACCGTGACGACTTCATCGACCTGCTGGCCGATCATGTGCAGATCACCGAGGCGGTGCTCAAGACGGTAGTCCGGCGATTGCGCGGCCTGGCGCGACGGGTCGGCGCCGGTGGGAACTGACTATATGGAGCAGGGTTGTAATGTTGGCACGGCGCGAACGACGATTCTAATAGCGAAATGTCACTCGGGCCGAGCCATCGGCAGTATGAAAAGTGTCAGGATAACGCAACTATGACAGCACCTCTGGAATCGCAACCGTTGGCCGCTCACACACCACGGGTGATGATTGTCGATGACGAGGAGATGGTAACCGTCTCACTGTCATCGATGCTCGAGATCGAAACCGATTACCAGCCGGTAAGCTACCAGTCTCCGGCCGAAGCCCTCGGCTATCTTCAGGCGCAGCCGGTCGATGTCATCGTGTCCGATTTTCTCATGCCGGAAATGGACGGCCTCGAGTTTTTGACCAAGGCTCGCGAGTTGTATCCCGAGGTGCCGCGGATTATCCTGACGGGCTATGCCGACAAGGAAAATGCCATCAAGGCGATCAACCAGGTCGGCCTGTACCAGTATATCGAAAAGCCATGGGACAACGACCACCTCAAGCTGGTCATCCGCAACGCCCTGTCCGACAGCGGCCTGCGCACCTCGCTCAACCAGAAGATCAAAGAGCTCGATCGGGTGCTGGCCGATCGGGAACGGCTGGTTCGGGACGGTCACGAGCTGCGCCGCGAACTGACAATGGCCAGAGAGCTGCAGCAGCGCTTGTTGCCCGGCGGAGATGCCGATATCCCCAACCTCGACCTGGTCGCTACCTACCAGCCGGCCATGGATGTGGGTGGTGATTTCTATGATGTCATCAAGCTGGCCGACGGACGGTTCGGGGTGCTGGTCGCCGACGCCACCGGCCACGGTGTGCAGGCATCGCTGTCGACTGCCCTGCTCAAGTTCGCCTTCAGCGCCTTCGCCGGCAGCACAGCCGGGCCGGCCGAAATTCTACGGGGCATGAACAAGGTCCTCTACACCGGCCTGCCCAGCGATATATTTATTGCCGGGGTGGTGGCGGTTGTCGATACCGACGCCCGGCAGGCAAGAATATCGAACGGCGGGCTGCCGCATCCGTATCTAATCCGGAAAGACGACAGCGCTGCCCGCATCCCCGCCGAGGGGTTGCTTTTGGGCGTGGTGGATGATAACCAGTTCCGCTCGGGTGATGAACACACTATCGACTTGCATCCGGGCGAATGCATGTTATTGTATACCGACGGTTTGACCGAGGCGACCAATGCTGATGGTCGACTGTTCATCGATGACGGCCTGGTCGATCTGCTGCAGCAGTGCTCCGGTAAATCGGTCCGTGAAATCGTGACACTGCTAACCCGGGCCGCGAACGATTATGCCGAAAACGGTGCGTATAAAGACGACATGACCATACTGGGCATGGCTATACAGACAAACGAGGAGTAGGGAATGGCCGACGACGGCGATAAACAGAAAAGCCAGGCGCCCCAGCCCGAGGCTGACAAGGAAACGATCATACTGGTCGACGACGAGGAGATGGTGCTTACCTCGCTCAGTTCCTTTCTGAACCTCGAAACCGACTATGCCGTGGAAACCTTCAAGTCGGCTAAAGAAGCCCTGGCGTTTGTTGAAGACAACTACGTGTCGGTGGTTGTGTCAGACTACCTCATGCCGGAAATGGACGGTATCACGTTCCTCGGCAAAGTGCGCGATATCAAACCTGAGATCCCGCGCATCATTTTGACCGGTTATGCCGACAAGGAAAATGCCATCAAGGCGATCAATGAGGTGGGGCTGTACCAGTATATCGAAAAACCCTGGGACAACGACGATCTCCTGATCATCCTGCGCAACGGCATCGAGCGCCAAAAGCTGATGCGCAATTTGCAGCAGAAGATCGCGCAGATCAATCACGCCTACGGCGAGTTACAGGGCTTGCACAAGGAGATCGTCAAGACATTCGTCTAACGATCGTGTAGAATTGCGAATATGCCGGCGGCCCCAAAAGTTGGGGCCGTTTTCTTATCCTGACAGTCATCACAGCTCCGGCGGTTTCATGCCGAACTTCTCCCAGCCCTCCTTGGCCGGACCGTATACGTCCGGCACCACCAATCCGGCCTGGCGCATCAGTACCGTCATCTGGCCGCGATGGTGCACCTGGTGCAGGATGAGGGCATAGAGGGAGAAACCACGCTGCCACATCTCCCCGAACATGTTGTCCTCGACCAGGAGGTCGTCATCGGTCCATTCGCTGTCAAGTCGGGCAAGCAGTTCCTCGCTCACTTTGGCGTATGCTTCAAGGATGGCATCGGCCGACATCGGCGCCTCTGCCTTCGGATCGACCGACTTGAGGGTCAGGCCGGTCTCGTTCATGATTTCCGGAACAGTTTTAGCGAGATGCCAGGCCAGACGACCAAGCGTTCGGTGCCCCGGCGCCACCTCGGTGGCGAGGCTTTCGTCGGTCAATGCCGCCATCAGCGCCATGGTGACATCACGCTCCTTGATCCAGTACTGCTCAAACTCTGCAATTGACCTGAACATGTAAGCTCCTGCGGCTGTGTTATCTCTCAGTTGGCGGTCGGGTCATTCCCCAGGATCTGCTCGATCCGTTCGATCGCGGACGGTTCGAGGCGTACTTCAGAGGCCTTCACGTTTTCCGTCACCTGGTCCGGCGAGGTCGCGCCGATAATGGCGCAACTGACCTCGCGTCGCCTCAATACCCAGGCGAGAGCCAGTTGCGCGATGGTAATGCCCAAATCGTTCGCCACATTGGCCAGTTGTTTAACTGGCGCCAGGTTTTGTTCGTTCAAATCATGCTCCAGCCAGCTGGTGTTGCCGCCGCGACTGTCTTTGGGGATGCCGTCGTTGTACTTCCCCGTCAGCAGTCCCTGCGCCAGCGGCGACCATACCACCAGGCCCATGCCATATCGCTCGCACGTCGGCATGACTTCCGGTTCGATGTCGCGGTGGATCATGTTGTAGCGCGGCTGCTCGACCACCGGGCGGTAGCAGTTGCAACGGTCGGCAATGCCGACGGCCCGCTCGATCTGGGCGGCGCTCCACACCGACGTCCCCCAGTACAGGATTTTCCCCTGCCGCACCAGGTCGTCCATCGCCCGCACTGTCTCCTCGACCGGCGTCGCCTCATCGAAGCGATGGCAGAAATACAGGTCGAGATAATCGGTTCCGAGGCGCTGGAGGCTCTTGTCGATCGACTCCATAATGTGCTTACGCGACAGACCGCGATCGTTCACATTGTCGCTCATCGGCCAGAATAGTTTGCTGGAAATGACCAGGTCGGACCGGGTCATGCCGGTAATTGCTTTGCCGACAGTCTTTTCCGCCTCCCCCTTGGTGTAGATGTCGGCCAGGTCAATGAAGTTGATCCCGGCATCGACAGCCGCCTTGACGATACCGGCCGTCCGCTTGTCGTCGACCGAGCCGCCGTATGTCAGCCAGGCGCCGAGTGAAATTTCTGAAATTTTCAGGCCGCTGCTGCCAACCCTGCGATAATTCATGTGGAGATCCTCGTATTGTTCGTCGGTAACTGCTTCAAGGTATGCAATGCCACGCCGGCAGGCAACGATTTGACTGGCACATCCAATTGATCCTCTTGTTAAACCAGTATTGCCGCGTATATTTGAGGGCCGGGGCCGGACTCATCATGAAACCGACCGGCCCGCTGAACACGATGCAGGATATTGATTTGACACCTCAGCCGGCCCGGACCAACCGGTCCGACGAACCTTCCCGCCAGCAGGTCTGGCAGATGTTCGACCGGATCTCGCACCGGTACGATCTGCTGAACCGCACCCTGTCGCTCGGCTTCGACATTGCCTGGCGCAACCGTCTGGCCAGACATTTGCCCGAGCGCGACAACCTGACCGTGCTCGACCTGGCGACCGGCACCGCCGACGTTCTCCTGACCATGGACCGCAAGTCGGGCCGGGTGGCCCATGGACTGGGTATCGACATGGCCGGCAAGATGCTCGAAATCGGTCGCCAGAAGATTGCCGAGCAAGGAGTGGACGACCGCTTGCGCCTGGTACGCGCCGACGCAACCCTGACGCCGTTTCATGATCGTACTTTCGACGCCGTCAGCATTGCCTTCGGTATCCGCAACCTGGTCAGTGTACCGACCGGACTGAGCGAGATGTATCGCCTGTTGAAACCGGGTGGACGGGCGCTGATCCTGGAGTTTTCGTTACCGTCCAACCGGTTGATTCGTCGCATCTACCTGTGGTACTTCCGGCATGTCCTGCCGCGCCTGGGCGGCGCCGTCTCGGGTGACAGCTATGCTTATCAGTACCTCAACAAGACGGTTGAGACGTTTCCGTATGGCGAAGAGTTCCTGCACCTGATGCGCAACGCCGGGTTCCAGGATACCCGCGCCTATCCGCTTACCTTCGGTATCGCCACCCTGTACAGCGGCGATCGCAAAGAGGATTGACAGCACGACAGCATGGCACAGTCTGATAACAATGCAGTGACAGTAATGGCCGACGCCCGGGCGGCGTTGATCGACCAGGTGTACCGGAGTGTCCAGCAAACCGATGCCGACCCCGCGACCATCAGACGGCTGACCGTACCCCTGCCGGCGAGCGATGCCATCGCCTGGCTGGCGGCGCAGGCGACCTCGCGACGTATCTACTGGCGGGACCGCACCGGCGAAACCGAAACCGCCGGCATCGGCAGCGCCGAAACACTCACGGCCACGGCGTCATTCGACCTGGACCAGTTGCTCGAGCAGGTGAGTCGCCGGACGCTGCATTCAGCCGGCAGCCGCTACTTCGGCGGTCTGCAGTTCAATCGCTGGAATCGCGAACCGGAATGGTCACACTTCAGCGCCGTGGCATTCATGCTGCCGCGCCTCGAATTGCACCGCGAGGGCGACCGGTTCGAACTGGTTTGCAACATCATCCCGGAACTTGACGACAACCGTCGCGAGGCAATTGTTGCCGAGATTGAGCGGTTGGTCGACGACCTCCCGGCCTCACCGTCGCGGCTGCCGTCGGTTATCCGACGTATCGACAGCCCGGAGCCGGTAGAGTGGCGTCGGGTAATTGAACAGGCGCTGGCTTCCATCGAACGTGGCGAGATCGGTAAGATCGCGCTGGCAAGGCAGTCGTTGTTGACGTTCAATGGTCTGGTCGACCCGCCGGCGGTGTTGTCGCGGCTGGCCAAGCAGTCGGATTCGTGTTACCTGTTCTACTTCCAGCCCGGTCGCGAGCAGGCGTTTCTCGGCGCCACGCCCGAGCAGTTGTTTGCGCGCGACGGCCGGCAGGTGACCACCGAAGCAATCGCCGGCACCCGGCGCCGTGGCGACGGCGACGCCAACGATGCTGCGCTCGGCCGCGAACTCCTCGCCAGCGACAAGGACCGTCGCGAGCAGGCGGCAGTGACGACATTCATCAGTGACAGCCTGCATTCCCTCTGCGCCAGCGTCACCGTGCGCGGTGACCGCGAACTGCTCAGGCTCCGGCGGGTTCAGCACCTGGTTACACGGTTGTCGGGTGAACTGCAGGAAACAGTGACCGATGCCGACCTGTTGCGCTCGCTGCACCCGACGCCGGCCGTGTGCGGTCAACCCAGAGAAGCCGCCCGCACCCGGATTGCCAATCTCGAACCGTTCGAACGCGGCTGGTATGCCGGCCCGGTGGGGTGGATCAACGGCCGCGCCTCCCGGTTCGCCGTCGGTATACGTTCGGCCCGTGTTATCGGCGACCGCGTGGAGTTGTATGCCGGCGCGGGGATTGTCGACGGTTCCACGGCTGCCGACGAATGGGAAGAGATCGACGCCAAACTCAACACCATCCTGTCGATCCTCGGAGTATGAAAACAACCGCACCGTCACTCAATGCGCTCTGGGCCAACCTCATGATCGAGGAACTGGCGCGCCTCGGTATCGTCGATTTTGTCATTTCACCCGGTTCGCGAAGTACGCCCCTGACAATCGCCGTCGCCCGCCACGAAAAAGCTCGTGCCTTGATGCATTTCGACGAACGCGGCGCTGCATTCTATGCGCTTGGACTGGCGCGAGGGAAACGAAGCGCCGTGGCGCTGATATGCACATCCGGCACCGCCGGGGCGCACTACTATCCGGCGGTGATCGAAGCATACCAGGATGAGGTGCCGTTGATCATTCTGACCGCCGACCGCCCCCCGGAACTGCGCCATCGCGGCGCCAATCAAACGATCGACCAGGCCGGGCTCTATGGTTCGCATGTTGTTGCCGACAGCGACCTGCCCTGCCCGTCGGAAGATCTGTCGCCATCCTGGCTGCTGTCGCGAATCGATGAAATGGTGCATAAGTCTGTAGCCGGCCCGGTCCATCTCAACTGCCCCTTTCGCGAGCCGCTCGCGCCGCTGGGTGACGACGTCGACTTTGCGTTGTACGGCGCGCCCCTGCGGGACTGGCTCGAAGAAGACATACCGTACAAGCAACTGCCGATCAACCGGCCGCAACTGTCGCCGGGGACGATCGACGAGCTGGCCGATTTCCTGCCGATGGTCGAGCATGGCGTCATCATCGCCGGCCGCATGACAGCCGGTGACGCAACCCCCGTAAAGAAACTGGCGGCTCGGCTCGGCTGGCCGCTCTTACCCGATATTCGCAGTCACCTGCGCCTTGGTGGCGGCGACGACGTCACCGCGCCATACTATGACCTGGCGCTCGCCGCCAATCCGCGTCTTGCTGCTCCCGAAGCGGTGCTGCATGTGGGCGGTAATGTGACGTCAAAGCGACTCCTGCAATGGCTCGAACATCATCCCCCCGATACCTGCCTGCAGGTGACACCGTACTGCCGCGAGTATGATCCCAACCACCAGGTGACCACCCGGTTTCAGACCGACATCGCCAATTTCTGCGACAACCTGCGACGGATCATACCCGAGCCGCCCGACGGTCTGCCGGACCGGGTGCAGTTTGCCGATGTCTCGGTGCTGACAATTGACAACGAGATCGACAAGGTGCTGAAGTCCGACCGTACACTCATTGAACCGCAGGTAGCGCGTTTGATCAGCCGCCATATTGTGGGTGATGGCGCGCTGTGGCTGGCCTCGAGCCTGCCGGTTCGTGAGATGGACATGTTTGCGGCCGTCGACGGACCTGCGGTGCCGGTTGCATCGAACCGCGGCGCCAGCGGGATCGACGGTACGATTGCGTCGGCGGTCGGCTTCGCCAACGGTCTGAAACGAGTCACCACCCTCCTCATCGGTGACCTCGCCTGCCTGCACGACCTGAATTCTCTTGACCTGGTGCGACGCTCACCGGCGCCGGTTGTCATGGTCATACTCAACAATGACGGTGGCGGCATCTTCTCGATGCTGCCGGTGGCTGAGTGCACTGACGTGTTCGAGCCGTACTTTGCCACGCCGCACGGAATGAACTTCGAAGCGGTCGCAAAGCAGTTCAACATCGCTTATGCCCGACCCGGTACAGCCGACGAGTTTGTCGAACTGTACCGCAAGGGTCAGCGGGGCGACCGCTCGGTCATCATCGAAGTTGGCACCAGTCGCGACGATACGGTGCGAGTCATTCGCCAAATCACCGATGCCGTGCAGCGCGCCATGCTCACGTTATGACCGAAGGGCTGACACTGTATCATCAGCAGGCCGGCGAGGGAGCGCCAGTGCTCCTCCTGCACGGTTTCATGGGCAGCAGTACGGAGTATGTTGAAGCGGGTGGAGTTGCCCGGATTCTGGCGGGCCGTTATCGTTGTATCGCTGTCGACCTGCCGGGCCACGGTCAGTCGCGATCAGCGAATCCCGACGACTACAGTTTTCCCGCCACGGCGCAGAAAACATTGGAAGTGCTCAATGCCAACGGTATTGAGCGCTGCGGCCTGTACGGCTATTCCATGGGCGGACGATTGGCGTTGTACCTGCTCACGCAGAATCCGCATCGCTTTCGGTGTGCCGTGCTGGAGTCGGCCGGGCCCGGTTTGGCGACGGAAACGGAACGGGCAATTCGAGTAGCCTCGGATCTGGAATGGCGCCGCCTGCTCGAGAATGGCGATATGCGACGGTTTCTCGACCGCTGGTACGCACAGCCTGTCTTTGCCGACCTGTCGGCAGAGGAACGATCCCGGGTCATTGCCCGACGGCGCGACAACGATCCGCACGGCCTGGCGATGTCGCTCGAGCATCTCGGTACTGGCGTCATGCCGCCGCTGTGGGACCGGTTGATCGATATCGACATCCCGACACTGTTGCTTGTCGGCGCGCAAGACCGTAAGTTTCGAACCATAGCCGACACCATGGCGGTTCGAATGCCGCAGGCCAGGGTCGAAGTAGTTTCCGGCGCCGGTCATAATGTCCATGCCGAACAGCCCGATCGTGTCGCTGCGGCGATCGATACAATGATGAAAACAGTTACGTAACGATGGAGATACGCTATGAGCAGCATTGCCTGGCAGGCAGCCGGACAGTATGAAGACATCCGGTACCACAAGTTCGAGGGGATCGCGAAGATCACCATTAACCGTCCCGAGGTGCGCAACGCCTTCCGACCGCAGACGGTGTTCGAAATGTCCGATGCCCTTGCCGATGCCCGAGAGGATGAAACGATTGGTGTGATCATTCTCACCGGCGAAGGGGAGAAGGCGTTTTGTTCCGGTGGCGACCAGAAGATTCGCGGCGAAGCGGGGTATCGCGACGACAAGGGTGTCAACCGTCTCAATGTCCTCGATTTCCAGCGCCAGATGCGAACCTGCCCCAAGCCGATCATCGCCATGGTGGCGGGATACGCCATCGGCGGCGGCCACGTGCTGCACGTCATGTGCGACCTGACGATCGCCGCCGACAACGCCATCTTCGGCCAGACCGGGCCGAAGGTCGGGTCGTTCGACGGCGGCTACGGCGCCAGTTATATGGCCCGTATCATCGGGCAGAAGAAGGCGCGCGAGATCTGGTACCTGTGCCGCCAGTACAACGCCCGGCAGGCGCTCGAGATGGGACTGGTCAATACCGTCGTACCATACGACAAGCTGGAAGAAGAAACGGTGCAGTGCTGCAAGGAGATCCTCGGCAACTCACCGATCGCGATTCGCTGCCTCAAGTCGGCATTCAATGCCGACTGCGACGGCCAGGCCGGGTTGCAGGAGCTGGCGGGCAACGCTACCATGCTCTACTACATGACCGAAGAGGGCCAGGAGGGTCGCAACGCCTTTATCGAAAAACGCAAACCCGACTTCTCGAAGTTCCCGCGCCGGCCGTAAGTACGAAGTATGATACTATCATGAGCAGTAAGGCTGCAGTAGAACATCCCACCGGCATGACCGCGTGGCTGCTGGCGGCACGACCGAAAACACTCGGCGCGGCAGTCGGACCGGTTGTCATGGGCACCGCCCTCGCGCTGGGAGATGACGGCTTTCACCTGTTGGCGGCGCTGGCAGCGCTGGTCGGCGCCATCATGATTCAAGTCGCCACCAACTATGCCAACGATTACTTCGACTATCGTGCCGGCGCCGACGCCGGGGAACGTCTTGGTCCGACCCGCGCTACCCAGGCCGGCTGGGTGACGCCTGAGGCGATGAAACGTGCTACCATCATTGCTTTCGGCCTCGCCTTCGTCGCCGGTATCTATTTGGTCGGGCGCGGCGGCTGGCCGATCGTTATCATCGGCCTGTCATCTATTTTGTTCGGCGTGCTCTACACCGGCGGCCCTTACCCGCTTGGGTACAACGGGCTCGGTGAAATCTTCGTTCTGTTCTTCTTCGGCCCGGTCGCAGTCGCCGGCACGCATTATGTTCAGGCGCTTGAGTTTTCGTGGGTTGCCGCTGTCGTCGGCCTGGCGCCCGGTTTGTTCTCGGTTGGTATCTTGACGGTCAACAACCTGCGCGACATTGTCGGCGATCGCAAGAGCGGCAAACGTACCCTGGCCGTACGCTTTGGAGCGACCTTCGCAAAATGGGAATATACCATAAGCATCTCGGCCGGTATCATACTCCCGGTGGCAGTGGCTCTCACGCTTACGCCGCCTCGCTGGTGGGTGCTGCTGGCGCTGCTGACAGCGATATCCGCCATCGCGCCGATTCGCACGGTCTTCACCCAGTCCGGCCGTGTCCTCAACGATGTGCTTGCTGCCACCGGGCGGCTGCTTGTCATGTACTCTCTCTTCTTTTCGGTGGGGTGGCTGTTGTGAATACAAACAGGAAGGTTCAATCGGCTGCCGTCTATTCGTATCGTCTGCCGCTGCTGCGCCAACTGCAATTGAAGGGACAAACGCTGACCCATCGAGACGGCTTGCTTTTGGAGATAAGCTGCGACGACAGGCTGACGGTTTTCGGCGACATCTGCCCGCTGCCCGGTTTCAGTTATGAGTCACTGGCGCAGGCAACCGGCGCCGCCCGGGCCGTCCTGCCGCAACTGCCAGGCCACGACATCCATGCTGATGTGCCGGACCTGGCGCCGCCGTCGGTAGCTTTCGCCATCGAGAGTTCGCTGCAACAGCTGCGGGCGCTCGATGCAGGCACCTCGCCGCCGGCGCTGCTGCGCCCCGATCACAGACCGACAGTATCAGTCAACGGCCTGTTGATCGGCAGCGAGGAGCAGATTTATGAGCGTACCGAACGGCTGGTGGCCGAGGGTTACGCCACCCTCAAGCTTAAGGTAGGCCGGCGTGATGTGCGCGACGATATTCGTATAGTCGGGGAAGTTCGGAAACTCGCCGGCGATTCGATAGCGCTGCGTCTGGATGCCAACCGTTCGATGACACCGGATTCGTACGAACAGTTCGCCCGCGCCGTTGTTGCATATGACATCGAATATATTGAAGAACCAATCGAGAGCATTCGCAAGCTGTTCGGCGTCTACCCCGATCTGGTGCCGCTGTTGCCGGTTGCCCTGGACGAAACACTGTCGGACCTTCGCCCCGATGAACTGGCGTTTTTCGGGGGCGGTACCGCGGCCATTGTCGTAAAGCCGACAATACTGGGCTTCTCTAAAGCCTGTCGACTTTGCGACATTGCCGGCCAGCTATCGATTGCTGCCACCATCAGTGCTGCCTTCTGCAGCGGCGTTGGGCTGTTGCCACATATCTGGCTGGCAGCGAGTGTGAACGACCGCGATGTTGCCGCCGGGTTCGACTCGGCCGCATGGCTGATGGACGATCTGCTCGACGCGCCGGTTGCAATCGATAACGGCAGTATCGATCTCAAACAATTGCCGATAACGACGGGCAACGTCGATCGGAGCAAACTGACGGAGATTGACCGTGCTTGATACTGTTCTCGATCTCAATCGCATGGCCCGGCAGTTTGGCGACACCATTGCGCTTCGAGCGCCCGGTATCGAGTACACCTTTGAGGAGTATGACCGGAAGATCATCGCCGCCGCCGACTTCCTGCTCACGCAGAAACTGACCCCCGACGATCGCATCGGTATCGTGTCGGCCAATCGCCCGGAATTCATCATCGGCTTCTGGTCGATCCTGCGGCTCGGGGCCATGGCCTGCCTGGTCAATTCGCGCCTGCCTGAACCGGCGGCGCTGGCCAGCCTGCACGAAATGGGATGCAGTTCGGTGCTGCGGCTGACTGAAGACAACAGCGTACCAAAGGCCGAGGGCATCCGCACTACCGTGCTGCCGCCGCTCGAACGTCTTTCAGTGTCGTCGCAGTCACCCACACTCCTGCCGTTTGAGAAGCCGGCGACGGTTATCCTGACATCCGGCACTGCCGGCAAACCGAAAGCCATCATCCATTCGATCGGCAATCACTTCTACTCGGCACTCGGATCGAACGAAAACATCGAAGTAGGCGAGGGGGATGCCTGGCTGGTGTCGCTGCCGCTGTACCATGTCGGCGGCCTCAGTATCGTCTTTCGCTGCGCCCTTGCCGGTGCTGCGGTGGTACTTCCGGAAAATCCATCGATGTCGGCCGTTCCCGAAGGCGTCACTCACCTGTCGCTGGTGCCGACACAGTTGCGCCGGTTGCTCGATGATGAGTCGACGACCCGTCGCATGGCAAAACAGGCAAAGGCAATTCTGATCGGCGGCGCCGCCGTGCCACCCGACTTGATAAAGCGGGCGCACGATGCCGACCTGCCGATTCACACCAGCTACGGCCTGACCGAAATGTCGTCGCAGGTCTGCACCACGCCTCCGGGCGACGATTGCACTACCTCCGGCCGCCTGCTGCCGTATCGCCACATGCGCATTACCGACGAAGGGGAGGTCGAGGTGCGGGGAGAGACACGTTTCTGGGGGATGCTCGAGGGCGGGCAGCCGTCGCCGCTCGACCCGATGGAATGGTATGCCACCGGTGATATCGGTCGACTCGACGAGGGCGATCGCCTGACAATCATTGGCCGCGTCGACAGTCGCTTTCAGTCCGGTGGAGAAAACATTCAGCCGGAACTGATCGAGAGTGCCCTGGTCCGTCTGGACGGTATCGACGATGCCATGGTGGTCGGGGTGCCGGATGAAGAGTTTGGCCGGCTGCCGGTCGCCATGATTCGCTGGCTCGACTCGCCGAAAGACGAACCGGTCGTGCTGGCCCAGCTTGCTCAAGTGCTGCCGCGCTACGCCATCCCGCGTCAGTTGATTTCCTGGCCGGACGAACTGGCTGATCGCGGCATCAAACCGTCACGCGCCGAAGCCACCCGGCTGGTTCGCGAGCGTCTTGGTTAGTCGCAGGTCGGGCTGATCGCCGCCAGCTGCGTGCGCAGCTTATCCGGAAGCGACCGTGATTTCTTCGACTCTTTATCCACACAGACATGCACGGTGTTCATCCTTGCCACCACCTGACCGTCCCGCTTGATCTCGTAATCCAAACTGTACGACCGGCCGCCCAGGCGTCCGCACGTCAGGTCGATCACCAGCTGATCGCCGGTATACAGCGGGGCCTTGTAGTCCCCCTCGGCGTGGACGATCAGGATGAGGAAGTCGCTTTGTGTAAAGATCTCTTCAAAGCGGCAATCGATTGATTCCATGAACGATTCATAGGCATCGTGAGCCAGGGTGAAATAACTGCCAAAAAACAGGACCCCGGCGGCATCGGTCAGGTGCAGGCGGACCGGGGCCTCATGGCGAAACATTTTATCAGGCATGAGAAACTGAGTACTCCATCTTTTATAACTAATTGTGTATATTCACGTCTATCTGTACAGCCACGAATGTTCGCCCGCACGGGTGAAAAAGCAAGTAGAAGGAGAGATTATGTCCCGCCTCAATCGTCCACTGATTCTTGTGCTCGGTCTGGCCATGTCACTGGCAGCGTTGGCAGTTGCCGACGACGGTGCTCTGCGCCAGCGTTCTGACATCCCCGATGAGTACAAGTGGGATTTGACCGACATTTTTGCCGACCAGGCAGCCTGGGAGGCCGACTTTGAGCGTTTCAAGAACGGCATTGAATTATTCGCCAAATACCAGGGCACGCTCGACGATCCCGATATGCTGCTGGAGTGCCTGCAGGTGAAGGACTCGGTCGAGCTGATCGGCGACAACCTGTATGTGTACGCTTACCTGAAGCTCGACGAAGACAACCGGATCAGTGCCAACCAGGAGCAGGCGGGCAAGATCGCCAGCCTCTATTCCAAGTACTCACAGGCGACGGCCTACATCGAGCCGGAAATCCTGGCTATCGACAACGATGAACTTCGCTCGATGCTGGCGAAGAATCCGGAGATGGATCAGTACCGCTTCTACCTCGAGAATCTGATCCGCCAGAAGGAGCACATCCTGTCGGCGGAGCAGGAGGAACTGCTGGCCCAGGCCGGCCCGGTGGCATCGACGCCGTCACACGTCTTCAACATGATCAACGACGCCGACATCTCATACGGTGAGATCTACGATGAAGATTCCAACCTGGTGGCGCTGTCCAAGCAGCGCTACGCGGCATTCCTCGAATCAAGCGACCGCCGGGTTCGCCGCGACGCCAACCAGGCGTACAACAAGGCCTACCAGAATTACATCAATGCGCTGGCTGCCACGCTGGGCGGGTCGGTCAAGAAGGATTACTTCTACATGCAGGCGCGCGGCTATGAGAGCTGCCTCGACATGGGCCTGAGCAACGATAACATCCCGACCGACGTCTTCCACAACCTCATCGATGCCGTCAATGCCAACCTCGCGCCGCTGCACAAGTGGGCGTCGATCCGCAAACGGCTGCTCGGTGTCGACACCCTTTACACCTACGACATGTGGGTGCCGGTGCTCCCCGAGATGAAGCGTGAGTACGAATATGATGAAGCCAGGGAGATGGTGCTCGAGGGTCTCGAGCCGATGGGTAATCGCTACCTGAGCGACTTCGAAAAGGGCCTGACCTCCGGCTGGATCGACGTTTTTGAAAGTGAAGGCAAGGGCTCGGGTGCGTATCAATGGGGAACCTATTCGATACATCCCTATGTGCTTCTCAACTACAACCAGCAGCTTGGCGACATTTTCACGCTGGCGCATGAGATGGGCCACGCCATGCACAGCTACTACACCAATCGCAACGAACCGTATCGCAACAGTGGTCATTCCCTGTTTGTGGCCGAGGTAGCGTCGACCTGCAACGAAGCGGTGCTGATGAAATACATGCTGCAAAATGTCGAATCGCGTGAGGAGAAGATCGCCCTGCTGAACTACTACATCGAGCAGATCATCGGTACCTTCTACACGCAGGTGATGTTCAGCGAATTCGAGATGGCGATTCACGCACGGGTCGAGGCGGGTGAGTCCTTCTCGGCCGATTATTTCCGCAAGACCTATCGCGACATCTACCAGAAATACTGGGGTCCGGAACTGGTCATCGATTCGCTCAACGATATGGGCGGCATGCGTATCGGCCACTTCTACCGTCAGTTCTATGTCTACCAGTATGCTACCTGCTATGCCGCCGCACAGATGCTGTCGCAGAAGATCCTCGACGAAGAACCGGGCGCGCTCGATACCTACATGCAGTTTCTCTCGACCGGTCGCTCCAAGTACCCGGTCGACATTCTCAAGGATGCCGGCGTCGACATGACCACACCGGAACCGATCGACCGCACCATTGCGCTGTTTGCCGAACTGGTTGATCAGATGGAACAACTGCTGAACGAAGGCTAAACGTCGCCAACGATATCATACCAAAGCGCCCGTGATTGCGGGCGCTTTTTTCTATTTAGAACAATCCGTAACCGAAAGTGCATTTCAATCGGCCGCGCTGGCCGACCGGCAATTGAAAGGGGCTTTCATCTGTTGCGAAAAGTCGCCGGAAGTGCTTGCGTTTGGCCGCTAAATGGCGACATTCAGGGAACTTAACAAGTAGCAGTCAAGTTTGGATTGGTATCAATCTAAACGTATGCTGAGAATGAGGAGATAACAATGCAGATTCCGCAAAAGGTTGCTGACCGCATCAACGAACAGATCAAGAACGAATTCTGGTCGAGTTGGACCTATCGCGCCATGGCCTACAGCTGCGAAGACATGGGCTTCAAGATTTTCGCCAAGTACTTCTTCCGTCAGGCCGATGAGGAAATTGAGCACGCCACCAAGCTGGCCGACTACCTGTTGGACCAGGGTGCCCAGGTCAAGCTGACGGCGATCGACGCTCCCAAGATCGACCACAAGTCGCTCAAGGAGATTTGCGAGCAATTCGTCGAGCACGAAAAGATGGTGACCAAACAGGTGCACGAAATCAATCGCCTGGCCCGCGACGAGAACGATCTGGCTACGGAGAACTTCATCCGCTGGAAAGTCGACGAGCAGGTTGAAGAGGTCTCCTCGGCCACCGAGCTGTTGCAGATGGTCAGCATGGCCGAAACCAAGGGCCAGCTCTTCATGCTGGAGAACCGTCTCTGGCACATGATCGAGAATAAGTAGTAGCGCTTGAAAAGCGAATGCAAAGCGGTCGCCCATCGGGCGGCCGTTTTTTTGTAGATCCGTTCTCGGAAGCCGTTACATTCATGAACTGAACATTGCGCCGGGACGGACAGTTATGTATGCTACAGCCAGTTGGTTAACAGGTAGACGGAGCAACCGGAAAGGATTTGATGTATGTCCGAAGATATCGCCAAAGTACTGAAACAGCTTGAATATGGCGTCTATGTCGTCACGATGGGCCAGGGAGAGACCGGCAACGCCTTTACCGCCAGCTGGCTGACCCAGATTTCCAGTGAACCGCCCATGATCGCCCTGGCCGTGCATAACAAGCACCAGTCGGCGCCGCTGATCAAGAAGCACAAGGCGTTCGCGGTCAATCTTATCGCCAAAGGGCAGGAAGCAGTGGTCAAGACGTACTACGGTCCTGCCGAGTCCGGCTACGAGAAGCTGGAGGGATACGATGTCAAGGATGCCCCGGCAACCAAATCGCCTCTCATCCCCGGTGCGGTCGGCTACCTCGACTGCACCCTGGAACAGGCGATCACGACCGGTAATCACTCGCTGTTCATTGGCAAGGTCGAGGCCGCCAGGTATGCCAGCGACGAGCCGATCCTGACCTCCTCCAACTCCAATCTCCGTTACACCGGTTAGATAACGGACACGCTCTTGCGCCAGGTCCTGAAACTCGCAGTACTCTTGTTGGTTGCGGCTGGTGTTGCGGCCGACGAACCGGCGTGCAACGACTCGCTCGCGATCAACGACAGCACCTACGCCATTCCGGAGTTCTGGTGCGCGCGCTGGATCGACTCGACCAGCTGGGCCGACCCGGTCGAATTGTCACGGGTGCCGGATCGGTTTACTTTCGAGGAGTATCGCATATACCTGCTGAAGGAGGCGCGCGACGCCTTCGTGACTATGGCACAGGATGCCAAAAAGGACAGCATTGATCTGCTGATCGATTCCGGCTATCGCTCCCCCGATTTCCAGCGTCGCATTATCTCGCGACGGCTGAAGAAGGGAGAGCCGTTCGAGCGCATTGTCAAGCATGTCGCGCCGCCCGGCTATTCGGAACATCATACCGGCCGGGCATTCGATCTCGTGCCGTCCGAGGCCGCCTTCGCCTTCACCCCGGCATATGACTGGCTGAAGAAGAACGCCCCACGGTATGGTTTTCGCGAGAGCTATCCGGAGGCTTCACCCGAGTCGCTCTGGTGGGAATCATGGCACTGGTATTACGTTGGGGATACCGCGACCGAAGCGGCGTCACTTGGCGCCGGCAACTGATGGTGTCAGGACGAGCTCACCGATCTGTTCCGTTTCCGCCGTTTCGGTGTGCCGCCGGTGAAGAACGACGTGCATGGTGTCGATCGACGTTTCGGCCAGACTGAAGCTGTAGGTCCGTTTCCCATACTCCATACTGCCGGAGATCCCGGCATCCGTCACCAACCCGCGATACTGCACCGTCCGCTTGAAACTGTCGCGGACTGTCCAGGTCAGGGAATCGGAGTCGGTGTCGGGGACCACCAGACCGTTCGCGGAATACGACACCATGAACTTCTCGGCACTCAGCACCGTGACATAGTTTCGGCCGGTCGAATCATGAGCGACCGACAGATTGCCGTCGATGTCCATTTTGGCGCCGACCATCGGAAAGATCACCCAACCGACAGCATCCCAGCTACCCAGCAAATTATCGAGCGTAAACGGGTCGTCTGCCGCAGTGGTCGAGGCGAGGCCGGCAATGAGCAGCACGGCGGTCAGAATGATTGCGAGAGGTCGGTTCAGCATGGTGCCCATTATACAATTCGAAATATGTCCGGCAACAAAAAGACTTTCGGCCGGTCTGGTCATTATCGCCGCAACGGCTCTGTAAGCTGTTGTCCGGTAACAGAATATAGGCCCATTTCGGCTGTTTTTTTGTTTGCTATCGTACTGCACACATGGTACTATAAGAGGGTATAAAGGCTTGTAAACAGCGAGATTTCAGGACCCCCAGGAGATAGGGAGCAGAATTCAGATATGGCCATTGAGCGACAACGCATTGAGCCGATTTTCCTCGAAGAGGAGATGAAAGCCTCATACCTCGATTACTCCATGTCGGTCATCACCAACCGGGCGCTGCCGGATTTCCGAGACGGTTTGAAGCCGTCCAACCGGCGCATCCTGGTGGCGATGAACGACCTCAATCTCAGCCCTGGTCGGGCGCACCGCAAGTGCGCCAAGATCTGCGGTGATACGTCCGGTAATTATCATCCCCACGGCGAGCAGGTGGTTTACCCCACCCTCGTGCGTATGGCCCAGGAATTCAACATGCGCTACCCGCTGGTTGACGGCCAGGGTAACTTTGGTTCGGTCGACGGTGATGGCGCCGCGGCGATGCGTTATACTGAAGCCCGCCTTACGCCGCTGGCGATGGAGATGCTGGCCGATCTCGAAAAGGAAACCGTCCGGTTCATGCCGAACTACGACGGTACCCTGCGCGAACCGACTGTCCTGCCCGGCAAGTTCCCCAACCTGTTGTGCAACGGTACGACCGGTATCGCCGTCGGTATGGCAACCAGCATTCCGCCGCACAACCTGACTGAGATCGGCAAGGCTGTCACCGCGGTCATCGACGATCCGGAGTTGTCCAACGCCGACCTCATTGAAATCGTTCCCGGCCCCGACTTCCCGACCGGCGGTATCATCAACGGTCGTGACGGCATCCGCCAGGCGTTCGAAACCGGCCGCGGCAGCATCCTCGTGCGCGCCAAGGTGGTGAACGAGGTAATGAAGAGTGGCAAGGAAGCCCTGGTCGTTACCGAAATTCCCTACCAGGTAAACAAATCGAACCTGCTCGAAAAGATTGCCGACCTGGTGCGCGACAAGAAGATTGAGGGCATCACCGATCTGCGCGACGAATCGGATCGGGACGGTATGCGCATTGTGATCGAACTGAAGCGCGACGCCCCGAATGAGGTTATCCTCAACCAGCTCTACAAGCACACTACCCTGCAGGTGACATTCTCGGTGATCATGCTTGGTCTTGATCATGGTATTCCGAAGCCGATGTCGCTGAAAGAGATGATCCAGGCGTTCATCGATCATCGCCATCACGTCATCGTCAAGCGTACCGAATACGATCTGCGCAAGGCCGAAGAGCGTGCTCACATTCTTGAAGGATACAAGATTGCGCTGGATAATATCGATGCCGTCATCGAGACGATCAAGAAGTCGAAGGACACGCCGACCGCCCGGGAAAACTTGATGAAGCGATTCAAGCTTTCGGAGCGCCAGGCGACCGCCATCCTCGAGATGCGCCTGCAGCGCCTGACCGGCCTGGAACGCGAGAAAATCGAGGCTGAGTATCGCGATCTGCTCCAGCAGATCGAACGGTTCAAATCGATCCTCGGCAGCAAGCAACTCCGAATGCAGATAATCAAAGATGAAACCAACGAGCTGGTCAAGAAGTATGGCGATGAACGCCGCACCGTGATCCAGGATTCGGCCGAAGAACTTTCGCTCGAAGACCTGATCGCCGAAGAGGAAATGGTCATCACCATATCGCACCTCGGCTATGTGAAGCGCCTCTCGGTATCGGCTTACCGGCGGCAGCAGCGCGGTGGCATGGGAGTGAAGGGAATCGAGACCAAGGAAGACGATTTCGCCGAACACCTCTTCATCGCCTCAACCCACGACTACATCATGTTCTTCACCAATACCGGACGCTGTTACTGGGTGAAGGTGCACGAGATTCCGACCGGCGGACGTCTGGCCAAGGGCAAACCGATCGTCAACCTCTGTGGCATCGACAAAGACGAACGCCTGGCCGGCTTCATTCGTGTTCGCGAGTTTGTCGAAGATGAATTCGTTGTCATGGCCAGCCGCCAGGGTATGATCAAGAAAACGTCGCTCGACGCTTTCAGCAACCCGCGTAAGGCCGGTGTCAACGCCATGAACATCCCCGACGGTGACGAACTGATCGAAGCGGAGATCACCGACGGTACCTACGATATCGTCCTCGGCACCCGCAAGGGGATGGCGATTCGCTTCAACGAGGAGAAGGTCCGGCCGATGGGTCGTACCGCCTACGGCGTCAAGGGTATCAACCTGGCCAAAGAGGACTATGTCGTGAGCATGGTCACCTTCAAGCGCGACGCCACGCTCCTGACCATTACCGAAAACGGTTACGGCAAGCGTACCGATATCGAGGATTACCGAGTCACCAACCGAGGCGGCAAGGGTATCATCAATATCAAGGCGTCGACCCGCAACGGCGAGGTGGTGGCGCTTCTGGAGGTGCTGGATCAGGACGAACTGATCATCATCACCAAGAAGGGTATTGCCAACCGCCAGGCGGTCAAGGATATCAAGTCGATCGGCCGCAATACGCAGGGCGTGCGGCTGATCAACCTGCGCAAGGACGACAAGGTGACCGATGTCGCCCGTGTCGTCAACGAAGACGAAGCGTAGCGCCGCATCGTAGACAATAATTGCGGCGTAGCAGGTCCCGCCTGCTACGCCGTTTCTTTTTGGTGGAAACGGTCGGCAAGACGTTTGGAGAGTTCGGCTGTCAGCACCGCATACTCATGCTTAACCGACGCTGCCGACGCCGGCACCCATATCCGCAGTGCCAGTACGCTGCCGGCGCCTTCAATGCGCCAGCGACGGACAGTGTCGGCGATCGACGTTGCTACTTCGATCCGTGAAATCCTCTCCAGAGCGAGACGGTGATCTTCGGCGAGAGTTTCAATGAGGAGTTCGTCGCTGGTGACGGTGAGTCGACGGACGACATCGGCGCCATAGCGAACCCTGAGAATCGGCGAGATAATCACGGCGAATACGAGCGGGGCGGAAAAGCCCAGAAACACCCCGACCGTCCACTGCGCTTCGTCAAAAAACGCAAACGGCACCAGTATGAGCAGACCGGACAGCAGCAACAGCAGGCGATACCATACCGGTAACAGGCTGCCGAGAAAGCGGAAGAGTTGCAGCCCGCTGACACCGTTTCCGGGCGTCGGCAGTTCGTATGACGTGCCTCTGGAGCCGGACGGCATCAGCCGGTATCCGATGAAGAGCAGGCGTTCATATGGTATGAATGGCGGAGCCGCCAATCGATGTCAAGTGAAGTGAACGAGATCAGAAGCGATAGTTGAGACCGATTGTCGGGAGGATACCGGCATCGTACACGTAACCGTCGATCGTGTTGATGATCGGGTTGGCGTGATTGGTCACGTTTGCCAGGTTCAGGAAGGCGTCGGCCCGGCCCAGGTTAAAAGAGAGATGCAGGTTCAGGCTCATCGCCGTCGGAAAGCGATTGCGGTGCTCGGATGTCATTTTGTCGCGGTAATATTCCGGCGTGTAGCGGTTGGTGTTGCGGAAATCTTCCGGCGTGTAGTGTGGCGTGTAGGCGTACCCCGACCGTACCGCCAGTTCGGCGCCGGCCGAGATCAGCTCGCCCGGGTGCCAGGTCGTCTCGATCAGCATACGGTGCGGTGAGGTCAAATCGTGCGGTACCGACAGATAGCCGCCGGTTGCATCGGGGATGGTCGCGTGCCCGTAGGTGTAGCCATAGAAGGCGTACAAATCGAGATCGGGAAGCACCGCTTTGCGATCGACGGCGACATCGAAGCCGTAGAAGCTCGCCGACTCGTCCGACTGCACCGTGATAAACTGCCGGTCGAAGGGGCCGCGTACAAAATCCGGTACCAGCGTCGGCAGCTGTTCGATCTTCTTGGCCGAAACTGTCGCGGTTACCCAGCGATGGCTCCAGCCCAGCGACAGAGCCGTCGTCCGTACCGGTTGCAGTTGCTTCGACCAGCGGTGCACCATCACCTGGTTCGGTTCGAGGATGGTTGTGAACGGATGCTCGGCATAGGTGCCGAATTGCGCCCTCAGCGTATGACCGTCTATCGGTTCCACCTCGACCTGTTGCCTGACGAGATACTGTGCGCCGGAGGCAAGATCGTTGAAGTGTTCAAGTCGAAGCCCCGATGTCAGGCTGAAACGTCGCCACGAATGATCGAAACTGATGTAGCCGGCGGCGTGCACCGGCTCTCTCGTACCGTCAATCCGATCGTGGTGCCGGTTAAGCTCTTTCTGATAGAGATATGGGTTGTCCGACACCGCATCGGGCGGCTGCAGGTTCCAGTACTGGTGTTCGAGGCGAAGAGCGCTATGTCCGGTCTTTTCAATCTCTAAGCCGGTTTCGACCGTCGACCGACCATTGTAACGGGTAGCATCAATCGATGCTTCCCAGATTGCATCGGTCATCGACAGGTCGACATGGAGGCCATCCTTGGAACCGTCCGATGCCGCCACACGGTACTCTTCGCTGGAGGTCCGCCGCGACAGCGAGCCGCGCAGGAGCATATCGGGCAGTACCTGTTCGAATGTTACCCCCCAGAACTTTCTCACGGTTGACTGGCCGGCGGCACGGTCGTCGCGACGTGCGTCGCTCGATTGATAGCTGTAGCTCAAATGATCGCGGCTGTCGTAGTGATCAATCATGATCCGACTGGTCGGCGACAAGCGGTAGCCGGCCGAGACAAAGATATCCTGGAAATTGGTTGGCGGCAGCGTAATTCGATCGGCGCTCAGGTCGAGGTAGCGCACCAGTTTATCCAATACCGACTTGCGCATGCTGCCGAGGACATAATAATTTTTGCCGGCCACTGCGGTCATGCCGGACAGGTCGGTCAGCGACATGCTCACCTCGCCAAAATGGTTACGACTGAACGGCCGAATGGTGCGCAGGTGTAATTCGGCCGGCGAGGACTGCGAGGCATCGCCGCCAAGACCATGCAGCTGCGCGCGATCGATCACTGAACTGGTCAGCAGGGAAAACACGCCATAGTGAGTCGGATCATGCCCGATCGACAGGCGGTTGAGACGGTACTCCGGGTTGGTGCCGTTTACGCGGATCTTTGATGAATGCTGCGATCCCTGGCGCACCGTCCGCGGACCCTTGATTGCCGCCACCGGATTGGTCGGTACCAGGCCGGTGCGGGCGCGCTGGTCGAGTGTTGTCTTGTCGATACCCGTCATCAGTATGGCAATGTCTTCCTGCGGACGAACATCGATGCGACCGACATCAATGCTCTTCCCGGTCAGTCGGATGATCAGGGGGGATGGCGTGCTCGGTGTCAGGGTCACGGTGTCAGTGGCAAAGCCAAGGGCGCTGACGCGCAGTTGTACCGACGCGGCGACTTTCACGCGAAATGATCCGTCGCCGGCGGTGACCGTCCCCCCAACCATCTTCCCCGACGACATGATAACCACACTGGCGCCGACGATCGGTTCACCGCCGGTTTCGGTGACCGTGCCGGTAATGGTCGCGGCCGGCACCGGCAGCGACACCAGCAGTATCAGAAGGACAAAGCTGCTTACAGATAGTAACCTCATACTGCCTGCTGATAGCTCAAATGGTATGCCGACCGTCGCAAAACCTTCGGGTCGGCTTAAGATGTTGTCTTGCAGCAGGCTACACGACAAGAAGCAGTTTGCGCAGGATGCAGAGTTATGCTGTCGTGTGCATTCGTATTCAGTATGTGAACGGTCGCTGCGGCGCTTTGATTGACCAGCCCCACCCCCTATATTCGCCCAATGCCGTATCTCGGAGAAATAACCGGTCTGGGTACCGCCGTCATGTGGGCCTTCACGTCAATCTTCTTTGCCCGTGCCGGCCGGGAGATCGGTTCTTATCGAGTCAACAAGATCCGTCTTATCATGGCGGTGGCGATCTACACGCTTGTGCTGCCGCTGTATCTCGGCTCGCTGACTTCACCGGTCATGACCTGGGAGCATGTCGCCTGGCTGGCGGTTTCGGGGATTATCGGGCTGGTCTTCGGGGACGGTTGCGGTTTCAAGGCGCTGGTAATGATCGGGCCTCGCCTGACTACCCTGATGTACGCCACCGCCCCAATTATCGCCACCATCTTCGCCTGGTTCTTTCTTGACGAAGCGTTGGGCTGGCTGGAGCTGATCGGCATTGTCGTCACTCTCAGCGGAGTCAGCTGGGTGGTTGCGGAGCGCCGCTTTCCGTCGGCGGTCACCAGCCTGCCGACCGGGCATCCCGATGCCGGCTCGCTGCTCAAGGGTGTCATGTACGGTCTGGGGGCGGCGACCGGACAGGCGGTCGGTTTGGTGCTGGCGAAGCATGCCATGCTTGACCTTGGCGCCACCATCGAACCGATGCACGCCAGCTATGTCCGTATGATTGCGGCCACGCTTGTAATCTGGGCATTGGCGGCGATGCACGGCCAGGCGCTGCCGGCGCTCTTGGCTATGAAGAACCGCCGCGCCATGGGCTACTCGTTCGGCGGCGCCGTCGCCGGACCGTTCCTCGGTGTCTGGATGTCGCTGGTGGCGGTCTCGCTCATCTCCGCCGGGGTGGCGGCAACGCTCAACGGCACCACGCCGGTGATGATACTGCCGTTAGTCTTGATGATGGACAAAGAAAAACTGTCGATGCGTGCCATCCTCGGCACCATCGTGACAGTCGGCGGGGTGGCAATCCTCTTTCTGGTCTGAGCTATGCCGCCGCGGTCTCGACTTCGAACCAGGCGATGACATAGGCAACGCAGATGAACGCCTTGATATCGAGCGGCCAGTCCGGACCGATCATGTACAGGTAGCACAGCAGGGTCAGACCAAAGAACAGACGAAGCAGACCATAGCGATACTGGGCAATCGCCATGCGAAACGATCCCAGCCCGATGAACAGGGCGATCAGAGCCGGTCCGACAGCGATGTTGAGCCAGCCAAACAGGTCGCTCGGCGGCTGGAAGGCCGAGGATGCAAACGGCGTTTTGGCGATCAGGATCATGGCAAAGTGGGCGGCGGCAAAGAAGATCGCGACGAAGTAGTAAAGCATACCGTGCATATAACCGTCGCGAACTTCACGATAGGCGATCGCCGCGAAGAAGAGAATGCCGGCGAACGAAGCGACGAACCCGGCCGCATGACCGTCGGCGAATATGGCACTTAGAAACTGTTGCATGTTACATCATTCCTCCGGGCGATGTAACTGCAACCGCTGTGCCGGATCGGAAAAGCGCCGCCGCCGTCGCGCTAATCGATTGATGCCTAATCGTTTACAGCGAAGCGCCGACCTCGGTCGACGGCTGAAACGATGGTGCCTGCGTATGCATTCGGTAGCAGAGTTTCTGAAATAAAAAACCCGCCTGAGTAAGGCGGGCTTCAAGACTTTTCGACCGAAATACAGACTTACAGATCCACACCCTCGTCATCGGTGCTCGGCGCCGTCGCCTGCGAAACCTGTTCGTTGATCTGGTCCGGACGTCGGTCCTTGAGCTTCCCTTTATACTTCTTGAGCTGCCCCTTGACTTTGTCGACCGCGACATTGATCGAATTGTACATGTCGTCGGTATCGCCCGTGCCGGCCATCACCTGGTTGTACACTTTCACCTTGAGTTCGGCGACCTTGCGGTGACGTTCCGTATCGAGCACCAGGTCGGCCGAGATGATGTTTTCGAAGTACCTCGTCAGGCCCTCGATTTCCTGTTCGGCCTTTTCACGCATCTCCGGCGTGAGATCAAAATGACGGGCTGTTATCGTCTTTTGCACCATGATCTTCCCCTTTCACGGCGAGAAATTCGGAAGGGTTCTGCTCACATCGAGTCAATCTTTGTTGTCACTTCAATGTACGTAAACACTATACGCTTGGCAACACAACTCTGATGGGACTTGTCTGCCTTGTCACCGCAAACTGTCGGAGAGGTGACAGTAACTTAGGCGGCATCAAGAATTGCGGTATCGCCGTCAGTTCACCCGCTTGCGCAGGCGGGCCGACGGTATTCGCAGTTCTTCGCGGTATTTGGTGACTGTCCGGCGGGCCATCTTGATCCCCTCGGCGTTCAGGCGGCGGTAGATCTCCTGGTCCGAGAGCGGCTTTTCGGTGTCCTCGGCGTTGATAATCTCCTCGATCCGCTGCTTCACGGTGCGCTTGGAGATATCGCCGCCCCCCTGCCTGGGGATGCCGGAATTGAAGAAGTACTTGATTTCGTAGACGCCAAGCGGCGTTTGAACATATTTGCTGTTGGATACCCGGCTTATGGTGGCCACGTTCATGTCGACCGCCTGGGCAATGTCTTCCATGATAAGCGGCTTGAGAAAGGCCGGACCGTTTTCAAAGAACGGCCGCTGCCGTTCGATGATCGCCTCCATCACCCGGATCATGGTTGAACGGCGCTGGTTGATGGAGTTCAGCAGCCAGCGAGCCTGATCCAGTTTTTCCTTCACATATTTGCGTGTATCTTTTGAGCCTTCGTCCCGCTTCTTCATCAAACTTCGGTAACTGGAGTTGATGCGCAGCTTGGGGACATGGCGGTCGTTGTGGAAGACGACAAACTCGTCACCGTAGCGTTCAACAATCAGGTCCGGCACGACGGTCATCGCGGCAGCATCGAACCGTCCCTGGGCCGGCGTCGGATTGAGTGTCTTGATCACACCAAGGGCGGCCTGGGCCTTTTCGGCCGGGACATTCATCGCCTTGGCGACCTGGAGGATCGACTTGCGGTCGAGTTCGTTGATGTACTCGCTGACAATACGGTAGGCCAGTGAGTCTTCTTCGCCCCGGTCTTTAAGCTGGATTTGCAGCGACTCCCTTAAGTCGCGGGCGCCCACCCCGGGCGGATCGAAACGCTGAATCATATCGAGGATTTCGGCAATTCTCTCTTCATCGATGTCGAGTTCCGCCGCCATCTCCGGCACGCTGATCGACAGGTAACCGTTGGGAGCGATATTGCCGATGATGTACTCACCAATCGCCTGATCGTCGTCGGACAATTTCAACAAGGTCAGTTGTTCGGAGAGGTGATCGTAGAGCGTTTTGCTTGATGCCCCCATCGACTCGAAGCGGTCTTCGGGCGACTCCCGCTGCTCCCGTACCTTGTAGCCCTCTTCATCGTCGTACAGGTATTCTTCCCAGTCGACCGGTTCTTCAGCGGTCGGATCGGCAGGATCCTCGATTTCCGGTTCGGCCTCGACCTCTTCGGTCTGTTCGGCTTCGAGATCTTCAATCTCTTCGAGCAGGGGATTGGTGGCCAGTTCCTGACGTATCGTCTGCTCCAGCTTCAGCACCGGCATCTGCAGCATCTTCAACGATTGAATAAGCTGCGGCGCCAGGTGAAGTGAGAGCGATGTCTTTTGAGTTAAGCCAAGACCAAGTTTCATATTCTCTTATTCCTGCGACCTCAAAGTTTGGTCCGGAAGGGCTGAACGATAGACTCCGGACGCCATATACGCTGTATCGGAGTGGTGGCGTATGGCGTTTATGCAGCGGTTCAAGTTCGTTCAGTAATTGTACATTCAGCCGTCCTAATTAAGCCGGAACTTCTCTCCGAGGTATATTTTGCGGGCTTCCGGATCGTTGGCCAGAAAATCGGAAGTCCCGGATTTCAATATCTTGCCGTCACACATAATATATGCCCGGTCGCAAATCGACAGCGTTTCGCGGACATTATGGTCGGTAATCAACACGCCCAGTCCCTGCTTGACCAGTTTAACAATGATCGTCTGGATATCTTCGACAGCGATCGGGTCGATACCGGCGAACGGTTCATCGAGCAGCATGAATTTCGGTTCATTCACCAGCGCCCGGGAGATCTCCACCCTACGGCGTTCACCACCCGAAAGCGTGTAGGCCTTGTTCTTGCGCAGGTGGGCGATGTCGAGTTCCTCGAGGAGTTGCTCGAGACGTTCTTTCCGCGCCTGACGGCTTATGCGGCGGAATTCCAGCACTGACATGATGTTCTCTTCCACCGTCATTTTGCGGAAAACCGAGGCCTCCTGGGCCAGGTAGCCAATGCCCATGCCAACTCGTCGATACATCGCCATTCGGGTAATGTGCCGTTCGCCGAGGAAAACCTGACCCCCGTCCGGCCGCGTGAAACCGATAATCATGTAAAAGGTGGTGGTCTTGCCGGCGCCGTTAGGTCCAAGCAGGCCAACCACTTCACCAGGGTGGACAACGATCGAAACACCGTTGACAACCGGTCGTTTTCGGTAGTACTTTATCAATTCTTTGGACATCAGGTCGGACATAACTGTAATATAGACAGCGAGAGATTGCCATCAAATGAAAACTTCTTCAGCGAGCACGAAATTTGCTATCTTTTTCGCCCGCAGCCGCTTCAATCTCTCTGGTGCTCCTTAAATGCTTGATATTTTGAACGTTAAGCGTAAACTTAGCCCGATTGCCACCAAGGTATAAAGTACAAAATCAGGATATATCAGCCGTATGAAACGTTTGCTTCTATCATTTTTTGCTCTGGCCGTCCCCGTTCTCCTGTCCGGCTGTGGACAGTCACCCGACGAGGTGGAAAGAACCCTTTGGGAGACCGCCATGTACGAACTCAGCACCTTCCAGTTCGAGGCTGCTCGACAAACCTTCGTGGAGATAGCCGAAGAGCGGCCGGATGAACCAATCGGCCTGTACGCCGAGGCGGCCATTGCCGAGCACCAGATGTTGTTCTGGAATGCTATGCCGGAGTACATGATACTGGTCGATCAGCAGGCGACCTTCGAGCCGGCCCGATATGGCCTGTGGCGAACCCTGGACTGGAACGGCTACACCGAGGATGCCATCCAGTCAGCCTCGCAATGGCTGGCCGCCTTTCCGTCATCGCAGCTGGCCGCTCTGTCGCTGGTACAATCACTGCTCGCCGGTCAACGGTACGAACGGGCCGCAACCCTGCTCGACAGCGCGGTTGTCCTTGGACTGGACGAATCGGTAGCGTCGATGATCCGTGCCTGCTCCCACCGAGCACGCAACAACTTCGATTCGGCCGCCGTCTTCGCAGCGCAGTCAACGCCGGTC
The DNA here is from genome assembly GCA_964544635.1 of uncultured Ignavibacteriales bacterium. GTDB lineage: Bacteria > Zixibacteria > MSB-5A5 > GN15 > FEB-12 > CAZJCK01. The sequence continues at coordinate 44,147 of CAZJCK010000002.1, read as the reverse complement.
GAGACGGCCGAGTGGTATCGCTGGGCTGCCGACTACATGGAGGCCGACCACCAATACGACTCGGCGCTGGTCCTCTCCCATGCCGCCTGGGAGCTGGCCGATGGCGACTGGGAGCACTGGTGGCGGCACTTCCGGCGCATGCTGCGTCTGGATGACCGTCACGGCGTCCGCCGGATGATTGCCGAACTCGAAGCTGTCGAGACTCCCCCGTACATGGTCGCCTGGGTGCGCATGGAATACTATACGGCGATAGGTGAATACAACAAGGCCAAGCGCGAAGGCGTAATGTACATTCGCGAATTCGAACAGGATCTCAGTACGCTGTTCACGGACTTGAAGTACTCGGTCAACGCCGGCGACGTCCTCAGTGCCGACGGGAATGTTTCTGTCATTCAGGGTTTCATGGAGGCGCGCGATCTGCCGCAGCAGTTTGAAGACCTCATGGACTTCAGCTTGCTTCATGCCATGAGGGACGTTCGCATCGGGATCGAGTACCTTGCCATCCTGCGGGGTACAGCGGACAAATACCGTAATCAACAGGGTCTCGTGATAACCGAACTCAAGAGTCTGTATGGCAGCGGTCAGCTCGAGGAGTTCGAGGAATTGACGGCGGAACTGCTCGAGGAGCACGGCGACGATCCTTCCTGGCTGGTCGGCATCGGCGACGTGCTGGCACAGACCAATGTCCAGCAGTATGATCGGGCATACGAAGTATATCTCGACGCTCTGTCCGCCGATCGATGGCATTATCCGGCGATTGAGCACAATGTGGATCTGTTGTTGTGGCGGGAACGCCCGCAGGAAGCGGCCAGGCTGTTCGAGTTGTATCCGCACCTGGCTGACACGCTGCCCCAGGCAGCGATGCTGCTGGCACGTGTCAAGATCCACAATGATCAGGTCGATGAGGCTTATCGTATCGTGGAGGCACAGGCCGAACCGATTCGAATGGTAATCGACAATTACCTCGCTCTCGACAGCGCCCTGCGCCTCACACATCACCACGAGGCTCGCCCACAACTGGCGGAACTGATTGCCTCGGTAGCATCCGACATTGCCGATGCCGTCGCCCTGGCCGCCGAGATCGCGGTAGAGTCGCGACAGTGGGATCGTGCTATTGAACTGGCCGACCGGGCGCTGGCGCTTGATGAGACGATGATCTCCCCGGCGGTAACGAAAGCCTGGGCTACCTTCAACAAGGGAGAGAAAGCCGACGCTTTCGAGATGTTCGTCAACAACTCAGTAGCCGAGCGCAACGATACCCGGAACAACATGTACTATTCGCGCGCCCTGGCGCTCGAGGGACGCGAGGCCGATCGGGCCGGTAATCTCGCCCGCATGGCGGTGTTTGAATCGCAGGGGCGGCTTGATACCCGGCTGAATCTTGCCTTTGTCTACTACCAGATCGGGCGTTACGACCTGTCGTACGGTGAGGCCTTCAAGGCTGCGAGGCTGGCCCCCAAGTCGCCCCAGGCCTGGTTCCGCGCCGGCATGGCCCAATACGAACGCGGCAACAGTGAGGGGATTGATCATCTCAGGAAAGCCATCAATCTCGGCTTGGACGGCGAGGAACTGGCAACCGCCCGCCGCATTCTGGGCGGCTGAACCGGACATCGAACCGTGGAACCGACCGCCAGCCGATCGCCAGCCGCCGAACCGGGCCAGAAAATAGTCGTGACCGGCGGCGCCGGCTACATTGGTTCGGTGCTCTGCAGTCTGCTGCTGAATGCCGGATACCGGGTGACGGTTCTGGACAATCTGACCTGCGGCGGCAGTTCGCTGCTGGGTGTCTTCACCCACCCCAACTTCGAGTTTATTCGTGGCGACATTGTCAGTCCTGACGATGTCGGCCGCGCCCTGCGGGGAGCATCGGCCGTCGTGCACCTCGCCGCCATAGTCGGCGACCCGGCGTGTGCCCGTGATCCGGAGCGGGCAATCGCGGTCAATCGAGTCGGTTCACGCACGGTTCTGCAACAGTCACTTGAGGCCGGGGTGCAGCTCTTCCTCTTCGCCAGCACCTGTTCCAACTACGGGAGGATGGACACCGGCGACGGCTGGGTCGACGAACAGTCGCCCCTCCGACCGGTCTCTCTTTACGCTGAACTGAAAGTGGAGTTCGAACAGCTGCTGCTGGAAAGTCGAAACGACATGACAGTTGTATGCCTCAGATTCGCCACCGCGTTCGGGCTGTCATACCGACCACGATTCGACCTGACCGTCAATCAGTTTACGGCTGAACTGGTGCAGGGACACCGGCTGGAAGTGTACGGCGAGCAGTTCTGGCGGCCGTACTGCCATGTTCGCGACCTCGCCGATGCCTGCCGCCTGGTGCTGGCAGCGCAGCGGCAACAGGTCGATCGCCGGGCGTTCAACGTCGGCGCCGATGACCAGAACCACACCAAGAAACAGTTGACTGACATGATACTGTGCGAAACGGGTGTTTCGAGCGATTTGGTGACGTATGTGCACAAAGACGAAGACCCCCGCGACTATCGCGTGCGCTGTGACAAGATTCATTCGACTACCGGTTTCCGTCCCCGGCACTCGCTGGTTGCCGGGATTACAGAGATTGCCGCGGCGGTGCGCAGCGGAGTCATCGCCAACCCGGCTGATCCACGGTATCACAACTGAGGTAACACCAATGCCGGCGCCAGATAATGACATGTTGACCGTGATACTTGCCGGCGGCAAGGGCAGCCGCCTGTTACCGTACACCGGGGATCTGCCCAAGCCGCTGGTGCCGGTTGGCGGCCAGCCGGTCATCGGCTACCTGCTTGCCCAACTTCGCCGTTCCGGCGTACGCCGGGCTATCCTGGCGGTGAATCACATGGCCGATCAGATCGAGGCCGCTCTCGGCGACGGCGCCGCTTTCGGGCTTGAACTGAGTTACTCGCGTGAACCGCAGCCACTCTCGACGGTGGGGCCGCTGACCCTGATCGACGACCTGCCCGAGCAGTTCCTGGTGGTCAACGGTGACGTGATCTCCGATATCGACTTTTCCCGCGTCTATGAGTACCACCGGGGCAACGACGCCGAGTTGACGGTGGCCACGCATAAACGTGTCCACAACGTCGACTATGGCGTGCTGACCAGCGATGAGTCCGGCCTGGTGACCGGTTTTGTGGAGAAACCGACCTGGGATTTTGAGGTTTCGATGGGGATCTATGTGTTCAGCCGATCCCTGCTCGAACTGGTGCCGCGGGGGCAACCGTACGGCTTCGACGACCTGATGCGCGACCTGCCGGCCGCCCAACGGAAAGTACACGCGTATCCGTATGACGGTTACTGGCTCGACATCGGTCGAATACAGGATTATCATCGGGCGCAGGATGACCTGCCGAAAATCCGTCGCCTGCTCGACGTGTGAATCTCTTGCCCGGAAGTGTTGACTACAGCGATCGGTGCTCTGTATATTCGGGCATCATCGTTTCAATCGCCAACTCAGTGTAAACTGCGAGGTTACTTATGCCCGGACCGGCAGCCAGACAGGGAGATACCACCGCTCACGGCGGCGTTATAGTCGTCGGTAACCCTACCGTGCTCATAGAGGGCCTGCCGGCGGCACGCCTGACGGACATGCACACCTGTCCGATGCAAACACCGGCTGTCCCGCCGATCCCGCATGTCGGCGGGCCGATCGTTGGTCCCGGTGTCCCGACCGTCCTGATTGCCGGACTGCCGGCGGCTACGGTGGGCGACTCGTGCGTGTGCGTCGGCCCTCCCGACGTGATTGTGAAGGGTGCGTCCAAGGTGATGATCGGTACCTCCGGCGGCGGTGGCGGTATGGGTGGCGGCGGTGGCGCCGGCCAGGGTGGCCAGAAAGTCAAAGAAGGGAAAGCCGACACCAAGGCGGGCGCCGACACCAAGGTCAAGGACGACAAGGCAAAGTCCGGCAAAACCGAGGACAAGTCGCAGAAGACCGACTTTCTCAATGTGTCCGTCGTCGACAAGGGGGGCAAACCGATCGCCGGCCTGAACTACACCGTAAAGGGCCCCAAGGACACCGGCTGGAGCGGCATGCTCGGCGGCAAAGTCGAGCGGACGATGGTGGAGTCGGGGGATCACAAAATTGAGCTGACGGGGATCGCCGACATTCGCTGGTCGACCAATCGCATCAAGGACGACGAAAAGGTCAAGCTGCAGGTTGCACTGATCGGCTTCGAAGACAATACGCCGGCGAAACTGAAGATCTACGAAGTAGGCCCCAACAATCGGCGCCGCCCCTTTGACGAAATCGAAGCGAAGGTGAAAGACGATGCCATCGAAGTGGAGTGGCAGTATCCGTGGAGCGACGCTCCACCGTCGGAGGCCGAGCCGAAACTGTCGAACTATTACGTGCCGCGGTACTTCTTCGTCTGCGAGGTTGGCGGCGCCCGCAGGGAATCGGGCTTGCTCGACTACCGCACCCGCATTGAATTCAGCTTAAAGGACACCGACGGCAAAGAGCTGGCCGACGCACCGTATCGGTTGCACCTGTGCAGCGGCGAAGTCCGCAGCGGTACGCTTGACGGCGGCGGGGCGGCGAAGGTCGACAATGTTCCACCGGGACCGTGGGCGGTTGAATTCCCGGATCACGGTGCACCCTTTGAAAACTGATCAATACCGCCGGTAGCGGCGACGACAACACCATGGCTCGAACACGTTCAGACTATCTCAAGCAGAAAAATCGGGAGTTCTTTGTTCTCCCGCCCGGGCACATCTCGGTTTTACTCTTGTCCAATTCCGGTACGGTCCCGATTGCCGATACCAAGGTTGTCCTGGTGAGGCAAACCGAACGCATAGAAGCGACTACCGACAAGGACGGTCTGGTCAGTGTCGACAAGATTCCGATCGGCGAGTACAAGCTGGAATTGCCCGAGTTCGACGCCGCGGTGGTGGTATCGGCGGTGCCCACTGATGTCGAGAAGGTACCGGTATGCGTCGCCGGGTACGAACTGTTCGGCAAAGAGCCGGCCGACCAACCGGGGGCCGGACCGGAAGAGGACCCCGAAAGCGGCGAGTCAATATCGCAGCAGATTGACGACCGCGGCTGGTCCAGGGCGGAGCGATGAGCGCGATTCGTGCCATGCTCCTGCCGGCGCTGCTGCGCGATCCGTCGCAACCACTCACGGTGCGGATCCTGCTGCCGCGCAATGCACCGGCAATTACCGTGCGACTGGTCGAACTCGATGCCTGGCGTTTTTTGCGCGAAGACATGCTGGAGGAGGAGGGAGGGGTTGCCACGACGCTCGCGACATTTGTCGGTCGTATCGAGAACGGGCGGTTCGAAATCGACTCCACCGATATTCCTGATGCCGGCGATGGCGAAGGCAGCTTGAAGCTGACCTTCCACGGTTCATCGGATGAACACCAGATCCCGGTGGCACGCGAGATTGTCGAGACCGACGGTGGTGAACTGGAGCTCGGTCTCGAGATCGAAGCGACCGTTGTGCGACGCGGCCAGGAGGTACGGGAGGAGTTTCGTTCGGCTTATCCGACTTTCGTGCGCAACACGGCCGCTCTTCCGTCGGGTAACCGACCAGTCATTACGTTCATTACCGGCCACGACCTGTACCAGCGGGCGGCCCGGCGGTTCTGGCGCCGTCGCGCCGATGTCGTGGTGGTGCGACGCAGCGTCGAGAGCATCCTGCGGTACCTGAACAATCCTGAGAATGTCCAGCGGCTGGGCTGCGACAAGTGGGGCCAGATCAATATCGTGTCGCACGCCAGCGTCAACTACTGGTACCTGCCGTTGTTCGAGGATAGCCTCCGACAGTCACGGCCGGTCGACTACCCGAGGCTGGCCACGTACGGCAACGACAGCCGTCTCACGCCACCGCCCTCGAGTATCGTCGATGGTGACACCCAGATCGTATTGCGCGGCTGCAACATCGGCCGCAACACCGATCTCTGCCGCGCCATCCGCAACCTGTTCGGTGGCAACGCTTGGTTGCATGCACCCAGGTTTCTGCAATTTTATCACTTGACGAGACGCGGCGGACGTCGCCGGGAACGAGAATTGTTCTACGAATCGCTGTACTTCTTCGTACCCGGTCGCGAGACTCCCAACGACGACGAGTGCTTGCGTCGCCTGCAGAACAAGTACAGCGATCGTAATATTGACAGCGGCGAGTGGGAACGATTGCTCAATGCCGAGGGTGAGCGGCAGCGCCGTGAAGGCAACGTTGGCTGGACATTTGGGCGCGCCTACGAGTCGTTCCCGCCCATCCTGATCGAGCAGATCAAGGATGACCTGCGTCGCGACTGGTCGAGCGGGCCGATGACCTATCACACCACGGTCGATGACTGGGAGTGGCACTATGAACCGCAGTTCTCGCAGAATGATGACGGTTCCCTGCGGTATCGGCTGAAACTCCTGGCATGGCGGCGACTGGTCGAGGTGCGCCGCCCGCTGACCACCGAATCGGGCGAAACGGTGGTGCCGGTGCTGAGCGACAACACTCACTACGAAATTCTATCGTAAGGACTTGCATATGCTGGATTCATTTGACCTGGAGCTTCCCGATGGCTGGCGCAACCAGACTGCATACATGATGATTGGACCGGTCGAAAACGACCAGGCGCCGCTGGTCACCCTCACTCTGGACCGCGAGCCGGTCGTCGACGGTCTCGATGAGTTCGCCGATGCTCGCGTGTCGATGCTGCAGGAATCATTCGGCCAGATGGAAGTGCTCAAGAACGAGAATGTCACGCTCGACAACGGCCTGCCGGCGCGAGAGTTTATCGCCAAACTGAGTTTCGGCGAGGAACCGGTCTTTCGTAAGCATATCTGGGTGCTGCACAACGACCGGGGATACGACTTTGTCGGCGATTTCGACAAGCAGACACTCAAGACGTTCGGTCTCGACATGCTGCGTATCGCCGGATCACTGAAGACAGAATAACGAGTGAAGGTAACGTGAAACTCAGCTTCTCCAAAGGGGTCAACAGCAAACACAAGGTCGAACTGGAGGCGAAACTTGTTGCCGTCCGCTGGTTGCCGCAGATTGCGTACGCCGGGCAATCGACTCCCTGGCAGGTACGCACGGTGGGCGTCGGCATCGGTGCGCCGATCAAGGTGACCGGCAAATCGCTCAACGGCAGCAAGCTGGGTAGCGTGAAGGGAACCGTCAAAAATAACCAGTTCTCCGGTTCGTTTCTCATTCCCGAGGATATCGAACCGGGCGACCAGGTGATTCTGCAGGCGGAGTTGAGCAAGAATTCGCTCGACGGCGAGTCGCTGCCGATTCCGGTCCGACCGATGGTGAGTGCAGGCAACCTGAAGTGGGACAAAGAAGAGGTGAAGCGCGACGAGATCGTGATCATGACCGCCGATATCCGCGGCCTCGACAGCGGTGAAACCGTGGAAGTGCGGGTGTATGAACATGACGCCGGCGGCGCCCATGACAAGGTGTTGTCGCTGGACGGTATGGTGAAGGACAATCGCATGGAACTGCAGTGGGCGTTTGAGTACTTCGACAATACCGAGGACATCCCCGACGACGACGATCTCGAGCCGCGCGGCGGCAGCTACCAGCCGCCCAAATATTTCTTCACGGTCGTAGCGGGCAACAAGGAATATGGTCGCGATGACCAGGCATCGGGCCTGCTCGCCTTCAGTGATGATGCTGCCTTTCAGTTTGTGGATGAAGATGGATTGCCGCTGGCGGATCAGGACTTTACCATACGGTTTGGTGACCGCAATACAAAAGACGGCAAGACCGATAGTGAAGGGTGGGCGCGACTGAAAGAACTGCCGCCAGGGAAGATGGAGGTCGACTTTCCTAATGCCGGACGGTTCATTATTGATCCGGAGGAGAATGGATGAGCAACGGTGCTGGTGCGAGGACAATAGGAAAAGTCGCGACCGGGGTGCGGTGGCTGTTCCGCCGTGCCAACTATCGGGTGCGCCGGGCGCAGTGGCTGCGGCCGACCGTGCGCTGCGGTGAAGCGGTCGCCATCGAGGTCGTCATCAGTGGCCATCCGCCCATCACACCGGCTCGCATTGATGTCTGTTTTGTTTCTGATGACGGCAGCGAGACCAAGTTCGACGAAATTCCGGCAGCCGTCATCGGCGGACGACTCTATACGATCTGGAATGCCCGCGGGGCGGCCGATGACAAGCTCGACGGCAACATTCGCTTCAAAGTACATACCGACCTGGTAGCCGAGGCTGCTGCCTCATCGAACCTGCTCCAGTTGCGCCGGATGCCCGACCTGGCGTCGGCACATTTCGATGAGAGCCGCTCGCACTTCGATGTCGCGACCAACGATCGGACGGTAAAGATCAGCAGCAATATCAAATACCTCAAGGGATGGGGAGCGTCGGTAGTCAATCTCGGTGCCAGCGCGCCGCAGGGCAACGCCGGTGCTGTTGCCGCCTTCAATGTCCAGGGCGGGCCATACTGGTGGATGAAACAGGTTCGAGGACGCAACAAGTACTGGAACGGCAACGCCTGGGTTAACCTGCCGCGCAGATTCGTCCTGCATGACGGCAACAACTTTTGTGTCGGCTTCTACAAGCAGGGAAACAATTACACCTGTCAGTATGGCGGCACCTGGCCGGAACGGTTTGCCGACTGGAATATCGACAGCCCCCCCAACCGCCGCCGCATTACCCAATGGCGTGACAACATCATCACCACTTGGAACAACAAGTTCGATATCAAGCGACGGGGCTGTCAGTCGGGCGCCGACTGGTGCTGCCGCTACCAGACGGAATTCGATGTCAGTTTCGAAAAGAAAAACGCCCTTTCGGCCGGCACGCTCATCGTTGCGCCAGGTAACATTCGTTCCAACGATTCGCTCTGGTTTTTGGCCGAACCCCGACTGGCCGTGGCTGCCCATGAGTTCGGGCATCATCTCGGCAACCCCGATGAGTACGCCGGGGCGGCCATCGATGCCAGTCTTAATGGTGATGGGGCGGTGAACGGTATTGATGCCGACTCGATCATGGGGCAAAACCTGACCCATGTGAAGTGGCGCCACTTCCGCACGATCTGCCGTCATCTTGCGCAAATGGTAAAAGACCAGACCGGTTTAGATTACCGCTACCGAGCGCGATCGCGCCGCCAGCCACCGGGAGGCGGTGCATGAACCGGGAAAGAAAGGATATGGGCATATGTCAAGAATTGCCGGGGTGCGACATCTCGCGGCGGGACTGGTTGTGGTCGCACTGGTCGGGGCCGGGGAAACATCATGCAAAGGTACGCCAGATATGAATCTTGCAGGGATTGGACAAGTTAACGCTATCCGGATGGTGTCATCATCCGGTCCGGCTTACGGCCCGGATACTCCCAAGCACTATCTTGAACTACACGTCGATTGCGCCGGTAACACGGCAAGCTGGGAAGTACTGAGACCGCCGTCCGACGAACCAGGCCGGCCGATCGGACTGTTCCGGTCGCAGCTGAAGGGCGAGCAGTGCGACTCGCTGGTGGCACTGTTCGAACAGGTCGGCTTTGCCGATCTGCGCGAACTGAAGGGTGTCACCCCCGGGCATGCTGTTATTACGGTGACGATCGAAGGGGAAGAGGATAGTCTTACTCGGAAATTTTCACCGATTGACGGCGAGTTGATGGCGCAGGCGTCGGCACTGGTGGATGGCCTGTTCGGTTTTGCGGCCGAACTTGAAGAGCAGCCGACGGCAGCACTGTCAGTGACACTGCTGGACCAGAGCGAGGCAGCGTCGAACCGGTTTTCGCTGGTGCTCAAAAACGTGGGCAGCGAGCCGCTGGTGCTCCGCGATCCACGCCGCCTGCCGCAGGATGAGACCGGTCAGGCCGGGATTCAGATTGCCTCGGTCGAACCGGAGGAACCTGGTGTGACCGCATTGCCGCTGGAATGGCGGTTTGTTCCGGTGGTGCGCCCCGCCGACACCTCGACCATCCCCGAATTGGTGCATCTCGATCCGGCCCAGAGCAAACTTTTTCCGGTCGAGGCAGTACACGATGCGGGTGAATCATCGATAACTTTGATCCAGAGCTTATATATTGACTATGCTCCAGCACCGGGGGCGGATCGCGCGTATCAGGTGCGAGGGGCGACATTTTCCGACATTCTTGAGCTGGAAGGGTGATCTGTTATGGTAGTTCAGGCTTGACTTACACCGTCACAGCCCGTACTATTTTGCAACCGTACACCTTGCGTGTGTGCTGCGGGCAGCGGCGCATCGTTACCTTGACAACGGCAACCACGAAATTCACATAAGGGCAGGCATGGATATAGCCAATTATTCGGCCGATTCTCGGGCTGCTATAAAGAATGCGAAGGAAGTCGCAGCCGCTTTCAAACATCCGGAAATAACGATCGAACACCTGTTCCTTGCCCTGGTACGCCAGGTCGGGACCGAGGTCGAGTCGATCCTCAACCAACTGGGCAAGAGCCCGGCCTTCTGTGAGTCGGTCATCGAGACCCATCTCAAAGATCAGTCGAGCCGGTCAAGTGCCCGTGACAACCTCTCGATCGGCCCGAGCGTACAGGCCGCGCTGGAGCAGGCCAATATCGAGAAGTCGAACCTTTCCGATCCGCTGGTCGAGCCGGAGCATATCCTGCTGGCGATCATCGATCCCAAGTCGAGCCTGGCCGCATATGTCCGCGAGAAGCTCGATATCGTCAAGGACGATATTCTCAAGGCCCTGGCCGAAAGCCAGATGGTCGAGGAGATTGCTGCCGGTCCCAAACCGGCCGGCGGCGGCGCGTCTGGCGAGCCGGCAAAGAAATCGTCCGGCTCACTTCGCTACTGCTCCGATATGACCAACCTGGCCGCCTCCGGCAAGTACGATCCGATGATCGGACGCGACGACGAGGTGCAGCAGGTCATACAGATTCTGTTGCGGCGACGCAAGAATTCGCCGGTGCTGGTCGGTGGCGCCGGGGTCGGCAAGTCGGCCATTGTCGAAGGCTTCGCCCAGGCGGTGGTGGACAAGAAGGTGCCGAAGGCGTTGTATGACGCCAAGGTGATGGAAGTCGACATGGGCGCCATGGTGGCAGGCGCCAAGTACAAGGGTGAGTTCGAAGAGCGCTTCAAGTCGCTCATCAGCGAAGTGGTCAAGACCGCCGGGCGTACCATACTCTTTGTAGATGAAATCCACACCCTCATGGGAGCCGGCTCCGGCTCGGGCGGGATGGATGCCGCCAACCTGATCAAGCCGGCGCTGGCCCGCGGCCAGCTCCGCGTCATCGGCGCCACCACCGAAGAGGAATACACGAAGTACATAGAGAAAGATAAAGCGCTGGTCCGGCGCTTCGAGAAAGTGGTCGTCGACGAACCGTCACACGACGAAGCGGTCCGGATTATCTCCGGTGTCATGCCGAAGTACCAGGAGCACCACAAGATCGAGTACGATCCCGAAGCGATCGAAGCAGCCGTGAAATACTCAAAACGCTATCTCAGTGAACGCAACCTGCCGGACATCGCCCTCGACGTGATCGATGAAGCCGGCTCGGAATACGCCGTGAAAGAAGAATTCGCTAAAGACAAGATCCCGCAGCTCGAGAAACAGGTCGCCGATGTCGAGGCGCTGCTTGCGAAGGCGGCGGTCGATGACAGTCAGCTGGAGGCGGCCGAGAAGGCGGTCGACGACTTCGCCCGCGAGGTCGATCGGCTGTTCACCTTCTGGGGACATCGCCTCGATGTGAAAGAGGAGTTGGTCTGATGCCGCAAGCCAAAGCAAACAGCGAAATCCTCAAGAAGAAACTTGAAGACAAGCAGGAGCTGCTTGGCCGCCTCAAAACAGCGGTCGACAATCTCGATCACCGGATCGACGGGTCGGATATCGCCTCGGTGGTGGCGCGACGCACCGGTATTCCGGTCACGCGCATGATGACGGCCGAGAAAGATCGCCTGCTCAAAATGGAAGAGTACTTGTCGCGGCGTATTGTCGGGCAGGAGAACGCCATCAAGGCGGTGGCCGACGCCATCCGCAAGTCGCGCGCCGGCCTCAAGCCGGCCAACCGGCCGGTCGGATCGTTTCTGTTTCTCGGCCCCACCGGCACCGGTAAGACCTACCTGCCCAAGTTGCTCGCGGAGTTCCTGTTCGACGACAAGAATGCCATGGTCCGCATGGACATGTCGGAGTACATGGAAAAACACTCGGTCGCCAAGCTGATCGGGGCTCCGCCCGGTTATATCGGTTACGAAGAGGGCGGCGTGCTGACCGAGGCGGTACGCAAGAAACCGTTCTCGATTGTCCTGTTCGACGAAGTTGAAAAAGCCCACCCCGATGTCTTCAACCTGTTACTGCAGCTGCTCGACGACGGCCGTCTGACCGACAGCCAGAGCCGCACGGTCGACTTCTCCAACACCATCGTGGTCCTGACCTCCAACTATGCCGCCGAGATGATCCTCGAGGCCGACCGCGAGGGGAAAGAGGTCGACATGGAGGCGATCCGCAATTTCCTTTTCTCAAAATTCCGCCCCGAATTTCTCAATCGGTTAAACGATATTATCATTTATCACGCGTTTACAGGTAAGCAGGTCGAGACGATTGTCGGACATGAGTTCCGCAGCCTGGCCGGCCTGCTTGAAGACCAGAACATCGAGGCGACCCTGTCCGATGACGCCCGGCTCAAGCTGGCCCGCGAGGGCTACACCTTCGAACTGGGCGCGCGGCCATTGCAGCGCATTATCGAGCGCGACATCATCAACCGGCTGTCGGTGGAGATCATCACCGGCACGATCAAGCAGGGTGATGTGCTGCGGGTCGACGTGAAAGATGACGAGTACGTGTTTACGCGCGTCGAATCATGAGATAGCTAACAATGTAGGTGTGAACAATAGAGCACGGAGGAACGTATGGCTAAATTCATACTCGGTGCTACAGAGCGAGTCAAAAAGGACGAATCAGTTCCCGTCGAACTGCTGCCGTCCAATAAGCTCCTGTATGCCGCCAAACTGAACGACGACGAGGATGCGGACGCTACCCCGGTACGCTGCAATAACCTCAAGGAAGTATTCGACAAGTTTCAGCCGTCATTCAACGTCGACCTGGAATCCGAAAACGGCGAGCCGGTAAACGCCGACTTCCAGATCCGCGCCATGAAAGACTTTTCGTCCAAGGAGCTGATCGAGAAGAATGACGAGTTGCGACGGATGTACTACGGCAAGGAGATCCTGGCCGACCTCGATTCGCAACTCAAGAAGAACAACGCCCTCAAGAAGGTCCTCGCCGACCCGGACAAGAAGCAGGCGTTGCTCAAGGTAATGCAGTACTACGTTGACCTGTTGGGCGAGTAAGGAAGGTTTGAGATATGATGGGTGAAGACGAAAGACAAATGCAGCCTGAGTCGGCTGAAGCCAAAGAGGCCAAGCCAACAGTAGAGGTTGAAAAGATATCCGACGACGAACTGTCGGGAATACTATCTGATAACTTCGGCGAATTCAAGCAGCTCGCCGGTCTGCTGCCGTCGTTCAAGACGTCCGACGGCGACCTGGTGCGCGGTGTCGAGTGGCTCGACCCGAAGAAGGACTTCCAGCGCAAGGAATTCCTCGGCAAGAAGCAGTTCGCACCGCAGCGTCAACTCCTCGCGCAGCGCCTCCAGACCTGGGTGAACCAGCTTGGCGCCAGCGACGACATCAATGAAATCCGCTCCAACGCCAACGCCACGGCGACCCAGATGGAGCAGGCCCTGCAAAAAAACATGAAGAAGGTGCACCAGGCCAGCCGCGAGCTGGAAACGACCTACCGCGCCATCGACAAGTTCTTCGCCAACGCGCAGCAGGAGCCGGATGAGAAGGTCAATGCCTGGTTCGCCAATGTATCGGGCGAAGAGCTGGCCGATCCCGACGACAAGGACAAGTTCGAGCAGCTGGCCAAGGCCGTGGCCGACGAGTTCCGTGAGTGGGGCATCAAGAACTGCTACGCCATGATGGTGGTTCCCGGCTACTGCGGATCGATCGAGGCGGTCGACAGCTTCGCCCGACAGATCGGTATGCCGAACAAGGTCCACGTCATGACCGACCTGCCGAACTTCGAATCGGTGGAAGAGATCATGGACATGCTCGATGATCCCAACTACGAAAACCTGTCGGGCATCGACGACTACAAGCAGTACGCCTCGATTTTCGCCAACTACATACAAGCGCGGGAGGCGAACGAGTTTGAAGATGACGATGTCTGGATCCCGCCGTCAGCCGCCATCGCCGGCAAGATGTACCAGGGTGACACCACCGTGGGCATGCAGCAGCCGATGGCCGGTTTCAAGAACGGCAAGATCGCCGAAGCCAAGTACCTGCGGTTCCGCGCCAATCAGCCGGACGCCAGCAAGATCAACGAAAAGGGTGTAAACCCGATGGTCAGCTTCGAGGGCACGGCGGTGTCGATGGGGTCGTCGACGCTCTACACCAAGGAGACGTTCAACAACTACTCCATCCGTCGCACCTACGACTATGTCTACAAGACCCTGCGCAATTACCTGAACAAGCAGACCTTCACGGTGATCGACCAGAAGTTTATCGATACGCTGCGCCGCGATATCGACAAGTTCCTCAAGGCGATCACCGGTCCCGGCAACATCCTCGAGGACTACGAGTTCAAGGTGTTCGCCGATGAAGAGATGCGTAAGCGACAGGAAGTCGATGTCCAGGTGTCGCTCAACCCGAAGTACCCGGCCAAGACGTTCAATATCGAGTTCATGGCCTGGGGTGACGACCAGCAGACGAACGTAAAGGACAAGTAACAGACCCGCGGTCTGAAACCTATACAGCAACCGAATACCATTAAATAAGGAGCTGAGTTATGGCAAGACGTCCTATTCTCGAAATCGACGGAGTCACCTACAAGAACGTGTATGAGGTCTCCTACGAACTGTACACTGCGAAAGACGAAACCGGTCGTCCGTCCGACCGCGCCCATGCCGGCGTGATCCGGATCACCCGCGAGTCTGATGAAGAGACCGCGATCGCCCGCTGGGCGATGGATTCGAGCGGCCCGAACCGCAAAGCCGGCAAGGTGACCTTCAAGAATCCGTCGGACAGCGAGATGAAGACCCTGAGCTGGGAGGAAGGTTTCATCACCGCCTACGAAGAAATCGTCCCCCACATCAAGGATCGTCCCGACGACCAGATTTACGAGCGTTTCGAAATCTCGGCGCACAAAGTGTCGATCGGCGATGCCGAAATCGACAACCGCTGGGAAGAATAACCGACCGTGCCGGCGGTCGGGGGCACATCTCCCCCGACCGTCCGGTCCTACGCCAAACCCGACAGGTGAACTACCATGCCAGCAAGTCATGAAGACCGTCTGCTCGACGAACTGAACTTTCCGCTCGGCAAAGATACCGCCGACAGCGACAGCGATGACAGTGCGCTTGGTGTCTCCGGCATTGCGCAGATCAAGATCTCCGGATCGGTCTTTACCAAGGAGATCCTTACAGTCAATCTGGAGCAGAGTATCGACGGCCACCATGTTCTGGAGGTCGTGCTGGTCGGTGAGTCGGAACTGGTGTTTAAGGCCGGCGGGTTCAGCGACAAGGAAGTCGATAGCCTGATCGGCGCTCCGATAACCTTGAGTATTGGCACCTCTGAGGACGGTATCCCGGATGCAAAGGACGCCGAGCTGGAGTTTATCGGTGTTATTACCCGGGTCCGTTTCGACAATGAAGTCGGTGGCTTGTCTCGAGCGGCTATCATTGCGCACAGCCCCACGATCAAGATGGACGGTACGCGGCGCTACGCCGTGCACATGAACATGACGCCGGCCGACGTGGTCAAGAAACTACTGAACAACCACAAGGTGGCGGTAAAGACTACCGAGACTTTCGGCACCCAGCAGGAGTACCTGCTGCAGCACAACGAAACCGACTTCGCCTTCCTCATGCGCCGGGCCGGCAGCGCCGGGATGTTTGCGTTCTACGATTCCGGCAAATTCCAGATTGTCAAGAACCCCAGGGTGAACGAATTGCAGTTGACGTGGGGAGAGAACCTGGGCGCTTTCAAGGTCGGCTACGGTGTCCAGGCGAATGCCGTAAGCGTCCGCGGCTGGGACTACAAGAAAAAGCAGGCGGTCGTCGGTGATTCTTCTGCCGACCGTCTTTCCAAAAAGGCATCCGACCTGGCCAAAACCGTGCTCAAGGCTTCGACGGAGATGTTCACCGGCGACCCGCAGGTGTTTGTAAAGGCACTCGGCTCGGAAAAAGCGATCGTCGATGCCCAGGCGTCGTCGGAAGCAGGTGACCGTGTCAACCGCACGGTTGTCGGTCACGGTGAGTCGACGACGGCGAAAGTCACGGTCGGCTCCAATGTAGAGATCAAGAATACCGGGGCGACAACAGACGGCAAGTACCTGGTGACCCGGGTAACCCATACCATCAGCGCCGGTACCTACCGCAACCGTTTTGCCTGCAGCCTGCTGTCGAGCGCCTACCCGACACAGAAATATCGGCTCACCGAGCCGCCGCCCATGTTCACCGCCATAGTCAGCAACATCGAGGATCCGGATGGTCTCGGGCGCGTCAAGGTCAAGACACCCTGGTCCGACCAGCAGGAATCATTCTGGGCGCGCGTCGTGGCGCCGGGTAACGGATCGGAACGCGGCACCATGTTTTTGCCGGAGGTAGATGATGAGGTGCTGGTGGCCTTCGAACGCGGGAATCCCGAAGTACCGCTCGTGCTCGGCGGCCTGTGGAACGGCAAGGATAAGCCACCGCTGCCGGGCAGCGATGCCGTCAAGGACGGCAAGGTACAGCAACGCATCATTAAGTCGCGTTCCGGCCTCACCGTGCTGCTGGACGACAAGCAGAATGAAGAGTCCGTCCAGATTGTACTCGTTGACGGCAAGACGATGATCGATCTGCGCGGCGGCAACAAGCCGGTCATAACGATCAACAGCGAAAACGGAATCAAAATAACGGCGACCGAATCGATTGAGCTGGATGCCGGCAAGGACCTGACCATGAAAGCCGGCGGCAATATCAAGCTGGATGGCAGGGGGAATGTCGACATTAAAGCCGGCAGCAATGCGACGGTCAAGGCGACGAGCAATCTCGAACTGTCCGGTATGCAGACCAAGCTTGCGGGGCAGGTGAAAACCGAAGTGACCGGCGGCGCCCAGCTCGAGGTCAAGGGTAGCGGACAGGTGGCCATCAAGGGTGCGATGGTGATGATCAATTAGTAAAGGTTGTATGGACGACTACCTGGCACTACCATTGAAATTACGCGACGGTTTTCTGCGGCGCTGCGATTTCGAGGAATCGATTCGGCAGTCGGTGGCGTTGATTATCGCCTCTCGCAAGGGGATGATACGTTTTTCGCCGGACTACGGCAGCGACCTGTGGGAGAAGGAATACACCGACCTGTACGTTGCGCACAAGTCCGACGTCCAGTCGTCGCTGCGCAATGCCATCGGCCAGTTTGAGCCGCGGCTGAATAACCTCGGGGTGGCCCTCTTGCGCGGCAAGAGCAGCAGCGATTCGATTGCCGAAACGGTCTCGGTCCGTGTGACCGGCGTGTTCAAGGATGGCGACGAGGAAAAGAAATTTGAAGCGACGTTTGCATTGACGGATCAGGCGACACGATGACAACGACATCCACACCGCAATTGCGCATCCGTACCCAGAAACAGGTCTTTGCCGAACTGCACCGCCAGATGCGGGTGTGGAACCCGGACGTACCGGCGGCCGTCGAGCGACTCGACCCGGTACTGAAACTCCTGCTCGACCTGTTCTCCCACCAGATTTCGAAGCTCGAAGGCGACGTTGCGAAGATATGGGAGAATGCCTCGCGTTCGCTGATTCGGGCGATGTCGCCCGAATGCCGGCGCTGGCCTATCCCGGCGACCACGATCATGCGCTGTAAGCCGGTTGACCCGGTGGTCGAGGTCGACACCGATACCCGTTTTTACTACCGCGAGCCGCGCGACGACGGCCGCACGTTCCTGTTTGCGCCTGCCCGTACCTCGCAACTGCTCAATGCCGAATTGACCTATGCCTTCCTTCTGCACGACAACGGCGCCGTCAGCCTGGCCGGGGAGCAGGCCGATCCTTCGGCAACCAGGGCGCTCGGGCAGAGCCAGTCGAACCGTCGCACGCTCCTGCTGGGTTTTCAGTATGACGGTACGGCGCGAAGGATTCCCGACTCCCTGCTCTATCTCGGTCCCGACCGCGCTCTCGGCGCCCTGCTGCGCTGGTCGAGCTGGCGCTGCCTGACACCCGACGGCCCCGGCGAACGGTTTTCGCCCGGTCGCGGCCTGACGGTTGACAGCCTCTTCAGCGACGAACCCGACCGCGTCATCGACTGGGGCGGCCTGCGCACCGGCGGCGATCTGTTTGCGCCGCTGATCGATCACTTCGCCCGGTTGCCACAGTCGGCCGCCGAGCAGTGGCAGGCCATGCCGTTGCCACGCGAACTGACCAACGAACTCGGCGGTGCCGCCGGAACAGCTGGTGTTGATCCGCTCTGGTGGTTCGAGATCATGTTGCCGGGCGATGCCAAGCTCAATCAGTTTACCCGGCCGCTCGACCTGTCGTTCGATTGCCTGGTGGCCGTCAATAGTGAGTCGCAAACGGTCTACCACCATACCGGCAGCAAGGACCTGCTCGAAGTCGAGGTAGGGGCCGATATTGAGGAGATTCTCAATATCGACAAGGTTGTCGATACCGATGGCCGCGAGTATCTGCCGCAACACGAATTGAGCGACGATCCCGATCAGCGCTACTATGCGATTGAAGAACGCAATGATCAACTGATACTCTGGTTCGACTTCTCCCGTTTCATTGACCCGGTGCCCGACGCGATAAACGTGACATTGACAACTACCCTCGGCGATGCCGCCAACGGCGTCGAAGCGGGGGAGGTGTCGCAATTGTACGAAAACCACCCCGGACTGGACGAGGTGCAGAATGTTATCCCGGTGTTCGGTGGCGTGCCGGCACGCAGCGACGCCGAAGTGATGACCGAGGCGCACCAACGTTTGCGAGGTCGCGACCGGGCTATCAGCTTCGATGACCTGTCGCGCTGGACCCGCACCTTCGATCCGCGTATCCAGTCGGTAGCCTGCAGCAATGGCGTGCAGGTAACGCCGAAGGGTGTGCGGCGTTGCATCGATGTCGCCGCCACGGTCGATGCTGAAGACTTCCTCACCCCCGACGAAATGCAGTTCATGGCTGAACGTCTCGAACGTTTTCTCAAGTCGCGCTCAACCGTCAATACCCATTATTCCGTGAAGATCACTGCTCGATGACACCTGATACCGCCCGCATGCCCGACTTTTGTAATCGCAAGCGGCCGGTGCACCTGGTGACCGGCCTGGCGATACTCCAGAAATTTGGTGTCGACATCAGTCGCATTGCCATGGTCGCCGAGGGTGAGTATGAGAACTACAAGGGGGAAATCCGCAAACAGGAACCGGCTGCCGGCGAAGCGATTACGGCCGCGACCGAGGTCAAGCTCTGGGTTGGTGTCTACACTGCCGTTGACCACCTTCCCTACCAGTTTTTTCACGGGTTTGGCGGGGTCGACCAGTCGGCGACCTGGGAACAAAATGCCCGTCACCTGTTTGCCCCCTTCGATGCCGCCCTGTTGTCGTCACGGGCCAAGGCGCTGCACGAGGGCGTGAAGTACAACTTCGGGTCTATCGATGAAGATCACTTCCGGCGTTTTTTGGCGCTGTTCGAGCAGAACCTGGCGCGGACGAAAATGGAACTGCGCGACGCCCTTTTGTGGGCCGGTCTGATGCCGACATATCATCACTGGGCCGGCAATGCCGAGGCGGTCGGACACGTGCTCACGACCTTCATCCGCTTGCCCGTAACAATTATTGAATCGGTGCCGCGCCGCTTCGACATTCCGTCCGACGTGCAGTACAAGCTGGGCAGCGGTGCCGCTCGATTGGGCGAGGCAACAGTGCTGGGTGCGACCTTTGTCGAATGCGATGCCGCCTACGCCGTCCGCGTCACCAACGTGCCGCCGGAACGGGTGACTGATCTGTTGCCCGACGGTGGGCTGCGAACCAAGCTCGAACAACTGCTGGCAACCTGCATGCCGGGTCACCTGGAACACGACATTGAGATCGAGGTCGCCCATGCAACCAGTAATCTCGGCAGCGCCGCCGGCGACGCCCGGCTGGGCTATTCGCTGCGGCTGACGAATAACAGGGGGGCGGCGTAATAGCCTTGACAGCGTGTCGGGCAGTCGATAAATTCATTCCGACCTGCAGGGGAAACACTATGAGTGACTTGAACTTATATTCGGTAAACTGGCGCGACGGGATGGTCATCTCGAACCGTCACCTGTTTGCCCAGGAAGCATATCTGGAATCGGTCGCCCGCTGGTACGCCCGCGAGGTGTCCGATCGCTGGGGGCTGGTGCAGAAGAGCGCCGATGGCGTCCCGGCGGTGTCGATGAACCTTTCGTTATCGGGTAACCGGCTGCGTATCGACATCGACCGCCTCACCGCCATCACTTCGGCCGGCCATATCATTGACATCGACAGTCAGCACGGCCGCAGCCTGAGCGGCGAGGCCGATATTGCGAATGAGAGTGTGCCGGTCTATGTCGCCATCGATCCGTCGAGCAAACGCGAATCGGGCGATCCCGACCCGGACGAACAGCCGCCCCGTCTGCCCTATCGAACGGCTACCTACAGCCTTCACATCGGCCAGGCGCCGTCGGTTTCGGCTGGCTGCATGGTGCCGATTGCCAGGCTGGCTCGCAACGGCAGTGAAATTGTCCCCCAACCGAACTACTATCCGCCCTGTGTCAGCCTGTTTGCCGACGAACGGCTGAACCAGAAAGCCTCCGAATTCCGCAACCGGCTTGAGAACCTGCTGTCGCTGTCGTCCAAGGCATATCAGTCGATGGCCGCCGGCTCTCTCGGCGGTTCCGATACCCGCCTCCAGAACGAGTTCGTCCAGACTATCCGCGCCGTCATCACGTACCTCGCCGGCAGTCTCGACACCTTTATCGTCGGCCGCAATGCCGGTCACCCGATCGATATGGTGATCACGTTTAGGCGGCTCTTCCGCATATTCGTCACCCTCATGAATCTGCATCCCGGCCTGAAAGACTACCTGAACGAGCGCTATTTGACGAAAGAAGCCGGTACCGATGTCGGCACTTTCATGGCCACCATCGACGGTTTCCTGCTGACGGAGTATAATCATCAGGATATCGGCGCCCATGTTGCGGCGATCGAAAAGAATCTCGACGCTCTGCGCGGTGTATTCCGGTTTCTCGCCCAGGTTGAACGCGATCAACTGGGCGATCAGGCGGTCGCGACCGATACATTAACGTATGGCGGTAAAACCTACCGGGTCGCCGAATACAGCAGTGTTCGGGTAGAACAGATGGGCGAGTTGACCTACGTGACCGTCGACCTGGCCGAATCAATGGCGATGTCGAAGCTGGTCGTGCTGTTGAACCGCGAACTGTTTATGCCGGCGCAATGGAACAACATGCGTGTCCGTCTCGGACTCAACGAAGCACGCGGTTTGGGCGAAACCGACCCGGTTGATATCGACACCGTGGCCTACGGCAACAAGGTGGTGCTGCATCCGCAGGACATGATGAAGTCGCCGTCGGTCAGCCAGCTTACGCTGATTATTTCCGGCGCCGGCGATACTGAAAAGCTTGCCGCTGTCGGCAAGATGGACCTGATCGTGTACGCGATCTAAGATTACTGCAAGGGACCTGCACATGTCGCAGATTCAGGCCTATGTTGACGACCTGTTTCGCTATATCGAAACCTATGAGAGCAATTACCAGGGATTTGAGGTTGACGGATTCCTGCAGACCTACAATGGTATCGGCACCGTCTTCCAGGCCTCACGCCAGCAGCGCGATAAGGCGATCGAACTCGACAATTTGCTCTCCGACAAGGTCAAGTCCAGCCCGGTAACATCATCCGACCTGAGGCAATCGACCATCCAGCTGCTGGTGACCTACTTCGAGTCGGTGGCCAACATCGACGGTCAGTCGGGCCAGACCTATGCCTATTGCCGCGGCCTGCGTCCGGTCAAGCAGGACATACCGTTCTTCGAGCATCATCTTTTGCCGCTGCTGTTCGAGCCGGGCGCGCTGAACGGTAATTTTCGTTTGAACAAGTTTTTCCTCAGTGAGATCGGGCGTTACATGAACGAGTTCGGTTCGCCGGTCAAACAGGACATATCGCCCGAGGAATTCAACAGCCTGTCGGTGCCGATGCGCTTTCTTACGCTGATCCGCCGTCGCCAGCAGTTTGGCGAAGACCTGATCACCGACCGCACGTCGCTTGAGTTTCATCTCCAGCGTGTCAACGAATTCACCCGCCTGGCGCAACGCAACAAGCTGGCGGCCCAGTATATCGACGACTGGAAGTATATCCAGAAGGAGAGCTTCTGGACCAAGATCCTGCAGGGCCTTTCGGAACTGCTCGGCAAGTTCAAGGGCGCCTTTTCCTCGTGGGGCTATACCCGGCTTGTCATATCGCAACGCAATCCGGCCTTTGTTGTTTATTCCCTGATTGTCGTGTTGTTTTTGGCGCTGGCGGTGTACGTTCCGGTGAAATGGCTGGATTACAAGGAACAGCGATTCGAAGAGCTGGTCGAGCATGCCGAAAAGTTGCGCAATTCCCAGAGATAGCTGGTAGTGTGAGTGTGAGCAAAACGAATGAGTATATTTAAGAAGATTTTCAAGTTCGGCAAAAAGGGCGCGGGAAAAGCACGGCCGCAGTCGGGCGGTGCGCCGCAGAAGTGGCCGCCGGGTGTCAAGATCGGTATTTACGGTCACAGCAATTCCGGCAAGACGGTGTACTATACCGTTCTCAACGAAGACACCAAGGTTTCCCGCAACCTTCAGCTTTCGATCACCGATAATGCCACCGCCGGTGAGTTTCTCGCCAATTACCGCGCGCTGTGGGGGCTCGGTACGGCGAGCGATGTCGGCACCGTGGTCGACCTCAAGGGGGAAAGGAAGTTTCCCGATCTCACCAGCGGTGAGAAGATTCTCAAGTTTACCGCCATCGTCGACCGCGACACCAAAGTTCCGGTTGTCGCCTATGACTATCCCGGGAAAGCGGTGCATATCGCGGAACGATCCGATGTCAAGGATCGCGTCCTCGATTTCATGACCGAAGCCGACGGGATCCTGTTCTTCTTCGATCCGAAGGTAATGGGGGCCGAGGCCCGCTGCCAGGAGCATGTCGCGTCAATCATCAACATGCTGGAGCTGCTCGCGCCGCTCAAGGCGCGGATCCCGATTCCGGTCGGCCTCGTCATCACCAAGGCCGACATTCTCCCCGGCTTCAAGGGAGAGGGCCAGACCGTGCTCATCCCGCCCGACAGCGAACATATCCTGGCCGACGATTTCGACTCGTTCCTCGACCGCGTTCTGTCGCACAACAAGGTGTCGTCCAATCCGGAGTGGGCCGGCACTGTCCGCGATGTTTTGGTCAAGTTGCGCGACTTTATCCATGTCGTGGTCGGCCGTACCCTTAACTTCCAGATCTTCTTCATCTCTAACACCGGTGAAGAACCGCAGAAGATCGGCAGCGATATCGGCCGGTCGCTCTACCAGCCGCCCGATCGCATGGCGCCGACTGGCGTACGCGAGCCGTTCTACTGGATCCTCAAGTCGATCGTACGCAACCGCAAGATTTCCCGCCTGCGCAGCATTGCCAAGGCAGTGGCGGCGCTCAGTCTGATCTGGATTGTGTTGTTCTCGATGCCGTTCGCGATGCACTACTGGTGGTCGCTCGACAACGCCCTGGACAACGAGAGACAGATCCTGGCGCCGTACGAGGGCTCCCCGGTCGGCGCGAGCGATGTCGAGCGGCGCCGCATCAAGGATGCCTACTACGACTATAAGACCGGTACCATCACCAAGTGGTTCTTCAGTGAATATACCAAGCCGGCCGACCGGATCTGGGAGTTCTACGACAAGGTCGACTTCTCACAACTGGCCGAAAAGCTCGACGCCACCATTGGTCGCTTCACGGCGATCGTGCAGGATTCGCTGATCTGGCCCGACATCGACCCGTCGGATTCGACCATCGTGCAATCGCCGGCATCGGAGCGCTTTCTGTCCGACCTCGCGACCTTCCGAACCGGCGACAGTACCTCGTCGCTGTATCAACGCGCCGATCGAACGATGGAGTACTGGGATATGTTCCTGCAACACATGAAGTCACCCGGCGATACGGCTCTGGCCAATAAGCTGGTGAGCACGGTGCAGTACGACGAGTCGGTACTGGGCAGCAAGGAGCGCACCCGCGCCGAAGTGGCCCTGGGAGAGGCACTGGTCACGCTTCTGACGACCAAGAAACAGGTCCAGCAGCGACAGGAAACTGTCCAGCGGGCGACGGCCACACTCGGAACCTATCACGATAGGATCAACAGCAACAGCGATCCGGCCTTCCGCCTGGGCGAGGCTGTTCGACTGCTGCGATCCATCAAGGCGGACCTGGGCAGCGGTGAAGAGCGGGCGGCGGTGGACAACTATATCGATGCCGCCAACTGGTGGCGCCGGCCACACACCTTCAATTACAAGGTGGTGGCGATGTCGCCCGACGACCATATGCACATCGAGGTGGTCGATAACGGCAAGTCGCCAACGTGGGAAAAGACCCATTTTGTCCTGCCGTTCGATCTGACAAACGCCGAAGAATCGCTCCAGTGGGAGGTCGGCCAGGAGATTCATATCGCCTACGACACGCTGGGGCACCCGGAAGGGTACGGCCGCAATCCGGCAGATAAAATCGTGCTGGACAATGATTATGCTTTATTCGAGTTGGAAGGCGAGTTAAACTTTAAGAATATCGGCCGTACCGTACAGATCAGCTTTGGAAAGCGCAGCCTGAAGGATCGGCTGCCGGAGCTGAAATAACCTACCAGGAGTTTGTCTTATGAAACGGATCACATATATGTCGGGACTCGTCACCGTCGCCCTGCTGTTTTTTGCCATGGCGACTACCGTCGATGCCGCCCGTGTTCCTCTGCAGACCGGCATGGAAGTCAGTATCAACTTTCCGGGGGGCGCGGTCACGTCCAATCAACATCAGGTCGGCGACACTCTCGAAATCGAACTGGCGGAACCGGTTGTCGTCGGCACCCAGATAATTGTCGAAAAGGGCGCCCCGGGTAAAGCGGTCGTTACCGACGTGAAGAACAACGGCGCCGGTGGCAAACCGGGTTTCATCAAGGTCGAATTCCTCCACTTCGAACCGACCGGTGTGTTCAGAACGCTGGATGGTTCCCCGGTGCTGCTCAATGGCACTGCCGAGGATGAAGGCAACGGCAAGAAACTGCTGTCCTACCTCTTGCTCTATTTCTTCGTGAAGGGCGGTTCGGGAGAACTGGCCGCTGATGGCGCCTATCCGGCGACGATCGAGAGGACGGTAGTCCTCACCGACGAACAGTAGCACAAATCGGAGTTCAGAAAATGAGAAACGGCGGGTCAGAAAACCCGCCGTTTTTTTTGTACGCGTTTGGGGGTTCAGCTACTGGGGCTCAGGCGCATAAGTCACGGTGCGCACTTCCGACAGTGCGATGTTGCCGTCGGCATCAGTCACTTCAATCTGGAAATTGAGCTCAGTTCCCGGCTGGCTGAACTCCCCTTGGAAGGTGGAACGGTACAGGTTAACCGTCTCCGGTATTTCAGAGAAATCAAACGGTTGCCTGACACCCTCAAACAACAGTGTGATGTCGTTTTGATCGATCGGCCCATCATCGAGTACCTGTACCCGGAATGGCACGACGTTACCGACCGTGTCGGCCTCCTGCGGATCGATGATAAAGATTTCCGGCAGTCGTCCGGTCGGCAGCACGCTGACGTCGACCTCGGTTCCCTGCACGTTAATCGTCTCTGAGATGTCGGTCTGGTTACCGTCATTGGCGGCATAGTTGATGCCGCTGATTTGTACATTGGTCGTGGTTGGGCCCGGCAACTCCGGATTCACTTCGAAGATCATCCAGCCAAGCGTAATCGAATCGCTACGGTTCGGTCCGGGCGGGTCGGTGAGTGGCTTGTAATCGTCGAAGTACCATGATACGCCGCCGTTACCGGAATCGACCACGAAGAAACTGATATCGTCTGATACGTTCTCGTTCAACCAGGTACTGTCGAGGCTCAGGATTGCATTGTCGTAGTTGATACCGAACTCGATTACAGACAGTTGCGGCAGTTCATTGATCTTCACGCTCATCACGAATCGCTGACCACGTTCGACTTCAAGGTAGGTGGGCATGAGTCGCAGGGTAGGCGCCACCGGGCTGAGGCTGATTGATAAGGTGACATTCTCGCCCTCTGATACCCGCGTCTGACGGCTGCCGCTATACAACAGCACGTCCTGGTCGTCAAAGCCCTCGAGCAGGAAGGTCAGGATCTGATCCGCCGGTACCCGCACCGAGCCGGACACCACACCGTCGTCGAAGGCCAGTGGCACCGGCCCGATGATCGGCAGTTCGCCGGTTTCGTCGAACACCGTGAGCTGGAAGCGACTGAGATTATTAAGCGCCGCACCCTTGATAGCCATACTGAATTCAGCGGTGACTTCAGACTTTGGTTCGGTGCTGTTATTACTGCAGCCCGACCCCAGCAGGATAACAACAATGGCGAGAATGAGCGGTATGCGATATGTATGTATATTTCTCATATTGGTTACCTTCCATTCTCTCTAAAACGTCGCCGACAGGCCGACGGTGGTTTGCAGGCCGGTCAGGTCTATTGCGCCGTCGTCGGCATCACCGGTGTAAAACGTCCCGGCGAGAGTCAGGCCGACACTCGGGCCGAGCGCGGCGTAGATGTTGCCGCCAACCCCTATGAGGGTCGAGGTGCCGAACTTGTCCTCGCCGTCGATCCGATCACTCTCGCCGATCCAGCGATACATGATCACCGGCCCGGCTGTCACGCTTTCGGAGACATCCGACTCCAGCCGCACCAGTGCCGTGAACTCATCACCGTACACCTTCAGTTCGCTTTCAACCGACTGGGCGCCGGTATCGGACACGACCATGTTGTCGCCGCGCGAGACATAACCGAAGTACGGTTTCACGCGGATGTCCCTGGTCCGGTTCTGGTAGAGGAAGTCGAAGCTCAGGAGCACATAGTCGGCCTGCTTGAAGATATCGTTGCCGTCAAGCTGATCATCGCCGAACGACGAATACAGCAGCGTGAACCCGGCGGAATTGCGGTCGGAGAAGAGGGTAATTCCGCCGGCCAGGTTGACGGCATCGCCCGGGTTGTAGGCGGCCACTGTTTCATACGGATCGTATTCACCGGAAATGTCGAAACTGATCGAACCACCAATCTCAACTGCCTCGAACTGGCGCGCGACCGCAGCCTGGAGCGAGATGTCGAGCCCTTCACCGAGCTGCCGAACCGGGAAGACAAGAAAGTTCGATGACAGCCGGTTGATGATCTGGCTGCCGTCGAAGTCGAGTTCGGTCTTGCCGGTCGGCAAACTGAGACCGCCGCTCAACAGCAGGACATCGTCAAAAAACGAACGACTGACCTGCATCCGAAAATCACCAAGACCGCTTGCGCTCAGATCGGAGTTGCCGGTCTCAAGCGAATTGATCGAGTTGCCCAGGTAGAAGCGCGCCTCCATGTCGCGGGCCAGCGGTACGAAGCCGGTCAGCGGGATGGCGAATTGGGAGATCGTTTCTTCGGCGCCATCCTCATAATCCAGCGACCAGTGCGTAAAGTGCGTATTAACGCCGGCGAACGACAGGGCGTCGGGGGAAATCTGTGCCGACACCGGCAGCGTCATTCCCGCCGCCAGCAGCAGGGCAAAAACCAAACTGGTAAATTTCTTAACCATCGAGATCCCCCTTCACATTGACGACGGCTGTTCCGTCCGGTTGTCCCTGGGGCGGGACTGCCGGTGGCTGGGTCGGGCCGCCTGACGGTATGAAACCGTCCGACGCGCTCATCTGCTGGAGCATGCGCGATGATCCGCCGGCGCCGCCGGCTGTGTTGCCGGTCGTGGCCAGCACGGCCTGGTCAAAACTACCGACCGGCGCCAGTGCCTGGTTGTTACCCAGCCCCGACGTGGCCTGCATGTGCTGTGCCGCCAGGCCGAAGCTGGGATCCAGCTCGATCGCCTGTTCATACTGGTTGTGGGCGTCGGCATAGAGGCCGCGACCTTCCAGCTGCAGGCCGCGACTCCAGGCCAAAAATGCCGGGAGTGACTCGGTCGGGACATCGTCGATACGTGCCCGTTCCTCTTCGGTCAATTCCACGCCGAGGGAATCGACAATTGCCTGAACCAGCCGCTTTTCTATTTCGAAGAACTGTCGCAGTTGCCCTTCGGTAGCATCGGTCAATGTCGTTGAGTCGACCATCACTTCGATGATAGCGCCATCGACCCGTACCTGCTCCTCATCGATAGCGATCAGGTTGCCGGTGATGATCCGGCGGCTGCCCAGCAGCTTGCCGGTGCGCGGCGCCGCCGTTTCGTTGACGGCGCCACTCTCGCTCAATTTGAGCTCGGCGAGGATAGCATCGATCTGCATCCGTTCGAGCACTCTCAACGATTCGATCGACGCCAGGTCATTCGATATCAGTTCGGCCAGCCCGCGCGCCATCGGGGTCATGTTTTCCGGCAGGCTGGTGGCATCGAAATCCACTACCGCTACGGCATTTTCGGGAATCTCGGTCGGATCGATCTGTTCTTCCTGCTCAACGATCGTTTTGGCGCGCAGTTTGGCCCGCTCGCGGGTCAACAGCACCAACCGTTCGTTGACCATCTCGCGCATTTCCCGCGACGGGTTGAGTGCGAGGGCGGAGGCATAGGCGTTGATGGCGTCGTCGTAGCGTCTCGCCGATTCAAATACCATGCCGCGGTAGACCGCCGTGACCGGATCCGGCTCCATCAGGGTTGCCTGTTCGAGGGCGTCTTCCGCCTTCTGCAGTTCACCCTGCTTGTAATAGGCATAGCCCAACTCGCGCCAGGCCCGGCTCGAGTTGGGATTGTCTTTGATTTGTTGATAGTACAGGTCGATGGCCCGCTGATACTGCTCCTGCTCGACGAGCGACCGACCCTTCTGGTACAGGCTCGGTCCACAGCCGATCAGGCTCAGCAGCAACAGCAGGGTCAGGCCCGCTGACAAATGTCTCATGCAATTCGCTCTCTTTGCCTGCTCAGGCTACCAGCGGTTTCAGCAATTCCAGTTTGTTCTTGGCTTCGACGAACGACTCATCCATTTCGTACGCCTTCTTGAAGGCTTCATAGGCGCTCTCGTAGTTCAGGCGGTCGAAATGCTGCAAGCCCTCGGAGTAGTGCAACATGGCATCCTGCGAGTCGGTACCACCCTGTCGGATCATCTCTTCCACATCGTCGCCAACCTTCAGGTCGAGCTTCTCGGCCAGTTCGACAGTCAGTTCTTCCTGGATACCGAAGTAATCCGGCGCGCCCTCGCGTTCGACCGAGGCGACGATCTCGGAGGTCTCGACATCGACGACGCGCGCCATCATCTTGAAGGTGCGGTGATCGAGCTGGATGATGCTGCCGAACACCATGTAGTGCGCACCCAGCAACTCACCGGCTTTCACCGCGGCACTGGTATTTACCGAGCCGGACTTCACCAGTTCGTGCTCCTGCAGCACATAGTTGATCTTGTCGCGCTCAACCACTGTCAGGTTCGAGAGCTTGGCGAAATCGTGCTGGAACATGTCGGCCAGGCCCTTCGAAAGCGAACCGAGTGTTTCCATGTATTCGCCGACCGAGTGATTGTCGAATTCCATGATGGCGATGGTGACAACATCCGACTTGTCGGTCGACTGGCAGTTCAGCGAGTTGGCCTGGTCAGCCAGGACGAACCATCGCTGACGCAGCTCGGCCGGCCAGATCTCGTGAGGAAGGTGCATGATGCACGGCCCGATGGTGGCCATCCTGTTGAGGTAATCGAACGCCTTGTCGCGATGCTGCTGGCCGTAGGCGTAGTTGATGATGGCCATGACCTCGTAGATAGCGACCGAATCCTTGGCCGACAGATCGGATCGCTGCAAGAGATCGTTGGCGATCTTGAGACCGGATTCAAAGTCGCCTTCGGTGTAATAGGTTATCGCAGTAGCCAGCTTGGGCACCAGTTCTTCGGCATCGGACGATTGCGCCTGCCCGAGGGGCGCTGCGCCGATCACCAGGGCGACCAATGCGATAACAGGCATTGTCGCACGTCGGAATACATCGCGTGTCTTCATGAGTTCTCCTATCGCTGTTTCGAAAAAAATGCTGCGTGATACACAAAATCTATGGCACGGCCGTGAATGGCACAAGCCTAATCATCGTAACGGAAAATCACCCTGAGGCGCTCTGCCGCCTCGAGGGTAACGGTTGTATCGCGATTGGCCGGGTTGGCGCCCTCCTCGGTGTCCGGCCAGCGGACCTCCACCCGGATTGTTCCTGCCTCGACCTGTTCTACCGCGAAGGGGGTCTGGTGACCGGTCATCAGGCCATTGAGATAAATATCGCCGCCTTTGTACGGCGGACTGGCTACAATCAGTGTACCCGTGGCAGGGCCGGTCGGTTCCGTCGTGACCGGCTGGTCTTCCCGGGGCCGGTCGGGCCGCTCTTCCTGCTGCCGGGTCGGCGTAATGCTGAATTGTGCATTTCGGGAAACGGTATCGTCAGGCAGCATTATGAATTCGTAGCGAAGTCGTTTCTCCTGAGAGCGACCATTGACGACGACGAGTTCATAATCGCCGGAATCGAGCGTCATGGTCAGTTGCGGTTCATTGCGACCGACCAGTTGATCGTTCAAATAATAGGCAGTGCCATCGGCCTCATTCACCGACACCACCAGCACCCCTTCGGCCGGTTGCTGTGGCTGTGCGGCCAGCCGGAAGGAACGGATTGCCGAGAAGGCGCCTTCGACGCCCGCTGTAGTGACCGCCTTGACCCGCCAGAAATATTGCCCGGTATCGAGCGGTTCCGGCGGTGTGAAGGAATTGCGGGCCAGTCGTTCGATGCGGCCGCCATCGTCGAAGGTCGAATCGCTCGACCACTGCACGACGTATTCGGCGCCGGCGCCACCGGTCGCGGTCCAGGCCAGCTGGACTGCCGACGGATCGTTCAGGCGGGCGCCGTCGGGCGGCGCCACCGCCCGCGGCGGTTCGGGGGGCGGGGCTGACGGTTCCCCAGGCCAGAACATCCAGGCCGCGACCGCCAGCACTACCACGACCACCGCGCCGATTCCGATAGCACCCCATTTCATACCGCCGCTACCGCCTTCGCCTTTCTTCTGCGCTACCACCTCGCGGGTCGGCACCATCGGGGCGGTCTTTTCGGTGTCGGTCATGCCACCGAGAATCTGACGCAGCTCGGCGGCCATCTCACCAACCGACTGGTAGCGCTGTTCCGGCGCTTTGTGCATCGCTTTCATGATTACCGACTCGACCGCTTTGGGCACCGATGGATTTTTTTGGCGCGGTTTGGACGGTTCGCCAAACAGCTTGGCATCGCGAATGACGAACTCATTTTCTCCCTCGAAGGGCAGTTCACCGGTAACCAGATGGTACAGGGTAATGCCGCAGGCATAGACATCGACCAGTGAATAGTCGAGATCATCACTGGGCGTGAACTGTTCGGGCGCCATATAGGCCGGGGTGCCGGCGGCGGTGCCGGCAAGTGTCAGGCTCGGGTCGGTCTTCGACTTGGCGATACCGAAGTCGATGATCTTGACCTCGTCCTGCTTGTTCATCATGATATTGCTCGGTTTGATATCCCGGTGATAAATATCCTTCTGGTGAGCAAACTGGAGGATATCGAGTACCGCCAGAACGATCCGGATAGCATCGGGGATGGGGAGACGTTCGGTAGCTTTGAGGTATTCATCGAGCGTGACGCCATCGATATATTCCATGGCGATTGCCATCTCGTCGCCGTGGTTGAAGAAGTGCTTGATACGGCAGATCCCCGCATGACCGTCCAGCAGCGCCAGCTTGTCGGCCTCATGGCGAAACCGTTCGACCAGGCGCGGGTCGGTGAGGATCTTGAGCACCACTTTCAGGTTCGGAACATCTTTATGCACCGCCAGGTAGACCCGTGCCATACCGCCGGCGCCGAGCTTCTTCAGAACCCTGTAATTACCAATGAGTTTTTCTTCCATCTCCCGACCGTTTTGTTGGACATGATAGACCGATATCTTTCTGGATTATACGCCTCGTCCCCCGGTGTTTCCAGTCAAAAACTTATTTTTGTCGAGGCGGGGACAGGATCAACCGATGAGCTGCCCGCTCTTCAACCATCGCCGAATCGAGCGGTACCGGCCAGCGGCCGCCCTCGCGCCAGAAATCGAAGAAATTGAAGAAATAGGGGGATTGGGGATGGCCGCTGTTGCCGGCCGGCAAACAGACGGTTGCCCCGTTTGGATCGGCCAGGTCGACGATCATCCGCCAGCTCGGCCCGACAAAGACTGAAAAATTACCCTGCGGCTCCTCGCGGAAAAACGAGGCTTTGAGAGTCCCGGCGGTGCCGCTGCCGGGATACGGTCCGTGTTCCAGATCGAGCAGGTTCGATACCAGCGGAATGGCGGCCATGGGGTGGCGAATTGTCAGGGTGAGGGCGTCACCCCAGGCCCGGTCGTCGGCCAGGGCGATGGCGCTGTCGAGGGCGCGGCGGCTGATATCATGCCGCGTTTCCACAATCGTGTCGGTGGCAATGTCGTCGAACCAGAGGGTGTCTTCGGTATGATAGACATGATCCATCCAGAGAAATCGCACGGTCAGGGTGTCGTCGCCGATCTCGTCATCGAACGTGAACCGTATCATCTGCGACAGAAACAGGTTCACCAGGAGTGTTGGACGAGAGTCAGGCGTGGCGCTACCATCCCAGGTCTTCATGCGTGACGCCCAGTCGGTATAACCGTTCTCTTGAAGCAGTCGAACGAGTTCCGGTTTCCATCGTTTGAGATACCGGTCGGTCAGATCCATCTGCATCCGGTGCATGTAAGCGGCGTCGATCGCCGTGCCGTTCAAGAGATAGTAGGTCGATGAGAGGATGCGATCGGCCGCGAAGTTGCCGTCAAGATCGCGCGCCGGAGCGTTGTTGTTGCTGGCGAGAAATTCCTGTGCCGGGTTGGCGGCGTGGGGAGTCTCTTGAAGCGGACGGTATCCCTGCCACTGGTACTCGTCGATAAAGCCGGGAATCGGCAGGTTGTACGTCTCCTTCGGTCGCACCGGCACCGGTGTGCCGAGCTGGAAGCCGATGGTGTCACGGTCGGCATACACCCAGCTGGCGTCGAAGGCGCCGAAGCGCACGACGGTTTTGCGGAAGGTATCAAAGTCGGTTGCGTGCGGCAGGGCGAATGCGGCCGCGACGACATCAGCCAGGTCGGCATCAAAGCCGGCCCAGCGGATCGCATAGACGATGCCGGCGGTGTCGCTCAGGTGCATGATCGGGCCGTTGCGGGTTTTGCGAATTTCGATCGGGCGCCAGCCCTCACTGTCGAGGATGGAATCGGTCGCCACCTCCAGGTTTGTCCAGCCGTCAGGAGTGAGGTACTGTGTCGAGTCGTCCGGGTTGAGCGTTTCCTTATAATACTCGGTGATATCGATGCCACCGGCAGTGAAGCCCCACGCCGATGTTCCGTTATGTCCCATAGAAACAAACGGCAGACCGGGCGCGGTGATGCCCAGCACTTTGCTGGAATCCTCGGCAACATGTACCGCTACCGCATACCAGAACTGCGGCAGCCGGGTGATGTCGAGGTGCGGATCGTTGGCGAAAACCGACGCCCCGGATTGGGTGCGCTCCGGCGCCGCCGCCCAGGCATTGGAGGAATGACTCATCGACATGCTGCCGGGTCGGCGAAGCGACTGTAGCAGTTCGGCACGCAGGCGACTCCGCGGATTCAGTCGATCCCACCACGTTTCCTCAACCGCCGATCTCTGATCGGCCGATACCGATCGCCGAAACTGTCGCGCTGCCGCGCTTTCCGTTGTTGCCGCGCCGTACCCCGGCGGCTCCGGTACCGTCGTCGGCGCCCAGCCCGGGTAATCGCCGGTCAGCGTTGCAGCCATCTCACTGCCGTTGGTGCGGGCGAGCTTGAAGAGGATTTCGTCACGGTTCTGCAGGGCATCGGAGAACCAGGTTTGAAAGGAAAGCAGGGTGAGACAATCGTGCACCGTCCAGCGATCGATCTCCAGTCCGAGGATGACATGTTCGAACGGCTTGGCGTCGGTGTGTGCCAGCCACGCATTGATGCCGTCGCAATACGACTGCAGCAATATCCGGTTGCGCTCCGACAGCCTGGGCAGCGCTTCGCGCGCCATGCGGGCATGACCGAACATCAGTTGTGTGCTGTCGTGCGGCAGGGCGGCGGCGCCGAGCATACTGCCGAGCCGCCCGTGCGATAACCGTCGCACCAGGTCCATTTGAAACATTCGGTTGCTCGCGTGCAGCCAGCCGAGCGCGAAGCAGGCATCATCGTGGGTCTGCGCAAAGATCTGGCTTATGCCCATCGAATCGGTGGTGATGCTGATCGGCTGGTCAACGCCAACCAGCGAAAACTCGCCGTCGAGCGACGGCTTCGATTCACCAAGGGTATGGTAGAACCAGATCGCGGTGGCGCCGATCCCGAGGATCAGGCCGACAGCGAACAGTATCAACAGCGGTTTGGCTCGACTGACGATCGACATCTCAGGTGCGTGCCTCCATCTTTGCCGTCATCATCGACACCAGCCAGGTAGCAAGGAAAGCGAGGATAAAGGCCGGTACCAGTTCATAGACAGCGTCCTTGAGCGCAGCCGTGTTGTTCCATACTACCGTAACAATCAAACCGGTCAACATACCGGCAATAGCGCCTTCCTTGGTTGTTTTCTTCCAGAGCAGGCCGAGTATGACGACCGGCCCGAAGCCGGCGCCGAGGGCGCTCCAGGCATAGAGGACGAAGTCGAAGATGACACGGTTCTCGGTCAGAGCAAACAGGACCGACAGCACGGCGAGGACCACGAGCGCCCAGCGGTCGAGGCGTTGCAGCCGCTGAAAGCGCTGCTCCGGCGACAAATTGGGATCTTCTTTCTTCGACAGCCACGGCAGGATATCGCGCGAGATCGTGCTCGACACGACTATCAACTGCGAGTCGGCTGTCGAACAGATCGCCGCGACGATCGCTGCGATGACAAAGCCGCCCAGTACCGGCGGGAGAAACTCGGCAACTGCAATCGGCAGCGCCTGCTCGGGATCGTCGAGTACGCCGAAGTAGGCCTTGGCAAACAGTCCGAAGAAAATGGCGCCGATATACACCAGCACCATCCAGGTAATCGAAATCGATCCGGCCCGCTTCACGGTGGCGGTATCCTTCGCCGCCATAAAGCGCGACAACACGTGGGGTAGTCCCGGATAACCGAGGCCAATGCCGAGCAGTCCGATGACGAAGCCAAACAAGGCGAAACCGGTCCGGCCATATGTAAACGACAGCGTGGCCGGATCCATCGCGGTGATGGCAGCCACGAACTCGCTCCAGCCCCCCAGGTTGCTGAGAACAATGAAAGGCATCACGATGAGGGCGACGAACATGAAACCGGCCTGGATGATATCGGTCCAGGCGATAGCCCGGAAGCCGCCGGTAACCGTGTACGCCAGTATAATGACCGCGCCGGCGATCACGCCCCACTCGTATGACAGGTCGAACGTGGCATGGAACGCCTTGCCCGCGGCATTCATCTGCGCCGCAACATAGCCGAGCATGGCGAGCGTGATGATGACGACCGGAATGATACGCAGCGCCACCGACCCGGGATCGAAACGACTCATGATATACTGCGGTAATGTCACGGCGCCGGATGCTACGGTGTCTTTGCGCAATCGCTCGGCGATTACGAACCAGTTAAACAGGTAGCCGGCAGCGATACCGGGCACGATCCAGAACGCCGCCAGGCCGAACAGGTACGCCTCGCCGACCAGGCCGAGCATGACCCAGCCTGACTCCGACGATGCCGAGGCCGACAGCGACGATGCCCAGGGGCCAAGTTCACGGTTGGCCAGCACGAAGTCGGCATCGGTATGCTTCTTCAGTCTGGTGGAATAGAGGCCGAAGCCGATGATAAACAGGCTGTAGACAATGAATGAAATCGTCAGTATGACACTGTTATCCATCCGCACACTCCCTGCTGGTGAGAATACTCCTGGGGTGCAAGGTAGGCAGGACAGTAATCAAAGCAACAAATAATCCCGGTGCGTGACGGTTACTGCTTTTTCGTGATGAGGGGTCGGAGGTCGGCGTGGGAGGTCCACGTGTTGGCGTCCTGGTGCGCCAGGAACAGCACCGCTTCGGCGACATCGTCGGGCGACAGTCGCTGTTTGTCCGACTGGCCGGGTTCACGGCCGCCGAACGAGGTATCGGTCGATCCGGGCGACAGCACATTGACCTTGATACCGTGTTGCCGCACTTCGCCGGCCACCGATTCCGACAAGACATTCACCGCCGCCTTGGTCGCGGCATAGATCGCATACCCGGGGGCGCCGATCCGCGCGGCGCCCGATGAAATGTTGATGAACTGGCCGGACTGCTTCTCGATCATTTTCGGCAGCGCCTCCCTGAACGAGTAGAAGATCGAGCGCACATTGGTGTTTATCATCGTATCATACTCATCGTCGCTCATCTCGTGTATCTCGCCGCCAAAGCCGACACCGGCGTTGTTGATGACGATGTCGATGTGAAAGAATTTCTCGTGGGCGGTCGAGATTAGCTTGTGCATGCCGTCTTTGGTGCCGACATCGGCCGCAACCGTGATGATACGGTCGCGCTCCTGCGTAAGCGAGTCGGCCAGTTTGTTCAAGTCATCTTCGTTGCGAGCACACAGGATGAGCCGCGCGCCCTCACGGTCGAACAGCCGGGCGATGGCCGCGCCGATCCCTCGCGATGCCCCCGTTATAATGACAACACAATTTTCAACAGTACGCATGGTATCACTTTCTCAATCTTTTCGGTAGAGGCGCGACGGCAGCCTCACAAGGCTGAGGCTGCCCTACGGCTCGAAGCAACGACCGGCAGCCTCCTAAAGTTGAGTCTGCCCTGCGGTGCTTGGAGGAACCCACCCCAGGCGGTGCGCTACCGGTTTTCGATTCATCATTCAAACGTCATTCCCGCGAAAGCGGGAATCCAGACCCACAATCACGAACACAACGCGTCAGGTCGAAGAAACACGCCTCCAAGTAATTATATGCGCGGGCGGCAGACGTCCTCGTCTGCCGCGTAATATCCTAATTGTTCATCCCCGACGCCGGCGCCGGGATTCGTCCGCCTCGTGTCACGAAATTGTACGACGAAAACTTACTCACCGGCATAATCGGCGCCGTGCCCAGCAAACCGCCATACTCTGCCGACTGCCCGACCATCTTGCCCGGCACCGGAATGATCCGCACCGCCGTCGTTTTGTTGTTCACGACACCAATCGCCGCTTCGTCGGCGATGATACCGGCCAGCGTTTCGGCCGGTGTATCGCCCGGCACCGCCACCATGTCGAGGCCGACCGAACAGACCGACGACATCGCCTCGAGCTTCTCCAGGCTGATGGCGCCGGCCTCCACCGCTCGGATCATGCCGGCATCTTCCGACACCGGGATGAATGCACCCGAGAGGCCGCCGACATACGACGATGCCATCAGGCCGCCCTTCTTGACGGCGTCGTTGAGCATCATCAGTGCGGCGGTCGAGCCGGGGCAGCCGCACCGTTCCACCCCCATCGCCTCGAGAATATCGGCCACCGAATCTCCTTCGGCGGGAGTAGGCGCCAGTGACAGATCGATAATGCCGAACTGTACACCGAGACGTTGCGATACTTTGCGACCGACCATTTCACCCATCCGCGTTACCTTGAACGCCGTGCGCTTGATCACCTCGGCGAGGATGCCCAGGTCGCACGGTCCGGCTTTCTTGATCGCGTTCAGCACCACTCCCGGGCCGCTGATACCGACATTGATCACCGTGTCCGGTTCGCTCACACCGTGAAACGCCCCGGCGATAAACGGATTGTCTTCGACCGCATTGGCGAAGACTACTAAACGGGCGCAGCCGATCGCTTCTTCGGTTTTGTCGGCGAGTGATTTGATGACATGCGACATCCGGTTGATGGCGTCCATGTTGATACCGGCGCGCGTCGAGGCCACGTTTACCGCAGAGCAGACCCGCTGGGTGGCGGCCAGGGCGTCGGGGATCGACGCAATGAGCGTCTCGTCGCCGCGACTCATCCCTTTCTGCACCAGCGCGCCGTAGCCGCCGAGGTAATCGATCCCCAGTTCGGCGGCGCAACTGTCGAGAGTTTGGGCGACGTCGATCATGGTGCCGATGTCGTGACCGTCGGCGACAATCGAAATCGGCGTGACCGCCAGGCGTTTGTTGGCGATCGGGATGCCGTACTCGCTCGACACCGTCTCGACAGTCCTAACATGATGTTCGGCGGTGCGCAGGATCTTGGTACGGATATTGTCGACCAGTCTGTTCGGTTGCGGGTCGGAGCAGTCGCGCAGGGAGATACCGAGGGTGACCGTCCGGATATCGAGGTGTTCGACCTCGGTCATGTGTATGGTTTCGACAATTTCTTCGGGCTTATATGTGGCCATGGTTATGTCCTATATTATCTCGCGCAGTAGCTAGTTTACCTATCCATCTACGATAATTGGTCTCTCAATGTAATAGGATGTGCAATCTTTTCTACCATGTACGCGAAGTAAGTGCAGTCGAAGACTAAAATGACCGCGCTCCGGTGGCGTAACGATCCTCAGTCTATTCACACCCTGGTTGCACTTAAAAGCATACTTCAGCCCAAAAGCACCCCACTCCTTACCTTCAGCCCTGTTGCTGTGAAATGAAACTCCCAGCCAGTGTTCAGTTGAATTGCTTAGCGGCCCAATGACAACAGCGTTTAGAGATATTGTGTCGTTTGTTCGAAAAGATTCACCAGCAATTGCATTACAAATCTGTAGAACAGTATCCGACGGTACCAACTGACCGGTGTCACAGATGGCAAACGGATTATGGATCCGCTCTGCATATGAAATTCCAGCCCAATCCATGCCGCATGGGTCCTCGATAGCTGCGTCTTGACTCATGACATAGGCGGCCTCAATCCGCATTTCGATCGAACTCAATCTCTCTTCCATAGAGTCTAACAGGCCCGTCATTGCTTGGCCTATAAAGGAGTCACTCTTATTCGTCTCAAGTACTCGATTAGATATTCGGCTTGCCGCTTTGTTCTCGATGTTCTCGTCTGAAACCCTCAGTGAAACTTCCTGTACTACTTGGTGCTCCAATCGGCAATAGAAAAAGAAGAGTAGGATAGTTGATACGATTGCAATGATGGTCTTCCAGTCAGTGAGTCGATGTAACCATTCTGACATATACGGTCTGGCCCTATATCCTGTGCATGTACCTGAAAATGTCTTCGTGCATCACGTACACCTGCATCCCCAGCGAGGCCTCGGTCTCTTTGATTCGATCGCGCATCGACTGGAAATCCATACTGCAGCCACTGATGTCGACAATCATGATCATACTGAAGAAGTCCTGCATCAATGTCTGCGAAATATCTTCAATCGAACAGTTCAGCTCGGCGAGGATTTTCGTGATCGATGCTACCACACCCGGACGGTTCTTCCCGAACGCCGCGATGATCACGCGGGTGGCATCGGTCTTTTCGATCTGTTCGTACAGGCCGCCGCGGTTCTCGGTCATCGCCTGATCGGGCGGTTTCGGCTGATAGCTCGCCTGCGGTCGCGGCGGCAGGGGAGAGGCCGGGTACGGCGCGCGTTCCTGCGGCTTCTGCCGCGGCACCTCGCACGTCACCCCTTCGATTTCGGGGTTGGCGTTCTGCCCCAGCATCGAATCCACCACCTGGTCGACAATGTGTCGCAGCGTTTTGGCGTCGAGATTCGCACCCATGCGTCCGGCTACAATCTCGGTGATCTTGCCGATTTCAAAATCGCTCAGTTTTCTGGTAGGCATACTTTTGTCCTTCGCCCTTGCTTAGAGAATATCGCGCAGCAGTTCCGGTCTTGGCGACGGTATCACCACCGTATGCACCAGCATACCGTTGCGACTGATGACATCGCGCCCGGCCGCAATGGCCGACTCGACTGCCCCCACCGTCCCGGTCAGGGTGACAAACGCCTTGCCGCCCAGCGCCATTGCCAGCCGTATTTCGATCAATCGCACCTCGGCCGCCTTGGCCGCCTGGTCGGCGCCCTCGATCAGCGATGCAACCGAAAACGACTCCAGCACGCCCAGGGCGTCGAGCTTTTCGACCTGTGTCGAGCCGGACATGGCGGGGAAGACGTCGGGGTGGACGTTGGGTATGATGAAGCTGTCGATGACGGTTTCGACACCGTAATCCTCGCCCGCCTCGACGGCGTTGCGGACAGCGTCAACATCACCGGCGATCAGGTTCATGAACTTGCCGGAACAGATAGTGCGACTGATGACCAGTTCGACCTCGGCCGCCTTCACCATGGCGTCGGCCGAACCGATCCCCTTGGCGATCGATGAATATTCCAAAAGTCCAATGGCATTGTATTCCATATGCTACTCTGCTTCTATTGTGATCGAACCGTTTATCGATGTCACCGTGCCGTTGATCGAGGCGTGGATATTCGCCCCCATCGCTCCCTCCGGCGCCGCCGCCACCAGTTGTCCGACGGATACCCGATCCCCGACCGAAATGTTCGGTTGCGCCGGCGCTCCGATATGCTGGTCGAGCAGAAGCACGACCTTCGACGGTTTGAAGTCGACTTCGGTGTAGTCGGCATGGACATCGTACGGCGACAGGCCGAGCTTGCGGGTCAGTTTCTTCGTCGACACTTTGCGATGCGCCTGCATCGGGTGGGCTTTCAGCTCGCGGTCGGGCGGGATGTATTCGAGATTCTTCAGTCGGATGTTGGTCTTGGATCGCACGCAGGCCTGTTTGGGGTCGAGATCTTCGGGACAGGCGTACAGCGAGCAGAGGTTGCACTCGCAGCAGTTCATCGCATACTTGCCCCAGAAATCATCTTTCTCGCCGGCAAAACCGAGCGACCGCATCACTTTGTGCGGCTCGATTTCATACCCGAGAAGGTAGCGCGGGCAGAACTCGGTGCAGTAAGTACACTGGTCACAGGCCGACTGGCCGATGCGTTTGATTTCCGGAATGTCCTGCCGCCGCCGTCGCACCAGGATGTGTTCGGCGGGCAGGAAGATCAGTCCGGCCGAGGTCTTGGTGACCGGGCGGTCGTAGTCGCGCTCCTCGAGCAACCGTCCCATCATCGCGCCGCCGTCCAGACAGGCGGTCTCGCCATACTCAGTCAAGCCGCCGGCCAGCTCGATCAATTCTTTGATCGGCGTACCGATCGGCACCTTGACCGTCATCGGCTGTTTTACCGCGCCGGCGATGGTCAGAAATGTTTCGGTGACAGGAATGCCCGAATCGGCCAGGGCGACATTGAGGAGCGTTTCGACATTTGACACCACGCAGCCGATGTGCACCGGGTAGCCGCCGTACGGTATGAGACGGCCGGTGGCTTCATACACCAGTACGTATTCGTCGCCGGCCGGGTAGTAGTCGCCCATCTCGAAGACTTCATTGCCGGTACCGCCGAAGAGACCGTGGAATTTGCCGATGACTTCTTTGTTCTTGGCTTTCAGGCCGAGGATTTGTCGGGACGCGCCGACAGCGTCGGCAACCAGCTGCATCCCCTTGGCCACCTCGCTGGGAAAGACGCGCATGAGTTCCTTGTCCTTGAACAGGAGCGGTTCGCATTCGGCGCCGTTGGCCAGGAGAATATCGGCCTGGGTGTTGAACTTGATGTGGGCAGGAAAACCGGCACCGCCTGCTCCGACGATGCCGGCTTCACGTACTTTGTCAACTAAGGGGTGCATCCAATGCAGCCTGTCAGTCCGATGTTAATTGAGGTTCGGGAATTTGTGACGCAACCACTGAATGACATCCGATTCAGTAATTCGGTTGCGCCACTTCGCTACTCCCCCGATTCGATCCAATCTTTTTTTTCGTTGCTCGTCAGCTTGTACAGCAGGCCGGATGCCCGCAGCACAAAGTAAATGGCGGCCATCAGGGCCAGCCCACCGGCGATAAAGGCAACGAGGTAGTACCATTTCAGGTCTTTGACCATGTCTTTCATTGGTTCTCACCTCCTGTTTCTGTTCTATGCCTACGTTTGCAAATGCTTCTTGTAGACGACTTTCTTCTCATCGAGATCACCGTGGTAATACGCCGGCTCGATCTCGTATTCGTCGATGATGCCGGTAACAGCGGCCTCGATCGACATATCTTCGTTTCCGACCGCCACGCGGGCGGCCCGGCCGTAGGCGACCATAACCAGTTCACCCTCACCGGCGCCGAGGACATCGGCGGCAACGATGGTGTCGGTGTTGGGCGCCTTATTAAGATTATACGGCTGAATGATCAGGAATTTAATGCCTGATGTATTTTCTGTTTTGCGGGTCGCCCACAGCGACCCGACGACACGTCCGATAAACATGCGGCTACCTTTCGTCGAGCGCCTTGCGGATCGCCTCGATCAGCTCCGATTTGTTGGCTTTGGATATTTCACGGCCGGTCATATCCATAGTATCGAGCGTTCGGGCGAATCGCCGTAGCTCACTGACAGTCATATCTTGCAGTTTTTCTGCCGTGACCGGGGCTCCCGGCGCCACCGCGGCGTTCGCGCCAGTGCCGCCCGAGGGCATTTCGTGCTCTGAATTGTCGCCGGCGGTCAGCGATGGCCGGTTCTCCTCGGGGTGGTATTTCGAGATGTAGCGCAGCGGCGGCAACATAACCTCAAGACCACCGTCCGGGCGCGGGATCACATGCGCCGCCACCAGTTCACCGACCCGTTCGGCAGCTGCCGCGCCGGCCTCGACTGCTGCCTGGACTGCCCCGAGATCCCCTTCTATCTTAATAGTAATGAAAGTGGCTTCGGTCAGTTCGGCCGATGTCACAATCACTGCTGCCGCCTTGGCGGCTGCATCGCAGGCCTCAATGGCGGCGATCAGCCCGGCGGTTTCGATGAGTCCCAGAGCGTCACGGGGCATAGCTCTGCAATGTAGTGGTTTACAACCAGAAAGTAAATAAGAGTCGAGGTCCGACAACGATTTCTGCAGGGAGCATGCCGCCGCTCATTCGAGACGGCATAAAAAAACCACCCGTGCTCCCCTCGAACACGGGTGGCCGTCCACCAAAGAGAAAAGAACAAACCAAGCACTTGTTGCAGCGCTTTGGAGTAAAAATGACGTCATAGATTTAAGCAATGCTCATGCCAATCGAAGGGAACAGATTTTCGGGGCAGTCGTAATATGTTGATAGTGAGCTGGTTACAGAGATGTCCACAGGGGTGTGTGGAAAACGGGGCCGATGGTCGATTCGTACGGACGTACGAAAAACACCGCAAAAAGAAAGGTAAGTGCCTGATAATCAGACACTTACCTTCAAGGAGTATCATGCGCCAATCGTACGGTCTTACGAGCGCAAGACCGCAGGTTGGTTATGTTTACCTAATGTGCCCGCAGTTCACCGAGGGTAATATCGTACCGCTTCATCTTGGTACGGACAGTCGCCTCGTGAATGCCAAGCATCCGCGCCGCTTCCGACTTGTTGCCGTTGGTCGTCAGCAGCGCTTCCACCAGAAGTTTCCGTTCGAATTGCTCGACGCGTTCACTGAACGAATTGTGCACCGGCGACGGTTCATCGTCGGGGAAGATCCCCCGCGCGATTTCATCGAGGTCGCCTTCGGCTGCCATTTCGGTCATGATGGAGAGCCGCTTGATCTTGTTGTACAACTCGCGGGTATTGCCCGGCCAGTCGTAGGCGACAAAACGGCGCACCAGTGCGGTCGACGGTTTGCTGTTGTCCTTGAGCAGACCGCGCTGCTTCATGAACAGCTCGAGCAACAGCGGGATGTCTTCCTTGCGGTCGCGCAGCGCCGGAATACGGAAGACCATGCCCGACAGGCGATAGTACAGGTCGCGACGGAACGAGCCGTGCGCCACCATCTCCTCAAGCGACTGGTTGGTGGCAGCGATCAGTTTGACGTCCAGCTCAACTTCCTGTGTCGAACCGAGCGGAATCAGCTTCCGCGATTCGAGCACGCCGAGCAGCTTGCCCTGCAGGGCAAGGGGCATGTCGCCGATTTCGTCGAGGAACAGCACGCCGCCGTTGGCAGCCATGAACAGTCCCTGCTTGTCGCTGTCGGCGCCAGTGAAGGCGCCCTTGTGATAGCCGAACAGCTCGGACTCAAGGAGTGTCTCCGGAACCGAGGCACAATTAATAGCGA
>CAZJCK010000001.1:0-128336 GCA_964544635.1 uncultured Ignavibacteriales bacterium | reverse complement strand
AAGATGGGTCCCGGATCTGCGATCCGCCTCCGGCGGATCTTGTCCGGGATGACGTGTCGGGGGTATAGACCAATGCGTATCTTGTCCGGGATGACGTGGGTAGGGCTTGACAGCCCCCGGGGACGAAGCGTATCTTATTGCAACTACAGTTGTTAACTTTATGTCTATACATGGAGGGACGTTATGCCTACCGCACGTTTTCTTGGACATTCCTGTGTCCACGTCACCAATGGCAAACACAATCTTATCATAGATCCGTTCATCTCAGGTAACCCCAAGGCCGCTGTCAAACCGGAAGAAATCGAAGCCGACTATGTGCTGCTCACACACGGTCATGGCGACCATATCGGTGACGGTATCGAGATCGCCAAAAAGAACAAAGCCACCGTAATCGCCAACTTCGAGCTGGCCAACTACTGCGGCAAGAACGGTTGCGAA
The DNA here is from genome assembly GCA_964544635.1 of uncultured Ignavibacteriales bacterium. Lineage (GTDB taxonomy): Bacteria > Zixibacteria > MSB-5A5 > GN15 > FEB-12 > CAZJCK01. The sequence goes on along the minus strand of CAZJCK010000001.1, from coordinate 127,898 downwards.
GTGCACCCGATGCATGTCGGCGGCGGCTTCAATTTCGATTTTGGGCGGGTCAAGCTGACAATCGCCCACCACGGGGGCGGGGCGGGGGAGGATGCCTCGATTTACACCGGGCCGCCGGTCGGGTTTCTGATTACGCTGGACGGCAAGACGATGTACCATCCCGGGGACACCGGCCTGTTTCTCGATATGAAACTGATCGGCGAAATGAACGATATCGAACTGGCCTTCCTGCCGATCGGCGACAACTTCACGATGGGGATCGATGATGCCGTCAAGGCGGTCGAGTTCCTGCATCCGAAGAAAGTGGTGCCGTTCCATTTCGATACCTTTGACATGATCAAGGCCGACCCGAAGGAGTTTAAGAGCAAGGTGAAAGGGTCGGAGGTGACCATCCTGGAGCCGGGCGAATCGGTGGAGTGGTAGGTGCTCGAAGAGATCCACCTGAAAGGTGGATCACCGCGTAGGGTCGTCTGCCGATTGGAACTGATGGCCGGCTGTGCTGAACGAAGAGGAAGATGGGTCCCGGATCTGCGATCCGCCTTCGGCGGATCTTGTCCGGGATGACGTAACTGGGGTATAGCCCAATGCGGATCTTGTCCGGGATGACGTGGCTGGGGTATAGCCCAATGTGGATCTTGTCCGGGATGACGTAACTGGGGTATAGCCCAATGCGGATCTTGTCCGGGATGACGTGGCTGGGGTATAGCCCAATGTGGATCTTGTCCGGGATGACGTGGGCAGGGCTTGACAGTCAACCGTAGGTCAGGTTGCTTGCAACCTGACGCTGAGGTTGAACTTCGGGGGGGCAGGTTGACGAGCAGCCTGACCTACGAAGCGGAAGATGGATCCCCCGGATCACGTCCGGGATGACGTCTTCCAGCGGTTGATCGCATTGTCGAATTTCTCGGCCGGCAACAGCCGGACCCGGAACGTGACCTGCGATTGCTGATAAAACGTATAAGGAAATATGAAAAAAGCACGTCGCATAATCGCATGGATTGCGGGCCTAATCGTAGTCCTCATAATTTTACTCGTTGTTGCCGTTGAACTGTTTTTTCCGACTGAGCGGGCGCGCCAGTGGGCAGTCGAGAAGGGAACCGAAGCGCTCGGCCGTGACATCACCATCGAAGGAGTCGATGTTTCGATCTGGGGTGGCATCGGCGTGGTCCTGCAGGATGTGACCATCGCCAACCCGGACGGGTTTGACGCCGATCCGTTGTTGTCGACCGAACGGCTTGATGTCAAGCTCCAGTTCTTTCCGCTGTTGGCAGGAGACTTTGCGCTGGATCGGCTGATAATTGACGAACCGTTGATTCTTCTGCTGAAACGCGCCGACGGTTCGACCAACTACACGTTTGAAACGTTCGAGGAACAGGCGCCGGCGGGGGCGGATAAGCTGCCGGCCGAAGCCCAGCCGGCGGCGGCTGCGATCAGTTTCGACCGCCTGGAAATCAACGACGGCGTGCTGCGGTATATCGACGATTCGTCGATGATCCGCGCCACCCTGCACCGTTTCGATTTGAACACCGGCCTGTCGAACCCGCGCGAAGGGGTGTTCACGTCGCGGGGCCGTCTGTCGGTCGACAGCCTGACGGCAATGTATGAAGACGACTACGGGCCATTCGCGATCGGTTTGGACTACGCTGCCGAATTTGATATGAACGGCCGGACGATTCGTATCGATGAGACGCAGTTCAGGTTCAACGGGCTGGCGGTCGATGTTTCGGGGGATGCCTCGCTGACCGAGCCGATGAAAGGGCATGCGACGCTGACGTCGGGGACGATCACGGTTGCGGAGCTGACGCAACTATTGCCGCCGTCGAAACGTGAACTTCTCGCCGACTATAATATTGAAGGTACCTTCTCGCTGAATGCGACGGCGGACTATGATGCTTCGCTCGAGGTGCCACTCGATTACGCGGCGACAGCCGAGATGTCGGAGGTCGCCGTGAGCAGCGCGCAGGTGCCGGGGGAGTTGACACTTGCCCGGGCGGTGCTCGATGTCAAGCCGGACAACGTGCGCTTCAACATTCAGCAGGGGTCATTTGATGGCGAGCCGCTCAAGGGGCACTTCACGCTGGTGAACTTCGAGCAGCCGAGTGTCGATGGCGAGTTGTCGGGATCGCTCAACCTGAGCTACGCCGAACCGTTCCTTCCAACCGAGGGCCGGCACCGGGTCAGCGGCAGGACGACTTTCGACATCAAAATTCAAGGACCACTCGACAGTCTGGAGCACCTGAATGTGTCGGGTGATGTAGCGGTGCGCAATGGAACATACAACTCCAACCTGCTGCCGGAACCGATTGATACCCTTGAGCTGGATGTCTATTTCGATCGGAGCGTGGCAAGAATTCGAAACCTCAAGGCGTCGATGCCGTCAGGGGATGTAGCGTTTGAAGGTCGCATCACCGACCTGTTACCGTGGCTGATGGCCGACTCGCTGGCGGCCATGCAACTGGCGCCGGGGATCGACGGTACCCTGAAGGGTGATGTCGATATGGCATTGGCCAATCCGTTCCTCCCGGAAAAAGGGGCGCCGGAGATGTCGGGCCGCCTGGCGGTTGACTTGCAACTGGCCGGTAACATCAACCGGGTCTCGAGTTTCCAGCCGCGGGGGAGTATTGTGGTGAAGAACGGTTCCTATCGAGACAGCCTGCTGGCGGAGCCGATAACCTCGCTGGAGGCGGCGCTGCGGATCACGCCGGACACGATTTATATCAGCCGGCTCGACGTCGCATTCGAGTCGTCGGATGTCTCCCTGACCGGCCGTATGCTCTATCCGTTTCCGTACCTGTTGCCGATCGAGACCAACGAGCGCAACAATGCCCGACGCCCGATGGTGTTTGTCACCGCCAGTGCCACGCGGTTCAATGTCGATAAGCTGTTTCCCGAGGCAGTGCCGGGGGCGGGTGGCGCCGAGCAGACCGAGGTCGATCCCGATTCAATCTCAAGTGTCATGCTGCCGGATATCGATGCCCGCGGCAGTTTCAGCGCCGATACGGTCGTTTACATGGGGGTTGACTTCACCGACGTTTCCGGTAAGGTGACGTATGCGGACCGGACGATCGACGCCTATGATGTCTCGGGCATGGTGTACAGCGGAGACGTGAACGGCAAGACGACGATTGATCTGAGTGATATGTCGCGGCCGAGGTACGTCGGCGAGTTCGATGCCAACCGTATTGAAGCAAACGACTTTATGACGCGCTTCACGCCCTTCGGTGGACACCTGTTCGGAAAGTTCAATTTCAGCGGTGACTACGATGCGGCCGGGTGGGACCCGGATGTCTTCCTGCAGTCGTTATCGGTCGATGGCAATGCGGCCATGCGCGAGGGGCAGGTAGTGACCTCCGGCGTGGTGTACCAGAGCATCAACTCGCTGGCACAGAAGATTGGCGAAGAGTTCGACAAGGAACAGGCATTGCGCGATGTTGCGACGAAGGTGAAGGTCGAGGATGGCCGGGTGCGAGTCGACGACATCACCGCCGACCTGGGGAGTTTGGGGATGGTTACCTTCAGCGGCTCTTACGGATTCGACGAAGCGATCGAGTACTCCGGCACTATCAGGCTGAACGAGGAAACGAGCGCCAAACTGGCCGGATCGTCGGGATTACTCAAGGGGGTAACCGAGTTGTTCGGCAAGGGCGGGGCGGGCGGCACCACCCTCGAGTTGCCGATTGTGATTGGCGGAACCTTGACCAAGCCGACGTTTACCATCAACTACGATGCGCTGGCCGAGCAGGGGAAGGAAAACCTGGTCGAGGATGCCGCCGACAAGCTCAAGAACCTCTTCAAGAAGTAATGTACGACGTGTGAAACCGTTCTTGACCCGGCCCGGTGCTGCGGCTATGTTCCCTGCGCGAGAAGGGAACAGACATGCAATGGCTTAGCGAACAAGCATCGATCCTCTCCGACATCTTCTTTTACCTGGTCCAGGCGGTTCACTGGACAGTATTGATCTCGGTGCTGGCGTATCTCCTGGCGCTGGTGTGCGGCTTCATCTTCGGCGTCATGCGTATTTCCGGCAGCCGGGTGCTGCGTGTTTTGGCGGGAGCGTACATCAATACCCTGCGCGGCGTGCCGCTCCTGGTGCTGATCTTTTTTGTCTATTTCGGTCTCGGCAAGCTGATAAACCTCGATCGGTTTGTAGCCGGCGTTATAGCGGTAGGCGTATGCTATGGCGCCTACATGGCCGAGATCTTCCGATCGGGTATCGAGGCAATCGATTATGGCCAGCATGAGGCAGCCATGTCGTTAGGGATGACACGCTGGCAGACGCTGCGACATATCATCCTGCCGCAGTCGCTGCGGATCGTGGTGCCACCGTCGGCCAACGAGTTCATCGCCTGCCTGAAGGACTCATCGCTGGTCAGCATTATCGGGCTGCGCGAACTTACACGCGCCGGGCGCGAATATGCCAATCAGCATTTTCTCGATTTCCACGTCTGGTTAGTAGTCGGTGCCATCTACCTGATACTGACCCTGACCCTCACTCGGCTGGTGAAGCTCTTAGAGAAGCGGTTCGCTATTCATGGTTATGGAGCAACGCGTGGCGATAATTGAGGTGAAAGATATTGTCTGCCGTTTTGGGGATATCCGGGCGGTGGACGGAATCAGTTTTACCGTCGAGAAGGGGGAGGTGGTCGTGGTGCTCGGACCGTCCGGCTCCGGCAAATCAACCCTGCTGCGCTGCCTCAATGCGCTGGAGTCGATTGACTCGGGGGTGATTAACATTGACGGTCATCGGATCGATAAAGGCCATCATGAAATTCACGAAATTCGTCTCGAGGTCGGGATGGTCTTTCAGCAGTTCAATTTATTTCCGCATTTGAATGTACTAAAGAACGTCAACCTGGCGCAGCGGGTGGTGCGCCGGCGCAGCCGTGATGAAGCCACGAGAGTCTCGAAAGATCTGCTGGACAAGGTGGGACTTGGCGACAAGATCGATGCCTTTCCGGGCCAGTTGTCGGGGGGGCAGAAGCAGCGGGTGGCAATCGCCCGGGCGCTGGCGATGAATCCCAAGATCATGCTGTTCGACGAAGCCACCTCGGCGCTCGATCCCGAAATGATCGGCGAGGTGCTCGAGGTGATGACCGGGCTGGCATCGGAGGGGATGACCATGATGGTGGTGACGCATGAGGTCGGTTTCGCCCGCGAGGTGGCCGATCGCATCATGCTGATCGACGACGGCAAGCTGGTCGAGCAGGGACGACCCGATCAATTACTGGACAACCCGAAGGAGCAGCGGACGCGTGACTTCCTGGCCAAAGTGCTTACGTAGCGTCGCCCTGGCAGCGACGCTGTGGCTGTCGCTGATTGCGACTGGATGGGGGCAGCATGGTCACTCCCATATGCATCTGCATGATGAGGCGATCGTGTCCCCGGGGGCCGAGATCCAAATACTGCTTGATGTCGACCTCGATAGCGGAACCGTGCACGGGCGCTACAATCTATCTTACGACAATCGATATGATGCGCCGATTTACGAGCTGTGTTTCCGATTGGACTCGTCGCAGCACATCACCTTCGACTCCATTCTCTACCTGGCCGCACCGGTTGCGACTGAGGATATTGAACGTTCGGATTCGTTGCTCTGCGTCAATTTGTATCCGCCAATTGACCCGGGCGAGGAAGGGCTGCTCATCCTGACCTACGATGCGATACTTGAAATACCGCAGCCTGATGAGCCGGTCCTCGACCTTGCAGGGACATGGCCGATGTTGTGTCCGCAGGCTGATGGTCGGCCGTTTACCCGGATGGCCTGGGGTGAGGTGGCGAACTACGATGTTGCGGTCACGCTCGACAGCGCATACCTGCTGGCGCATTCCGGTCGCTTGCTGAATGAACGTCTGGTCTACGGTGTTCTTCCTGAACCGGAAGAGGGGAAGATACTGTTTGATCTGCGTAACCTGCAACTGGAGGCGCCCGATATTCGAGGCGTGCTGCCGGTGAATCCGCGGGGACGGCGGGAATATGTCATGCGCGACTACCTGTCGACCGGGCCGACTTTGCTGGCCGCCGGCAGTGTTGAACTTTCTCGGCAGCAGTTGCGCGGTACGCGTGTGACATACTACCGACTGCCGGTGGTGAATGAGCGGGCGATGCGACTGTTACCGGCGACCGTTGAGCTGTTATGGCGCGCGTACGGCGAATACCTGGATTTGGTACCGTCGGAGTATTTGAAAGTGATAGTTGGTGTACCGCCGGCTGAGCCGCAGCCGGGGAACGACGCTGTCGTGTTGCCGTCGGACATGCTCGATACAGAGATACTGCCGGCGGCGGTGGCGGTGGCGATGGCCAACCGTCTGTTGTTGCCGGTATTGCTGGACAGGCCTGATGTGGCAGCCTGTTTCAATCTCGGGTTGGTGTACTATTTGGCAGCGATGGTGTTGTATGATGTATACGGTGCTGACGGCTACGACATGCTGACGAAGTATGAAGAAGCGGTGTATCGAAAGCGACTGAAACCGCATGGTTCATTCCTGGGATGTGAGACGGGTATGATCGATCGAATGTACAGGACCGCTGCTGCCCACTATGCCCTTGCCAACGTGATTGGCGCCGACAGCGCGTGGGCAACCTGGTCGTCATTTATCGACGCCACTCGTGCCGGCTACCCGACGGAAGATGATATGATTGGTTTGGTGGCGGAGTTGCATCCTGAGCCACTCCGCACTCGTTTGAAGATTCCATCAGAGTATCGAATCGAGCGGGTATCGTCGGTGGCAAGAGGTGGGTCTCATGAGACTCAGGTCATGGTCATGGCAGTCGACCAGAGAACGGCATGGCCGGTTGAGGTCGCGTTTGTCACCGAGAGGTATGATACGTTGTATGATACGGTGTTTGTTCCGAGTGAGGCATCGATGGCGGATACGGCCGTATCAATCTGCAAGACGTCAGAACGGGTCGTGAATGTCATCCTCGATCCGCATCATTATCTGCCGCTGAATAACCGCGAACAAAACTACTGGTTCCGTTATCCAAAGCCGTTCCATTACCGTGCCCCGGACGATCTGTTTCCGGCTTACCGGAGGCTGCAGTGAGATATATGTTCACCCTGGTTCTCCTGTTGCTGTCCGGCAGTGCCGGGGCGCAGTCTGTGGATCAGAAGTTCGATCCCCGGCTGCGCGATCGAATGGCGGCAGCACCGTCGGATCGCCAGTCGGTCTGGCTTTATCTCGATGCGAATGCTCGCGATGACGAGCCAATCGAACTAACCGAGGCTGCACGTCGCCGTCGCGCCCGCGTCGATCCGGTCAATCTGCTGATCGACGAGCACGACTATCCCATTCGGGCTGACCTGCTGGATCAAATCTCAGCGACCGGGGTAACAGTCCGACGGGTGTCCCGCTGGCTCGGGGCGGTGTCGGTTTCCGGCAGCGCTGTTCAAATAGCGCGGGCGGCGGCGATAGCGTCGGTCGAGCAGGTTACGTCGGTGGCGACATTGGTGGCGCCGCCGCATCCGGAACCGGAGCGAGCTGTTCTCGAGCCACCGCGGGCGTTGATTGATGACGGCTTGGCGTCTTTTCAGCATCGGTTCGTCAACGCCGACCGTCTGCACGACGCCGGCCTGACAGGCGACGGCGTGCTGCTGGCGTTTTTCGATTCGGGGTTCGAAACCGGTCACCCGGCGTTTGACAGCATGTCGCTCATTGCGCAGCGTGATTTCGTGCAGGCCGACGATGATGTCTCCGGCGCCGACTGTTCGGGCGACCCGTCCAGCTTCCACCAGAGCCGTCACGGCACCCTCACGCTTGGCGTGGTGGCAACCAATCAGCCGGGGAGTATGATCGGGATGGCGCCGGGCTGCGATTTCGTGCTGGCCAAAACCGAGATCACCTGTGGCGGCACCGAGATCAAGATGGAAGAGGACAACTGGATCGCCGCTGCGGAATGGGTCGATTCTATCGGGGTCGACATCATCAGTTCGTCACTCGGCTACTTCTCGTTTCAGGATTCGGGGAGTTATACGCAGTCGCAGCTGGACGGTAACACGGCGCGGATCACGATTGCGGCTGATGTCGCTGCTGCCAAAAACATCCTGGTCGTCAACTCGGCCGGCAATGATCGCCTCAATTCGTGGGGGACTATCGGCTTTCCGGCCGACGGCGATTCGGTAATCGCGGTTGGTGCGACCAATCCGGACTCCACGGTGGCTTCGTTTTCGTCGCCGGGGCCGACAGCAGATGGTCGGATCAAGCCTGATATCAGCGCCCTTGGCGTGAGCGTGGCAGCGCCGAATTATGCCTCAACGGGCTACACCACGGCCAGCGGGACATCGCTCTCGGCGCCACTGGTGGCGGGCGGTGCGGCGCTGGCGCTGGAAATCGAGCCGACATTGACGGCAGCCGACCTGCGCGAGCGCATTCGCACCACCGGCTCGCTCAGCGACAACCCCAATAACGACCTCGGGTACGGCATTCTTGATGCGTACGCCACTGCCGACCGAATACGTCTCTCGATGCCGCCGGTGGTCACGGTTAATGAAGGGACCGCCCGGATTCCGGTTGAGTATACCGGTCAGGCCGAGCTGCCGGCGATAGTGGAGATTGTGAGCGGACCGGCGACAGTTGGTCTGAGCACTCAGGGTGGTTTGTATGTTCTTGATCTGCCGATCGCTGCCGGCTCGGGGCCATTGGGGCCGATCACGCTGGCGGTGACAGATGGCCGGTTTGCTGATACAAATCAAGTGACAGTCGTAATTCGTGCCGGAGTTGGCGCGGTGAGGGCCGGGCCGAATCCGTTTCGCGACACCGTGACCTTTTTCGCAGTCAGTTCTGATCCAATCCGTTCGGTAACAATTTTCACGCCGGCGGGAGAAAAAGTGTGGGAATCGGTCAATAATTCAACAGGTTCTGTCGATGACTTGAGTACAACGTGGAACGGGCGAAATAATTCGGGAAGTCGTGTTGCTGCAGGTGTTTACCTCGCGGTAATTGAAACCCGACGTGAAGCCCGGACTGTAAAGCTACTCAAGACCGACTGAACCGTAATGCCGACAACCCTGGCCGAACAGACAACTGCGAGTCTCGAACGGTGCGCCGTCTGCAAGATTGATCTCAAGGGGCGAATCGTTTTTCTCAACGACCAGCTTGAAGAACTCTTCGGGGCCGGACTCGAAGAATTGTTCGGGCGCAAGCTTGCCGAGTTTCTCGACGAACCGTCGCAGGAAGTTCTCCACAATGTGATGCTGAATCGGAATCATACCGAGTCAGCGTATGATGCGACGCGGATGATTTTGTCTCCGGTCAAGGGGCAGCCTATGTCGGTGGTGGCGATCATGTCGCTTAACTTCATCGCCGGCAACCCGGTCAACTACCAGATTATTATCAGCCGGACCGCCGCCGATGCCGCTGCCGTCCCGGCTGCCGGTGAAGAAGAAGCACCGCACCATGAGCCTCAAACTGAGAACAGCCTGCTCGGGCACTTAATGTCGCTGGAATCCGACGATCACTTGGCGCACGTAGTCCGGGCTATTGGCGAGATGGTGGGGGCGGAGTTTGCTGCGCTGTACCGTATCAATGGCGAGTCGCTGGAAACAGTGTTTCCGTCGGATCCAAAAACCGGCAGCCCCAGGTTTCAGACCCTGCCGTTGACCAATGAACTGCACAAGGATGTACTGCGGACGGGCGAAAATTACGACTGTACACAGGCACCGGCCGCAAAGAAAGCAATTGAGTTGATCGGTGAGGCGCCGCGAGAGTTCGTGACGCGCCTCGATGATATACTCGATTCAGGTTTTGTCATCCGCCTGGCATTCAAGGACGGCTGTAGCAATGAGGATGTCTCGGCGGCAATCGAACAGGTTTGCCGGATAATCGGCCTGGTGCGGCATCTGTCGGGCCATGAGGTCGAGCTGCCGGTGCTGCCGGAACCGGTTGCGGAGACGGCTCGGGTTGAAACGACGGTCGCACCGGAACCGAAGGGGCAACCGACGGCGCCGAACCCGGCCGAGTTACTGCTGGACCTGTTCGAACGCTTCAATCTGGGGGTGGCGATTGCCGATCAGACCGGTTCGGAGTTGGCGCTGAATACGGTAGTCAGCGAGCTATTCGGCGGTGGCCGGGTGCCGATCGACCGGAGTGAGCTGATCGATGCCGTGAGGTCGTGCAACAAGCATGTCGACTTTGATGCAATGCTCGATCTGTCGACCAATGCCGAGCGGGCCGAAACAAGTGAAATCCTTACGCCGGGTGGACGTCCGTGTGAGCTGTTGGTGGCGGGGAGCCTGCTGGGCGCGGGATCGGAGGTCTGGCTGTTCAAGCCGCTTTCGGTAACCGGCCCGGCGACCGGCATGCCGCATCCGGCGGCGCAACCTGAGCATGACCTGTCCAGGGTGGCCTCGGACAACAATTTCTGGTCCAACGTGGTTGGCGTGATCAGCGCCCTGAGCAGTACTATTCGCGGTCATGGCGAATGGCTGGCGCACAGTTTTTACAACCAGTTTGGACCACAGGGGAACGAGCACCTGCAGTCGCTGAATGATCACACCAGGATGCTGGCGGATCTGGCAGTCGAGATCGCCGAATTGGACCGTCTCTTGGGGAGCTCGTGCGAAGCCGATGAGGTCGACCTGAGCCTGTTGTGTGATGAAGCGGCGAAACGTCTGACCGAACAGTTCCCACACCGTACCTTTGAATTCGAAATCGCCAGCCTGCCCAAGTGCCGGCTGCCGTTGGCCTGGCTTAAGCTTATGCTGGACAATATCATGATGGATACCGTCCATCGCACCCTCGGCGAATTGGTGGCGATCAAAGTGACGGCGGAGATTTCGGAATCGTCGTGTTGTCTGATAATCGACGACAACTCCGATCTGAGTCCGGGTGAGTCCCATGCCGGCGGCTTCCGCATCGATCCATCAACCGGAGACCTCTCGGACCTGGCCTCAAGCGATCGCTGGCGGACCGAATTACCGATTGCGCGCTATCTGGTTGAACGACTCGAAGGCGTCCTCGACCGGACATTCGAGCCGGATCGCGGCCTGACCACGACCCTGATGCTGCCGGTGGAGAAAAGCTCGGACGTCGAGCAATAAGTCACCAATCGCGCCGTTTCCATCTATTTTATTGACAAAATCATAACCCCGACCTAATCTTGTGGCCTGTTTTGACAGAGAAGGCACACGTAGCATGAATTCGATGACAGGTTTCGGCAAAGCCGAGCAGACCGGTATTGCCGGCAAGTTTGTGGTAGAGATCTCCTCTATTAATACACGTTTTCTGGAGATGTCCTGCCGACTGCCGCGCGCGTTCTTTTCGTTCGAGGCGCCGTTGCGCGAGCTTATTGGGTCGCGGGTGTCGAGGGGGAAGGTGACGATCTATGTCGGCTTTGAGGAGCCGGAAGGCTCGCCCGATCGGTATCCGCTCAACCGTGACGCCGTTGTCGCCTATTACAATCAGCTCGAAGAAGTGCGTAAGCAACTCAAACTGACCGAGCCGGTGCGGATGTCGGATATGCTGGCGTTTCCGGAAGTACTGGTCGGGGATACGTCGATCGCGGATGAAGACAAGATCTGGCCTGAACTGAAGAAGGCGACCACCGAGGCGCTCGACAAGATGGTGTCGATGCGACGCAAGGAGGGGGAGGCGATGTCATCGCAGATGAGCGCGAGCCTCGATTCAATAGCGCATAACTTAGAGGAAATTATTAAGTTATCCCCGGAAGCCGTTGCGAAACAACGAGAAAGAATCCGCGCTAAGGTGACGGATCTGTTGGAGGGGACACCCCCGGATGAGCGCCGTATTGAAGAAGAAATCGCTATCCTGGCGGAGCGGATGGATATCGCCGAGGAGTGTACCCGTCTGGACAGTCATATCCAGCAGTATCGCGAGACCTTGAATTCCACCGATGCGGTGGGTAAGCGCTTGAATTTCCTGCTGCAGGAAATGAACCGGGAGGCCAACACGATAGCCTCCAAGTGCTCCGACATTGCCGTGTCCAGGCTCTCGCTGGCGACCAAGGAAGAAATTGAAAAACTGCGCGAACTGGTGCAGAATGTTGAGTAGGGGGCAGTAGATTGCCCGGCCAGTTGACTGATTATAAAGGGAAGATCGTCATTGTATCGTCGCCGTCGGGCGGCGGGAAGACGTCGATCTGCCGCCGCCTGTTGTCACCGGCGCGCCGAAAGCAGGGCTGGCGGTTTTCGGTTTCGCACACGACACGGCAGAAACGTCCCGGCGAGCGGGATGGCCGGGAGTACCATTTCCTGAGCCAGGAAGAGTTCCACGCCAAACGTGAGGCAGGTTTGTACGCCGAAGCGTGCAAGGTTCATTTATACTGGTATGGCACGCCGCGGGAACCATTAGACCGGGTTGTGGGTAAAGGTGGTGTAATGCTTCTGGATGTCGACGTGCAGGGTGCCTTCAAGATCAAGGAGGCGTACCCGCATGCGATCACGATCTTTATTTTGCCGCCGTCGGTAACAGAATTGAAGCGGCGGCTGAAAAAGCGCGGGACAGAGTCGCCGGAGCAGTTGAAGGTTCGTTTTGAGAATGCCCGGCGAGAAATGCAGCTCTTTAAGAATTTCGAGTATGCTGTTGTCAATAATGAGCTTAGCTCTGCGGTCAAGCAGGTGCTGCACATTGTCGAGGCGCATCATTGCCGGGTCGAAAACTTCGATCCGGAACAAATAAGAAAGATTACGGGTTAACCACACCGGACACCCAACGGAGGAACCAGTGGCTATTTTTTCTGTAAATGACCTCAAGAAGATGGATTTGAACAGATATGAGGCGGTTATTGTGGCCGCCCAGCACGCCCGGAATCTGAATTCCCAGCGCCTCAGAGCACTCGAAAAGCTGGCTGAGGATCCGGAAGTAGATATCGAAGCTCGCAAAATTACTATGGTCGCGTTGCGAGATGTTTTGGATGGGAAGGTTAAGTTTCAGCTCTCCGATTCGATGTAATACCATAGATATGCGACATCTCGAATAGTCCTGGAGAGATTAATGGCTAAAAATCTTGTGATCGTTGAGTCACCCACCAAGACTCGCACGCTAAGCAACTTTCTCGGCAAGAATTTCAGCATCATGGCCACTGTCGGCCATGTGAAAGACCTGCCCAAGTCGAAGCTGGGGGTTGATGTCGACAACGACTTTGAACCCCAGTATGTGACGATCAAGGGGAAGGAAAAGGTCCTGCGCGAGCTGCGTAAAGCGGCCAAGACTGCCGACAACATCTACCTCGCACCCGATCCGGATCGCGAAGGAGAGGCGATCGCCTGGCATGTAGCAAACATGCTGGAAGGAAAGATCAAGGGGAAGCTGAGCCGGGTGACGTTCAACGAGATCACCAAGCTGGCCGTCAACGAGGCGATTTCCAACCCGCGCGAAATCAATGTGAACCTGGTCAATGCCCAGCAGGCGCGCCGGGTGCTGGATCGTATCGTCGGCTATACGGTTTCGCCGTTCTTGTGGAAGGTCATCTCGTACAATCTGTCGGCCGGCCGTGTGCAGTCGGTAGCGCTGCGCCTGGTGTGCGAGCGCGAGGCGGAAATCGACGCCTTCAACCCGCAGGAATACTGGCAGATCGCCGCACTTCTGGATACGAAGGACAAGACCCGGTTTACGGCACGTCTGTTCAAAGTTGATGAGCAGACGGTTGGTTCACCGGCCGATTCCGGTGACAAGAAACTGGTCATTGAGAACGAAAAGCAGGTCAAGGAGTACCTGGCCGAGATCAAGAAGGCCGACTTTACGGTCGCCAGTGTCAAGACGACCGAGCGGACCCGCAAGCCACTGCCGCCATTTATTACCTCTACATTGCAACAGGAAGCCGCCAAGGCGTTTGGTTTCTCGCCGAAACGTACGATGACCCTGGCGCAGCAGCTGTATGAGGGTATTGAGGTCAGCGGCGAGGGGACGACCGGTCTGATTACCTATATGCGTACCGATTCCACCCGCCTGTCCGGTGAGGCGTTGTCGGCGGCACGGGCATTTATCGAGAAAAATTACGGCAAGGATTACCTGCCCAACAAGCCGATCCAGTATGGCAAGAAGAAGGGGTCGCAGGACGCCCACGAAGCGATCCGTCCGACCTACCTCACCCTGCCGCCGGAGAAGGTGAGAAAGAAACTCACGCCGCAGCAGCTCAAGCTGTACACCCTGATCTGGAACCGTTTCCTCGGCTCGCAAATGAACCCGGCCAGGTACACGGTGCAGACGGTGGATATCGAAGCGGGGCGGTTTACCTTCCGCGTGACGGCGCAGTCGCTCAAATTCGACGGTTTCCTGAAGGTCTATCACGAAGAGAAGGAACAGGACGAAAACGGCAGCGGCGACAGCTACGGCAACGGTGCGCTGAACCTTCCCCCGATGAAGGAGGGGGAAACGCTGTCGCTGCACAAGCTGGAAGAAACGCAGTCGTTCACCCGTCCGCCGGCGCGCTACAGCGAAGCGACGCTTGTCAAGCAGCTCGAGGCTGACGGCATCGGGCGGCCGTCGACGTATGCGTCGATTGTCTCCACCTTGCTTGACCGCAAGTATGTTGAGTCGGTGGAGCGGCGTCTGGCACCCACCGAACTGGGCAAGACCATTAATAAGCTGCTGGTCAATCATTTCCCGGATTTGTTCAATGTCGAGTTTACCGCCAACATGGAGCGGGAGCTGGACCTGGTGGAAGAGGGTGAGGACGACTGGGTGAAGGTATTGAGAGATTTCTACGCGCCGTTCATCAAGAAGGTCGACTCGCTCAAGGAGCGCCAGAACGAGATCAAGGAATCGATGACCGAAGAGACCGACATCAAGTGCGAAAAGTGCGGCTCACCGATGATCATCAAGTGGGGCCGCAACGGTCGCTTCCTGGCGTGCAGCGCCTATCCGGAGTGCAAGTCGACCCGACCGCTGCCGGAGGAAGAGGCGCAGAACCAGACCGACGAGGTGTGTGAAAAGTGCGGCTCGCCGATGGTGATCAAGACCGGGCGATACGGACGGTTCATGGCGTGCAGCGCCTACCCGGACTGCAAGAACACCAAGCCGGTGTCGCTCGGGATCGAGTGTCCGAAGGAGGGGTGTGACGGCAAGGTTATCGAGAAGCAGGCGCGGGGACGTCGGCTGTTCTACGGCTGCTCGAATTACCCGAAGTGCGACTATGCCAGCTGGGACAAGCCAGTCAAGAAAGAGTGTCCGGCCTGCAATAACCCGTTCATGGTCCTGAAGATCTCGAAGGTGAAGGGCGAGTTTTTGCGCTGTCCGCAGTGCAAGAACGAGGTAGCCGATACGACACCGGATGAGCAGCCGGAAAAGAAGACGGAAAAGTCGACCGGCAAGTAATTCGGTCTGCTGACGAGATATGGTAGCCCACTGCGCCGACGGCGCGGTGGGTTTTTTGTCTCTTGTCATGCCGGCGGAGGCCGGCATCCAATGTTGACAGTGTGGGGCGGAATAACGAACCGGGTGCGAACCAGACAATTGTGGTCTGGGGGCTTTTTCGTCTGTGCTTGCGCTCTGGACACGTGCGCGCTGGGTTCCCAGCCTTCGCAGGGGTGACAGAGCGAGCTGTCCGCAACAACTGTTTGACGTTGAATTGGGCATTGGATATCATGCCTTTATGCTGAAACAGGCGCTCGACGATTATCTCCGCATGCTGGTCGAGGAGCAGGGCCGGGCGACGCGTACGGTCGACTCGTACCGTCGCGACCTCACCCCCTGGATCGCCTTCCTCGATCAGCAGCACCGTGAACAGCCCGGTACCAGTCCGAATGATCCGCTGTTTCTGCGGATCTACCTGCGGCGGCGGCTGGATGCCGGCGTTTCGAATCGGACGCTGGCGCATTTTATCTCGGCGCTCAACGGCTTCCAGCGCTACCTGGCCAACCAGGCGGAGGGGCAGCGGTACCTGTTCAAGTTGCCGCAAATGAAGTACCGCCGCGCTATCCCGGATTTTATCGCCCAGCGCGAGGTACCGTCCTTGTTCGGCGACGACCACCCGAACCGTGGCGACCGCTACCAGTTCGTGCGCGACTACACCATGGTGTCGCTTCTGTATTCGACCGGGATCCGTCGCGAGGAGCTGGCATCGTTGAAGCTGGCCAGTGTTGATCTGAAGGCGGGGTTGGTGACGGTGCTGGGGAAGGGGAACAAGGTGCGAACGGTACCGCTGGGCGAGGAGGCGACGGACGACGTGACCCGGTACCTCGAAAAGCGAAAGCGGTTTCTCGACAGTATCGACAATCCGTCGCGGACACCGACCGACAGGTTGTTCCTCAATCGGTCAGGGGAACCGTTATCGGTGCGTTCGGTCAATCGTTCGGTAAAGAAGTTTTGTGAGACCGTCGGGATTGAAGCGACGCCGCACACCTTGCGTCACTCGTTCGCGACGCATCTGTTGGAGAACGGCGCCGATCTGCTGTTGATAAAGGAGATATTGGGGCATTCGTCGCTGTCGACAACGCAGAAGTACACGCATGTGACGGCGGAAACGATGAAAGATGTCTACCGTCGGGCGCACCCGCGTTCCGGCGAACAGAAATGAGGAATACGACGTGTCGATGCACGCTACGACCATAATCGGCTTAATTCAGAAGGGCCAGGCGGCTATTGCCGGCGACGGCCAGGTGACACTCGACGATACGGTGTTCAAGAACAAGGCGGTGAAGATCCGTCGCATTTACGACGGCAGTATCATCGCCGGATTTGCCGGCGCCGTGGCGGACGCCCTGACGCTGTACGATCTGCTGGAAAAGAAAATTGAGGAGTACTCGGGCAACCTGCCGCGGGCGGCCGTCGAGCTGGTCAAAGACTGGCGGACCGATAAGATATTGCAGCGGCTGGACGCGCTTATTGTTGTCACCGACGGCAAGCATTTGTTTATGTTGTCGGGCAACGGCGAGATCATCGAGCCGGACGACGGTTTGATTGCTATCGGGTCCGGCGGATCGTACGCGCTGGCAGCGGCGCGGGGGCTGATGGCGGCAAATCCGCGGATGACCGCCGAGAAAGTAGCGGTGCAGGCACTCGAGATCGCGGCCGACATCTGTATTTTCACCAACCGAGAAATCCATGTGGAAGTTATCAAATGACCAACAACAATCTACATCCCACCCCCCCGGAAATTGTGCAGTACCTCGATCGGTACGTGATCGGCCAGGAAAGAGGCAAGAAGGCGGTGGCGATCGCGCTGCGTAACCGCTGGCGTCGTCAGAATGCACCGGAAGAGCTGCGGGCCGAAATCATGCCGAACAACATCATACTGATCGGCCCTACCGGTGTGGGCAAGACCGAGATTGCGCGGCGCCTGGCCGACCTGGCCGGAGCGCCGTTTATTAAGGTGGAGGCATCGAAGTTCACCGAGGTCGGTTATGTCGGGCGCGATGTCGAGTCGATGGTGCGCGATTTGGTGGATATCGGCGTCAATATGGTGCGCACCGAGAAGCAGGCCAGGTTGACCGAAAAGGCAAACGAACTCGTTGAAGAACGCCTGCTCGACCTGCTCCTGGGCCCGGCGCCGAAGAAGATCGCCGGTGAAACCGAGGACGCAAAGCAACGTGATTCAATGATGGCGACGCGCGAGAAGTTTCGGCAGAAATTGCGCGACGGCAAGCTTGAGGATCGCGAGGTCGAGGTGGAAGCGCCGGACTCGAATTACCCGGTAGTCGAGATCTTCAGCCCGATGGGAATGGAAGAGCTGGGCGTGAATTTCCAGGAGATGTTCTCCGGCTTGATGCCGCGCAAAACCAAACGTCGCACCCTCCCGATCAAGGATGCCCGCCGTTTCCTCGTCGGTGAGGAGTTGAACAAGCTGGTCAATATGGACGAAGTGATTGCCGAGGCGCTCGAACGGGTGCAGGAGTCGGGGATCATCTTTATCGACGAGATTGACAAAGTGGTTGGCGACAGCAACAAGACCGGCCCGGATGTAAGTCGCGAGGGCGTGCAGCGCGATATCCTGCCGATTGTCGAGGGGTGCGCGGTGACGACCAAGTACGGCATGGTGCGAACAGACCATGTCTTGTTTATCGCCGCGGGGGCGTTTCATGCCGCCAAACCGTCGGATCTGATACCCGAACTGCAGGGGCGCTTCCCGATTCGGGTGGAACTGGATTCGTTGGTGGCGGACGATTTCGAGCGGATTCTCACGGAACCAAAGACTGCGCTGGTGAAGCAGTATGAAGCACTGCTGGCAAGCGAAGGAGTTCAGCTCAGTTTCAGCAAGGATGCAGTGCGCAAGATTGCTGAATATGCTGAGGAGATCAACGGTGAGCAGGAGAACATCGGGGCGCGACGGCTGCATACGGTATTGACGACGCTTCTCGAGGATATTCTTTTTGAGCCGCCCAAACGTCGGAAGAAGATCACCATTTCGGGCAGGATGGTCGAGAAGTCGCTCGACCCGATCATCGCTGATGAGGATTTGAGTAAGTATATTTTGTGATGTGATGTATGTCGTAGGGCAGGTCCGTAATCCGGAGGCATCGGATTTGCCGAGCTGCCCTGCGGTTAAAATCAACCCACCGCACTCGCGGCTCACATCTCCTGTTTTGCCGGTCTTAGCGCATGGTGTCATTCCCGCGAAAGCGGGAATCCAGTCTCTTGCATTTGCTGAGTCAGAAGAGAATAGTGAATACCCGCCTCCGCGGGTACGACGTGTCGCAGGGCGTTCTCTAAGCTGGAGTGTTTCGTGATGACAGCCTCACAAGGCTGAGGCTGCCCTGCGGCTAAAATCAACCCACCGCACGCGGCCGGCTACAACTCTCAGTTGCATCAGCAACGTCAGACTTTGTATACGCGGATGTCGCCGATAAACGTGTTGATCGCCAGATAGATCTTCGATTCGGCAGATGAGTATGTCTCCGACTGAGCGTCGAGCGTGTTCGAGAAGCCGCTGACATGCTGGCCGAGAATGTCGATGTCATTGACAAAATTGGCGCCGTGCACGAAGATCGGCATGTCGTGCGGTATCAATACCCGAACATCGCCGACGAATCCGGAAATGACGATACGGTTGAGGCCGGGGGAGAGCTGGGCGCCGTGCAGGCGCATGTCGATGTCGCCGATGAAACTGGACACCTCGACAGTGGTCACCGCCATGCGATCGAAGTTGATATGCAGGTCGCCAAGAAACTTGTCATACTTGAGACGTCCGGTCGGATCCACCGACGGTTGATCGGACGACGGCGGCGGGCCGGCCTGCCAGGTTGCTTGCGCACCGGTGGCTGAACTGCCGGCAGACTGGCTGTCGGTTGTTTGTTGGCCGGGTGGCGGGGGGGGAGCATACGTTTGATGCTGCCGGCTGGTCTGGCCGCCGGGAGGGGTGGGGGGAGGATGGGGCTGGTTGCGTTTACGGACTATCAGCCAGATCCCAAGGCCAATGAACAGGAGGGGGAGGAAGTACTCGGAGAGATCACTAAGATCAAACCAGAACAGGTCGGTAGTCTGGCCGAGGAAAATGAGGCCGAGGAAGATGAGGATGAGTCCGAAGATGACTTTGCGTTTATCCATAGACTATTCTTTCTGGGGGCAAATATAGCCTCCTCAAGGTCTTACGCAAGAACTTCCGGGCTGTTGCACAGAGCCGCTGAGAAAGCACCCGTATATCGTCCGGCAGACGAGGACATCTGCCGGGCACGATGTGGGAGGTCTTACGCAGGTTTGTCCGGGCTGTTGCAGCGGACGGTGTAATTGTTCATTTGTTGGGCGGGGCTTGTCCCCTCCCAACCCCACGTTCTTTACAGGTTCGGTAGGATGGGCTGCCGGTTGCCAGGCGTTGTCCGGAACCGGCAAGGACGTCCATCCATCAGGCTGCGCTTGACAACAGGGGTCAGCAACTTCTTATTCCGCCTGACAAGAAACGAGAGTTGCCGGCAGACAATAAGGAGGCGTTTATGGCCCGTTCCCTGACTAAAATTACCGACCTTACAGCCGACGAAGTGCGGCAGGTTTTCGACCTGTGTCGCCGGATGAAGTCGGGTGAGATCAGTCCGAAGCCGCTGGCGGGTAAATCAGCGGCGTGCGTTTTCACCAAGGAATCCCTGCGTACCCGCATTTCCTTCGAGGTCGGGATCAGCGAGCTGGGCGGCAGCCCGATTTACATTACCGACAACGAAATCAAGCTGGGCAAACGAGAATCGATCGCCGACGCCGCCCGGGTGTTGTCGCGGTATGTCGGGTTGATTATGATCCGGACGTTTGCGCAGTCGGATGTCGAGGAACTGGCCAAATACGCTACCGTTCCGGTCGTCAATGGACTGACTGACCTGGTTCATCCGTGCCAGATTATGGGCGACTACATGACCGTGATCGAGCACCAGAAGCCGAAAGACCGGTATGTGGTGGCGTATCTCGGTGACGGCAACAACATCACCAATTCCTGGCTGAACCTGGCCTCACTGATCCCGCTGGAGCTGCGGATCGGCACCGCCGAGGACTGTCACCCGGACGCCGAGATAGTTAAACTGGCGCAGGCCAATCCCGAGAGCAGAGTGATCATCACCGACGACCCTAAAGCAGCGGTTGCAGGTGCCGATGTAGTGTATACAGATGTTTGGGCCTCGATGGGGCAGAAACATCTGGCTGAAGAGAAGACAAAGAAGTTACAGAAGTATCAAGTAAATTCGACTTTGCTGGAGGCAGCCAGCCCCGACGCCATAGTGATGCACTGTTTGCCCGCCGAGCGCGGCCGCGAGATTACCGATGAAGTCATGGACTCAAAGCAATCGGTAGTTTTTGATCAGGCCGAGAATCGGCTGCACATCCAGAAAGCCATCATGGCGTTTCTCCTGCAATAGCCGCCCGAGTTCGGGAGGCTGCCGACCGGTACAGTCGACAGTGAAAGGAGACGCATCATGCGTGCTCGTACAGTCGGTCTGGTCGGCAGCTTGCTCTGTCTGGCCCTCACCTGTGTATTCGTCATCGGTTGCGGTGGCGACGACGACAAAGCTCCGACCTCGCAACTCGGTAACCTGAGTGATCCGCAGTTTGTGGTGGTCAATGAAACGATCGAAGCGCTGGTCGACAGTTCGGTTTCGATCTTCGGCAGTGGTTTCTCCAGCCTCACCAACATCGCCGCCCAGGACGACAACATCGATCCGGCCCAGCATATCGTCATTCCTGACGGCACCCAGGACAACAGCGGGTCGTCGTATGCCGACGGCTGGCACTATGTATGGGCGACCGTCACCGGCGCCAGCTGGCAGATGGCGATTCATGATTCTGTCCAGTTCCGCAATACCGCCGGTACGGCGCAGCAGAATCCGGCCGGCCTGGCCGGCCTGACCTACCGTCGTGACTGGACCTTTGCGGCCATCGACACGACGGTGTCGCATCTGAATCTCGACGCCTGGTCCGATTTTGACTATGCCGGTTTGGATACCGACCAGGCCACGATCAACGGCGACCAGATGTTCACGCTGGACCGCAAGGATGTCGGTCAGACCAATACCTGGCACGACCTCGAAGTTGAAGCCACCTTCACCAATATGTCGATCTCCAAGACCACTTTCGGCGGCTGGGTGCAGTCGTGTCCGGAATCCGGTTCCGTGACCGGTTCGGTTGACTATGTGCGCACAGTTGGCACCAACGCCCCCGACACGACCTCATGGACCTTCAGCCTGCTGTTTGACAATGGTACGGTGGATGTCCAGGTGGTGAGCGGCAGCACGACCTGGAAGACGACGTACAACACCTGCACGGTAGGTGGCGTCCAATAAGATTTCTACCTCACACGTAGTTACGTTGACGGTCCGCGGGCATGCTGCCCCGGGCCGTTTTTTTTGTGTGGTCGGACCGCGCATGAAACAATAGCCCGAGATCTCAGAGCAGCCGAAGGCGGAGCGAAGTTTCCGGGGGTAATGGCGGGCCAACGCCAGAAGTCCTTCGGCGACAGTCCGGGGGGACCGGTGACGGCTCTCTTGACATCAGCAGTCTTGCGTCGCACTTTGGGCGGCATGGAAGAAGTACTCAAATACAAACACTGCTTTGTCTGTGGCGATGAACATCCGACCGGCCTGAAAGCGAAGTTTCTTTACGACGGCGAGAAGGTGATCACCGAGATCACTGCCGACAGGCAGTTCGAGGGGTATGCCGGTATCTATCACGGCGGGATTATCTCGACACTGCTCGATGAAGTGATGATCAAGGCAATCCTGGCGGAAAAGAAGTACGCGGTGACTGCTGAGCTGACCGTGCGCTATCACCGTCCCGTTCGCGTCGGTGACCATGTGAAATTCCACGGCCGGGTGACCGAGCAGAAGGGGCGGATGTATATCACGGCCGGCGAGGCGTTTTCTGATGACGGTCGGCCGTTTGCGACGGCGACGGGCAAGTACATCGAGGCCAAACCGTCGCTGCGCAACGAATTGCTGAAATCGGTCGGCTGAGGGCGGCAGGTGCGTTCACAATTGCCCTTTCAGCGACTTACGTGGTGCTGGTCTGAGGGTGTTAAGTTATTTAAGCATAAGAAGATAGTGTCGTCGATCGGGGCTAAGTTGGTGGGGGCATACAGTTTGCGGCTGATCTTCGCCGTATGAATACAGATAAACCGATCAAATGCCATATCGGGCATCGCCTGGGCGGCCATGATACGTCGGACGATCCCCACCGCATCGCCCGAGATCTGCTGCTGTTTTCCATCCCGCATTACGGTGTGCTGTTTCGCTGCCGAGCCGAGGGCAACGCCATGGATCTGGAGTTCGCGGCGTTCTTCAGTCTCTTGCAGTTTCTTCGCGACAACCTGAAGGGGGAGAAGGTAACATCGGTGATCGTGCACTCATCGGTGCCGCAGTTCGTGTTCGCCTTCACCGGCCGGACCTCGCACCTGCAGAACGGCGATGCCCGTCATCAACTGCTAACCGAATTTTCCAGACATTTCACCATCCAGGTGGCATACTGCCGAACCAACGAAAACGTTGTCTTCGGATCGATTGCCGATATGCCGAGCATGCCGATCAAAAAGACTGTTCAGGTAAAGCTGGATCCGTCGGAAATGCACAAGACCTCATTCGAACCGATCCGTCGCGGCGTCAAGCTTTAGCACAACGATCCTTGACGTACAGCCGTCTATTTCCCATATTGATTTAGATATTACTATCCATGTTATCCCGGCGCACCACTGTCCACCGCGTCGTGTTGGGATACTTACGGGAGGTACAGAGGATGCAGAGGATCCACGTACGTGCAGCCATTTGCCTGGCGCTGGTATGGTGTGCCGGGTCGGCGCTTGCCGATGATCTGGGCTGGGTGACCGTAGACAATCGCTTCCAGGCGGAGGTGCTGACGGGAATCATCGGCCAGGCGTATTACCGCGACGGCAATCAATTTCTCGTTTCCCCAAACCCGACGGAACGAGCTCAGTTGGAACGGGCCGGCCTCAATTACGCAGCCTTGCCTGAGCTTACTTCAGAAGAGGCGCTGATTGCCCAACCGCGCCGCCCTCTTGAACCGCGCGAGGCATCGGGTAGTTTCGCCGGAAAAGTAACGGAACTGGGGGGACAGGCGTACCTGGTGCGACCATCACAGTCTGTCACCCAGGCGGCATCGAATGATCCGCTGTATACGTTCCGAGCGGTTACGGAGCATTCGATACGGATAACCTACCTGCCAAAGACGGTAGCTACGTTTTCGCAGGATTTATTTCCCAACTCCGACACCCTTGCCAACCTGATCAGCGCCGATTCGATGCAGTCGTATGTAGAGCGGCTGGAGGCGTTCAGAACACGCTATATCTGGACCGACTCGATCGACGCCGCCCGCGACTGGATTGTACAGAAGTTGCAGGAGTGGGGCTACACCGATGTCACCACACCGTCGTTCTACTGGGGCGGCGGCTGGCACTACAACGTGAAGGCGGTCAAGCCGGGTATTGCCGAGCCGGACCATGTCATTGTGGTCGGCGGTCATTACGACTCGATCGTCTTCGGTTCGGGTACTGATCCCTTTACGTACGCACCGGGCGCCGATGACAATGCATCGGGGACAGTGATTGCGATGGAGTTGGCACGGGTGCTGGCCGCGGCCAATTTGCGCAAGACGGTCATATTCATGCCGTTTTCGGCCGAAGAGGTAGGGCTGGTTGGATCAAGCGCGGCCGCCGCTGACTTTGCGGCACAGGGGACCAAGCTCGAGGTGATGTACAACTACGACATGGTGGCGCATGACCCGAGCAATTCCAACCAGATCGACATGTCAGCGGCCGCGAGCAACACGGCTTACCGTGATCATGCCGCCTTCACGGCGCTGAGGGTCTCGGATCTGCTGCCGCAGCTGGTTGCGGCCGGCGCCAGCTCCGATCACGCCTCGTTCATGCAGCAAGGCTTTACCGTCTGCAATAATATCGAAACCGATTTCAACTTCGCCGGCTGGCACACCAATCTCGATATATCGACGCGCCTTGATTTTGATTACCTGGCCAATGTCGGACGGATGGCTGTCGCGAGTGTCAGCTATGTGGCCGATGCGGCGCACCCGACCGAGATTGAAGAGATTGTCGATATGGGTGACGGTCAGACGCTGTGGGTGAAGTTTGCCGACTGCGATCCGGCCTACCTCTACACGACCTACTGGGGAACGAGCCCTCAATCGTATGTTGACTCTTTTTACCAGATCGACCCGACTTGTGGCCACTTCATCGGAGGACTGACCGAAGGGACAACGTATTACTTTACAGTCGTGGGCGATGCACCCGGCGGCTATCCGGCGGTGTATGGCGTAGAGGCGTCAGGCGTGCCGCTGCTGATACCGCGCACTCCGATGGCCGCGCGCACAGACCCGGGCGACCACAAGATCGATTTGGACTGGGCCGACAATCGCGAGGCTGATTTCTCACACTACCGGATCTATCGTGCCGAGGGCATGGGAGCGTTTGTGCTCTATCAAGACAATGTTGATCTGTCGGCGTTCACCGACGATTTTGTTACACCGCAGACGGAGTATCATTACCAGATCTCGGCGGTCGACACCGACGGCTTTGAGTCGGATCCGTCGCCGACTATCAGCGGCTATGCCGCGACCTTCGACGGCGGCATCCTGGTGGTCGACGAGATAAAGGACGATGCCGCCATGCCGAGCGAGACCGGGCAAGCATCCTGGATCGACTCGCTGTTTGGCGATCTCAATTACCGTATAATCCGTAACGACACCTCGGGTGCGGCGCTGGATCGAAACCAGGCGGGCCGGTATTCATCGATCTTCTGGCTTGATGACGATCTGAGCGCGAAACTGATCGGGGCGAGTGAAGACAGTCTGAAGTGGTATGCCGACAATCCGGGTAACCTGCTGGTGGAGGGGTGGCGGACAATGTATTTCTGGGGGCTGGAGGCTGACCCGGGCACGATGTACTACGACGACTTTGGCATTTCATCGTTTGTGCTCAATTCGGCGCAGGATTTTGCCGGGGCGACAGGTTTGAACGGCTGGCCGGATGTGGTGGTGGATATGTCGAATCCGTTCGGCAACCTGCCGTATGTGCCGGCCATGACTTTGCGTGCCGGGGCGGTGCCAATCTACAGTTTTGATTCGTTCAGCGACAATCCAGCCTACGAAGGGGAGCCGTGCGCGGTGCTGTACAACGACGGGGAAGAGAAGCATATCCTGCTTGGGTTCCCGCTCTATTTCCTGACCGAGCAATCGGCGATCAACCTGGTACAATACGCGGCGCAGCTGTTCGGCGAATCGGTCCTCGTGGTAGTGCCGGGTGACATGAATGGCGATATGGATGTTTCCCCGACAGATCTGAGCTATCTGGTCGATCATCTGTATGCTGGCGGAGTGGCGCCTGCCCATCCGAACGCTGCGGACGTCAACGGTGACTGCAGATTCGACCCGATCGACCTTGCCTATTTCGTGGACTTCTTTTTCAACGGCGGTTCACCGCCGCAGATGGGCTGTGTTCAATAGTCTCAGCTCGAGATAGTGATACCAGGAGCCGGGCGGTCGTGATGGCCGCCCGGTTTTTCGGTGGGGGTAAGGCGGTTGCATATATTGTGAATCGGTAAAGCGCCGGTATACCTTGTTGATACCAAATGGAGCCTCTTTGGCGCGGTTACGGCAGTGATGCATCACGGGTATCTTGTTTGTTTTGCGGGACTTACCAATTCTCAGGCGACCGGGCGGCATACCCCTTGCTCCACTCGTCGCCATGAACCAGATCGCTATGCCTCATCTCTCCATTGCCGACACGGAGTCGATTCTTCCGTACGAATGGCAATCTGTCGAGTCAGCTCGTTCGGAGGAGGACGGCCAGCTGAGAACGGTCCGTCACCCGTTCCCGGTGACGCCGCTTGATGAATCGAACTACCTGCTGCTGGGTGACGCCGACGAGTTCCACGAACTCGTGGCCGAGGGATTGGAATACCTGCCGGTGCAGATCTGTCCGTCAGAGCAGATCGTCATCGAGAATCTACCGGTTGGGGTGGTACGGTTTACCTATGAGGACCTGGTTCGGTTTGTGGGGCGCCACAGCGAGACGGTGGCAATCAGCGAGTCGTCGGCGGGTGACGGAATCCTGCCGGTTGGTTTCGAGTTTGAAGATCGCCAGGTTCGCCTGGCGCTACGAGACTCGACGCGTACCGGCTGTCCTACACCGCTGGATCAGCTGTTTCGCGAGATTGCCCGAATCGGGCGGTTTGTGCCGGCGCTGGATCGTCGCTCGCGCCGGGACGGCCTGACACGGACATCTGCGATGACCGGGCGCTTGAAGATACCGAACTTCGATCTGGACGACCTGAAGGCGGCGGCGCGGGCCGAACGGCTGTTTCCGCCGGAGACTATCCACTGTCATCTGCGTCGGCGGGTCCTGCACATCGACTTCCCGGTCGAGGTGCTGACGTCGAACATCTCCCTGACCGAAAAGCAGCAGTATCTCAGCGAGTTGATTGCGCTGCGCTATCGTTCGCTGCGAACGAGCTTTTACGACGGTCAGATTTTCCTGTTAAATCGATAGAATTAAAAAGTTGAACGGCGTGCTGCGGGCGGCTACGTTGTCCGATGAGTGAGGGTACCAGGGAGAGGTACGATTAGTAAACGGAAGGGAGTCGTCGAGCCGTGACAAAGCCGCCCGAACAGAGGAAAGCGCGCCCCGGAGAGATCTCGGAGCGCGCCCTGGTGTTTTGCGTCGGCGGTAAGGGGCCGATCAGACAATTCCGCGCACGAAGCGGGAGAGGCGCGATTTATAGCGGCTGGCCCTGTTGCGGTGGATCAGGCCGCGATTGGCGGCGCGATCAAGCAGTCCGGACACCGTCCTGTAGCGCCGCTGTGCGACATCGGAATTGGTCTCGGTGCGCAGGTCGCGGATGGCGGAGCGAAGCTCCGAGCGATAGCCGCGGTTACGTTCGCGTGCTTTGGCCGAAGTCTTTGCGCGTTTCTTCTTATCTTTGTGATGCGGCAATGCTATACCCTTTCAGTCTATGTAATTCTTCCTTAGCCAATAAAGATACACGGTTTCGCTGTTTTGTCAACAACTGAGCAACAAAGAAGTTCGACGGTAGGTTCGGCCGCCACTGTATCCGGGGCCACCGGCTTTTCTCGGGTGCTGGGACTCATCCGGGAACAGGTGATGGCCTATTATTTTGGCGCCGGGATGGCCACCGACGCCTTTGTGACGGCCTTTCGCATCCCCAACCTGCTCCGAGACATGTTTGCCGAGGGGGCGCTGTCGTCGGCTTTTGTCCCGGTGTTCAAGGACAAACTGGTCCAAAACGACAGGGCGGAGGCGTTTGCCCTGGCCAACGTGGTGCTGGGCGTACTGTTGCTGGTCGTCGGAGCGATCGTGGCGCTCGGGATTGTGGCCTCTCCGGCTATCATCTATGTAACGGCCAATGGCTTCACCGAGGACATGGATAAGTTCCACCTGACTGTCGATCTGACCCGCATCATGTTTGTCTATCTGCTGCTGGTATCGCTGGCGGCGCTGGTCATGGGGATGCTCAATTCGTTCGGCCGGTTTGGGATTCCG
Organism: uncultured Ignavibacteriales bacterium; assembly: GCA_964544635.1. GTDB lineage: Bacteria > Zixibacteria > MSB-5A5 > GN15 > FEB-12 > CAZJCK01. The sequence continues at coordinate 100,016 of CAZJCK010000001.1, read as the reverse complement.
GCTGTTTCGCCGGCGCTGTTTAATACCGGCATTATCCTGGCAGTAATCATCATGTACCGCTGGTTCGATCAGCCCGCCTACACGCTGGCGATTGGGGTGGTGATCGGAGGGATTGCGCAGTTGGGGATACAGGTGCCGCCGCTAATCAAGCTCGGGTTCAAAGTCAGGCCGAGAGTCAATTTCTTCGATCCCGCTTTTCAACGAATTATGGGTCTGATCGGACCGATGATTGCCGGCATGTCGGCCGGACGAGTGAATATACTGCTCTCCACGTTGCTGGCCTCGTTCCTGATCGAGGGGGCGATTTCGTATCTCAATTATGCCTACCGCTTAATGCACTTTCCGCTCGGGGTGTTTGCGGTGGCCCTGGGCACGGTGGCCCTGCCCAAAGCGTCGGAACTGGCCAGCCGCAAGGATACCGAAGGGCTGGGGCGGTCGTTTACCCAGACGTTGAATCTCAATATGCTGGTGGTCGTCCCGTCGGCGGTCTTTTTGGTGGTGATCGGCTATCGGGTGGTCGATCTGCTGTACAACTGGGGAGCATTTACGGATACCGATGCTGCCAACACGGCGCTAACGCTGGCCCACTATTCGTACGGTCTGATTGGCTTTGCCGGCGTACGCGTAGTCGTACCGTACTACTACGCGTGCAGCGATTCGAAACGTCCGATGAAGTTCTCGATCATTTCGGTGCTGGTGAATATGGCGCTGTACTGGCCGATGATCGAGTTGCTGTCGTTTGCCGGGCTGGCAGCGGCAACGTCCATTGGCGGTCTGGTCAACTTCGGTCTGCTTTTGTGGTTTGTCGGAGAACACCGGATCGTGATCGACTGGCGGCGGTTTGCCGTCAACCTTACCAAGATCGTGGCGGCGTCGCTGGTGGCATTCGTGGCGGCGGTGGCAATCCCCGATTTCTGGCCGGATGCCTGGCCGGGGCTGGTCCACCGGATTGTCGACCTGGCGGCGCCGATGCTCATTGGCGGATTGCTTTATTTTGTCATTTGTCTCTTGTTACGCGTCGACGAACTGGATAAGTTAGTCAATAAACTGTTGCGACGTTAACTGACTTGGGGCGGGGGCCTCATGGGGCGAATGTACCCGGCCATCGGACCGGTGCTGATGACGGCAGGCGCGATCGTGCTGGTCGATATCTTTCGACCGCCGGTCTGGATGCTGCTTTTTCTTCTCGTACTTTTTACCCTGTTGACAGCGGTAGTGTTGCGGCGGCGGTGGCGCGATGGTGCGGCGACGCTGGTGATCTTCGTTATCGGCCTGACCGCCGCGACGCACTTTGCAGCGACGACATATGCGACCGGGCCGACAAATATCGAGCGACTCGTTCGCGAGCCGGTGCGGCTGACCCTGTACGGTCGCGTTGATGACTGGCCGCGGTTGCACCGGGAGCGGACAGATATTGTCGTGGCGGTCGATTCGATAACTTCAGATCGATGGTACCGGGTATCGGGCCGCGTGCTGTTGCAGGTGGAGGAGGCGACGACGGCGTTGCAGCGCGGCGACTACGTTGCGCTGACGCGACGTGTCTATCCATTGCGTGAACGGGAAAATCTCACCGGTTTCGACTATGTGCGTTACCTGCGGTTGCGCAACATCCAGGCGGTAGCGTACCTGCCGACGCTGCTGGATGTCAGGGTGGCGTCGACCCTGCAGTCGGACGGTTACTCGATAGTCGGACGGATTCGCGACGCCATACTCAGGACATTCGATGCCGCGCTGTCGGACAAAGCGTCGGCGCTGGCCGGCGGTTTCCTGATCGGGGAGACCCGGCATATTCCAGACGACGTGTACGAGCATTTTCGAAATTCAGGGACACTGCACTTACTGGCGGTGTCGGGGTCGAACGTTGCGCTGGTGCTGTTGGTAGTCGGGGCGATGCTACGACCGATGCGGTTTCGGCGGGTGACCGAGACGCTGGCATTATTCGGTGTGATCGGGTTGTTCGTGCTGTTGTCGTACGGGGAGCCGTCGGTTGTGCGCGCCGGCCTGATGGCGACACTGGTGCTGATCGCACGACTGCTGGGGCGAAAGTATGACCTGAACAATATCGTGGCGTTGACGGCGCTGATCATCCTGCTGGTGGAACCGAGCCAGCTGTTCAGTATCGGGTTCCAGTTGTCGTTCGTGACAGCGTGGGGATTGATCTTCATCGTTCCACGAGTGACCGCGCTGTTCGTGAAATATCACGGACGGTGGTGGTATCGTCTGCTGGTCTTCCCTTTCATCATAGCGGCCACGGCGCAGCTTTGTTCGACGCCGTTGATCGCGCTGCATTTCGACCGCGTGCCGGTGTGGTCGGTGGTCGCCAACCTGCTGGTCGTGCCGATGGTGTCGGCGGCGGTGGTGGGAGTTGTGCTGCTGCTGATCGCGTATGCCGTGCTGCCGGTTCTCGGGATGCTGGTGGGGGCACTGGTCGATCCGCTGATGCACGGCATCCTTGTCTGCCTGGAGCTGTTTGGCGGCGAGGGCAGCTGGGTGGTGAGCACGCCCCAGGTGTCGTGGCTGCCGGTGCTGGCGACCTACGGCCTGCTGGTGCTGGCGGCGGTGTCGCTCAAGCGTCGCGCCTGGCGGCCGCGACTGGCCATCGGTACGGGACTGCTGATCAACCTGGTGCTTGTGGGAATGGTGTGGACAGAACTGACGATCCGGCAGGATAAGCCGGTCCTGTTTGGCGTGCCGGGCGGGGTGGCGATGATACGTCCGATCGGCGGCATGAGCCTGATCGATCTTGTCATCACGGAGTTGCACGACACCGAGTATCCGTCGGAGGAGCGCATCATCTCGCCAATTTTGAAGCGTTTCGGAGTGGAACGGCTGCGCCATCTGGTAGTGCTGGCGGCTGATCATGGTGCGGTCGATGACCTGATGCGGCTGGCGTCGGTCTGGAAAGCCGATTCGCTGCTGTATCCGGAGTTGCTCACGGGCATCTTCGGTGACCTGTCGCCGCCTGCAGATCCGGCGGTGCGGCATCGCGGTTTCGGGCGGATTGATACGGCGACGACAATGCCGTCACTCTGCCTGAGCGAGCGGACAGCGATGGTCTTCGAGGAGTGCGGCGTGATCGTGGCGGCGCCGCGCCTTGATGACATTCCGCGGAAATTCATAGGCGACAGGTCAGCCGTGCTGGTCATATCCGGGCTAAGCGGTCGGGATCAGCGCACCCTGACTTATTGGAAGCTCGGCTCGACGGTGGTTGCCGGCGGCTGGGGAAAGGACCGGCATACTGTTCACTATTTGCGCAGGGATGGGGCGATCAGGTTGGCGCCGGAAGAGGTCGGGTGGCGGCTGGAAGGCGGGTAACTGCCCCAGTAAAATCGGATTAAGGTCTTATGGGGTTTGCCCGATAATGTTAGTGATATAGACGATACACGAAATTTCGCACTCAACCCCGGTTCAGAAGGACCTGACAGATGAGTTTATCCGGAAATCTGGCGACCGTATCGTTTCCTGATATCCTGCAATTGCTGGCCACAGGGAAAAAAACGGGCGTCCTCGAAGTCAGAACCAGCAGCCGCCAAAAAGAAGTCGCATTCAAGAACGGCAATATCATCTTCGCATCGTCGGTGAATTCGTCTGAAGACCTGCTTGGCAACATGCTGCTCCGTCGCGGCAAAATCTCCAAGTCCGACCTCGAGCGGGCGATCGCCATGCACAAGCAAACCGGGCGTCAGCTCGGCACCACGCTTATCGACATGGGGTTGTTCGACAAGGAAGAGATCGCCGAGGTCTTGCGCCTGCAGATTGAAGAGATCGTATACAACCTGTTCTCATGGCAGGATGGTGATTTCATTTTCCACGAGGGTCAGGCGCCGCAGAGGGCGCCGTTCACGGTGGAGATGAGTACCATGAATGTCGTCATGGAAGGAACGCGCCGCATCGATGAATGGATGGAGATCCAGAAGGTGCTGCCGCCCGACGATGTGATGCTGGATATCAACAAGTCGCCGAAACTGAACCGTGACGAACTGAAGCTGTCGCTTGACGAGTTCCGCCTGCTGGCGTTGATCAACGGCGAACGTACGTTGCCCGACCTGATCAATGTCTCGCCGATGGGGGAGTTCGTCACCTGCCGGGCGCTGTACCGCCTGATCGGCCAGAAGCTGGTCGTGGCGACCGGCAAGCGCGACACCGAGGATCCGCAGCGCGAGGACGAGGAAGAGATCATCCTGTCGATCGTCTTTCACCTGTACAACAGTTGCTTCTACCGCATCCGCTCGATGATCGAGTCGGTGGTTGGTGATGAGAATCAGAAGTTTGTGGAGTTCGTCGCGCAGTATCGCACCGGGCTGATGACGTTCTTCCCGGGCGTTGATCCCAAGTCGGACTTGATGCCGAGTTTCGAGAAGTTCCTCTCGGCGGTGCGGGCGTTGCCGGCGGCGACGCGGCTGCATCGGCTACTGTCGGCGCTGGAGCAGATGCTGACCGAGCAGATGGAGTTTGTGTACCAGTTTTTGGGCGCGGGACCGTTCCGCGACGCCATGACCCATGTAAAGAAAGAAATATCCGAGCCGCTGGCAGTGCGTCGCGAGCTGGTGAAGCGATATGCGCTCGAGGAGTCGTTCTATAAGACGCTCAAGCGGGCTGACAAAGTAGTCAAGATGCTAAGGGGATAAACAATGTTGAAGAAACTCATTGCAGCCGGTGCCGCCTCGGCGGTACTTACCCAGTCGGCCCACGCCGCCAATTTCGCAGTCATTACCAGTGCGCCGAACCTTCTAAACCTGGCCGTGCTGATCGCGGCGGTGGTCGGCGTGGTTGGTGGCGTGCGGGTCCTGTCGCTGGTGAAGGGTGGCACCCTGGCCCGTACCTGGCAGGTATTTGTCCTGGCGCTGGGTGTATTGATCATCACGCAGATGGCTCAGCTGGGCCACCAGGTCGAATTGTTTTCGTTGCCAACGTTTGCGGTGCCGGCATTATTAGTTGTCAGCGTGGGACTATTTGTGTACGGTATATTTGAAACCAAGCGAGTCCTCGGCTGAGGCGCAATTACATTGACATAACTGCTTAGCTTATTTATATTTACGCGCTGTTGCAAGTTGCTGAGCCGGTTAACCGATTATGCATAAGCAGGTTACGAGCACTCAATGATCGATACTGCCCAAATAGACGATCGTATAGCCAAGTGTCAGAAGATCCTCGAGGTTGATCCCAACTCGCAGATCTTTGCGGCGTTGGCTGAGGCCTATCGTAAACGGGGGGACCTGGACAAGGCGTTTCAGGTCTGCCAGAACGGTTTGCGGATTCATCCGAGTTACGGTTCGGCTCACCTGGTGATGTCGAAAATCAACCTGGATCGCGGGCTGTACGACTGGGCTGAGATAGAAGTTAAGAAGGCACAGGATCTGGATGGTCCGTCGCGGGCTACCGACCTGCTGCTGGCTGAAATATTCATCTTTCGGGGAGATTTTGAACGGGCCGTCAAGCTGTTGAAGCGACTGCACCGGAACGACCCGAACGACGAACAGATTTCGCGTTTGCTGGACATCGCCCAGAAGATACCGGAAGAGCAGGCGCGCGAGATGGGCGAAACGGTCGCGGCTGTGCCCCAGTACAGTCCGGTATCGGGCGGTAAACCGAGTGTGGTCCACCGGGTATTGACCGGCAGCGAAACCGTCGTCGAAAGACCGAAAGCGGCGACGACCATGACCGGATCGGAGATCCTGAAGCGCAGTATCGCCTATCCGGGCATTGGCGGCGCACTGTTCATTAACAATGAGGGCCTGGTCGTCGACAAGGAATGGACTTTGCGGATGGATCCGATGGCCTGCGGTGCCACCATAGGTGAGATCGGCAGCGAACTCAACCGTGATATGGTCGAAGCATCGTTCGGGCATATCGGCTCGATTTTGATCGAGACCGACGAACCGACCTTTTACCTGGTGCGCGTCGATGACGGTGCGTTTGTGTTTGTCTGTGAACCGGGAGTGAATCTCGGCGGACTGAGGATGAAAATCGACAACCTGCTGGACAAGTACCGGCCGGAAGATTGAGAGTGCATACATGGAATTTACCCGGCGCACAACAATGATGTTTGCGGGGATATCGGCAGCGGCACTTGTAGTCCCGCTGATCGTGTTCCCTGCCATGTGGGGGCTGGAGCTGGCCCGTGCTACGTGGGTGGGCATTGCCCTGCAGCTGGCCTGGTTCGGCTTCGTCATTTACCTGTTCAACCGGCGGGCGTCGCTGATGCAGCTGGTGCAATGGGCGGCGGTCTGCCTGGTCTTTCGGCTGGCGCTGGGCGCGTTGTTCGGGCTGACGGTGTCACTCATGTACGGCATGAACCTGCAGATCTCACTCGACCTCGGGCTGTTCGCCTACCTGCCGGGTCTGATGATCCAGGCCGGTCTGGCGCCCTTTGCGTTGAACACGATTCTCGGTCGGGTGGAGCGATCAATGAAACGACTGCAGCCTGAGCCTGAAGCCGAAGCGTCGAATGTCGACAATCAGCAGGAGCGTGCAACCGTGAAGCGTGAGACTATTGTCGCGCAGGAGTACTCCGAGCAGCCGTCGGCGCCGGTGCGTCGTGCGGAAGCCCGGCGCGAACTGTCGCCGGCGCCGGAGGAACGCCAGCCGGTCTGGCAGAATGTATCCAAGCCGGGTCGCGAGCCGCAGCGTGAGCAGCACGCCGCCGGCGGCGAGGCCAACGGTTTCGACCGGGCGGCACGGTATGTCGGGGAAGATGGTTCGGTGCACTTTGCCGCCGTGATCGATCACGAAGGTTTGATCCTCGGTCAGTTTGCCAGGCGCAACTGGGTGCCGGAAGACTGGGCGCCGTATGCGCTGTCGATGCTGGACATGCACCGGACACTGGGGGAACGGGCCGAGTGGGGCGCGCCCGAGCGGCTCGATCTGCATTTCGCTGACGCTCGCGTGAGCGTGGTCGGTGACGAGCACCTGGTGCTGGTCATTTTCGCCGAGCGCCACCAGGGCGACGTACTCAATATTCGTATCAACCAGGCGAATGATATGATCAGGAAATATATGGCAGAACGGTATGGTCATTTGACCACCGTGAACGCGGAGACGAAATATGTATGAAGTGCTGAGTGAACTGAACAAGACATCCGGTATCTCCGGGTCGATGGTCGTCGGCAACGACGGTATCGTGATCGCCGCAGATATGAAGGAAGCGTTTGAGAGTGAAACCGTCGGCGCCCTGGCGGCTTCGATCAGCGCCAATATCCAGAAGTCGCTGGACCGTCTGGAGACCAGTCCCCTGAAGCAGGTGACGATCGAGGCTGATGATGCGAAGCTGTTTTTCGCCGATGCCGGTCTCGGCCTGCTGGTGGTGGCGACCGAGAAGGATGTCAACATCGGGTTGATCCGACTGGAAATGAAGAACGCGTGTACCCGGATACGCACTGGCAGCTAAGTGAACGTGCAACGTCAGGACGGCTAATATGGTATCAATTAACTATTCATCACGGGAAGTGAGCTGCAAGATCGTCTACTACGGTCCCGGCTTGTCGGGGAAGACGACAAACCTGCAGTATGTGCACGCCAAGGTACCGGGGAGCACGCGGGGTGATTTGATTTCGCTTGCGACTGAAGCGGACCGCACGCTGTACTTCGACTTCCTGCCGATCAACATCGGCACCATCAACGGCTTCCAGGCGAAGTTCCAGCTGTACACGGTGCCCGGGCAGGTCTATTACAACGCCACGCGCAAGCTGGTGTTGCGTGGCGTCGACGGCCTGGTGTTTGTTGCTGATTCACAGGCCGACAAGCTCGACGAAAATATCGAATCGTTGTCCAACCTCGAAGAGAACCTTCGCGAGTATGGCTACGACATTGACGACATTCCGCTGGTAATCCAGTACAACAAGGTTGACCTGCCCAACATCCTGTCGATCGAGGAGTTGCAGCAGGCGCTCAATCCGACCGGTCGGCCGTACTTTACGGCGGTGGCGCCGCAGGGCCAGGGAGTGTTTGATACGTTGAAGATGATCATCAAGCTGGTGCTGGAGAAGGCCAAGTCGACCGGTGAAACGCGGAAGGCGACGGCCACAGCCACGGCATCGTCGACCGGCGAAACCCTGGTCGGCGGTTCCGGCCGGGTCGTGGTGCCGAACCAGAACCAGTCGCAGCCGCTGCCGCAGTCATCGCCGGGAGCAGCGGCATCAGCGTCGGGCGAAGTGGCGACGACCGCGACGATGTCGCCGCCGGCGACCGAGGCGACGCCGCAACCGGCGCCGTCGAATGAGCCGGAGCCGGAGTCCCAGGAGGCGGCCGAGGAGCAGCCCGATATCGGCTACCGGCCGTATCCCGGCAGCAGCGGCACCGGCGGCCTCCCGCAGCAGAAGAAATTGTCGTCGACCAGCTTTGCCCCGGAGGCGCAGGCGGATGACGATAGTGCGATAGAGAAGAAGATGGTGGACGATACCGGCGATTCGGTCGGATCGGCGCCGCAGTCAGGCCCCAGCATGGCGCCGTCCTTGCGCAAGCGCAACGCCGGTAAGAAGCGGGGATTCTTTAAACGGTTGTTTGGAATTAAGTAGCGATCTTGGAGGCATACATGGCAGACGACAATCTGATTATTTACGAGGAGGAGATCGGCCAGATCGAGGCCCTTATCTCCAAGATGCTCAAGGGAGCAGAAGCCAAGTGCGCGTTGTTGGTCGATAAGGACGGTCACCTGATTACCCGTCAGGGATTCACCGCTTCACTCGATACCACCGCGCTGGCGGCCTTGCTGGCGGGGTCCTTTGCCTCGACCAAGGAAATCGCCCGACTGGTCGGCGAACCGGAATTCTCGGTGTTGTTCCACCAGGGCAAGAAGGATCACATTCACATGTCGCTGGTCGGCGAGCGGTCGATCCTGGTTGTCATCTTCGACGACCGGACCACCATCGGTATGGTGCGGCTGTACGCCAAGGAAACGGCCGATGAGCTGGGCAAGATATTCGAGAATATCAAGACAGCCGATCGCGAGGAATCGAAGAGCAAGGTAAGTGAAGAATTCGCCAGCGGCGCGTCGGATGCGCTCGACGATATCTTCCAGGACTGAGTCTGGCGGTTGCGGCGCGCGGGCAGCGTCGCGACCTCCCGAATAAAAAGTAAGCAACGCGAGAGACCATGTCCACAGAACTGAGTTCCATACTGGTAAAAGCGGGGAAGATCACTGAGGAGCAGGCTCAGCAAGCCCAGGCGTTCGCCAAGGAACATAAAGAAAAGTTTGAATCGGCGCTGATCAAGATCGGTGCGGTGGAGAGCGACGACGAGCTGGCGCAATTCATCGGCAAGCACCTGAAGATCGGCGCCCTGCGCCTCGGTGATATCGAGTTGAATCCCGAGGTGGTCAAACTGATCCCGCTCGACATCGCGCGGAAGTTCAAGGTCATCGCGATCTCGCGTCTCAACAAGAACCTGCTGGTTGCCATCAGCGACCCCAACAACATCTATGTGCTCGACGCCATCAAGTTCATTACCGGTTGTACGGTGCAGCCGGTCATTTCGCCGGAGAAGGCGATTGAAAAGGCGATCGAGGCCTACTACCAGGATTCCGGTGCGCTCTCGGAAATCGTGAAGGGGCTGGAGGCCGACGGTGATCTCGAAGTGGTATCGCAGGAGGAGGGTCCGACCGAGTCGGATCTGCTGTCGGCCATCCAGGACAAGCCGCTGGTCAAGCTGGTCGACTCGATTATCGCCGACGCCATCCGCATCGGCGCCTCCGATATTCACCTCGAGCAGTACGAAAAGCGCATACGCGTGCGCTACCGTGTCGACGGCGACCTCCGCGAGATGGCGCCGCTGCCTTTCAAGTACCGGGCGGCGATCGTGTCGCGCGTGAAGATCATGGCCGACCTCGACATCTCCGAGCGGCGTTTGCCGCAGGACGGTCGTATCAAGATCAAGATCTCGGGGCGTACCGTCGACCTCCGTGTGTCGGTACTGCCGACCATTTTCGGCGAAAAGGTCGTGATGCGAATTCTCGATCCGATGGCCCTGATGGTCGACATGACCAAGCTGGGCTTCCGCCAGGAGGACCTCAACAAGTTCACCAAGCATATTCACTTGCCGTACGGCATCATCCTCGTGACCGGGCCGACCGGTTCGGGTAAGACGACGACGCTGTATTCGGCGCTGAAGCAGATCAATACGGTGGACGTGAACATCATGACTGCCGAGGACCCGGTCGAGTTCAACTTTGACGGCATCAACCAGGTGGCGGTTCGTTCGGACATCGGCCTCACCTTTTCGGCGGCGCTGCGCTCGTTCCTGCGTCAGGATCCGGACATCGTCATGGTCGGTGAGATTCGTGACGGTGATACGGCGGAGATCGCGATTCGTGCCGCCCTGACCGGTCATCTGGTATTCAGCACCCTGCATACCAACGACGCCCCGTCGTCGATCAACCGTCTGATCGACATGGGCGTGCCGTTCTACCTGGTGGCTTCGGCGACCAAGCTGATCATGGCGCAGCGTATGATGCGCAAGATCTGCCAGAGCTGTAAGGAAGAGATTAATCTTTCTCCGGAGCAGGTCGACGGCCTGAATGTGCCGCAGGACATCCTGCGGAATATCCGTGCTTTTCGCGGGCGCGGCTGCAACGACTGTAACAATACCGGCCTGGCGGGGCGAACCGGTATTTACGAGGTCATGCCGATAACCACGGCGATCGAGAACCATATCCTGGCCCAGTCCTCCGACAGCGAGATCCGCAAGACAGCGTTGGAGGAGGGGATGTTCAGCCTGCGGATGTGCGCGGTGGACAAGATGAAGCAGGGGATGGTGTCGATCGACGAGGTATATGCGGTGACTTCGGGCGGCGGCGGCTAACATTTTCCAACCGCCGTTCTTTCAGTAACTTACAGGGCATTTTCCAACTCTCCCGGTTCAAGATTCGGCAATAAACGCCGATATTAAGAGAAAGACACGAGTCCGTACACCACAGCCCCATTTCAGGAGAGCCAGGAGAGATATATGGTGACATTACGCGAACTGCTTGAGCAGATGGTCAAGATGGGCGCATCTGACTTACACCTCACGACTGGTTCGCCGCCGGTCGTCCGGGTCGACGGCAAGCTCCAGCGGCTGGAGCATGATATGCTGACCGCCGAGACGACCAAGAAGCTGGCTTACTCCATGCTGAGTGAAAAGCAGAAGCTCAAATTCGAGCAGGCCTCGGAACTCGACTTTTCGTTCGGTATCGAATCGATGAGTCGCTTCCGCTGCAACATGTTCATGCAGCGGGGAAATGTCGCCGTTGCGCTCCGCCAGATTCCGTACAAGGTGCAGACGTTTGAGGAGCTGGGGCTGCCGAAAGTAGTCTCGGAACTCGCCAAGTTGCCGCGCGGGCTGGTTTTGGTGACCGGTCCGACCGGATCGGGCAAGTCGACAACACTGGCGGCGCTGATCGACAAGATCAACAAGGAGCGCCCGGTTCACATCCTGACGGTTGAAGATCCGATCGAGTACCTGCACCGTCACCAAATGGCGCTGGTCAACCAGCGTGAAGTGTATTCCGATACCGAATCGTTTGGGGCGGCGCTGAAGTATGCGCTGCGTGAGGATCCGGACGTGGTCCTGATCGGTGAGATGCGCGACCTCGAGACGATGGAGTCGGCGCTGTCGATTTCCGAAACCGGTCACCTCGCCTTCGGAACGTTGCACACCAACTCGGCGGCGGAATCGATCAACCGTATCATCGACGCCTTTCCGTCGAACCAGCAGGAGCAGATTCGCACGGCTCTGTCGTTCTGCCTGCAGGCAATTGTGTCGCAGACGTTGATACCGAAGATCGGCGGCGGACGGGCGCTGGCGATGGAGATGCTGATTGTAACGCCGGCGATCCGGGCGCTGGTCCGTGACGATAAAATTCACCAGGTCTATTCGATGATTCAGTCGGGACAAAAGTATGGTATGAAGACCATGAACCAGTCGCTGGCTGAGCTGTACCAGACCGGAAAAATTGCCCTCAACGACGCGATGAACTACAGTTCCAACCCCCAGGAGCTGAGCGAGATGTTGTCGCGTAACAAGACACCGGCTTTCAGTTAAGCCGGTTTAAGAAAGGGATTGTTCGATGCCAGTCTTTGAATACAAAGGAAAGACACTTGCCGGAACCGCGGTCCAGGGGGAACTGAAGGCCAAGAGCCGGGCGGATCTGGAGCGCATCCTGCGCCAGAACCGCATCCTGGTCAAGTCAATCAGCAAGAAGGCGCCGGAAATCAACATCAAGATCGGCACCGGAATCAAGAAGGTTGAGGTTTCCCGTTTTACCCGGCAGTTTGCAACCATGATCGGCGCCGGTTTGCCGATGGTGCAGTGTCTCGATATTATGGCCGCCCAGACTGAGAACAAGGAACTGGCCAAGCTCATCGGCCAGGTTCGCGATCACGTACAGGGTGGTGCCACGCTGTCCGAGGCGCTGGCGCGTCACCCGAAGGTTTTCGACGGCCTGTATACCAACATGGTGGAGGCCGGTGAAATCGGCGGCGCCCTCGATGCCATCCTGGTGCGACTGGCGGTCTACCGTGAAAAGGCCGATGCCCTGGTGCGCAAGGTCAAGGGTGCGATGGTCTATCCGGCGGTGATCGTGGTGGTCGCGACGGCGGTCACGATCGGTATGCTCGCATACATCGTGCCGGTGTTCGCCAACATGTTCGGCGGTCTCAATGCCGAACTGCCGGCGCCGACCCAGATTGTGCTCGGGATCTCCAACTTCCTGCAGGCCAACATGGTCTACCTGTTCTTTGGGCTGATGGGCGTGATCGGCGTTTTCATGTGGTGGAAGAAGACACCGCAGGGCGCCCTGGCGACCGACCGGATGCTCCTGCGGTTGCCGGTGCTGGGCAACCTGACGCGAAAGTCGTCGGTTGCGCGGTTCACCCGTACTCTCGGTACGCTTTTGGCGTCGGGTGTGTCGATTCTCGACGCCCTGGAAATTACGGCCAAGACAGCGGGCAACCAGGTTATTGCCAACGCCATCAACAAGTCGGTGCTGTCGATTGCCGAGGGTGATACGATCACCGGACCGCTGAAGGAAACCGGCGTCTTTCCACCGATGGTGACACAGATGATTTCGGTCGGTGAAAAGACCGGTGGTCTTGACGAGATGCTGAACAAGATCTCGGACTTCTACGATGAAGAGGTGGATGAAGCCGTGACCGCGTTGACATCGGTGATTGAACCGATCATCATCGTGTTTATGGGTGTGGTCATTGGCGGCATCCTGATTGCGATGTACCTGCCGATGTTCGACATCATCGGTAAGATCTGACCAAACGCAAAGAGCTTACAGACTCGATACACCAGGGCGGCGTCGACCAGCGGCGCCGCCCTCTTTCGTCTATGGCGACACTGAACTTTGTAGAGCGGCGCGGCTGGTTTCTTGCCCTGCGCATGACATCATACGTCATCCTTCTGGCGGTGGTGCTGGTGTCGTTTCGCCTGCCCCGCAGCCTGGAAGCGCCGCTGATAATCTATTCGCTGCTGACGCTCGGTTTCGCGCTGCTGTATGCGCTGGACAAACGCGGTTCCCTGCCGCTTTTGACCAAGTCGATAATCGCCCTGCAGTTCGTCTCGGAGATCGGCATCGAGTCGCTGCTGGTGATAAACTCGGGCGGCTCGAACTCCACCTATTCGGCGCTCTTCCTGCTCACCATTGTGTCGGCGGCTATGGCGTACCGGTTGGTCGGTACGCTGCTGGTGGCGACGATAGTGTCGGCATCGTATGTCGTCACCGTCTGGTTCGGGCTGGCTCTTGCCGCCGAGCCGCCGATGGCCGGCGATATGTGGCGTGTCATCACCCAAACGCCCGATCATGTCTTCTACGCGGTCTTTTTGCACCTGTTGATTTTCTACCTGATAGCGTTCACCTCGGGTTACCTGGCGGAACACCTCGAGCAAAAGGACCGTCGGTTGCACGATGCCTCGCGGGCGTTGCAGCTGGCGCGACTGGACACCGATGATATTCTGCGCCACCTGAACTCCGGGCTCCTGACGGTCGATCACAAGGGGCACATTCTCTATTTCAACCGGGCGGCAGAACGCATCCTCGGTTTCAGTGAGACGGCGATCAGCGGGTTGTCGTGCGAGGAGGTCTTTGCCGAGCGCATGCCGGAACTGGCCGCCTGCCTCATGGACGGCGTGCTGGAGGGGGTGGCCCACCCGCGCCGTGAAATGGACATCAAGGGGGTCGAGCACAAACGGGTGCCGTTGGGCGTATCGACATCGCTGTTGACCGATCATTCCGGTGATTTCCGTGGCGTCATCGCCATCTTCTCCGACCTGACCGAGGCGAAGAAGCTCGAAGAGAAAGTGCGCGTCGCCGATCGCCTGGCGGCGGTGGGCGAGATGTCGGCATCGATTGCCCATGAGATCCGCAACCCGCTGGCGGCGCTGTCGGGTTCGGTCGAGGTGCTGAACGCCGAGTTAAAGCTCGAGGGGGAGAACGCGCGGCTGATGGAACTGATCATGAAAGAGTCGAACCGCCTGAACCGGATCCTCCATGATTTCCTGAACTATGCCCGTCTTGACCGAACCACCTTCCAGAAAGTCGAGTTGTGTCACCTGGTGTCCGATGTTCTCGAACTGGTGCGTCACGACGAAGTCTATCAGGAATGGGTAGGCTTTGATTTCGATACTGACGAATCGATTGTTTATGTGGCCGGAGAAGAGGGCTTAATCAAGCAGGTGCTTCTGAACCTGATGCTGAATGCGGTGGAAGCGTTCGGTGGCGGTGTCGGGACGGTGACGATTCGCCTTCGCGGTACCGAGGATGACGCTTATGTCAATCTCGAGCTGATGGACAACGGTCCGGGTATGACCGAGGATCAGCTCAGCCGGATGTATGAGCCGTTCTTCTCCACCAAGCGCAACGGCACCGGGCTGGGGTTGTCGATTGTGCACCGCATCTGCTCGATGCTCGATCTTCTGCTGACTGCCGAGTCGACAGTCGGCAAGGGCACCACCTTTACCATTACGTTCCCGAGGGTTCCGCCCGAAGGTACAGCCAGGATCGCCCTGGCTGAAGGCTCGGCAACGCTGGCCTGACTCCCTTTTTTGCCTTGCGTGAAGACGCAGAGTGTATAATATATCGACCTTTACGTAATGATGATGGCGATGAGGGAGACGTATGCGGCGAGCCGCTTTAATTTGTATTCCATGTTTCGTTTTTTTGCTCTGCCTTGGCTGTGGTAAGCAGGCGCTGATTTCACATTCCAGTATCAGTGAATACCAGGACCGCGTGATCGCGGCGTTTGGCGAGGACTACCGTCTGACACTGCCGGCATTCTATGATTCACTGGAGTTGCGATCGTACGTGGTGCCCCGGGGCGGGATGGTCGATACCGCGACGCAGCGGATGATACTCGATTCAATCCTCGTCGATACGCTCATGTGGCTGGAAGCGCTGAACGTCGACGTGGCGCCGCATTACCGATACAATCGACTGGCCCGGGCGCGGTTCCATGATATCCTGATTCGGGCATTCTTCAATGCCCAGATATACGACAAGATCCCGATTGACTCCGTTGTCGTGCAGGAGTATTACCACGAAAATCGCGAAATGTTCGAGCGCGAGGAGCAAATTTACGCTTACCACATTCTCGTGACGATCATGGGTGCGCGGGCCGGTCCGGACTCGTCGCGCTTTGCCGGCGTATACGGTCCCGATCTGGAACAGGCGGTACAGGACTACGCCTTCGAGATTGCCGACATCGCCGATACCGCAGAAAATTTCTCTGAGGTAGCGCTCAGGTATTCGTCGGACAATAAAGTCAATGTCGATCGCGGGCTGATTGGCTGGGTAACCCGCGGGGAATTTATCGATCCGTTTGATTCGGTAGCCTTTGCTCTCGAGCCGGGGGGCGTGTCGGACCCGTACCTTGATGCCTATGGCTGGCATATCATTCACGTTACGGAGCGTCTTGAGGCCGGCTTGCCGCCGCTCGACTCCACCACCTGGCCGATGGCGATCAACACGTATCGCACGTCCCAGGCGAATCGGCTGGCGGCGCACATGATCGACTCGCTGCGCGGCACGCTGGAGATGATGTACAACGAAGCGCTCCTGGATACCAACGTGTACCTGGTGCCGGGGAGTACCTGGGCGGCAGTGGTCAACAGCGAGGATACATTGTATTTCGACGACGTGCGCACATTCGAGGAAGGACTCCGAACTCAGTACAATGTGCCGACTACCACTGCCGAGATGAAAAAAGAGGGACTGGTCCAGCTGGCCGACCGTTTCCTGGTCGTTCAGGCGGCCCGGGATGTTGGTCTTATGGATGATCCGAAGATACAAGAAGCGCGTACCGAGATTTTCCAGGAGCAGGCGCGCGAGATTCTTGCCCTCGATATGCGTGACCCCGACTGGCAGCCGACTGACAGTATGATAGCAGCATACTACGAGGCT
This sequence comes from uncultured Ignavibacteriales bacterium, assembly GCA_964544635.1. Classification (GTDB taxonomy): domain Bacteria; phylum Zixibacteria; class MSB-5A5; order GN15; family FEB-12; genus CAZJCK01. The sequence continues at coordinate 83,641 of CAZJCK010000001.1, read as the reverse complement.
AACGCCGATCAGTTTCAGGTCGACAAGCCGCTGGTGGTGCAACAGATCATTGTCGAGGATTCGCTCATGGGCGAGTTCGTTCGGGATCAGGCACTGTCAGGCGTCGATTTCATCGATCTGGCCGAGCAGTATTATCCGGGCGAGCCGAGCATGCGACGGGAACTGGCCGATCTCGGGGCGGTCAGCCGGGACGAGGTGTCGGAAGAATTCTGGGCCGCGGCGATGTTGACGCCGGTCGGCGAGATCAGCCTCCCGATCAAGACCGACCTGGGGTACCAGTTGATCCGGGTGCTGGACGTGAAGAAGTCGAAGACCCTTGAGGAGGCCGCAATCGATATTCGCAAGCAACTCAGGCAGGAGCACGGCCGGGCAATCTACCGGCAATTCCGCGACCGGTTGTATGAGAGGTACGAGGTGCGGTTTCCATCGGAGTTGAAATCGGTCCATATCAGACCCCGCGAGCTGCGCATTGAAGGCTGACCAGGTGTTGTCGACCCAGACCGGCAAGCACGGGCAAATCAGTTTCGCCAGTGAGTTGGCACGCAAGGGGACCCACCTGGGTGCCATGGTTATGCCGGTCGGGTATTATCTGCTGGGGCTTACCAGGGTAGAAATGCTCTATATCATGATCCCGGTGACACTGGTGATGATCATAGTCGATATTGCCCGGTTGCGCCGGTGGGCATTCTGGACCGGTTTTGCCCGGAAGATCATTGGTCGACTGATCCGTCAACACGAAGAGGCGGGTGACTTTACTGGCGCCAGCTATATTTTGCTTTCGACCTGCTTTACGGTGGCGCTCTTCGATAAGCCGGTGGCAATTGCAGCTCTCTCGTTCATCATCGTTGGGGATTCCTTTGCAGCAGTGGTTGGCCGTAAGTTCGGGCGTCATCGGCTCGGCCGGCCGTTCGGCTCCAAGACCTGGGAGGGAAGTCTGGCCTGCCTGGTGGGAACCTTACTGGTAGCGGCGCTGGCACCGGGGTTGGCGGTACCAGTAGCGGTGATCGGGGCGATAGCGGCGGCGGCCATCGAAGCGATGCCGTTCGGGATTGATGACAACATCACGGTGCCGATTTTGTCGGGATTAATCATGACCCTGGTCATGAAGATCCTCACAAATTTCTAACGGCGACCACATTTCTCTTGAACATTTTTGGCCCCGGGCGTATAATAAAGTGTAGCCACTCGGTGTTTCTAAACCCCTATTATGGAGGTTCCGGATGTCCAAAGGTAAGGTTAAGTACTTCAATGACTTAAAGGGCTGGGGTGTCATTGCCAGTGACGATTCCAGTCAGGACATCTATGTGCACTACACCGCCATTAACATGGACGGTTTCAGGACTCTCAAAGAGGGTCAAGAGGTTTCATATGAGCTGGTGAATTCAGACAATGGTCTGCGGGCAAATAACGTCACGTTAGCCTGAAAGCAGCCAGCTTACGCAAGGTTTGGAACGGCCATCCACGGAATGGGATGGCCGTTTCTTTTTGCGTGTGCAGAGACAATAGACTCCTTGCCTGTCCATAAACAGTCAGTATATTGGGCCGCATGAAGACAATCGACTTGCGATCCGACACCGTCACGCGGCCATCCGAGGCTATGCGCCGGGCGATGGCGACAGCCGAAGTGGGGGATGATGTCCATGGCGATGACCCTACAGTCAATGAGCTCCAGCGATATATAGCCGATCTGTTTGAACGCGAGGCGGCGCTGTTTGTGCCGTCCGGAACAATGGGCAACCAGATCTGCCTGAAAGTACACGGTTCGCCCGGCTGGGAGTTGTTGTGCGACCGGGAGTGCCACGTGGTTAACTATGAAGTGGCCGGGCCGGTGGTGCATGCCGGGCTGCTGGTCAACCTGCTGACGACAGACAAAGGGATGATCACGGCCGACATGGTGCGGGCGAATGTCCGTCCCAAGAGCCTTCACTCGCCGCTGACCAAGGTGGTGGCGCTGGAGAACACGCACAATCGCCACGGCGGCACGATCCTGCCGCAGGATGAAATCCTCAAGGTGCGCCAGGTGTGTGACCAGTTCGATCTGGCCTTTCATCTGGATGGTGCCCGGATCTGGAATGCCCATGTGGCTACCGGGCTGTCGCTGGCCGAGCTGACCCGGCCGTTTGATTCGGTGTCGGTCTGTTTGTCCAAGGGGCTGGGGGCGCCGATTGGGTCGGTCATTCTGGGTAGTGCCGAGTTTATCGAAGTCTGTCTGCGGGAGCGCAAGCTGTTTGGCGGCGGGATGCGTCAGGTGGGAATCATTGCCGCCGGCGGACTGTACGCACTGAAGCACAATATGGAGCGGCTTGCCGAAGACCATGACAATGCCCGGCGTCTTGCCGGGGCACTCGAGAAACGGCAGTCGTTCTCAGTGCGGCGTGACCGTGTCGAGACGAATATCGTAATTGTCGATATTGTATCGGGAGCAACCGCTGCCGCCGTACTGGAGAAGCTCAAGACGGTCGGCGTCTGGGCAGTCCCGTTCGGTCCGACACGTCTGCGATTCGTGACCCACCTTGATGTCTCGTCGTCCGATATCGACGAGGCGGTTTCGCGGATCGAATCGGTGATCGATTAGCCGCCGGCAGATTCCTGAACCATCAGCATTTCGGGTCGAAGGGCTATCTCCTGGACAATTGATTCCCGCTGATGATGATGCAGCCATTGATTGAGGGTATCGATGGCTTCAGTTATGCATGGCGGGCGGTCGGCGACATAGCGATCCTTGAGCTTTATCAGGGCATGGGGACGGATTTGCGAACCTTCGTGGTATTCGACCCCGCCCAGCCCCAAGGCATTCTGGACGTATGCTTCATAGTCGAAATGGGCCTCGGCGGCCACAATCAGTCGATCAAGGAGGCGGACAATTGCGGTGTGGGAGCGTTGTTGACGGATAAGCCGTTCGATTCGTTGCAAAAGGGCGGTCAGGCGGCAATGTTGTTTGCTGATTTTACGGTGGGCGCCGGGGACACCAATGGCCGGGCCGTCAGATGAGCTCATGCCGATTCCCTCATTTTTGAATTCCGTTGTCTGAAAAATCTCCCGTCCGTCCCGGTTTTTCCGGAGCCGGGCGCGAAAGAATAGTCGGCAGACATCTTAAATTGTCGATTACTTGTCGACCCATTATGTTCCATGTGTTGCGGTTCAAGCGGTTACGTCGAGGTTGCCGTCGAAGCCTGTTGACAGCGTCGGTATCATGGCCGTACTATGTATACAGCAACAGTCAACCCGGACCAGTGGGCCCGAACCTTTCACAACGTATGAGCAGTACAACATTTGTCGTTCTCGGATCGTCCTCCGGCTGGCCACAGCCGCATCGGGCCTGTTCGGGGTATCTGTTGACCACCGGCCGGTCGTCGACCCTGATCGATTGTGGCGGCGGCGTCACCAGTTCGTTTATTCGTCATGGTTGTGATCCTTTGTCGGTCGATCGGATTTTTATTTCTCACGCCCACAGTGATCATGTGTGCGAACTCAGTTTGTTTATACAGCTCATTTATCTCTCCGGTCGCGAAGCGCCGCTCGATATTTACCTGCCTGATGAACTGGTCGAGCCGTTTCGCAACTGGCTGGCGGCGGTGTATCTGTTTGACGAGCGGTTGTCGTTTCCGTTACAGGTCCACGGTTACGACGAGGGGACGGTGTACGACGGCGAGTTCACACTTGAGGCGGTACGGACGTCGCACCTCGACAAGCTGTCGGACCTGGTGGAGAAGCTGGAAGTACCGAACCGTCTGCAATGTTTCTTGTTTAAGATCGCATGCGGCGGTACCCGCCTGCTGTATTCCGCCGACATCGGGGATTTCGAGGATATCCGTCCCCATCTCGACGGCTGCGACATTGTGGTTACTGAGCTAACGCATGTTGATAAGCAACTGTTTTTTGAGGTAGCGCCGACGCTGGAGGTGGGGCGGTATATCATCACCCACCTGGGTGATGAGAACGAAGTAGCGTCGCTGGTACGGGCGGCCTGCAAGGCGGGGATGATGAACCTGGAAACAGCCGATGACGGCATGACGGTAACGTGGTAATATGAAACGACACCTGAGATCATGTATACTCCTGGCGGCGCTTGCTGCCCTGGCTGCGGGCTGTGGCGACGGTGGCGAGAAGCCGGAAGGGTACAGTGAGTTGGGGGCAAAACTGGACAAGGTCCGAAGAGACCTGCCGGAGATTCGCAAGGTCGATACGCTCAGGGCGATAACAACCTACAGTTCGACCAGCTACTTCATCTATCGCGGTCAAACGATGGGGTATGAGTATGAGCTGCTGCAGTGGCTGGCGAATGACTTGGATCTCGAAGTGGAGATCATCATCGCCGAGAATCTCGACAGCATGGAAACGATGCTGCATGAGGGGGTCGGGGATATCATCGCGCACGGCATGACGATTACAGCCGACCGTCGCGAACGCATCGCCTTTACCGAGCCGCATACGCGTACCACCCAGGCGCTGGTGCAGCGGATGCCGCCAAACTGGCGCCAGATGAAACGTCACGAGATCGAAGCGGAACTGATTCGCGATCCGCTGGATCTGCTGGGGAAGACGGTGCATGTGCGGGAGAACTCATCGTATTATCGGCGACTTTTGAATATTGAAGAGGAGACGGGCGGCGACATCGACATCGTGCTTGCCTCCGGCGAGAGCGAAACCGAGGAGCTGATCAAGATGGTGGCGGAAGGAGACATCGATTACACGGTCGCCGACAAGCACCTGGCCGAGATCAACCAGACCTACTACGCGAACCTCGATGTCGCCACCAATATCAGTTACGAGCAGGAGATTGCCTGGGCGGTGCGGCATACCTCACCGCAATTGCTGACTGCGATCAACGACTGGCTGGCCCGGGCACAGAAGAAGGACCGCTACTATGTGATGTTCCACAAGTATTTCCGCAACAAGAAGGCGTTCAATCGTCGGGTGAAGAGCGAGTTCTTCTCGTTGACCGGCCATCGCATCTCACAGTTCGATAGTCTGATCCAGGTGTACGCCGATTCGGTGGACTGGGACTGGCGTCTTTTGGCCTCGATGATATACCAGGAGTCGCAGTTCAAGCCGCGGGTGACCTCCTGGGCAGGCGCCAAGGGCCTGATGCAGATGATGCCGGCGATTGCGCACAAGTTCGGCGTCGAGAATCTCCGAACGCCGGAACAGAGTATGAAGGCGGGGACCCGCTATATCCGGTACCTGCAGGAACACTGGCAAATGATTGCGGATGAGGAAGAACGCCTGAAGTTTATATTAGCGTCGTACAATGTGGGAGAGAACCATGTTGCCGACGCCCGGCGCCTGGCGGAAAAGTATGGTGACGATCCGGATATCTGGACCGGGCATGTTGAAGAGTTCATATTGAAGAAGTCCGATCCGGAGTATTACAACGACGACGTGGTCTATTACGGATACTGTCGCGGCGAGGAACCGTATGCATATGTACGGAATATCCTCGACCGCTGGGACCATTATCGACAGTTTATCCCGATCGAACCGTAGCAGCGGTTTGGCTGTGAGGGCAATGTGAAGCTGTACGATCTTGCCCGGTACTATGACATTGCCTTTTCCGGGGATTCGTCGCATGAGGTGCGGTTGCTGCGCCTGTTGTTTAACAGTCATGCCGACGGTTCGGTGACACGGCTGCTGGAGCCCGCCTGCGGCAGTGGACGCATGTTGCGGGGCAACGGCCGAACAGGGCTTCGGGTTGAGGTGTAACACGGCAATGTGTATTTTGTATTGAAGAGCGTGGGTGCGTAGTAAGTATTGACAGACTGGGCCCCGGCTCTGCGCCCGGCTGGTGCCGGGCTTGTCCGGGGCGATGCTTTTGGGGGCGCTTATCGCAGAAAACAGAAAGGCAGCCTCCCAAGGCGGAAGCTGCCCTACGACTGATCGTGAATTGTCTTACTTGCGGGCGAGTTTGGCGGTAAGGTACTCGCGATTCATTTTTGCGATGTATTTCACGCTGATTTCCTTCGGGCAGGCAGCCTCACACTCGTAGTGATTGGAGCAGTTGCCGAAGCCCTCGTAGTCCATCTGCGCCACCATCTTGCGCGCGCGATCGGCACGTTCGACCTGTCCCTGCGGCAGGTAGGCGAGGTGCGAGACCTTGGCGGCCACAAAGAGCATCGCCGACGAGTTCGGGCATGCCGCCACGCAGGCGCCGCAGCCGATACAGGCAGCGGCATCGAACGCTTCATCGGCATCCTTCTTCGGGATCGGAATGGCGTTGGCGTCGGGAGCGCCGCCGGTATTGACGTTGACATAGCCGCCGGCCTGGATGATGCGATCAAACGCCGAGCGGTCGACAATCAGGTCGCGCACGACCGGAAAGGCACGGGCACGCCAGGGTTCGATATAAATCGTGTCACCGTCCCTGAAATGCCGCATATGCAACTGGCAGGCGGTGGTGGCCCGCTGGGAACCGTGCGCCTGGCCGTTAATCATCAACGAACAGGTGCCGCAGATGCCTTCACGACAGTCGTGGTCGAAAGCGATCGGCTCAATCCCCTCCTGCTGCAAGCGTTCGTTGACAACGTCGAGCATTTCCAGGAACGACATGTGTTCGCTCACATCCGCGGCCTCGTAGCGTTCGAGGCTGCCTTTGTCTTGCGCGTTCTTCTGACGCCACACGTAGAGAGTCAGGTTCATTACTTGTAACTCCTTGTGGCCAGTTCGACTTCCTCGAACTCGAGTTCTTCCCGATGGCGGTTCGGCTGGTTGCCGACGCCGGTGTATTCCCAGGCAGCAACGTGGGTATATTTCTTGTCGTTGCGCAGCGCTTCGCCCTCCTCGGTTTGATACTCCTCACGGAAGTGAGCGCCGCAGGATTCTTCGCGGGTCAGCGCGTCGTAACACATCAGCTCGGCGAACTCCATGAAGTCGGCGACTCGTCCGGCCAGCTCGAGCGACTGGTTGAGTGACATGTCGTCGCCGAGGATACGGAGATCCCGCCAGAACTCCTCGCGGAGTTTGGGGATCTCTTCGAGCGCCTTCTTCAGTCCTGCTTCGTTGCGCGACATGCCGCACTTGTCCCACATGATCTTGCCCAGCTCGCGATGGAAGGAATCAGCCGAGCGTTTGCCGTTGATCGACATCAGCTTCTTGATTCGATCGGTGACCTCGGATTCGACCTTCTTGAACTCTTCCCGGTCGGTACCTGGCATGTCGGGTTTGGTACGGGCAAAGTAGTCGCCGATGGTATAGGGTATGATGAAGTAACCGTCGGCCAGACCCTGCATCAGCGCGGAGGCGCCGAGGCGATTGGCGCCGTGATCGGAATAGTTGGCTTCGCCGATCACGAACAGGCCGGGGATCGTGCTCTCGAGATTATAGTCGACCCACAGGCCGCCCATGGTGTAGTGGGAAGCGGGGAAGATGCGCATCGGCACCTGGTACGGGTTCTCGCCGGTGATTTGTTCATACATCTCGAACAGATTACCATAGCGATCCTCAATGACATCCTTACCGAGACGATTGATAGCGTCGCGGAAATCGAGATAGACACCGTTGCCGTTTTCACCGACACCGCGGCCTTCGTCGCATACTTCCTTGGCCGAACGCGAGGAAATGTCACGCGGGGCGAGGTTACCGAACGACGGGTACTTGCGTTCGAGGAAGTAGTCGCGGTCTTCTTCGGGAATGTCGTTGGCCGGTCGGTTGTCGTCGGCGCTCTTCGGCACCCAGATGCGACCGTCGTTGCGCAGTGACTCCGACATGAGGGTCAGTTTCGACTGGTACTCACCGGAGACGGGGATGCAGGTCGGGTGGATCTGGGTGAAGCAGGGGTTGGCAAAGTAAGCGCCGCGCTTGTAGGCGCGGTAGGTGGCGGTCACGTTGCAGCCGATGGCATTGGTTGAAAGGTAGAAGACATTGCCGTAGCCGCCGGTGCCGAGCACCACAGCGTGGGCCGACCATGACTTGATTTCGCCGGTAACCATGTCCCGGGTAACGATACCGCGGGCGTGACCATCGACAACCACCAGGTCGAGCATTTCACAGCGGGTGTGCATGCGCACTTTGCCGGCCGCGATCTGGCGCTGCAGCGCCTGGTAGGCGCCCAGCAGCAACTGCTGGCCGGTCTGGCCGCGAGCGTAAAACGTCCGCGAAACCTGGGCGCCGCCGAAGGAGCGGTTGGCCAGCTGGCCGCCGTACTCGCGGGCGAACGGTACGCCCTGCGCCACGCATTGATCGATGATGTCGGTGCTGACCTGGGCGAGGCGGTAGACGTTGGCTTCGCGGGAACGGAAATCGCCCCCCTTGACGGTGTCGTAGAAGAGACGGTAGATCGAGTCACCGTCGTTCTGGTAGTTCTTGGCCGCGTTGATACCGCCCTGGGCGGCAATCGAGTGCGCGCGGCGTGAGGAATCCTGGTAGCAGAAGCAGTCGACATTGTAGCCGAGTTCGGCCATGCTGGCGGCAGCCGACGCGCCGGCGAGTCCGGACCCGACGATGATGACGCTGAACTTACGTTTATTGGCCGGGTTGACCAGCTTCATGTTGAAGCGGTGGTTGTCCCATTTTTCGGAAACGTGGCCGGCCGGAATCTTGGGGTCAAGCTTGTTGTTGCTGCTCATGGTCAGTTACCTCCTCCTGCCAGGCCGAGCCAGACCGACAGCGGCAGGGAGATGAATCCGGCCGCGACGACGATTGCTACGGTGGCAGCGATGATACGCAGGCGCGGCCGCCAGTCCGGGTTGTTCCAGCCGATCGTCTGGAACATGCTCTTGATTGCGTGCTTGAGGTGCAGGGCAAGGAAGATCATACCCAGAATATAGATTATGGCGATGACCGGGTTGCTGAACCCCATCACCATCATGGTGTAAACGTCGAACTGCCCCTTCGAGTCGGTCAGGGTGGCATATTCGGGATTGGTGATGTGCAGCGTGTAATGCAGGACGTGGTAGATGATGAAGAGGAAGAGGAAGATGCCGGTGTAGATCATCCAGCGCGAACTGAGGGTCGTTTCCTTGTACTCTGTTTTGGCGTACGGAACCGGTCGTGCCTTCTTGTTCTCAGCCCAGACGAGGATGCCGCTCCAGACATGGACAATCAGGGCGCCGGCAAAAACGATGCGGGCAAGCCACAACAGCGGTCCCATGTCGCGCAGGGCCATGGCGTAGGCATTGATGGCGTCGGGCCCGAGGAAGAATTGAAGGTTGCCCGCCATGTGACCGATGACATAGACGACCCAGACGACGCCTGAGACGGCCATGAGGGTTTTCTTGCCGAGCGAGGCTGTTAACACTGACGAGGAGTATTCCCCCGGTGCAGTCGAAACGTTGTTACTCATACCCTATCCCTTATTCATTCAAAAAATGCTCTGAGGAACATAGGTGACCTGCCGTGTCCGGTCAAACAAAAAGTTAGCCTTTTCACAATCGAGCTGTTCCGTGCCGAGGGTTAAATTTGCTGTCTACAAGGCATTACGGAAGAGAGGCCGAAACCGTTTGGGGGCAAGTATCTATGATTTTCAGGGACCGGGCGGTGAGTGGCGGATCGACAATTGACTTACTGACGAGGGAACCGTATACTGCCAACTCAAATTTGCGACCCGCAGGCGGGTTCTGGTGTAAAAGGCAATATTCCAAATATCCACTTAGTATTGGGAGAGCACTGATGATGAAGGTAAAACTGGTGATGGTCTGTACGCTGGCAATATTTGCCCTGGCCGTCTCTGTATTCGCCGGCAACGGCATCAAACTGGCCCTGTCCGGTGAGGGCGTGGTCAACGACTCGACAATCAAGGCCGGGCAGCCGGTGACGGTCGAGGTACATTTTCAAAACGACACCACGCGCAGCGTGTTCACGGCCGGGTTGGCCATAACCTCACCCGACATCAAGTCGATCACGCATGTGAAGAATGCCGACGGTTCGATGGTCGACAGCGCGCATGTAAAAGCCTACAACGGTTTCCAGGACAAGTCGGTGTGGGACATGACCGGCTTGAAAGTGATGGAGATTGACTGGGACGGTAACCTTCCGGAACTGCTCGGTTTCGGCGGCGTGGCCATTCGCCAGGGACTGCCGAAGCAGGACTGGACCAAGCAGATTTCATTCGACATCGTCGCACCGTCAGCCGGTACGATCGTGATCGATTCATCGTTCTACCCGCCGCAAAATCCGTGGGTGTTCGCTACCCCGGCCCGCGCCGGTGGTGTACCGGTCTATCCTGACTGGTATGGACCGTACAAGATTACGGTAGTGGAATAAACGCTGATTCCTGTGGAGCGCCCGTCGAGTATCGGCGGGCGTTTTCTTGTATGCGCCTGATCTCGTTTCTCATTCTCATATTCAGTTGCGGCACGGTGGCAGCGCAGCCGTCCGACGGCGACTCGGTCGCCCTCATCGACAGCTTTGCCCTGCCACAACCGTCCACCCAGATCGGGGTGCCATACTCGCTGACGGTTGCGCACCGAACAGTTGACTGGCCGCTTGAGGAAGATACGGTCGACGTCCTGATCGAGACCGGGGAGGCGGCGTTTGGCGGTTTTGATCTGACTCTGGCAATCGGCAGTCGCGACTACGAGATCAGCCTGGTGTTGCCCGGGGATTTCATCGAAAGGTGCGACTGGGAGTTCTTTAACGCGCGCGATGATCTGATAGAAGCATCGGATGGCCGCATGCTGCGCGGCTGGAAAGTGATCGGCCTGTCACGAGTGATGCCGGATTCGGTGGGGCCGATTTGTCGCGGGACCGAGAAGCCGATGTCGCTGATGCGACTGGTGGTAAAGAGCCGTCCGGGGACGATTGCGCAGCCGGGACCGGTGCCGATCTTCTTTGTCTGGACTGATTGTGGCGACAATACGTTGTCGGACACGACCGGGAATTCACTGTACGTATCAGAGCGGGTGAGCAACTACATCCGGCCGGGGCCGGAGCTGTCGAGCAATGCCTTCCCCAATTTTACCGGTGCGCCCCGGCAGTGCCGTACGACGCCTCGTATCATCGGCGCCATCGAGTTTCGTTCGGGAGGTATTGTCGTGGAGGCACCGGTCGATACGACGGGGGCGAAGTAAAGTTTCTCTTGCCTGGCAGGTCGGTCATGAGCCTTCGGTTCACTCCGAACCTGCCCTCCGGATTACATCACTTTAGCAATTGAATCTTGACGGTTGCCGTTGAGCCGTCGCTTTGGGCGCGGGCGAAGTAGATGCCTGACGCGGCCGGGGAACCGTCGGAGGTGTAGCCGTTCCAGTACAACTAATGCTCTCCCGCCGATAGTGCGCCGTTGTGTATCGATGCAACCACCTGTCCGAGGAGATTGACGATCTCGACGGTTACCCGGCTTCGCGACGGGACGTTGAGCATGATATTCACATTGGCATTGAACGGATTGGGCCAGGCGGCGGTGATGCGCAGGTTGGCTGGGAGTGTGATGTCGCTCTCGGTATCATCGATGTCGGTGAATTCGGCGAATTCATAGAGAAGCAGTTCGTTGGCTTCACGTCCGACAATCAGGAGACGTTCGGTGGGTGGGGCGGTGACGTGGAAGTCGTAGAAGATGATGTCGGGATTGACAGGTATCGTTTCGAGCAGGGTGCCGGTGGCGGCGTCGAAGAGGTGGAACTGATGCGAAGGTGACAGTCCAACAAGCAGGTTTCGGGCCTGGTAATGAAACAGTTTTTCATAGCGATGCGATGGCGTATACCAGGCTTGCTTGATACTGTCTCCATCGACATAGTAGTACGACAGGCTCCAGCCGTCGGGATTCATGAAAAGAATTCCAGGAGTGGGTGAATTGTAAACAATCTCCTCACCCGGACAGGCTGTAAGCAAATCGCCTGATTCAACCAGGGACTCGTTTTGGCCAAGGCTTTGCGACAGCACCACGTTCTTGTCGGTGTCGACAATGCCCTCGTACCCATAGCTGGAGGATCCGCTGCCGTAGTCAGTATTGTAATAGTCGTGTCTCAAGTGCACATAGCCCCACCAGTGGGACTGCGTGGCATTGTTGAAGAACGGTCGCAAGCTTCGTCCGGGCCACTGGATGATTTCGGTCAGATCGAAGTTCAGTGCCGTACTCTGAACGCGACGGTTCTCTTCGAAGCCAATGGTCCCATCCCAAATGCGCTCCCGTCGATCCTCCTCGAATATCACCATGCTGTCGACGAGGCTCAACTCATAACGATATTCATCCATGGGGGCTCCACCGCGATAGAATTCGTCGTTGACTACTATGGCGGAATCTATGAGGGCCAGGTGCGGCTTCATCGCGGCCTTGAATATCTGCGCTTTGGGCATGTTAACTTCTGTCAATAAGTAGAAGTAGTATTGACCGTCAGGTTGTGCGATACTGACACTACCCCTCAACCATCCCGATACTCGCAGTTCAATCGGGGTATCGCCAATCAGGTCTACGACGAAACGGCTATCGTCGCGCCAGATGGCGCCAGCCTTGTGGGAATAACTGTACCCGGCCACATCTCCGTGGCCCGACAAGATCACACCCAAGTGAGCCGGCACTGTTGTGTCGGTCAGAATCCGCGACTCCACCAAATTCAAATCCCAGGCCGAGACAGAGGTGGACAGGATAAGGACTGCCAGAATAGCTAAGACGATTCGCATCGATCCCCCAATTATCAGACTCCCGTAAATTCAGTCAAAATATACCTTCTGCTCAACGATCGGGCAAGCACTAATCCATGCTAAAACAATTGACTTTGCCGACTTAACTGTTAGATTTTGCCAACTTTGTGAATAACGGCACAAGCCGAAGGAAAGGACACAGTATGCGTCTGTACGAATATGAAGGCAAGCAGCTCTTCCGGAAGTTTCGAATACCGGTACCGGAAGGGAGTGTGGCGAAGACCCCTGACGATGTCTTCACCGCTGCTAAGAATTTGGGCGGCAGGGTGATAGTGAAATCGCAGGTGCTTACCGGCGGCCGCGGCAAGGCGGGCGGTATCAAGCTGGCGGAAAGCCCGGAGGAGGCCAAAGCAGCCGCTGTCGAACTCCTGCAAATGAAAATCAAAGGCTATCCGGTCGAGCAGCTGCTGGTCGAGCCGGCGCTCGATATCAAGCAGGAGTATTATGTTGGCGTGACGATCGACCGGGCCAATTACAAACTGGTAATCATTGCCTCGGGTGAGGGCGGGGTCGATATCGAAGAGACCGCCCACAAGACGCCGGAGAAGATCGTCCGCCACGCCCTCGATATCGCCGACGAGCTGTACGACTTCGACGGTATCGCGATTTCAAAGAAGATCGGTATTCCGCAGGATCTGATGCGCCAGGGTTCGGCAATTATCCGGGCGCTGTACAAGATGTTCAAATCGTACGACGCCAAGCTGGTCGAGATCAACCCGCTGGTGCTGACCGCCGACGGTCAGCTTATTGCCGCCGACAGCCGGGTGTCGCTCGACGACGACGCCGTGTTCCGTCATGCCGACCTCAACGAAATGGGCATCGAGAAGCGTCACGAAGAGGGGGAGATGACCCCGCGCGAACAGCAGGCCCAGGAGTGGGGGATACCGTACCTCGACCTGGACGGTAACATCGGCATGTTTCCCGGGGGCGCCGGCTTCGGTATCATGGGCAACGATTTTATCCACTACTACGGCGGCAAGCCGGCCAACTTCATGGATTCAGGCGGGGGACCGTCGCCCGAACGTATCGCCAAGATGCTCGTGCTGCTGGACGAGAACCCCGATGTGAAGGCTATCTTTGGAGCGCGATTCGGCGGGATCAGCCGTTGCGACGACTTCGCCAAGGGCGTCCTGCAATTCCTCAACGAGCATGGTTTGAGCAAGCCGCTGGTGATGCGTATGACCGGCAACATGTGGCAGGAAGGGGTGCGTATCTTCAACGAAGCGAAAGAGGCCAACCCGAAACTGTTCGAGAAGATCGAGTTCCACGGTATCGAGACACCCATCGAAGAGATCTCCAAACGGGCGGTTGAACTGGCCGAACAGGAAGGGGGGAACTGATGGCTATCCTCGTAAACAAGCAGTCGAAGGTGATGGTACAGGGCATCACCGGCGGGGCAGGCAAGTTCCACACCCAGCGCATGATCAAGTACGGCACCAATATCGTCGGGGGAACGTCGCCGGGTAAAGGCGGCCAGGATGTCGACGGCAAGCCGGTGTTTGATACTGTAGCCGAATGTCGCGAAGCGACCGGCGCCGATACGTCGGTGATCTTCCTGCCGGCGAAGTTCGTCAAGGAGGCGGCGATCGAAGCGATTCGCGCCGGGATCAAGTTCCTCGTGGTCATACCGGAGCATATTCCGATTCACGACATGCTGCATGTCCGTCGCGAGGCGGTGGCGCACGATGCGACCGTGATCGGCGGCAACACCGCCGGTATCATCAGTCCCGGCCAGGCCAACCTCGGTATCATGCCGGATATAGCGTTCGAGGCCGGACGGGTCGGCACCGTGTCGCGCTCCGGATCGATTACGTACTATGTTGCCGATACGCTTACCCGCAGCGGTTTTGGTGAGTCGACCTGTGTCGGTCTCGGGGGTGATCCGGTGCTGGGGTCGACCTTCGGAGAGATCCTGATGAAGTTCGAAGAAGATCCTGACACCAGGGCGGTGGTCATGTGCGGTGAGATCGGCGGCGTGTACGAGGAGCGCGCGGCCGAGACGATCCAGCAGATGAAAACACCGGTGCTGGCGATGATTGGCGGCATCTATGCGCCGCCGGGCAAACGTATGGGCCACGCCGGTGCGATCGTCGAGGGGAACATGGGGACGGCCAAGGACAAGCTCGAGATGCTGGCCGACCATGGCGCCCATGCCTGTAAGACGTTTAACGACATCCCGGAGATACTGAAGAAGCTGGGAGTGTGAGGTAGATGCGGGCGGGGCAGACCGAGAGGTCTGCCCCGCCCACAGGAACGCGGCTGCGTGACGACTAACCTGCCGGTTTTTCAAGCGGCATCGTTTTCGCTCTGTTCGACAGTTGTCGGACTATCGGAACCCGACCTGCGTAACAACATCGTCCCATTCTTTTTGTTGCTTCGGGTGAATAATCGTGCCTCCCTATGAGTAACGGGTACAGATCTGTACAGTCTTTCACACGGAGGGAGAATCATGACATTACGTCGTATCGACCCGATCTCACTGGGAGCGGTGAGCGCGGTCATTTATGCCATCATCGGTTTGATCGTCGGGCTGTTTATGTCGCTGTTTGGTCTGCTCGGCTCGGCGATCGGCGGTGACATGGGGATGGGCGGTGCCGGTCTGTTCGGTCTGGTGTTTGGCGCCGGGGCGATCATCTTTGCGCCGATACTCTATGGCGTGCTCGGCTTCATCGGCGGGGTGATTTGCGCTGTTATTTACAATGTGACCTTCGGCCTGCACAAGGGACTGAAGCTGGAGTTTGATACCCCGGTGTCACCGGCCTCGCCGGCACAGCAGCCGTACGGGGCGTGACATAGCCAGGGGTGAGAGGCGGGGCGGACAATATGATCTGCCGTCTGCGGAGCAGATGCCGGGTTGTTCCGTCCGGCGGTGCCGGACTCCGGAGCGGACCGACTGATGAACACCGAGTCATTTTCGGGGTGACACCAACCCGGTCGTGGTGTATGTTGCGGAGGTTCTGAGATCCAATCTGTACTTCATGGAGATATGAATGCGAAATGTGATTCTGTTGGTTGTTGCCCTACTGATGGCGGTGCTGTTTGTCGCTCCGGCATCAGTCGCGGCCGACGTCGAGGCGGCGGTGGCGCTGGTCGAGGAACTCGAAGCGATAACGCAGGCGATGGACTGGGAGACATATGCGACGTATGTCCATCCCGACGCGCTTATTGAATTCCGTGAGTCGATGGCGCCGGTGGTCGATGCCATGGTCGGATTGCTCGAGGCGGATACCACCGAGCTGGCGTCGCTGCAGGCGATGTATCCGGGGATCGACGACCTGCTCAAGCGGGCGCAGGGGGCGCCTCCGGATCAGTTTTTTGGCGCCAGTATGAACCTGATCTTCTCGCTGGTGCCGGGGTCGGAGGAGATGTTTGCCTCGCTCGACTCCGATGTCATCGGTGGTTTGCCGGAGAATGACAGCCTGGTGCATGTCGTCACGCGCTCGAAGTTGCAGGCCGGGCCGATGACGATCGAGGATCAGATGGACGTGATTACGTGCAAAGTGTACGATGGCGGCTACAAAATTCTCTTGTCCGCGGAATTCAAGGGGCTGGCGGAGGGTTTGAAGCAGGGGATGGGGATGTAGGAGCCATCATGCCGGTTCGTGACATACTGCAGATGGGGCACCCGACACTGTGGGAGACGGCGGAGGTGGTGCGCGACCTCGACAGCCCGGAGGTGGAAGGCACCATCACCGACCTGCGCGATACCCTGATCGACGTGCGCGACCGCAACGGTTTCGGGCGGGGGATCGCGGCGCCGCAGATCGACCGAATGCAGCGCATTATTTACATTCGCATGCCGGATGGTTCGTTCGACGGTCCGATGATCAACCCGCGCATCACCGAGCGCAGCGAGGAGACGTTTGAGCTATGGGATGACTGTCTCAGTTTTCCCAACCTGGTGGTCAAGGTGGAGCGGTCCAAAGAGGTCACGGTAGCGTATGAGGATCAGTCGGGCGTAACACAGATTATGGAAGCGAGCGGCGATTTATCGGAATTGCTGCAGCACGAGATTGACCATCTCGACGGCATCCTTGCCACGCAGCGGGCGATTTCGACGACATCATGGTGCACTCGTGCCGAATGGGAACGTCGCTTCTCAAAGAAGCAGGATTGAATGAGGCGGAGCGAATATGCCGGCGATACCGAGCGCATCGTCGAGGATCTGCTCGGCACCGAGAAGTACGGCTATCTGGGTATCCTGACGCCCGACGGTTATCCGCGCGTGGTACCGGTGAATTTCGTGGCGGCTGGTACGACCGTCTTTTTTCATGGTGCGGGTGACGGCGAGAAGTACGATGCGATGGTTGCAAGGACGAGAGTGACGTTTACGGTCGACCGGCCGTACGCGCTGATACCGTCGTATTGGCTGGCGATCGACTATGCCTGTCCGGCCACGACGTTCTTCAAGAGTGTGCAGATCAACGGGACGATCCGGATACTCGAGGATGCGCATGAAAAGGCGGCGGCGCTGAACTTGTTCATGGAGAAGATGCAGCCGGAGGGGGGCTACAAGCCGATCGACGCCGACCTGAAGATGTACAAGGCGGCGCTGCGCGAGACCCATGTATTTCGGATCGATGCCGAGCGGGTAACGGCGAAGTCGAAGTTCGCGCAGAACAAGCCGGCGCGGGTACGTCGCGACCTGATCGCGAAGCTGCGCGAGCGGGGTATGCCGCTCGACCTGATGACGGCGGATGAAATCGCGCTGACACTTGAAGAGCCGCCGATCGGCGACGACAAGAAGAAGCCCCAACCGTAATCAAATAACCGGCGCCGCCCGAAGACGACGCCGGCCCACACGCGATGTTACGGGCACCAACGTGTTAGAGTGAGATTGTTTCCGTCCGATGCCGGACTTGTACGAGATAGGACTGGTGGAGTTTCACGGTATTCCGTGAGTGGCGGTATACTGGGGCGAACGGCAGCAGGACGGTTTCGCCGGACTATCGGTTTTTTGCTGGACTTATGTCCGGCCGGGCTATAGGATGGGGCCGTATCAACGCTAAAAACAAGGAGTTAGCAATCACATGCGGAATCGCATTGCAATGACAATCATAGTCGTGGCAGTCGTGGGACTGGCGGTCGCCGGTTGTGGCGGCGGTGGCGCCGATATGTCGGTCCCGATCCAGGCGGCCAATGATGCGTATGGCTCGCTGACGGCCGGCAATTTCGATGCCTTCGTCGGTTACCTCCACGCGTCGTCGGTGTCCGATTTCGAGCAACGGGTACAGCCGGTGCTCAATGCCATGGCGCCGACCGATTCGCTGGGCAACCCGGTCGATTCGATGAACATTTTCGGCACCTGGCGCAACAGTGAAGCGTTCATGCAGCAGCCGCCGGAGTCTATCTTTGTACAAGTGCTGTCGTCGATTTTCGAGGTCGCCCCGGAAATACAGACGACGTTTGCGTCGATAGAAAACGAATTTGTCGGCGGCGTGTTGCAGGCCGATACTGCCTTTTTGGTGTCGCGGACATCGATGACATCGCAGGGCCAGCCGTTCACCGAGATGAACGTGGTGTCGATGGTCGAGACGCCGACCGGCTGGAAGATGGAGATGCCGACACAGTTGCGCGGTATCATCGATTTGGCGCTGCGTTCGTTGCTGCAACAGCGCGGCTGATAAAACCGGAGACCGATTCAACTGAAACGACTCTTTCTACATATCGCCGGCTTCGCGGCCTTGCCGGTGCTCTTCGGATGTGCCGGCACGGTGCCACCGTCCAACGGAACCTATGTCGTAGATGAAGAAGCGACGGTGCGCCAGGCGACAGAGAGCCGATTCAAGTACTGCAACGTCATTGCCGACCATTTATGCCAGTCACCCGACAGCCAGTTGGTCTTCAAGATGCCGCTGGAGCTAGAGGTTGGGGCGGGCTATCCGCAGTTCACCGAATATTTCCAGGTGTACAATGACGGTTATCAGGAACTGGTAATCGGGACGTACGAAGTGGCGATCGTCGACGACGAAGGGCGCTGGTACCCCATTCACTATTCCGGCCCGGGCGGCTATCACGACAAATCGCAGGTTTTCCCGGCGCTCAAGTTGCAGCCGAAAGAGGAAGTGGACATCAAATTCTGGGGTGCGGTGGAGCGCGGGGAGCACCGGCGGTCGCAGTTGAAAGCGATCGCCGTTCAGTACCGTCTGCTGGGAGATGACAAGCCGACCACAGTGGTGGTATCGTACCAACCGTCGAACATTGTCGATCTGGCGCCACGGCGGATTCCGTCGGAGCGCGATAACTAACGAATATGGCTGAAATCGCAGCGCGCGTATATCGAGGGAAGACCGTTGAGGCGGTACATTACGCTACAATTGTCGTGATCGACGAGACAGGGGCACTTACATATCGCCTGGGGAATCCCGACCTGATCATAATGACACGGTCGTCGATCAAACCGTTTCAGCTCATGCCGTTATTTGTAACCGGGGGCGTGGATCGGTTTCAGTTCAGCCCGAAACAACTGGCGATCATGTGTGGTTCGCACAACGGCACCTCGGCGCACCGCGAGGTAGTCGAGCACAACCTGCGTGCCAGTGGCCATACCCCGGAACACTTGCAGTGCGGCAGTCATCGGCCGATGTTCATGGAAGGGCGCGGCGAGTTTCCATCTCATGGCGAGGAGCTTGATCAGTTGCGGCACAACTGCTCGGGGAAGCATTCCGGTTTCCTGGCGCTGGCCAAGCAGCTCAACGATCCACCGCACGAGTACCTAAATCCAGGGTCGCGGGCGCAGGCAATGGTCAGGCAAATCGTAGCCGAGTACTGCGAGTATCCGGAGGAACAAATGACTGTTGGCATTGACGGCTGCTCGGCGCCGAATGTCTCGATGCCGCTTGCAAACCTGGCGCGTGGCTACCAGAAGCTGGTGTCGGGGGTACCGTCGAAATCGGTCCGGGCCGAGTCGGTGAAGCGTATCCGTGACGCCATGATGGCGCACCCGGTGATGGTGTCGGGGGAGGGGCGGCTCGATTACGACCTGGCGAGGTCGTTCCCCGGTCGCCTGATCTGCAAGGTTGGTGCTGAGGGGACCGAGGTGATCGGCTTGACCGACCCGCCGATCGGCATCGGCGTGAAGGTGCACGACGGTTCCTTTCGGCCGCTCGGCCCGATCTGCGTACGGATACTGGAGTTGCTGGGGGTCATTGACAATATCGAGAACTTCCCGCATCTTGCAGCACACAGACAACCGATCGTCCGGAATGCTCGCAATATCGAGACCGGAACAATCGTGAGTGATTTCGAACTTGAGAAGGTAACGTCATGACCGGCAAATGGTACAGAGCAATTGAGCATTTGGGTCTGGAGTACCGCCGTCGCCGGGTCAAGCAAGTGCCGTAAACCCTCCATTCATACCGTCTGTTAACGCAATCGTATAACGAAGGTAGTGAGAAAGGAGGTCGGCCGTGAAACGTCGCCGTCAACCTGCCGAACCATATCGAATCAAATCCGTTGAACCGATCGCGCTGCTGAACCATGCCGAACGCCTGAAGCGCCTGGAGCGCACCAGGTACAATCTGTTCCGATTGGATGCACCGGATATATACATCGATTTACTGACCGATTCGGGGACCAGCGCCATGTCGACGCGCCAGTGGGCGGCGTTGATGCTCGGGGATGAGACATATGCCGGGGCAACGTCGTTTCGCAACTTTGAGCGGACAGTGCGCGAGATTACCGGCAAGGAGTTCGTGATACCGTGTCACCAGGGCCGCTCGGCGGAAAACTTGATGTTTTCCACGGTTCTTCAGCCGGGGCAGTACGTGGTGAACAACACGCACTTTGACACCACGCGCGGTAATACACAGCACAAAAAGGGGATCCCGGTCGATCTGCCGTGTGCCGAATCGACCAGCGACGAGCTGGCGCCCTTCAAGGGGAATATGGATGTCGCCAAACTCGATGAGTTTATTCACGAGAAAGGGACCGACAAGATCTGCATGGTGATCCTGACGATCACCAACAATTCGGTTGGCGGGCAGCCGGTGTCGATGAAGAACATCCGTGAGGTGTCGGAGTTGTGCCGGGCGCATGGCTTACCGTTGTTCTTCGACTGCGCCCGTTTCGCCGAGAACGCCTACTTTATCAAGCGCGACGAGCCGGGCTTTCACAACCGTCCGATTGAAGAGATCGTCAACGAGATGTTCTCGTATGTCGACGGTGCGATGATGTCGGCCAAGAAGGATGGCCTGGCCAATATCGGCGGGTTTATCGCACTTAACGATGAAGAGCTGTACCGTCGCCTGACCGAACTGATGATCATTGTTGAGGGGTATCCGACGTATGGCGGGCTGGCGGGGCGTGATCTCGAGGTGCTGGCGGTCGGGTTAAAAGAGGTGATGGATTTCGATTACCTCGATTTCCGCGTCGAGCAGGTGGCCTATCTTGGTAATGCGCTCAAGGATATCGGGATGCCGATCGTACAGCCGATCGGCGGGCATGCCGTCTTTATTGACGCCGGACAATTGTTGACGCATATTCCCGCTACCGAGTTTCCGGCCCAGTCCTTGGCCTGCGCTTTTTATGCCGAGGGAGGGATACGGACTGTTGAGATCGGCTCGCTTATGTTCGGCGGGACCGATCCGAATACCGGCGAAGAATTGACAGCGCCCCGCGAGCTGGTGCGGATGGCGATTCCACGACGGGTCTACACGAATTCACAGTTGGACTATATCATAGAGGTAGGGCAGAAGATTGTCGATCGAAAGGAAACGTTGCACGGTTACAGCATCACGCGGGAGTCGCCGATTTTGCGGCACTTTACGTGTGATCTGGCGCCGCTGGGATCGTCCAAACTGGTCGGTCAGTCGTAAAAGGGTCATGCGCACATTTGTAACTGGTTTCTCACTCATCGCGATGCTGGTCGCGGGCGGTTGCGGTGTCAAGGTACAGACCGGCCAGACACCGGACGAGGCCGTCGAAAGTTCAGACCGCCGGGCTGATATCATGCGCCGGGAGTGGGCATCGCAGTTGGCCACCGCCTCGCCGTTGATGAAAGCGAACATGGTAGCCACGCGGATCGACTCCACGGCGGCGCTGTTTTTGGGCTTCGGTCAGCAGGTTATCGACGAGTGGCTGAAGGCCAATCGGGGGCGGGGTGTCGAGGTTCCGGCCTCCGAAATGCGCGAGGTGGTCGATGCCTGGATCGGGACCCAGCGACCAATCATCGACGCCCATGAGGACAACATCAACCAGGGGATGCGGGAGGTTGAGGCGACCAGCTACTTCGACCGTCCAATTCTCGACAAGCTGCGCGATATGGTGCGTCAATACGACGCCATTTACAGTGCGGTGTTCTTCCCGAACGGGACAGTTGATGACTACAACGATGCCTTGATTCGGGAGCGGACTGTGCTATACGAACTGAGCGAAGAGGTCCACCGGGATTTGGAACGGTATCGGTAGCTGCTTTGCGGACCGACATGGTAGATTGATGATGCAAGTTGTCCATTTTATGCACCGGGTTGCACAGGGTGGGGCAAGCCTGGTTATAAATAGGTGAGGGCGGGAACTGAACGGGCCGCTGCTTGTATCCGTCAAGAGGGTAGAGAGACGGTTGTTGCCGGGTTATCGGCCCGGCGCTGTCGGTTTGGCCGGTATTTTGCAGGTAGAGGCTTTCGGGACCCTTCGAACACTTGACAAATTGGTCCCTGAATCTGTATTATCCTCTTGAAATACAAGGAGTAGGAGGATCGCGTATAGTCTGACGGTTATCGATTGAAGAATTGAACGACAGCAGCAGGACACTTCAATGTGGACATGCTGGCCCTATAACCGTAGCTATAGTGTGAATCGGTTCCAGGGCCGGGTGACAGTTGACCCGGTAAAATGGAAAACTTCTTGTATCGAATAGTATGCCTCGTTTTCTGTCTCGGCGCCTCCGTGGCGGCCGCAGATCTTGAGATTATCCAGTCATCAAATGAATCGTTCGCCGGGCGGTTGACGGTTGCGACGGATCTGTCCAATCTCAGCACGGTGAAGACGGCCGATTCATCGATCTGGTACTATCGCGACATTACGCTCATTGTGCCACCCGGTGCGACGCCCGAGCTGGTTTCGGCTGCCGGCAGTGACCTGCCGTCGCTGCGACGGGATTACCGTGCCACCGAGGCTACGGCCGCCGTCCCACTGGCGACAATTGGTAGCATGGTTGCAACACGCGGCCGGCGCATGGTAACGGTGCGCATCAGCCCGGTGGCCGGGGATCGGGTATTTCCGACAGTCGACTTCACAGTACGGTTTATCGGGGCGGCTCGTTCAATCGGGCGGCCGGTCAATGATCCCCATTTCGATCGCATTCTCTCGGCTTCAGCAGCCAACTGGGATGCAGCGCGGCTGTGGGGCGGCATGAAACCGTTCGCGTCGTCGACGTCGGCCGTGCAATCGGAACTGGAGAACGGTTCCGACTGGCTGGTACTGCGGACCGACCGTTCCGGCCTCTGTCGTGTGACGGGATCGCAGTTGGAGGCGGCCGGTCTGTCGCTGGTCGGTCTGAACAGCAGCGACATCCGGATGTTCAATGGCGGCGGACGTCAACTGCCGATCGACAACCAGCCGGAGCTGCCGGATATGCGCGAGGTGGCCATCATC
This sequence comes from uncultured Ignavibacteriales bacterium, assembly GCA_964544635.1. GTDB lineage: Bacteria > Zixibacteria > MSB-5A5 > GN15 > FEB-12 > CAZJCK01. The sequence continues at coordinate 60,478 of CAZJCK010000001.1, read as the reverse complement.
ATAGAGGATGGCGGGGACAACCAGTTCAATGCCAACGATGCGATTATCTTCTATGCTGAAGCGCTCGACCGCTATGCCTGGCTCGGCAGTTTTGCCCTCAGTTATGTGAACAATCCCTATGAATCTTTGAATGCTTACTGGCTGACAACCAGCTATACCGGTACAACACCACCGGTACGGATGCCGTCGATCAACGGAGCACCGTCGGGAAGCGCGACGCTCAACATTACGAACTTCGAGCGGATCGTCCGTCTCGAGCAGGAGAACCTGCTGAAGCGGGAAACGGATGGTCATATTGACAACTACCTCGACTGGCACTGGACGAGCGACAGCCTGGTGACATTGTCGACGGCGACCCCGGGGATCATGCTGGGAGAAAGCGCGACGGTGTTCGTCAATGCCGCGACCTATTCGCCGTACGTCACCCTGAACGTGAACGGTATTTCGGCAGACAAGGGAACGTGCAATCGACTGAACTGTAAATTTACGACGGCATCGCTGACCGACGGTTTGAATGTGCTTGACATAAAGGTGCATCCTTCAAACTCTGGTAACCTGCCGTTCTTGAACTTCGTAGAGATTGCCTATCCGAGTGAACTGCTGCCGGTCAACAACGTGCTGGACCTGTACGTACCGCAGCAGGATGGCCTGGCGAATATCGATGTCGTCGACAACTTCTCAAGCAACCCGCTTGTACTCGACATATCCGATCCGATGCGACCGATGAGGATTTCAAACGCGACGCGGTCTGCCGGATTGCTGCGGTTTTCCAGCCAGATTGAACCTGATACCTCGAACCAGTTCTACATCGCGCCGGTATCGACTGCTTTCGGCCCGGTATCGATCGAGCAGCCGCAACTGGCCGGGCTGCGCACCGGCCTGCCGCAGTCTGACCTGATCATCGTGACCGACGAGCGGTTCACGGACGCGCTGGATGAGTACACTTCGTGGCGCCAGTCGGAGGGGTACAGCATCACGGTGGTGACGGTAGCGGATATCATGACCGAGTTCGGGTTTGGCCTCTATGACCCGACCGCCATCCGCGACTTTTTGCGTTTTGCCTGGGAGAACCTCCCGGAACCGTCGCCCTACGCTGTGCTGCTGGTTGGGGATGGATCGTACGATTATCTCGATTACCTCGGTACCGGTACGCGCAACTATGTGCCCCCGTTCATACTCAACCGTGGCGCCGTGGTGCCGGTGGCGGACGACAACTTTGTATATTTCGGCGATTACGGCATACTCGACAGCGACACCAGCCTGGTGAATGGCGATGGCGGCCTGGACATGATGATCGCTCGCTGGCCGGTGCGCAGCAGCGCCGAGGTGGCGACGATCGTAGCGCGCGCGAAAGCGTATGCGTCGCCCGCGACATTCGGTACCTGGCGGACCGACATCACGCTGGTGGCGGACGACGAGTTCGCGCGGCGCAACGGTACCGTCGTGAACTACGAGACGTTCCACGTGATTGAAACGCAGCGCCTCGACTCGAACTACATTCCCAGCCTGTTGACGCGCGAGAAGATTTACCTGTGGGACTATCCCAATGTGAACGAGAAGAAGCCGGCGGTAAATGACGCCATCGTGCGGGCCCTGAACGACGGTACCTTGCTGATCAACTATGTCGGTCACGGAAACCCGGAACAGTGGGCGCACGAGGCGGTCTTCCTGCGGAGCAGCGACCTGCCCCGCTTGACGAACAACAGTAAGCTGCCGCTGTTCTTTGCGGCATCGTGCGCAATCGGTTTCTTCGATGACCCGGAACGCGAGGGGATGGGGGAAGATTTGATGATACTGCCGAATGGCGGCGCTATCGGCGTGCTGTCGGCATCGCGGCTGGTCTACGCACAGGAGAATGCAGATTTCAACAAGGCGGTGTTCGATGTCCTGTTGTACAACGACTCGCTGTCGATGTGCGAGGCGATTTACGCCGCCAAGGTGGCGCGGCAGTACAACGGCACCAATACGCCGCGTCCGGAAGCGAATGACCAGCAGTATCACTTCTTTGGTGATCCGCTGTTGCGCCTGGGCCTGCCGGAACATGTTGTCGAATTCACGACCTTCCCCGACAGCCTCCGGGCGCTGGAACCGACAACGGTGGCCGGGCGGGTTTTGAATACCGACAGTACGACGTTGGTGCAGGACGGTACGCTGTCGATCGTGGTGTATGATACCGATCGCCAGATGACGCATCGCCCGGCCAACGCTACCAACCCGACGCGCGATATCAAGTACCAGATGACCGGCGCGCAGATATTCCGGGGTACGGCAACGATCAGCAACGGCGAGTTTTCGTTTGATTTCATTCCGCCGCTGGATCTCGGCTACGGTGGTGAGGGTGCACGGGTTGTGGTGTACGGCAACCTCGGCTCTGTCGATGCGGCCGGGTCGGTCGATTCACTGGCGGTGTCGGACTCGGTGGTGGTGCCGACCGACTCAGCGGGGCCGTCGATCGCCTACAACTTTGCCGGCAACCCGACTTTTGAGCCGGGCGGGCGAATTTCTTCGGGCGATATGCTCGAGATCGAGTTGACCGACCAGTCGGGCATCAACCTGGCCGGCGGGCTGGGGCAGGGGATTACGCTGGAGATCGACGGTGATGTCGAGGCTGTGCAGAATTTGACCAGCTTATTCGAATATGACCCGAACACTTACACGGTCGGCCGGTTACACTACGCCCTGGCCGAGCTGGCGCCGGGTGAGCATACCTTCAAGATCAAGGCGTGGGACAACGCCAATAACGCGTCGATTGCGACATTTACGGCCGATGTCGGGCCGACGGGACCGGCGGCGATCGTCAACCTGCTGAATTATCCCAACCCGATGGCGGACTCGACGCGGTTTAGCTTCGAGTTGACAGATAATGTCAGTCATCTATCGCTCGATATTTTCACAGTTGCCGGTCGCAAGATACAAAGCTTTTCGCGAAGCGGTCTACAGCCGCAGTATTATGACGATATAGTATGGTATGGACAGGATTACAGCGGCCGGCGCGTGGCGACCGGTGTCTATATCTACAAGGCCTCGGCGCGGACGTCCGACGGCAAAGCAATAGAATCCTTTGGTAAAGTAGTAGTAGTAAACTGAATACAGGAGAACAGACATGAACCTGCGCACGTTGCTCATTCCCCTCATTGTGGTCGCCCTGGCGCTTTCGTTAGTACCGGCCACCCGGGCCGATATTTCGTCATCGGCCGTGCTCTTCTTGCGCATCGCTCCGGGGGCCCGAGCGGCCGGTATGGGTGAGGCATTCGTGGCGATCGCCGACGATGCCACCGCCACCCACTGGAACCCGGCCGGACTGGGCGCCTACCCGCTGGCCGATACCTGGGCGGAAACCGATATTCCGGCGCGGCTGCGCCCAATCGTCGACCTGGCGGCGGTGCGTACCGGCGGCGGCTCGACCTTCAAGTCGTACGACGTCTGGGCGGTCACCTCACAGGGGCTGGCGCGTTTTGACCAGAAGCGCTGGCATACCGGCGATGCCTTCAATACTCGAACCGATCAGACCCTCGATCAGCTGGCGCGGACCTATCTGGGTATCGACAATGACTCCCTGGCGGCGGCGATGAGCGCCCTGGTGGCGGCAGAAAACAGCCCGCGCCCCAAGGATGCCGTCAGTGACTTCCGTGACTCCGTACTGGCGCATGTTCCGGACAGCTATGATCAGGCTGAGGAACTGACGCGTTTTCTCGATTCGCTGGTGTCAGCCTACGACCTGGCCTTGATCGACTGGGATCGCTTCAAGCGGGCCGAGGAGCTGTACCGCGACGGTATGAAAGATGGTGAGCTTGATCGCGAAGAAACCGAGCGGATCTTCTTTGCCGTCGAGAAATCGCGCAACCGGTACATCCCGGAAGAGATCACTATTCCGTACGCCATGAATGTCGGCGGTGCAATCCGCGGGATTGTCGGCGTTGACAAGACTTTGCTGGTAGCATCGGATCGCGGCCTGGTGACCTTCAACGGCCGTCGCTGGCGCACCATCGGTGTCACCGAAGGACTGCCGTCGACCAACATCACGGCGCTTTACGGTACCACGACCGAGGCGTTTATCGGTACTGATTCCGGTATCGCCCGTTTCACCGGTGTCGGCATCGGCACGATGCCGGGACAGGCGCCGGCCGGCACCGTGCAGGCCATCGGTGGCACGTCGGCCAATTCGCTCTGGGCGGTTATCGATGGTGATCTGTGGCACCTTGACGGGACCGAATGGCGCAACGGCACCAGCTACACAGTAGCCCTCGATGATACGCCGGAGTCGATCGCGCGTCGGTTTGCGGTGTATGGTACCCAGGCTGAGATCGACGGCTATATGGAAAAAATGAAAGAGATGAAGCAGCCGGTGGCGCTGCGCCTGTCCGACATGATGGCGCAGAATGCTGCCACGGCTGAAACTGATACTACCGAGGCCGACACAACCCGGAGCGACACAACTCAGGCCGATACCGCAGCTGCCGCGCAGCCGGCGGCGCCGGATGTATCGGGTGAAACGCTTGATATGCAAAACCTGAACCCGGGTGAAGATATCCGGGTGCCGTACCTGCACCAGATCAAGGGCGAGGTGTACTCGATTCACGAGCGCGGCAATGAGCTGTTCATCGGCACCGAGTATGGCCTGCTGCGATTCGACAATAATACCTGGAGCTTGCCGGGCTGGAAGACGCAAACAGTTTCCGAGGGGCAGACCATTGATTCGGTCCTCTCGGAGCGCCAGGTGTACAGCGCCGGCAGTGATGCCAACAGTTACCGCGAGGCGTTCCTGGTGGTGAACGGGCTTGACGAAGGCGAACTGGAGGCGGGCGACGAGGTGCTGGTGTATGCCAACCCGGCGGCCACGCCGATTCACGAGATTGTCACCCACAATACCGTCACCTATTTCGCCAGCGAGGTCGGACTGTTTCAGTTGTCCGACGGTGAGTTCAGCCGCAACAATTTGAAAGGCCTTGGTCGCTCGTCGATGAAGGGCGTCAGCGTTGTCGCCAGCGAGCCATGGTTCAACACCGATCGCAAAGTGGTGCTGCGTGCCTCCGGCCGGCCGTCGATCTCCACCATGTACGTCAAATGGCTGCCCGAACTGGCCGACGACCTGTACTACCTGTTCTTCTCGGGTACGTCGCCGGTGTCCGGCGTCGGTACGCTGGGTGGTAGTGTGACGTTCATCTCCTACGGTACGATTCAGCGTACCGGTGAAGCCGGCACGGAACTGGGGACGTTTGAGTCGTTCGACATCGCCTTTACCGGGTCATTCGGCACCTCGCTGACCAACTCGCTCAAGGGCGGTATCTCGGCAAAGGTGATTTACTCCAAACTGTCCGACCAGGGCGCCGGCCAGGAGCAGGGTACCGGTACCTCGACCGGTTTTGCGGTCGACCTCGGTATTCTCTATGAGGTCAACCCGAAGCTGCACATCGGTGCGGCCGTGACCAATCTCGGTCCCAAGATGGCGTACATCAACGCCGAGCAGGCAGATGACCTGCCGCGCAACCTGTCGGTTGGTTTTGCCTACAAGCTGTTCGAGTCGGATTACTACCACTTCCTCGTCACCGGTGAAGCCAACAAGCTGTTGGTGGGGCTGGATGACGGCATCTCCACCGAGGTGGAGCAGACTATTTTCAACGGCGGCGGTGAGTTCAGCTACGCCGACATCTTCGCCGTCCGAGCCGGTTACATTTACGACCAGGAGGGTCAGGTGAAGAACCTGACACTGGGCGCCGGGTTGCGTCCGGCCGACCTGTTGCGATTTGACTTCTCGTATATTCCGAGCAATACTGCCAGCGCCCTGGCCAACACGCTACGCGTGTCGCTGTCGCTGCAGCCGTAACCGCCCCTGGAGGGAAGTAAGTGCATTTGAGAGGACTGTTTGTCAACATAGGAACGCTGGCGATGGCCCTGGCGGTGGTGGTATCCGCCACCGCCGCGTCGGACCGGATACTCCCGATCAATCGTGATCGTACGGCCTCGGATACGTCGGACGGCCACGTGCATCACCGCTGCCTGACGCCGCGTCCGGATGACGTGTTCAAACTGCCGCTGGAGCGGGAGAAGCCGTGGTCGCTGCCTCGCAAGGCGCTGGCCGCCGACTTTAATACCACCATCAACTGCCTGGTCCTGCGATTCAACTTCCAGGAAGAAATCCCGGATGATCCGAACACCACCGGCAACGGCCTGATGCTGGTCGATCCGGTGGTCGATACCGCGGCGTATCTTGCCGAGGTGGGTCATTTCATCGATCCAGCGCCGCACAACGCGGACTACTTCAGCGCCCACATGGCGTCGCTCTCTCATTACTGGGAGACGGTGTCGCACGGAAAGATCACGCTTGAATGGGATATCTATCCCGAGGTGAGCGATTCGGTCTACCAGTTGCCGCGGGAGATGGCATTCTATGGCGCCTGCCTGACGGCGCTGCCGGGCGCGACGGCGTTTGATTCGGTAGTGGTGGGACTGGAGAACTATTTCATCGACTGTATCCAGCTTGCCGATACGGCGGAAGCCGGCCTCAACTTTGCGAACTACGATGCCATCTTCCTGTTTCATGCCGGGTCGGATCAGCAGAACAACGTGTTGCTCAATACCTGTTCTGATCTGTTCACCGGCTGGATCTCGTTTGGTGATTCGCTCGAGACGATTCATGACAACGGTATCACGATTGACACGCACTATGTTCGAACGGCGTTGCTGATGCCGGAACGGGCGTGGCAGGACAATCGTTCAGTCGCCCTCAATGCCGTGCTGGCACACGAGTTCGGGCACCAGCTGGGCCTGGTTGACCTGTACAGCACGCGCAGTTTTCTCAGTCGCCTCGGTGACTTCGCTCTTATGGACAACAACGGCTTCGGTACCGGCATCGAGTTCATTGGCGGCGATGCCGGCCGGACATTCGGCGCCATTCCGGTCTATCCGTGCGCCTGGTCGCGGGCATTCCTCGGTTTCGAGGAGGTCGTCGACTTCCGGAAGGGGGACGATATCCGCCTGGTCGCTGCCAACGTGGTATCCGAAGGGATACAGATCGCGCGCGTGCCGATCTCGGAAAACGAGTACTACCTGATCGAGAACCGGATTCCCGACATCGACGGCAAGGAGACAGCGCTGTTGGCCGACTCGACAACGTCGGTAATCAAAGGACCATCGGATCTGGATCGCAACCTGACCGGTGAGTTCGATGAGCTCATGCCGGGGTCGGGAGTGCTGATCTACCATGTCGACGAAGCGGTGATCGGCCAGGATTTCAACGGCAACGGCCGGAACAATTTCGACGACAACCATCTGCAATGGAACGGCAAGCAGCGGTTTATTCGACTGGTTGAGGCCGACGGCTTCGCCAACTTCGGACCGAACTATCGGGCCGGGTTCGGCAGCGAGGACGATATGTTCCGCGAGGATCGGAACGATCGGATCACGCCCAACAGCAACCCCAATACATACGACAATACCGGCAACAACAGTCGCATCTCGATAACCGACATCCGTCGCGATACGCTCGTCGCCGGTGGCATTCCCCAGGTGACTGATTCGGTGATACGGTTTGACGTGTCGGTTGATGGCTTGGTCGATGGTTTCCCGGTGCGTGTCGGCAATCCGGTCTTTGCCCTGCTGCCGATAGCCGATGATCTGGACGGTGACGGCATTGATGAGATAATCGTGGCGTCGCAGGGTGTGATCGCGGCCTTTCGAACCGACGGTAGTCGTTTCCTGTGCGATACCTGCCCGACCGTGCGCAACCGGGCGTTGTCGAGCGTGAACGACTCGCTCTACCCGGTGCCGGCGTTCGTCTTTAACTTGCTTGCGGATACAATTACGGCCGGACCTGTAACCGGAAGTTTTGATGGCGGTACAACCAAGCTGGTCGCAGTCGGCAGCGAAGCCTCACGCATATTCTACTATAGTACTGTGGATACGGACGACGACGGCAACGCTGATCGAGAGTTTCTCACTGGTGGTACCGATGGTTTTCCCATCGCACTATCGTTTGGAGAGCGCCTCTATTGCTTAACGAATGAAGGGGTCTTATACATTGATTCTGTGGGCAAATCGCTGGGCAGTCAGGATATTGTAACTCAACTGGACGAAGAAACATATCATGGAATTGCCCGCATCGGTCTCGACCTGATCGTGGTTGCCGGGGATACACTGGTCAACGGTTCCGATGCGGGTGTGACGACGGTATTTTACTATATCGATCATGAAGGTATCGTCGATACCCTGCGCTTGAACGGTTACTACAATTATGGCCCGGCGGTTGCCGATCTCAATCTCGACGGAGTTCCGGAGGTTGCGGTCACCTCGCAGTTCGGGCAGGTCTTGTGCCTGTCGGTGGATACGACGGCAACATCGTTGCCACTATCGGTCTATGCCGAGCGCGAAACCGACGCCGAGTTTTCGGCCAACGTGGTGATCGGCGATGTCGATTCCGATGGCTATCCGGATGTAGTCGCGGCAGGTATTAACAGCGTGCACGCCTTTAACCGTGAATTGACCACGCTGACCGATTTCCCGATCGAGTTCAACACCGGTCTGCAGATAACCCAGGACCCGCAGTTTGCGCCGATCGATCCGGTAACCTCGGCGCCGATCATTGCCTCCACCGATGTGGATGATCGCCCGGATATCGTTTTCCCGACCCTGCTCGGCAACATGTATTCGTTCGGCCCGGATGAAACGTACGGTTTTCCGCTTTCCGGCGGCGAGCAGGGGGCCGGGTCGGCGGTCTGGCTGGCAGATACGACCGGTGGCAAGCTGGGCTATCTCGGCGCCGACGGCTGGTTCTATTTATGGCACGTTCCGGATCGTAGCGAACTGGCCTACTGGCCGATGGGTGGCGCCGATCCCTCGGGCAGCTTTGTTTTCGACGAAGCGATGCTGCCGGCCAAACCAAACCTGGGCGTGAGTATCGCCGATGAAAAATTTTACAATTATCCCAACCCGGTGTTGAACGGCTCGACGACGATCCGGTACATGCTCGGTAAGGAAGCGCGGTCGGTCAGTTTGATCGTGTATGATTTGACCGGGCAGGAGATCGTACGCTTTGCCGGCGGCACGACAGCCAATATCGACAACGAGGTGGTCTGGGATTGCAGCAGTGTCACGCCGGGGGTGTATCGATGTATCCTGGAGGCGGAATTTGATGGTGACAGCGACCATGCCTTTACCGACATTGCCATTATTCGCTGAAGCAGATGAGGTGACAGCATGAAGACGATATACATCACAGCATCGATGATAGTCCTGGCGCTGGTATCGTCGACGGCCGGCAGCGAAGCGCCGGCGAACGAACTGTCGGTGTTTGATAAGGCGGAGCTGGAACTGCGCTATTCGATCGGCTACGGCCAGGATGATACGCCGATGACCGGCGACATGGGCACCGACTTGTTCAATGAAGATGACGGCCCGAAGCGTAAGTCGCCGTTCAAGGCCTTCGTGCTGTCGCTGGCGGTGCCGGGGCTGGGCCAGTGGTACTACGGCAACCGCTGGAAGCCGTTTGTGTTTGCCGGCGCCGAAGCATTGAGCTGGTACCTGCACGTTCAGTACGACAAGGATGGCGACGAATTGACCGACGAGTTCGAGGCTTTTAATGACGCCAACTGGTCGCGGGAGCGCTATGAAGATGAATATCTCCAGTGGGCGTACGGGTGGAATGATGACGATTCGGCGAATACCGAACCCGACTGCAACTGCCCTGAGATCAGTCATCACTTGCCTGAAACCAAGACTCAGCAGTATTATGAAATGACGGGCAAGTATGACCAGTTTGCGTGGGGATGGGCCGACGCCCGGCTGCAAAGCGGTGAAACGCTTGACAGCTTTAGCGTGACCGATCCGCCGCCGCGAATCAAACCGGCGGAGCCGCCGACGGTGCCGCAGTCGGCCATGCGCGACATGTACAATACGATGCGGTTCAATGCCGATGAAAAGTACGACAATTCGACCAAGATGCTCTACGTGATCATTGCCAACCACCTGGTGTCGGCGTTCGAGGCATACCTGACAACCCGGAGCATCAATGAAGGCCTGGACAAGGATCCGTCGGAGTTCAGCCGCATTAAGGTGACACCGGAGTTGCGCAGCTATCACAGTTGGAAGGACACGCCGATGGTGCGGTTCTCATACCAGTTTTAGGAGCATCGGGAAAGCATGAAGCATACAGCGATAGTCGCAATATCCATCCTGCTCCTGGCAGCGCCGTCGATGGCGATCGACCTGGAGTCGCAACCGGTGCAGGAGTCGTTTCGGATGAATCTGACCAGCCCGGTGCTGGCGTCCAACCGGATGTTGGCCAGTGATGATGACGAGTTTGATGTCGGCGGCGAGGATGGCGGCGTGCAAGAGCCGGCGGCGGCGGGCCCGCAGCGAAAGTCCCTGCGCCAGGCGTTGCTCTATTCGTTCCTGCTGCCGGGGATGGGTGAGTATTATGTCGGCAATACGAAGAAGGCGCGCTACTTCTGGGCGGCGGAAGCAGTGTTCTGGGCCGGTTTCGTCGGTTTCCGGGTGGCGGCCGACGACAAGGAGGATGACTACATCCGCTACGCCGGTGAGCATGCCGGCATCGCCCTTGACGGTATGGATGAGTTCACGCGCAAGATGGTCGGGTTCTACACCTCGACGCACGATTACAATGCCGCCGGGCGCGTGTCCGACCGGGATCGCCCGTATTACGATCCCAACGGTCAGTTCAGCTGGCAGTGGCAGTCGGAATCGCAGCGTCTCGCCTATCGCGAACTGCGCAACGACAGCGACGAACTGAAACGTCGCTCCAACTTCATGATTCTCGGCATGGTCGTCAACCGGGTGGTCTCAATGATCGATGCGGCGCTGGATGTGCGCCGTGCCAACAGCCGCTTCAACGACGTCGGTGAGTCGACGTATTGGGGATACGAGGTATCGTCTGATCCATTTCTCGGATATGAAAATCTTCAGGTTTCGGTGTTTGCGCGTTTCTAAGGCGGCGCCTGCCATTCTCACCGTCTTACTTGTGGCCGCGTCCTGTGGCGGCGGCGCCGGTGGCGGAAAGCCGGCCGGGCAGGAACGTGGGACGAGGCTCCAGCCGGCCAACATACCGGCCGCCCTGGTTCTGGAGCGTGAACTGGTCGGGCGGCTGATCGAAACGCCGCTGCGCGGCCCGACCGGGGTGGCGTACGACGGCGCCGATGGCCTCTACATTTCCGATACCCGCAACCATCGCGTGCTGAAGGTCGATACGACGTTTGCCGTGCTCGACGATGCCGGCGGCTTCGGTGCCCAGACGGGACTATTCAACCGTCCGATGTACCTGGCGGTTGATTTCGCCCTGAACATTCTGGTGGCCGACTACGGCAACCGCCGCGTCGCCCGTTACAATTCTCACCTCGAGTATGTCGACCAGATCAGCCTGGTCGATCCGGAAGATCCGCTGCGCTTCGGTAATCCGATGTCGGCGGCGGTGACGTCGTTTGGCGAGACCTGGGTGACCGACCCGGAGCGTAACGAGATCATCGTGTTCGACCAGGCCGGGCAGTTTCAACGGTTGATCGGGGATTTCGGATACTCCGGCGGGCAGGTGGAGTCGCCGACCAAGATCATCCTCGACCGTCAGCGGCGCTTCGTTGTCTGCGACTCCGACAACGGGCGACTGGTGCGGTATGACCTCGACGGCAATTTCATCGATGAACTGGGCGATCGCCGATTGGGCTATCCGGTCGGGGTGACGGCGAATCGCGACGGCTACTGGTTGATCGATCAGGAGACGGCGGAATTGATCCTGCTCGACGATTACGGCGAGATCGTGGCGGTCCTGCCCAAGATGCTGACCGGGTCGGACAAACCGCTCAAGCAGCCGTCGGACCTGGCCGCAATCGGCACCGATCGACTGGTGATTGTCGATACCGGCAACAACCGGGTGTTGCTTTGTCGCATCGTGTACGAATAGCCCGGTCGATGGAGCCGGTCGATGCGCACCTGTCTACTCATCATCGCAGTCTGGTTATTGGGGGCGGGGTCGGCTGAGGCGCGGCGGCACGAATTCTCGGGCGCAAGCCTGCCCGATCGTCTGTTCATCGGCAGTAATTTCATCATCGAACATTCCGATTCGGTGTGGATCAACGGTACCGTGATCGATCGCACCGCGTACTCCTTCAACAATACGATCGGCGCCTTCGAGCTGGGTCGCTTGACGGTGGCGGGGGAAGATACCGTCGTCGTAGTGTATCGTCCGATGCCACGATGGCTGCAGCGGAGTTATGGGGTCGACATTCCATCGGTCGAATCGACCACGCGACGTCGGCCGGATGAAGCGTCGCAAGACCGAGACCGTACAGGCCAGGTGCAGCCGGGGGCATTCTCGGATATCAGCTTGACGGGATCGAAGGCGTTTCGGTTCAACAGCACGACAGGCGGCGGTTCAGACTTTAACCAGGCCCTCGATCTGCGGATTTCCGGCCACTTGACGGAAAGTGTCGAGATCAGCGGGGCGGTGACCGATCGAGGGTATGATCCAACGTATGGCACGAGCAACTCACGCTTGTCGGAACTGGAGCGGGTGAACCTGCAGCTGCGGTCACCGTCGGTGATCGCGCAAATCGGCGATATCAGTATTGCCTCGCCGCTGTCACAGGCGGGGCGGCACGAGCGACGGGTGTCGGGCGCGACGGTGCACGTTCGACAGCGGCAATGGTCGGTGAATGGCCTGGCGGCGCGTCCGAAGGGTCGATTCGCGCGCGTCCAGTTCGTCGGCCGCGACGGCGTGCAGGGGCCGTACCGGGTCGCACAGGGGACACAGGTGACCGCAATCGTGCCGGGATCGGAAGAGGTTTGGCTGGACGGTCGGCAGTTGCAGCGAGGCGGCGACAAGGACTACATCATGGACTATCCGACCGGCCGCATAACATTTAATGTCAATCACCCGATTGACCGTCGCAGTCGCATCGAGATCGACTATGAAACGGCGGCCGATGAGTATCGCGAAGAGCTGTTTGCCGGCGGCGCCGGGGTGGCGTCAGGCGATTCGTCGCTGATCGTGCAGGTCGAATGGCTCCGGGAAGGGGACGACCGCAGCGAACTGGTCGCAGGGGAGTTGTCGGACGTCGATCGGGGGCTGCTGGGAGCGGCGGGAGATGATCCAATGGCGGCGGTGCGGTCGGGGATCGGTATCGACAGCTTGGGCAGCTACGACTTGGTGAGCGACAGCCTGCCGGATTCGGTCTTTGTGTTTGTCGGTCGCGGCAACGGGGCGTACTCGGTGCAGTTCAGTTTTGTGGGCGCGGGGCAAGGGAGTTACCGCTTTCGCGGCGACAACAATTATACGTTTGCGGGCGTCGGCGCCGGCGACTATGCCCCGATCGTCTTCGTGCCGTTACCGGAGCGGAGCGAGTTTGTCACCACGCGGGCGGCCTACCGGCACGACGCCCTGGGCCGCCTGACGGCGGAGTGGCGGCACAGCCGGTTCGATCGCAATTTGTGGTCGGCGATGGACGACGACGACAACAGCGGCAATTTCGTTCGCGCCGATTATCGGCGCGACTGGTTGTCAAACGGGCGGCCGGGACATGTGAGTTACAACTTCCACCTGCTGGATCGGCGCTTCAATGAACCGCAGCGGTTCAACCGGGCCGACTTTCGCCGTGACTTCCTGCTGCCGGATACCAGTCGCCTCGATGCCGACGAGCAGTGGCACCAGGCCGAAGCGCAACTGCCGGTCGCATCGCTGGCGGCCCGGCCCCGCTTCGGGTTCGTGCAGTACCCGGGACGCTTCCGTGCACTTCGATTTGGCGGCGGGCTGAGGACGGCCGGGTATGAGGGGCTTGATGTCTCCATCGATGTCGATGCAACCGAGGCTGAGCTGACGAGCGAGAGCGCCGGTGGCCGCAGTGCGACGGCGTCGTCCAACGTTGCCTATCGAATTGCGCGACCGCTCACGCTGCTGGCGGGGGCGGCGTATGATCACCGTACCAATCACTATACCGGCTCAAAGACGGGAGCGCGGTTCCTGCAATGGACAAGTGGGGTTGACGTTTTCGGCAATCGACTCACCTTCGAGCGATTCGTACAGGACACCCTGACGGCGGCGTGGTCAGAAGAGCTTGATCGCAACCGATTTGCCGCGTCGGGCGATCGACGGTTCGGTAACCTGAACATCCAGACGATCCTGACATACCAATGGCTGACGCGCGAGAATGCCGATGAGTCGAGCTTCCTGTCGCGCCTTAATCTTCAGTATGACGACCTGGCGCGGCGATTGAATGCCAGCGCCTCGTATGTGCTGTCGGAGGAGTCGCGCAATGCGCGGGGGATCGCATATATCGAGGTCGATCCGGGCCAGGGGCAGTTTATCGAGGAGGATGGACGGTTCATTCCTGATCCGGACGGCAATTTCATCCAGGTCGAAGAGATTCTCTCTGATGAGTCGCTGGTCCGACGGGGAGAGAAAGGATTCAGCTTCTCCAGGTATGGGAGCATGGCGGCGGTTCGATTCAACTCGACGATCGAGGAAGAGTTGAAGCCGGAGGGGGAGCGCGACCTGTTATGGCTGCTGCCGTTCTATTCGTCGGATGACCAACCGTACCAGTTCCAGGTCCGGCGGTACGACGCCGAGTTGCGACTCCTGCGCACCGGCCGCTTCTGGGCGATCAACCTGTCGTACGGGTCGGACCGGGAATTGCGCGAGGTGGCCGGTACGCCGCGATTGAAGGACGACGTACGCTACACCGTGCAGTTGAAGCAGGCGGCAGGCGCATTCTTTTTCGAGGAAGGGGTCGAGCGGTTTGAATCGGATCGGGACGCCTATTTCAATGGTGGCGGTATTGTCGATGGTGTTGTGCTGAATGTGCGTGCCGGTCGGCGAATAGCGCAGGGCGAGGTGAGCCTGCGCGGGAATGTGCGTCGGGCCGACGCCGCCACCGGCTTGCGTTCGGATATCATTTCGGGGGAACTGGCCGGCCGACTGCGCCTGTTCGGGCGGGGAGAGCTGCGTTCGTCGCTGGAGTTGTATGCACAGGATCTTACCGGCCCGGGCGGCTTCGTGCCGTACCTGCTGACGGAAAACCGGAGTGGCCGCCGCGGCGCTATCTGGTCGCTGGACTTCCGTCGCGACTTGCGGGACTACCTGCGGGCGCGCTTACGGATCAGCGGCCGTCACGCCGACGATCGCACGGCGCGTATTACCGCGCGGGGGGAGGTGGTGGCGCAGTTTTGATGCCGCTTGTTGTCATACTACTGAGTGTCCTGATGCTGTCCGGCGTGGGCAGCGCCCGGACGGTTGAGTTCGTCGGTGAGACGCCGGTAAATGCCGGACCGCTGCGGTCAGTCGCTGAGGCAGTTATGGGCGACGATGCCCTTGCCGATTCGCTCGTGCTGTTGCTTGAAGGTGAGGGCTACCTTGAATCGGATGTTGCGGTGACCGGCGACAGCGTGCGGATCGAAGCCGGGACGCGCTCAATGCTGACCTCGCTGGTCGATGCGACCGGTCGCGTACTCATTGATGATGTCGACAAGGCGTTCACGCCCGAAACGGTGCAGCAAGCAACCGAACTGGTGCTCGAACCGTATCGGGACAGTGGCTACTACTATGCAACAACGTCGGTTCGGACAGTTCGCGCCGACAGCCATCAGATCAGTCTGGTGGTGGCAATTACACCCGGACCGGTTCTCCGGGTGACGTCGGTTTCGTTTGTGGGGCTGGAGCGCACGGACGAAAGCCTGATCGCTCGGTATCTCTCGATTGACAGCGGCGACGTGGTGACCCGGGCGAACATCGAGCGCTGGCGGCGTGAGGCGGCGGAGCTTGCCTTTATTGATTTGGTACCGCCGCTGGATATCAGGCCTCGGCCGGGATTTACCGGCGCCGACCTGGCGTTTCGGTTTGTCGAGAAACAAAGCGCGCGAATCGAGGGGGCAGCCGGGTATCTGCCTGATGACCCGGCCGGACTGGTGTGGACTCTCGATGCGGCGCTGCTGAACCTGTTCGGTGGCGGCCGTCGGGCGGACCTGCGATCGGAACGGCGTGAGCGGGGACGCAACCTGTTCGAGGTCGGGTACAGCCAGCCGATCTTTTTGCTCGGTACCGGCACCGCCGGGTTGTCGGTAGCGACCCGCGACTATCGTGACAGTTTCTATGAGTTTGGGGTCGATCTGCTTGCCGAGTCACAGTTGTTCGAGTCTTTCTCGGTCGGGGTGAACGTCGGCTGGAAGACGGTGGAGCCGAGCGGGCCGGTGGCGGGATACCGACGGTTCCTGGCCGGCTTTACGGTGGCGCGGCAAAGCCTGGATGATCGGCTGAATCCACGTTCCGGCATCGACCTGCGCTGGCAGATATCGTATGCCAATCGGGTATATCGCGACGATACCCTGGTGGCGGCGCCACCGCGCCGCAGCCTCAACGATACCAGGACCGATGTTCGGGTCGACTGGTATCTGCCGGTTGTGTCGTCGCTGGTCGGACGGTTGGGCGTGCGCTACAACGGTCTGGAGACATCGGAACAGTTGCCCCCGCTGTCGGAACTGATTCTGGTTGGCGGGCCGGGGAGTATTCGGGGCTACCGCAATGAGCAGTTTGCCGTCTTGCGGGCAGCGGTCGGGACCATCGAGCCGCGCCTGCGTTTTGATGCCGGCTACCTGTTTGCGTTCTATGATGCCGGCTATACGTCGGAGCGCCGGACCGCGACCGGCGGCGGCGTGGAAACGGTCGAGCAGTACCTCCAGTCGTATGGGCTTGGATTGTCGTTGACCGGGCAGGGGCGAAACGGGGGACGGTCGATCACGCTGTCGCTCGGCTGGTCGGCGGAGGCCGACTTTGATCAGCCGCGGTTGTCGGTCGAACTGGAAGCCGGGTTATAAGTTGACTGCGGTCTATGCCGGTCTCTATGGTAGACCATGGCCCAACCCGTCTCATGGCTGAAGCTGACTCGTGCGCCCAACTGCCTGCTGGCGGCGGTGGGAGTGGTAATCGGTGCCTGGATGACCTGGTTCGAGCCGGTCCTTCTCGACACCGCCCTGGCAGCCGTCGCCACCCTGTTCGTCTGCGCCGCCGGCAACATTGTAAATGACATGCGCGATATCGAGATCGACCGGCACAACCGTCCTGATCGAGTGCTGGTAACCGGCGAAATCGATACCCTGTCGGCGCTCAAGCTGGCGGTTGCCCTGCAGATCGCCGCACTGGTGCTGGGGGCGGTGGTCAACCTGATCGTGCTGGGAGTGGTGGCGGTGGCAAGTCTGCTGGTTCACGCCTACAACCTGAAGCTCAAGCGGCTGCCGGTCACTGGTAATCTGGTGATTGCAGCGCTCGGAGCGCTGACATTTCTGACGGGCGGCCTGGCGATCGATGCCGACCTGACGTGGGTGCTGCCCGGTCCGCTTATACCGGCCGTGTTCGCGCTGCTTCTGCATTTCTGCCGGGAGATCATTAAAGATGCCGAGGACATTGACGGGGACATGGCCGCCGGCGTACGCACGTTGCCGCAGATGATCGGGGTGCAGACGTCGGTAGCCGTGGTACTTGTGCTGACGCTGATCCTGGTACTGCTCACGTATATTCCGGTGCTGTATGGCTGGTTCAACGATTACTACAAGATTCTGGCGGTGTACATCGTGGGATTGCCGCTTTTGGCGCTGCTGATTTTCGTCTGGGGGAATCCGAGCAAAACGATGTTGCGGGTTGCCTCGACCGGCCTGAAAGTGGCGATGGCGCTGGGAGCGGTAGCGCTGCTGGTGGGGCAGTGAGGTCGGGCAATTGCCTGAAACGTTCGCGTAAAAATTGAGTATAAAACAACTTAGATGCTGTTCGGCGACGCCGCGGCGCTTGTCCGGAATGAGGTACTCCGGCCAGCCGCGTGCATAGGCGGGGAGGGATTTTAGGTTGACGATGGCCGGGTTGCGTCATAACCTCAACCGTCTTCAACCAACCGCACGACAGCAAAAATGAGGAGTCAGGTGAATCTGCGACTGGTACAGGTGACGGCGGTATTGGTGCTGCTGGTGGCTGCGCTGGCGTTGCCGGCGGCAGCCATCGAGGTATCGCAGACGGTCAGTGAGACCCGCATTGCGTTCGAGGATTCGGTGCGCTTCGAGATCACCGTCGAGTGGCCGGGACCGCAGTCAGCCTATGCCTTCCCCAGGCCGTTGTTGCCGACTTTCGACCGGCTGCGCGTGCGCGGCTTTTCGTCTTCGATATCCACCACCGGCAGCGGCGACAGTGCAATCACCCGCAAGCTGTATCAATACACGCTGGTGCCGGAATCGTCCGGCGCCGGCCAGATCAACGCCGTGACTATTGACTACATTGCGACCGCGGATGATGCTGAAGGGACGCTCACGACCGAGCCGATGACGATCACTATTGCGCAACCGGTGCCGCAACCGCCGCCGTCGGAGGACAGCTGGACAGCGGCAATCCTGATCGGCGCCATAATCGTCATGGCGGGCGGCTTGATAGCGTTTTTCCTGCTGCGCCGGAAACGCCAGTTGGCGACACCTCCCGAGCGTTCGCCCGCCGACCAGGCGCTGGCGAGGCTGGAGCAGCTCAAACGTGATGCCGGCAGCGACTTGAAGAAATTCCAGACCGGGCTGCACCCACTTTTGGTGGAGTATGCATCGGAGCGGTTTGCGATCGATCTGTCGGGGGCCAACGAGGATGAGGTGATGGCAGCGCTGGAGACGGTTACGGAGTTATCGGCCGGGGAACGAGCGGCGCTCGGCACCTGGGTCATTAAGGCCAGGCGTGACAAATTCAGCCCGTTAACGGGCGAACCTGGCGAGACTTTGCGTTTAGAAGTAGAGATTCGAAAGTTTATAGCAGAACACGACATCGGAAGATAGATGGAGGAGCGATGGAAGTCGACATCCAGAAAATCCAATCACTGGTCGAGGAGGAAGCCTCGTTTGTTTCCAAGCTGACCGAGCAGGTATCGTCGGTCATTGTCGGCCAGAAATACCTGATCGAGCGGTTGCTGATCGGCATCCTGGCCAACGGCCATGTCCTGATCGAAGGCGTGCCGGGGCTGGCCAAGACATTGTCGGTGAAGACGTTGTCCGATGCAATACGGGCCAAGTTTCAGCGCTTGCAGTTCACCCCCGACCTGTTGCCGGCCGACTTGATCGGGACGATGGTGTACAACCCGCAGACGTCGCAGTTTACGGTCAGGAAAGGCCCGATCTTCGCCAACATCATTCTGGCCGACGAAATCAACCGCGCCCCGGCCAAGGTGCAGTCGGCGCTGCTCGAAGCCATGCAGGAGCGCCAGGTGACGATCTCGGATACGACCTATCCGCTGGATGAACCGTTCCTCGTCCTGGCTACCCAGAACCCGATCGAGCAGGAAGGAACCTATCCGTTGCCTGAGGCGCAGGTCGATCGGTTCATGCTGATGCTGAAGATCGGCTATCCGACACCGGCTGAAGAGCGCGAGATCATGGAGCGCAACACCGGCAACGTACGGATCACGGTGAAGGAAGTGATCGCGCCGGAGGATATCGTGCGGGCGCGCGATGTCGTGCGCTCGGTGTATATCGACGACAAGGTAAAAGAGTACATCGTCAACATCATCTTTGCGACGCGCGAACCGTCCAGGTACGGTCTTGGCGACATGGCCGACCTGATTTCGTTCGGGGCGTCGCCGCGCGCAACGATCTACCTGAATCTCGCAGCCAAGGCCCATGCCTTCCTGCGCGGTCGCGGCTATGTGACGCCGGAAGACATCAAGGCGATCGGCCATGACGTGCTGCGCCATCGGGTGTTGCTGACATATGAAGCCGAGGCCGAAGAAGTGACCTCCGACGATATCGTGACGAAAGTGTTCGACACCATCGAGGTTCCGTAAGCGACAGTATGATACCGCGCGAGATATTCAAGCAGATACGACGGATTGAAATTCGTACCAAGCGGCTGGTCAATGACCTGTTCAGCGGCGAATACCACTCGACCTTCAAGGGCCAGGGGATGGAGTTCGAGGAGGTGCGTGAGTATACGCCGGGGGACGACATCCGCCTGATCGACTGGAATGTAACCGCTCGACAGGGGTTTCCGTTCATAAAAAAGTTTCGCGAGGAACGTGAACTGTCAGTGGTGCTGATGGTCGATGCATCGTCGTCAGGGCGCTTCGGTACGAAGGAGCGTTTCAAGAGCGAGACGGCCGCTGAACTGGCGGCGGTCCTGGCCTTTTCTGCGATCAAGAATAACGACAAGGTCGGGCTGATTATCTTCACTGACCAGGTCGAGAAATTCGTGCCGCCGCAGAAGGGACGCGGCCATGTGCTGCGGATTATCCGCGAAATCCTGTATTTCAAGCCGGCGGGGCAGCGAACCGACATCGGCGGCGCCATGGAGTACTTCAACCGGGTCATCAAGCGCAAGTCGGTGGTGTTTCTCATTTCCGATTTCCTGAGTGAAGATTTTTACAAGCCGTTGCAGATAGCAAACCGCAAGCATGATGTCATCGCGGTAAAAATCACCGATCCGCGAGAGGCGACTTTCGAGAATGTCGGCCTGATCGAGCTGGAGGACGCCGAGACGGGTGAAGTGTTCGTGATCGACACCTCGTCGAAAGCCTTCCGTCGCGAGTTCGCGGCACGGGCCGAAGAGGATGCCACGCAACTGAAGCGCGGTTTCCAGTTGATCGACCTGGATTTTGTCAGTATCAGGACCGATGAATCATATATCACGCCGCTGGTGAACTTTTTCAAGGTACGGGAAAGACGGTTGTGATGGTACGGTTTGCAGCTTTCGTACTCGTCCTGGCGCTGTTTACGGGCTGTCAGTCGCAGCCAGGCGTGAATGTCGAGCGGCACAAGAAGCTGGCCGGTGAGTTGCGCGACAACCGCCTGTACGGCGCTGCGGTGGAAGAGTATGAGAAAGTGCTCGAGTCGCCGCAGTTGACCGACCAGGAGCGGGCCAACATCAACTACCTGATCGGCCGAATCTACTTCGAGGATGTGCAGGCGTATGAGGATGCTGCGGCGCACTATGTGCGGGCGCGAGCGCTCGATCCCGATGCCGGCTTTTCGACCGAGCTCTCGCGCAACCTGATTACCTGTCTCGAGCGGATGGGGCGGAGTCTCGACGCGCGGCGTCAACTCGACCGTGCAACCAACATCGAGGCCGACACCGCCGCCCAGGGTGAGGTGCCGGTGGCGAGGATTGGTGATGAAACGATCTGGCGTCAGGACGTGGAGCGCGAGATTCAGACGCTCCCGCCCCAGGCCCAAAAGCAGTTCAGTGATCCGGAAGCACGCAAGAAGTTCCTGCAGAACTATGTGGCGGTGGAACTGATCTATCGCGCCGCCCAACGCGAGCAGATCGACCAGTCGCCGGAGATCACCCGCCAGATGGAGCGTGCCCGCAAGCAACTGGTCGTCGAACAGTATGTCCGTGAACATATCATGCCCCAAGTGCAGTTCGACAGCAGTGATGTGTACAACTTTTATGCCGCCAACCGGGATGCGCGCTACCACGGCATGCCGTACGACTCGGTGCAGGCGCAGGTGTTTCTTGATTATCAGTCGCAAAAAGCGGAGCGGGCGTACAGCGACTACATCGCGGAATTGGCCGAAGTCGAACAGGTCGAACTGTTCGAGACTAATATGGAGTAGCTTGAGTGAATGCACGCAGGTACATAGTTGTACTCGCAATCGTCCTGTGGTGTGCGCCGGCGGTCGCGGCCCGGGAGGGGATCGATACGGTATCAAGCCTGCCGGGAATCGAGATCACGACGGCGGTCGATCGGGCCGAGGCGTATGTGGGCGATTTGATTACGTACACGCTGACGATTGCGTACGATTCGACCTACGAACTGGTACCGCCGCCGCTGGGCGCGAACCTGGGGGCGTTTGACGTCAAAGATTACGAGACCGATCGTATCAGCAGGATTGACGGTGGACGACTCAAGAGCGAGAATACGTTCAAGCTCTCGACCTTCACCACCGGGCAGTACATGATACCGCCGCTACCGATACAATTTCAATTGCCGGATGGCGAGCGGAAGGTGTTGATGTCGGAGGCGGTGCCGATCAAGATCGAGTCGCTGCTGGCGGAGGGCGCGGATTCCTCGGCGTTCCGTCCACTCAAAGCGCAATATGAGTTCGAGCGCGACATCACACGCTACTACGTCTGGGGCGGGATCGGCCTGGCGCTGCTGTTGTTGTCGGCCGGCTTGATCTGGTGGCAGATCAGGAAGCGTCGCGATCATGGCGATGAAATCGACCTGCGGCCGCCGTGGGAGATCGCCTTCGAGAAGCTGGCCCACCTGCAGCAGAAGTCGTATGTCGCCGACAAGGAATATCGCCAGTACTACTTCGAACTGACCGAGATCACGCGCGACTTCCTGGGGCGGATGTACGGCGTCAATGTACTCGACATGACGACCACAGAGTTCCGTGAGCGGTTTGATGAGATGCCAATGCCGGAGGGCGTGTTTGATCGAGCGATGACGTTGTTCAATCATGCCGACCTGGTCAAGTTTGCGCGGCTGGAGCCAAAAGAAGGGCGGCCGTCGGCCGACCTCGAAGAGGCCCACGCCATCATTGAAACCGTGCGCGCCGAATATGTCAGGCGTCAGGAAGAAGAAAAGCGGCGTCAGCAACAGAAACGCAGCGAAAAGGTGGAGGCGGCGCGATGAGAAACATCGAGTTTGCCGGCTTCAATATCAACCTTGGCGCTATAGAAGCGACCATTCCGGCGTGGGCGATCTTCATGCTCGGCGGCATGATCATCTTCGTGCTGCTGTGGTACTACCTGCGATACCGTCGTTTCCGCTCGGCCTCGATCAAGTATTCGGATATACGCATCGTGCGCCGTGCCGCCCGGACAAGTCGCCAGCGCTTCCGTTTCCTCCTGCTGTTGTTCCGGGTACTGGCTATCATGCTGCTGGTGGTGGCGTTTGCCCGACCGCGATCGGGAACGGAGTATGAGGAGGTGACGTCGGAAGGTATCGACATCATGCTGGCGCTCGATATTTCGTCGTCAATGCAGGCGGAGGACTTCAAGCCCCACAACCGCCTGTATGTCGCCAAGGAAGAGATTAAGAAATTCATTGAGCGACGCGTGAACGACCGCATCGGCCTGGTGGTGTTCGCGCGGTATGCCTTTACGCAGTGTCCGCTCACCACCGACTACGACGTGTTGCTCGGATTCGTCGACCAGGTCAGCTTTGGGATGGTCGAGGACGGTACGGCGATCGGTATGGCGCTGGCCAACGCCGTCAACCGCCTGCGCGACAGCGAGAGCGAATCGAAAGTGATCGTCCTGCTTACCGACGGTGACAACAATGCCGGCGAGATCGACCCGGTGACAGCGGCCAATCTGGCGGCGGCGTTTGATATCAAGGTGTACACGATCGGCGTGGGCAAGCCGGGGAATGCCATGTTCCCGGTGCAGGATCCGATCTTCGGCAAGCGGTATGTTTATCAGCCGACCAAGATCGATGAAGAAACGTTGAAGGAAATCGCCGGCCGAACCGAAGGCGAGTATTTCCGGGCGCGATCCGGGGAAGAGCTGGAGGAGATTTATGCGCTGATCGATCAACTGGAGAAGACCGAAATCGAGATTGCGTCGCACGTTCGCTACAAAGAGCTGTTTCATTATTTCACCTGGCTCGGCCTGGCGTTCCTGGTGCTCGAGTTGCTGCTGGCCAACACCTACTTTCAGAAGCTGCCGTAAGGACTAAGCGATGCGTTTTGCGGAACCGACAAATTTTCTGATCTTTGTGCTGGTGGTGGTGCTGGCGGTATTCGTCTGGGTGGCGATCGCCCGCAAGAAGCGCTTATTGGCGCGGTTCGGCGATGTGCCACTGATCATGAAGAACGCGCCATACATTTCATTCGCCCGGCAGGCCGGCAAGGCGATACTGATCCTGGTCGCGATGGGCTTTGTCACCCTGGCGCTGGCGCGGATTCAATTCGGCACCCACCAGGAAGTGCTCAAGCGTGAGGGACTGGATATCGTGGTGGCACTGGATGTATCGACCTCGATGTTGGCCCGCGACATGAAGCCGAACCGCCTCGAGAAAGCCAAGCAGGAACTGCGCGGCATCGTCGACCGACTGCAGGGTGACCGCATCGGTCTGGTGGCGTTTGCCGGCGAGGCCTTTACCCAGATGCCGCTGAGCCTCGACTATTCGGCGGCCCGGTTCATGCTGACGGCGATGGACCAGAACTCGGTGTCGGTGCAGGGGACGTCGCTGCGCACGGCCATTGAGACGGCGGTACGAATGTACGACCAGCAGGAGCGTAAACACAAGGTCCTGCTGCTGCTCACCGATGGCGAGGATCACGGCGGCCAGGCGATCGAGACGGCCGAAGAGGCACGGCGGCAGGGGGTGAAAATTTACACCGTTGGAATCGGCTCCATTTCGGGTGAACCGATCCCGGTATTTGATCGTAATGGTAATCAGGTCGGGTTTAAGAAGGACTCGAATGGTGAGGTTATTGTGTCGCGGCTCGATGCCGAGACACTGCAAAAGGTATCGCTGACCACCGGCGGAAAGTTTTACAACGCCACCGCCGGGGAAATGGAACTGGACCGGATTTTTGAAGAGATTTCGCAGCTGGAGCGCAAGGAGCTGGAAGGCACGCTGGTGACGCGATATGACGATCGGTACCAGTGGCCGCTGCTGTTCGCGCTGCTGTTGATTGTGCTTGAGTTTTTCATCTCGGAACGACGGAAGGTAAAGGTTCGTGATGTCCCGACAACATCTGACAAAGCGGTGGCCTGACCTGGCGCCGACGCTTCTCCTGTTGCTGCTCACCTTCGTTATTGGTTCGAGTGTGACGGCGCAGAACTATGTCGATAAGGTGCGTGAAGGCAACCAGGCGTTTCAGCAAAACGACTATGACGGGGCGCTGGAGGCATACCATGATGCCGAGACGGATATCCCGGAGTCGCCGCAGTTGCAGTACAACATGGCGGGGGCGTACTTCCAGCGGGGGGAATATGAGCAGGCGATGGATCTCTACCAGAAAGCACTGAATGCCCCCGATGCCGACTTGCAGGCAAAGGCCCATTACAACCTGGGCAACACCTATTCGGCGATGAAGGAATACCAGAGCGCCATCACTCAGTACGAGGAAGTGCTCAAACTCAATCCCGGCGACATGGACGCCAAGTACAATCTCGAACTGGCGCGCAAGCTGCTGAAAGACCAGATGAAGCCGGAGCAACAGCAACAACAGCAGCAGCCGGAACAGCAGAAGAAGGAAGAGGAAGAACAGAAGAAGGAAGAACAGCAGCAGCAGCAACAAGAGCAGCAACAGCAGGAAGAACAACAGCAGCAGGAACAACAGCAACAGGGCGGCGAGCAGGAAGAAGACAAGGACCAGCAGCAGCAACAAGAACAGCAGCAGCAGATGCAGGAGCCGCAGAAGATGTCACAGGAAGACGCCGAACGTATCCTCAACGCCCTCAAGGATGACGAGCGTGAAATCCAGAAACAGATCCGCCGCGATGTCCGTGGTGGCGGCTACACCGGCAAGGACTGGTAAGGGATGCGACGGCTTGTGATCATACTCATGCTCCTGATGACCGCAGCCGGTGTGTCGGCCCAGCAGACCGGCCGGGTGGGAGTCAATGTGTCGCTGGACCGGGATACGATCGGCCTGAACGAGCAGGCGACGCTGCAGGTGGAAGTGAGTGGGCCGGACCAGAATCTGCCGCGGCCGGACCTCCCCACGCTGCCGTCGTTCGAAGTCTATTCGCAGGGGCGTTCGAGCAACATCCAGATCATCAATGGCCAGGTGAGTGCCTCGGTGAACTATCGCTACCTGCTGTTTCCGAAGAAGGCCGGCACCTTTCCAATCGACCAGATCTCGGTGGTCTACAACAACCAGCGTTACAAGGGGAACCGGGTCGACCTGACGGTGCTGAACCGGGGTCAGACGGCGGATGACCGCCTTGAGTCGCAGGCGCAGGATTCGGATGGGAACAACCGCGATTACTTTTTCGAGGCGGAGATAGACAAGCAGCGGCCGTATGTCGGCGAGCAGGTGACACTCACGCTCAAGTTTCTCATTGCCGTGCAGTACTACGGTTCGCCGGAACTGGCCGAGCCAAGCACGACCGGGTTCTGGACCGAACTGCTGGGCAATAAGGCGCCATACTTCCAGAAGATCAACAACCGAACGTACAAAGTCATCGAGCGCAAGTATGCCTTGTTCCCCACGCAAACCGGTGAGCTGACCATCGGCAGGGCGACGATCAATGCGACCATCGCGACACGCCAGCGGCAGTCGCGCGATCCGTTTGACGCCTTCGGCAACTTCTTCGGGCGCGGAGTGGATGTATCGGCGAGTACCCGGCCCGTGACGATCGATGTCAAGCCGCTGCCGACTGCCGGCAAGCCGAAGGATTTTACGGGCAGCGTCGGCCAGTACTCGATTACGGCGACGGCGAACAAGTCGGAGGTGGAGCTGAGCCAGCCGGTGTCGGTGATGATCCGGTTGCAGGGGATGGGCAATATCAAGTCACTTGGCGACCCGATCATTCCGGAAAACGAGAACTTCAGAGTCTACCGAGCCTCGACCAACGAGAGTCTGAACAAGGCGAACGATATCATCGGCGGCTCGAAAGTGTTCGAGCAGGTCTTCATACCGAAACGTCCGGGCGAACAAACGATACCGGCGATTACATACAACTATTTCGATCCGGCGTCGCAGGAGTACAAGACGATTCAGACGCGTCCGATTTCGCTGCGCGTGATCAAGCCGGAAGGGTATGTCGAGTCGGGCGATGTACCGTATGCGGCACCGGACCTGACGATTGGCGCGAGTGCCCGCGAGATCCGGTATATCAAGTCGGAACTGGGTGACACCCAGTCGCGGGGAGATATTCTGCTGTTGTCGCCGAGGTACTTGATTGTCAACGGCCTGCCGCTGGCGATCCTGGCCGGCCTGGTGGTGGTGCGGAAGCGACGCGAGCAGTTCGCCGCCGACCGCGGCCTGGCCCGCTCGCGGGCTGCCATGCGGGTGGCGAAGAAACGTCTGGCCAGAGCACGATCGCTGGCGACACCGGCCCAGGCGCAGGCGTTCTATGCCGAGGTATCCAGTGCCATGTATTCGTTCGTGGCCGATAAGCTGAACATCTCGCCACACGGCCTGACATCGGACAGAGTGGGCGAGTTACTGAAAGCCCAGGGCGCCCATCCCGATCTGGTGGACCGTATCAGGGCGCTGGTGCAAAAGGCCGACTTTGCCCGCTTCGCCCCGTCGGCAGTCGGCGATGCCGATATCAACCAGTCGCTGGCAGAGGCTGAAGACATTATGGCGCAGCTCGAGGAGGTACGGTTTGAGTAAATTGGCGTTGCTGGTCCTTGGACTCCTGCTGTTTTCGGCCGTCACCGTGGTGGCGCAGCCGGCGGATATTGACGAAGAGTTTCAGGCCGCTAACACGTTCTATGAGGAGCGCGACTATGCCAGCGCCGTCCGCTTATACGAATCGATTCTTGAGCGTGGCATTGAATCGGCGCCGCTGTACTTTAACCTGGCCAACGCCTACTTCAAAGAGGGCGATCTGGGCCGGGCTGTACTAAACTACCTGAAAGCACAGCGCCTCGATCCGTCGGACCCTGATATCCGTCACAATCTCGAATTCGCCCGGCAGTTCTCGCAAGTGCAGATGGCCGGGGTGCCGCTCAATCCAGTCTCCGGGCTACTCGACCAGATGGTGGGGAGTTATCGCCTGGCTACCCTCGGATGGATAGCGTCGGCCCTTTTCGTACTCTTCGTCGTGGCGTTGATCGGACGTTACGGCCTGGGCTACCGGACCACCATGGTACGGACTGTCACGATTGTCAGTCTGGTGCTGCTGGTTGCCTCGGCGTCGCTGACAACCTGGAAATACTACCGTGACTACGCCATCCGTCGCGCCGTGATCGTGGCCGAACAGGCGCCGGTTCACACCGGACCGTCGGAACGTGCCGACATCGAGCTGGAGGGTGCGCCCGGCCTGGTGGTCGAGATACTGGGGGAGGACAGCGGCTATTACGATGTCATTTTCGAGAACAATCGGCGGGGCTGGATCAAGAAAGACCTGGTGGCCACCGTATAGGCTGTCGTCCCAGGCTATTTTGTTGCCCGACAACTGACTATCACGTCATCATCAATCAACCATTTGTTGTTTGACTCGATTGTAAGCCGATTCTATCTTGGCTCGAATATCCTCTTGTCATGAAAGGCGTTATGACGACGTTCTGGAAGAAAAAGCAATTCTGGCTGGGCATCGTGGCGGTCCTTCTTTTAGCCTACTGCGTGAAAGATGTTCGCTGGGTTCACGTCGTCGAACTCTCCCATCGTCTCCACGTCGGCTACCTGGTCCTGTCAATCCTGACATCGGCCGGGTTCATCATTACCAAGGCGCTGCGCTGGCGGCTTATCGTCATGCAGCAAGTCAAGTTCAAGGCGTGGCATACCTGCACCCTGTACTCGGCGGGGCAGATTCTCAATATCGTCATGCCGGCGCTGACCGGGCAGTTGGGGAGGGTCTTTCTGTTTTCCCGCAATACCGGCATGCGGAAAACGTTTGTCTTTTCAACCATTGTAATGGAAGTACTCTTTGACGCCATCAGTTTCATGGGGGTGTTGCTCATTATCTCGGTCGGTTTCGCTTTCCCGGAACGGTATCGCAGCCTCGGCATCATCCTGGCGTCGATAATCACGGTTGTCGTCATCCTTCTATACCTCATACTTCAATACCGTGAAAAACTGGAGCGGTTGGGGCACAAGCTGTTTCGGGAACATCGCCCGGGCATTTATATCGGTATCAAGAAATTTATCCGGTCGTTTACCAAGGGGATCGAGATGCTGAAATCGTCGCAGCATCTTGCGCAGACGATGGCGTATTCTTTGTTGAACTGGACGTTTCATGCCTTGTCGGTGTACTTCCTGTTATTGTCGTTCGGTTTTGATCTGCCGTTCGTGGCGGCGGTGGCGGTGATGATTGTCAATACGATTGCCCTGATGGTACCGATTACCCCGGGTAACGCCGGCACCTTCGAAGTGGCCGTCAGTACCGCCCTGGCGGCATTTTCCATTCCGCGAGGAGATGCCGTGCTGTATGCTGTGGCGCTGCACTTGATCGATTTGTTGCCAATCGCCGTTATGGGGGCTATTTTCCTGCATTACGAAAAAGTCTCGCTGGCCGAAATCAGGCGCCAGCACATGGATCAGGATATGCTCGACAGCGTGTCGGAGGACGGTATCCTGATCGAGAATGAAGAGAAAGCATGATTCGTTCGTTCTATTACAGACCCGATGAAGGCGTTGAAACCCTCGAGGAGATCCGCGACTTCGATTCGCTGGTATCGGTCGAGAACTCGGTGCTGTGGATCGACCTGTGCAAGCCGACGGATCAGGAGTCGTTCATCCTGACGCACGACTTCAAGTTCCACCCGCTGGCGATTGAGGACGTTATCTCGGAACGGCCGAGGACCAAGATCGACGACTACGGCCGGTATCTCTTTCTCGTTTTCCAGGTGGTCGACTATATCGGCAGGGAAGAGGGGCTGAAGGTCAGCGAAATCGATTTGTTCCTCGGGAAAAACTCGCTGGTGACGGTGCACTTCGACGATCACCGCCTGTTCGACTACCTGTACAGCCGGGCGGAGCGCGATGATCGGTTACTGTCACGCGGCGCTGACTTCCTGTTTCATACCATGATTGATACCGTCGTCGACAACTACAACACTACGCTCGACATTCTCGAATACGAAATCGACCAGGTCGAGGAAGACGTGTTGAGCGACCCGGATGAGGATACGCTCCGTTCGATTTTCACGTTGCGTCGCGACGTGGTCCAGCTCAAGCGCCTGGTGCTGCCGCAGGCGGAGGTGGTCAGCCAGTTGACCAAGGAGCACTTTACGCTGATCAGCAAGACGGCCTCGGTTTATTTCTCCGATATTCATGACCACCTGGCGCGGGTCAACGACCTGGCCGATTTCCATCGCGAGATACTCAATTCGTCGCTGGAAGTCTACTATTCGCGCATTTCGACCAAAACGAACGAGATTATCAAGTTCCTGACGATCATGACGGTGCTCTTCATTCCACCAACTTTTTTGGTCGGATTGTGGGGGATGAACTTCGAGCATATGCCGGAGCTGGACTGGAAATATGGCTACCAGGTTGCTCTTGTTTTAATGCTGGTGGTGGTTCTGGCACTGGTGACCTTCTTCCGCAAGAAGAAGTGGTTATAGACTGAACAAGCAGGGGCGGCGGCCGACGGCTTGGGGCGGCTTTGGGAAAAAAATCACAAAAAATGCTGTTGACTGCGGAACAAAAGCCGATAGTTTTGCGTACCTACCAGTTGGTATGATGAACATACCAGTAAGTATGTAATTGTTAGGAACGTGTTATGGTCACGGCAAAAATACGACAGAGCCCGCGTAAGCCGGCGGATGAACGCCGCCGGGAACTGCTCGCGGCCGCTGCCCGGTTGTTCTCGAAAAAGGGTTACCGGGCGACGACCACCGATGAGATCGCCCGGGCGGCGGGGCTGACCAAGGGCGCGCTGTACCACCATTTCAAGTCGAAGGAGGACGTCCTCTACGAGCTGGTGGTTGGCTTCATGGATCAGTACAAAGCCGGCGTGGATGAGCGGCTCAGTGAGCATCCGACGGCGGAGGAGTTCATCGACGCCCAGCTCGATTTGACGTGTAGCGACAACATGGGCGATTACCAGTTGCATGTCGACATTTTCGTGCAGTCGTGGAAGATCCCGCGCCTCAAGCGATTGATGAACCGTCGGATTCGCGAGTATGTCGACGACATGACCGAACGCCTGACACCTCCCGACGGCGTGTCGAAGTCGAAGCTGCGGGACTTGATCGTGGCGGTATTGTCGCTGCGTGACGGCTTATCGGTGGTGGCCATCCTGGCGCCGTCGCTGATCGACATTCAGGCACAACGAAAGATCCTCAATAAGATGTTCCAGCAGACCGTGAATTGACAGGAATAGATGACTATGGGACTTGGCAAGACAATATCTGGGATAGGGGCGCTTGTATTGTTTTTAACCGTCGGTGTTGCGGCACAACAGGCGGTGGTGCTGACGGAAGCGGATGTCGTCCGCCGCGCCCTCGACGAGAACCGTACCTACTTACAGGCGCTCGAGGAGGTGACCAAGGCGCAGGGGGATGTCTCGCAGGCACGGTCCGGAGCGCTGCCTGAGATTACGCTCAACGGTTCGTATGACCGCAACTTCAAGGTCAGTTCGTTCTTCATTGTGCCGCAGGGAAGCGACAATCCGTTCGGCAGTGACCCGATCGAACTGCAGACCGGCTTCAAGAACAGTTTTTCGGCATCGATCAACTTCCGCATGACACTGTACGACGGGGCGGTTTTTCCGGCGCTGTCAATCGCCAAGATGTACCGTGAGTATACCGAGGCGGGCGCGCGCGAGGTGGCCGACCAGGTCAAGTACCAGGCGGAAGTGCTGTTCTACAACGCCTTGCTCGCAAAAGAGCGGCTTAAAGTGCTGAAGCAGACGTTCGCCACCGACAGTCTCAATCTCGAGAATGTCGAGGCGATGTACTCGCAGGGGATGGTGTCGCAGTTCGAAGTGTTGCGGGCGCGCACCGAGAAGGCCAACATGCTGCCGCAGATATTGAGGGCCGAGTCGAATGTCGAGCTTTCCGAGAAGCGCCTCAAGTCGTTTCTGAACATGGAGCTGTCGACGCCGGTCATGCTGATGCCGCCGGAGGATGATACCGTATTGACCGACATCCCGACGCTCGTGCAGTTGCTCGACACGGCGCTGGTGAAGCGTCCGGAAGCGGTGCAGGCCGAGCAGTTGGAGGCGATCACGGGCAAGGCCATCACGGTGGCGAAGGCGGACTATTTCCCGACGCTGGAGGCGGTCTCGAACTATCAAAAGCAGGCGCAGTCGGATGCCTTTACACTTGATGAGAATGCAACCACAGCGTGGAACGCCGGCCTGCGGCTGAGCTTTCCCATTTTCAGGGGCGGCCAGACCAGCGGCGCGGTGAAGAAGGCCGAGGCCGATTATCGGCAGGCGACGCTGGCGCATGAAGCGCTGCGCGATGATGTCCGGTTGGAGGTAGAGGAAGCATACGATCGCCTGATACAGGCCAAAAAATCACTTGAAGTGCAGGCGGAAACAATCGCCCAGGCGGAAGAAGGACTGCGCATCGCTAACCTGCGATACGAGTCCGGCGAGGGCACGCTGCTGGAAGTGTTGTCGGCGCAGACCGCGCTGACGGATGCCCGAACCGCACGGGCGATTGCATTGTATGATTTCAGAACGGCGTTGGCCGGGCTGGGCCGGGCAACGACCATCGACTTTACGGGAGAATACTAAAGACATGAAGCGTTCAGCAGTACTTATCACAGGCGTTGTCGCCATCCTTCTTGCCGGCTGTGGTGGGGAGGAGGCGCAGGTTGAAGAGCGCCAGGTGGCCGTGCGCGGTATCGTGCTGGAGCCGCAGGACCGCGAGATCGTACGGACATACACGGGTACGGTCGAGGGCATCCGCCAGGCGGTAATCCGCAGCAAAGTCAGTGAACCGGTGCAGAAGGTGCATGTCGACGAAGGGGAGGTTGTCCGTCAGGGCCAGATCCTGTTCTCGCTCGACAAAACCGGTACCAGCAGCCGCTACTTTGAGGTGCAGTCGCTACTGGCCAATGCCGAGAAGAATTTCAATAAGATCAAGTACCTGTATGAAGAGGGCGCCGTGTCGGAGTCGCGCTTCGATGAAGCCAGGACCAACTACGAAGTGCGCAAAGCCGAGTTCGAAGCGATATCGCAGCTCGTCGAGATACCGTCGCCGATCAACGGTACGGTAACCTCGGTGATGATCCGTGAAGGCGACTACCTGAGTATGGGCCAGGAAATGGCGACGGTGGCCCGCACCGACAGCCTGCGGGTGAAATTCAATGTCAACATAGACGATGCGCCGCTGGTCGAGCCGGGCACGCGGGTGCGGGTTGTCATCGAGGGTGCTGCCGACTCGATTGAGGCTACCGTCACGACGGTTGCCCGGTCGGCCGATCCGGTGACCCGCGCCGTGGCAGTGGAGGCGACCTTCGACAACCATGACGGCCGGTTTCGCCCGGGAACGTTTGTCCGGGTGCGCCTGCTCCTGGAGCGTTTGCAGCAGGTGGTGGTCGTGCCCCGCAAGTCATTGATTGAAATGGCCGACGGCATGGTGGTATTTACCGTGGCCGGTGATCGAGCCATACGTCGCACAGTGGCAATCGGCGCCGACCTCGAAGGCGAGGTGGTCGTTCAGTCGGGCCTGACACCGGGTGACACCCTGGTCGTTGTCGGTCAGGCGTATCTCGAGGACAGCACACGAGTCAAGCTCACCGGATTCGAGGACATCAACTGATGAAACTCTCCGAACTATCTGTCAAGCGGCCGGTTTTTGCGACCATGATGATCGGCGCCCTGCTGGTGTTGGGGTGGTTCTCCTACACCATGCTGTCGGTGCGGCTCTTCCCGGAGATTGACTTCCCGATCACGGTCGTGCAAACGGTGTACCCGGGAGCGTCGGCCGAGACTGTCGAAACCGAGGTGTCCAAGGAAATTGAAGACGCCATCAACGAGGTGTCGGGCATCCGACATATCCAGACGGTGTCAAGCGAAGGCTACAGCCTGATTATCGTCGAGTTCGAGTTGGAACGTGACGGTACGGTTGCGACCCAGGATGTGCGCGAGAAGGTCGCCGGCGTACGCAGCCTCCTGCCGGAAGACATCGACGAACCGATCGTGTCGCAGTTCGACCCGATGTCGCAGCCGATTATGTATATCACGGTAGCGGGGAATCGTCCCATTCGCGAAGTTACCGAACTGTCGAAGAACATCGTGCAGCGACGGCTCGAAGGGGTGTCGGGGGTCGGAAGTGTCCGCCTGATCGGCGGCCGGGAGCGGGAGATCCAGGTGGCGCTGAACCTGGAACAGATGGAAGCGCTGGGCGTGACGGTTGACGATGTCCGCAACAGCGTGGCCGCCGCCAACATGGAGATTCCGGGTGGCCGTGTCGATGAAGCCGGCCGCGAGTACCTGGTACGGATGGCGGGCCGGCTCGAAACCGTCGGCGCCTTCCGCGATATCGTGGTGAAGAAGAACAACGGTGTGCCGGTCTTCCTGAAAGATATCGCCGTCGTCGCCGACTCGGTAGAAGAGCAGCGCTCACTGGCCCGTTACAACGGCAACCCGGCGGTGGCGGTGGAAGTAATCCAGCAGTCGGGATCGAACGTCGTCGATGTCGCCGAGGGAGTACGCGAGGAACTGTCGCTGCTCGATGAAGAGCTGCCGCCCGATGTTGTCATGACCGTCGTGCAGGACAACTCGGTGTTTATCCGCGACTCGATCCATGAAATCCTGTTCAACATCCAGTTCGGTACTATTCTGGCGATCATCGTCATCTACCTCTTCCTCTTGAACTGGCGTCCGACTATCATCACCGGCCTGTCGATTCCGATTTCGATCATCGCCGCCTTCACGATTATGAACACGCTCGGCTTTACCATCAACTTCATGACCCTGTTGGGATTGTCGCTGGCGGTCGGCATTCTCATTGACGACGCCATTGTGGTTATAGAAAATATCTATCGCCACATGGAAGAGGGAAGATCCGCCATGGAAGCGGCCGTCAGCGGCACCAAAGAGATCGGCCTGGCCGTGATGGCGACCACCTTTTCGATTGTAGCCGTGTTTGTACCGGTGGCCTTCATGGAGGGCATCGTCGGACGGTTCTTCCTGGAGTTCGGTATCACCGTTGCCTTTGCGGTGTTGATCTCGCTGTTCGTGGCGTTTACGCTCACTCCGATGTTGTCGTCACGCTTCCTCACCGACGAAAACGGAGGTCGCAGAGTGCGCGGCCTTTCGAAAGTATGGGACCGGGTACGCAGCGCCCTGTCGGTATGGAACCGGACATTTGAAAAGCTGAAAGATCCGTACAAGCGCACTCTGACCTGGGCGCTGCAGCACCGCGTGACCGTGGTGCTGATTGCCACGTTGTCGTTCGCGGCTGCTATTGGGTTGACCTTTACACCGCTCGTCGGCAGCGAGTTTGTGCCGCAGGCCGACCAGAGCAAGTTGGGCGTGAACTTCGATACGCCGCCGGGTACGACGCTGGAAGAAACGTCGCAGCGGGCCGCCCAAATCGAACAGGTGCTGCGCGATTTCGAGGAAGTGACCGGTATTTATGTCGCCATCGGTGGTGAAAATGTGGCGGTGCAGGAAGGACGGATCCTCTGCCAACTGGTGCCGATCAACGAACGCGACTACTCCGACCGTCAGCTCATGGATTCGGTTCGCTACCTGTTGCGCGACATTCCCGGTATCAATTACGCCGTCAACAACGGTGAACAGGCCGAGGGCGGGACCGACAAGCCGATCACGCTGTCGGTGCAGGGGCAGGATCTCGACCAGATCCGTGAGCTGGTGCATGAGGTCGAACAGATTGTGAAGGATATCCCCGGCGCGGTAGATGTGGATAACAGTCTTGAAGAGGGCAAGCCGGAGATTCGGGTTGAGGTCGATCGCAAGTATGCCGACGACCTCGGATTGTCGCTGTATACCATTCCGACCACGGTCCGGGACCTGGTGGAAGGGGATGACATTACGCAGTTTAAGGACGGCAACGAAGAATACGATGTCCGGATGCGTTTGCAGGAGCGGTTCCGGGGCTCGGTTGATGACCTGGGGCGTATTTTGATCGTCTCGACCAAGGAGATCCCGGGTGTGGAGACTGTGTTGCTGCCGCTTGACCGGGTGGCCCGGCTGTACAAAGAAGAGGCGATCGGACAGTACAACCGGTACGACCGCAAGCGCGAGGCCCGGGTCGGCGCCAATGCCGCCACCGGCTTCTTTGCCGGTACCATCACCAACCAGGCGATGGAACGGGTAAACGCGGAGATCGATCTGCCGCCCGGCTATGAGATCAAGCCGATCGGTGAGGCCGAACTGATGACCGAGTCGTTCCAGAATATCTTCAAGGCGCTGATCCTGGCAGTGGTGTTCATTTACCTGTTGCTGGCCTCGCAGTACGAGTCGTTCTGGGATCCGTTCTCGATCATGCTGTCGCTGCCGCTTTCGCTGATCGGGGCGATTCTGGGCCTGATCGGTTCCTCGTTCTCGATTATGTCGTTGATCGGCATTGTCTTGCTGATGGGCCTGGTGACCAAGAACGCCATCCTGCTCATAGATTTCGTGAAACAACAGCGAGAAAAGGGTGTTCAGAGGGAGGAAGCGATCAAGATCGCCGGCCCGATACGGTTACGCCCGATTTTGATGACGACGTTCGCAACCGTCTTCGGCATGCTGCCGCTGGCGCTGGGCCTGGGACCGGGCGCCGAAATGCGGGCCTCGATGGCGCGCGCCGCGATCGGCGGGATGATCTCGTCGACATTGCTGACGCTTGTGGTCGTGCCGGTGGTCTACACGATCGTTGAGGACTTCGTCAACCTGTTCCGCCGCAAGAAAGGCAGCGACCGGTCGTACGAAGAGCATGCGACTGTCACGGAATCGAAAACCGAGGCGTAGATGACAACACTCGTTGAACCGTCCCAACTGGGATACTCGAAAATCTATCTGGACTTTCTCGCCGAGCGTGACTCGGCGAGTTCGTTTTACCGCGCATCCGATTTGAAGAGTGTCGCCGAACAGCTCGACCGGAAGAGTTTCCCGCGCGACCGCATGGCCGACATCCTTACCCGCCAGAACAAAGCGTTTGGCGCGGGGGAGAAAACCGTCAAGAACATCGAATCGCTCCGCGAACAGAACACCCTGTGCGTTTTTGCGGGGCAACAGGCGGTGTTGTTCGGCGGCCCGCTCCTGGTGCAGATCAAGGCGCTGGGTATCATCAAGGCGGCGCTACGCTACAGCGAGGAGCTTGGGCGTACGGTCATTCCGATCTTCTGGATCGCCGGTGATGATCATGATTTCGAAGAGGTCAATCACACCTGGGTACTCAATCGCCAGTCGGAGATCGTCAGGGTTTCATACGACGCCACCCCCGACACCGAGCTGCCGACCGCGCAACTGAAACTGTCCGATGCCGAGGCGCTGGGGGCGGCCAAAGAGGCGCTCAAAGAGGTGCTGGGCGAGACCGACTTTACCACACAACTGTACGACCTGGTTGATGAGTGCTATACGACAGATGATACGTTCGTCAGCGCCTTCGGTAAGTTCATGGCGCGGCTGATGGCCGACTACGGCCTGGTACTTTTCAATCCGTGCGACCGCGAGGCGAAAGAGGCCGGCCTCGATTTTGCCCGCTCGATTCTCGAGAAACAGGATGAATTGCACCGGCGCCTGCACAATACCAATAACGAGATTCAGTCACGCGGCTATCATGTCCAGGTGGAGAAGAAAGACACGGCGTCGCATGTCATGGTCAATCTCGACGGCCGTACGCCGGTGATAATGGAGAACGGTCACTTTGCGGCCAGGGATCGGACTTTCAGCCGTGACGAGTTGTTGGAGCTGATCAGCAGCGAGCCGGGGACCTGGTCGCCCGATGTCATGACACGGCCGTTGCTGCAGTCGTATCTTTTTCCGGTGCTGAGCCAGAAGGGCGGCCCGGCTGAGATCGCATACCTGGCGCAGATTAACCCGATTTTCGAGTTGTTTGATATCGTGCCGCCGTTGCACAAGGCACGGCCGACGGCGACATTTGTCGAGACCCGGTATGAGAAGCTGATGGAAGAGCATGATATCAAGTTCGAGGATCTAACCGGCGATATCGAGCAGGTTATCAACCGTATCCTCGCCGAGAGCTTCCCGGAAGATCTCGAGAAGAAGTTTGAGGAGTTGCGCGGGACGGTCGAGGGGGCGTTTGAAAAACTGAAGAAAGAAAGCCTCTCGTTCGATCCCCAGCTCGATCAGTTTGCCGACCAGATGTACGGCAAGGTTGATTACACGCTGAACCAGCTCAAGGGGAAAGTCTTTTCGTCGCACAAGAAGAAGTCAAAGCAGTCGCGCGATCGCATCTACCGCCTCCACAACACGCTCTATCCCAACCGCGGCCTGCAGGAACGGGCGCTCAATATCGGTTACTTTTTCTCGAAGTACTCTTTTGACTTCCTCGACTTTGCACATGAGCAACTCGACAGTGAAGAGAAATCACACCAACTCATCTTCATCGGGGAGATGCACGACTAAATGAAAATCGGCATAACCTGCTATCCGGTTCCGGGTGGTTCTGGTATCGTTGCAACCGAGCTGGGCCAGCAACTGGCGACGCGCGGCCACACCGTGCACTTTGTCGCCTACGCCCTGCCCTTCCGCCTCGATCGTTACCAGGCCAACCTGCAGTACCATGGCGTGGAAACGACCGCCTATCCGTTATTCAAGTACCCTCCCTACACCCTCACCCTGGCCGCCAAGATGGCGGAGGTGGCGCGGACTCATGAACTGGACGTTTTCCACGTACACTATGCCATTCCGCACGCAACCTGCGCCTTCCTGGCGAAGGAACTGCTGCGCGGGAACGGGAAGCAGCCGAAAATCATAACAACGTTGCACGGTACCGACATCACGCTGGTCGGCTCGGATCCGTCGTTTTATGACATCACGCGCTTTTCCATCAATGCCTCCGACGGTATCACGGCGGTATCGAAGTATCTTGCCGACGAGACCAAAGAAGTGTTCAAGATCGATCGAGATATCCGGGTA
This sequence comes from uncultured Ignavibacteriales bacterium, assembly GCA_964544635.1. Classification (GTDB taxonomy): domain Bacteria; phylum Zixibacteria; class MSB-5A5; order GN15; family FEB-12; genus CAZJCK01. The sequence goes on along the minus strand of CAZJCK010000001.1, from coordinate 21,888 downwards.
GTGCACAACTTCTTTGACGGCGAACGGTTCAAGCCCGGCAATACCGATTGTCAGCGCAAAGAGTTTGTCAACGACGATGAGTTCATGCTAATACATGTGTCGAACTTCCGGCCGGTCAAGCGAACGATGGATGTGATCGACATTTTTGAGAAAGTGCAGAGCGCGATCCCGGCCAGGCTGGTGCTGATCGGCGAGGGGCCGGACAGCATCCTGGCGCGGCGGCAGGTGAAGAAACGCGATCTCGAGAGCAAAGTCATATTCCTCGGCAATCAGTCGCGGGTCGAGGCGGTGCTGCCGTGCGCCGACCTGTTCCTGATACCGTCGGAAGAAGAATCGTTCGGCCTTTCGGCCCTCGAGGCGCTGGCCTGCGGTGTGCCGGTGATTGGAACGTCGGGCACCGGCCTGAAAGAAGTTGTCGAGGATTACCGCAACGGCTTTTTGCTACCGGTGGGCGATACGACCAGTATGGCGCGGGCAGCGATTTCACTGCTTAAAGACAAGCAGCGTCACGACGAGTTCCGCTCGTATGCCGCGGAATCGGCCACGCGACGTTTCGCCGCCGAGAAGGTCGTCGGTGAATACGAACAGTACTACGAAGAGGTGCTCGGTGGCTGAGGTAATCAAGCTCGATGTGCTGGCGATCGCGGCGCACCCCGATGATGTCGAGATTACGTGCGGCGGGACGCTTATCAAGATGGCGAAGATGGGACGTAAGGTTGGCGTCCTCGACCTGACCCGGGGAGAGCTGGGCACCAAAGGGGACGAAGACGACCGCGCCCGCGAAGCGGCGGCGGCCGCCGACATCATGGGCCTGGCGTGGCGTCAGAATGCGGCGATCGAGGACGGCAACATACAGAACAACAAAGAGAATCGTTACAAGATCGCACACGCTATCCGCAGCACCCGGCCGGAACTCGTGTTGTTGCCGCACTGGGAGCAACGTCACCCCGACCATCGCATCACCATGCAACTCGGTTTCGACGCCTGCTTTCATGCCGGGCTGAAGAAGATCGAGCTTGAAGGCGAACCGCACCGCCCGCGAAAGATCGCCTACGTTTCATACTTCCGAAATCACGACCACTCGTTTCTTGTCGATATATCGGACTGTTTTAAGGAGAAAGTGCTGGCGGTGGCGGCGTACCAGTCGCAGTTCGGCACCAACGACCGAATCAAAGAGGCGATCAGGAAATCGTTGAACGTGTATGACCTGATCAAGTCCGGGGGCAAGGACATCTTTGCGCCGGGGATCAATATCTACGATCTGTTGTACACCCGGGCGCACCAGTTCGGCCAGCTGGTGGGGGTGGAATTCGCCGAGGCGTTTACGCTCAAGGAGCAGATCCTGATCGACGACCCGCAGGCGATGCCGGTCCGGTCGATTTAGTCATCATCGGTGATCCCTGCGCCGTCCGGGATCCGCGCTTCCAACCTTGCATCGCCCCGAGGCATTCACTAAGCGGTGACGAGCCAAGGGCTGCTGCGTTCTGTTCTGCACTCCCGTTCCTGAATCGATCTCGCAAGTGCCGGCCTTCGCCGCGATGACCTGATGTGAGGTGTCGTTTTCATTCTTGCCTGCGTCGTCACCCAAACCCTATCCTTTACTCATGTCCGGCACGACAAAAGATCACGCCGCAGTTGAGCCGACCGGAGAATCTGGCCTGCGGGACGGCATGAGAGTGACGTGGGTTGGCATGGCCGTCAATCTCCTGCTGGTCGTCTTCAAAATCTGGGCCGGGATTGTCGCCAGGTCGCAGGCGCTGGTCGCCGATGGTGTCCATTCGGTATCCGACCTGTTCTCCGATGCCGTCGTGCTGTTCGGCTTGAAATGGGGACGCAAGGGGGCGGATGCCGATCATCCGTACGGTCATGCCCGTATCGAGACAATTTCTTCGATGCTGGTTGGGCTGATCTTGTTGGCGGTATCGATTGGTATTGCCTATAACGCCATTCTTTCGATCTATCGTCACAATGTGGCACAACCGTCGCTCCTGGCAGTCTGGGCGGCGGTGATCAGTATTGCCCTGAAGGAAGGGATGTACTGGTATACGATTATCGTCGGGCGGAGACTCAAAAGTATGGCACTGATCGCCAACGCCTGGCATCACCGTTCCGACGCCCTGTCGTCGGTGGCCGTGTTGATTGGTGTCGGCGCCACCTTTGTCAACCCGGAATGGCACTTAGCCGACGCCATCGCGGCGCTGGTAGTGACGATTTTCGTCGGACGGGTCGGGTTACAGTTGGCGATTGCGGCGCTGCGGGAACTGTCCGATACCGCGCCCGACCGTGAGGTGCTCGAGCAGATTCGCACTTTTGCCGGTTCTTTCCCGGGAGTACGCCAGGTGCACGATTTGAAGGCGCGGTACTCGGGCAGCCAGATTTTTGTGGAGTTGCACATCGTGGTCGACCCGGACCAGACCGTGCGTGACGGGCACGCCATCGCCCGGCAGGTCAAGCAGAGTATGCTGGTGGAGTTTGCCGATATCACGCACGTGATCATCCATATCGACCCGGAGATCAAGAAGTAAGACACAGTCATTGCATGGCAGCCTCAGCCTTGGGCGGCTGCCCTTGAAATAACAGACGGGCAGATGTTTTCGGCTATCGCACACGGAAATGAAAGAATGTCATTCCCGCGGAAGCGGGAATCCAGCCTCACATTTGAGTAGGAGTTTTTCTGTGTGCGGCAGAGGTCCCCGTCCGCCGATCTTAAGTTGCGTGGCAAGTCCGCCGCCCGGCAGTCATAGATATCAATCGAGTACAGTATGTCATTCCCGCGAAAGCGGGAATCCAGCCGCACATTGGAGTAGGAGTTTTTCTGTGTGCGGCAGAGGTCCCCGTCTGCCCGTTCATAGCCTCCGTGGCAGCATTCCAAGGCTAAGGCTGCCCTACGAAGAAGCTCACTTCATCCCCAGCGTAATTTCGTTCTTCAGATGTTCGATCGCTTCCTTGATGCGGCGCTCACGCGTTGCGTCGCGCTTCGCGGCATTGATCCATTGAATGAAGCGTTTGCGATGTGACGGCGCCAGGTTATCAAAGAAGGTCCGCGCCTTCTTGTTCTTATCGAGCGCTTTCCCGAAATCAGGATGAATTTCCAGCGCGATCTTTGTCACCGGCGGCTTGTCATCCCAGGAACCGTCGACTTTGGCGGCATCGATGAGCGCCTGGCCGATTTTGGTCATACGTTTTTCCTTGATCAGTTTGGCGACGCGCTTCTTGTTCAGGTCCGACCAGACCGATTTGGGTTTACGTGGCGTGAACTTGCGGGCGTAACGTACATCGTCGAGCTTGCGTACCAGGCTGTCGATCCAGCCATAGCAAAGCGCTTCTTCGACCGACGCTTCGTAGTCGATCATGTCGTGCTTCTTGTCGGTCTTGTAATAGACCAGCCAGATTTCGTCGACTGTCTTGTGATTCCGGCGTAGCCATGCCCGCCATGACCTGGCATCGGGCATCTCGATGAGGTTGAGCTTTTTTTGCGGCATGGTGCTTGTCGTTTCAGTGCCCCACCGCGCCCCGGCGCAGTTGGGTACGCATACTGGAAGAGCTAATTCCTGGTGACTCCGTTATTGGCGGAAGGGGTGGGAATCGAACCCACCGGGGACAGTCCAACTGCCCCCCACACGGCTTTGAAGGCCGGGACCGCCACCAGACGGCATCCTCTTCCGAGCAGAGTATACCGAAATTGCAGCAGCGGCGCAAATGGCAGTGTGCGGATCAGTGCGGGATGCGCACCAACGCAGATCTTGCCGTCCGGCTGCTGCCTGACTTCGCGATCGGTGCTGCGGTTAATCTGGTGCCGTGTCCAATTGGCAGGTCATTATGTGTTTGACTCTGTCACCCCGCCACCGCTAACTACCCTCATGGCGGAGCTGAAACTCGATTCACCCCTCCAGTTCGTCAAGGGGGTTGGGCCAAAGAAGGCGGAGAAGATGGCGCGGTACGGCCTCGAAACGGTGGCCGATCTGCTCGAGTTCTATCCCCGCAACTACCTCGATCGAACCAATGTCACGCCGATCGGCAAGCTGCAGGTTGATTCGACCGTCACGATCATCGGCGAGGTAAAAGCGCACGGTTTGCTGTATGGCCGCAAGCGCCGCTACGAGGTCATTCTGCAGGACGACAGCGGGGCGGTCACGCTGTTGTTCTTCGCCGGTATTCGCTTTTGGGAGAAACTTTTCAAGAAGGGGATGATGTTCGCCGCTACCGGGCGGGTCGGTTTTTATCACGGCTTGCAGATGGTGCACCCGGAATTGGAGCGGCTGGATGACGAATCCGACGACATGGTGCATGCCGGCCGGATTATCCCGGTCTACCCGCAGACCGCGGAATTGAAACAGGTCGGCATAAACAGCCGGACGATGCGTTCGCTGACCAGCCGCATCTTCGAAAGCCTGAAAGACCACCTACCCGACCCGCTGCCGCCCGAGGAACGTCGCTCGCTCGGCCTGCTCGCCCGGCATGACGCCGTCACCCGGATTCACTATCCCGAGAGCCGTGACCAGCTTGAGACAGCACGCCGCCGCCTCGCCTTCGACGAGTTGCTGTCCTACCAGTTCATGGTCGCCAAACGTCGCCACCAGAAAGAACAACTGACCAAGCCGCAGCGGTATGCTCCGCCGGGGGGGAAGCTGGCATCGTTCAAAAAGTCGCTGCCGTTTTCGTTTACGTCGGGACAGGTAACAGTACTCAGGGAGATCTTCGGCGATCTCCAGGCCGAACGTCCGATGGCCCGGATGCTGCAAGGGGATGTCGGTTCGGGCAAGACAGTCGTGGCTGTCGCGGCGGCGTTGTTTGTGGCGGAGAACGACCTGCAAGTGGCCTTCATGGCGCCGACCGAAATTCTCGCCTCGCAGCATTTCGAAAACTGGCGCGACACTATCAGGAGTCTCGGGATGGAAGCGGCGCTTCTTACCGCCGGATTGAAGGCGGCGGAGCGAAAGAAGATCGCGGCAGCGTGCGCCGCGGGAGAAATCAACATCCTGTTCGGAACCCACGCGCTGATTTACGACTATGTCGCATTCGCGAAGCTCGGCCTGGTGGTGATCGACGAGCAGCACCGCTTTGGAGTTCGCCAGCGGGCAAAGTTGTATGCCAAGGGCGAGGCGCCCGACCTGCTGGTGATGACCGCTACGCCGATTCCGCGCACGCTCGCCCTGACGCTGTATGGCGATCTCGATATCTCGACCATTCCCGACCGTCCGCCCGGCCGTCAGCCGATCCGCACCGTCTATCGTACGACCGATGTCCGCGATAAGGTCTACCAGTTTGTGGTCAAGGAAATCAGGAAGGGCGGACAGGCGTACATTGTCTATCCGGTGATTGAGAAGTCGGAGGCGCTCGATGTCGAGTCGGTGGAGGATGCTTACAAGGAACTGACGACGACCGTGTTCCGCGATCTGACGTGTGCCATGGTACACGGTCGGGTGAAGGCGGAGGAGCGCGATGATATCCTGCGGCGCTTCCGCGCCGGTGACATTGACATGTTGTTTGCCACGACCGTTGTGGAAGTAGGCATCGACAATCCGAATGCGTCGATCATGATCATCGAACATGCCGATCGGTTTGGTCTGGCCCAATTGCACCAGTTGCGGGGACGGATTGGACGGGGGGAACGTCAGTCAACGCTGGTTGCCATCGCCGATCCGCCGCTGTCGGAGATAAGTGAGAAACGGTTGGAGTTCTTCTGTCAGTCGCAGGACGGTTTCGAGATTGCCGAGGCTGATCTCGAACTGCGCGGACCGGGGGAGTTGTTCGGAACCCGGCAGTCGGGGATTCCGCAGTTGAAAGCGGCTCGTTTGTCCAGTGATCGTGATCTTATGGCGGCAGCGCGGCAGCTTCTGGATCGGCTGTTCGCGCACGACAACAAACTTGACTCTGACTGGCAGGCGCTGTATTCGTGGCTACAAGCTCACGCCGCCCAGCGCGAGGATTATCTCGCAGGTGGGTAACGTATTGTGCGGCAAAGAGTTGATAGTTGTGCGGCCGTTTCGGCGAGGAGCTGTTGCGGTACGCGACATCGGCCGATACACTAAATATGTCCGGTTAAAATTCGGCGAACGAGGGACCGGGCCGGCAGCCCTCGCAGTATAAGAAAGTGGCGGCGCCACAAGCGGTTGTAACTGCTTGTTTTCCCTTGAATTTAGCCGGTTTTGGTATATATTTGGGACGGAGCAAGGATGACCACGCAAGGTACTTATCATGCCGAGATTCCTCGGAGTTCGATGATTGAGAAGTTTGGCGACGCACTCGAATTTGACAAACCGCTCGCGGAGTTTACCGGCTACCACACCGGTGGCCCGGCCCGCTATTTTTTGCAGGCCCATGCGGCGTCAGAAGTCGAGCGGGCAGTGAAGGCGGCCAACGAACTCAATATGCCGTTTTACCTGATCGGTGGCGGCTCCAACCTGCTGGTATCGGACAAGGGGTTCGACGGCCTGGTGGTACGTATCGATATCAAGGGACTGACGTTGGTCGATGAGCAGACTGTGGACTGCGGCGCCGGCGAGGACCTGATGGCGCTGGTCGATTTCTGTGCCGACAACGGCCTGACCGGAATGGAATTTGCAGCCGGTATCGCCGGTACCGTGGGCGGCGCTATCTACGGCAATGCCGGGGCCTACGGTAACGAAATAGGCAACGTACTGACGTCGGTGACACTGGTCGACCGCGACGGCAATATTAAGACGGTCGATCCCGAATACTGCCGTTTTCAGTACCGGAGTTCGCACCTGAAGCAATCGCATGAGATTGTGGTGCGGGCGACGTTTCAGCTGGAGCCGGGTGACAAAGAAAAGATCAAGGCGCGGGTGGCCGAGATAATCGCTATTCGTGAAAGCAAGCTGCCGCCGCCGGGCAATTCGGCCGGCTGCTTTTTCAAGAATATTCCCGATCCGAGTCAGCCCCACGGCAAGCTGGCGGCGGGCAAACTGCTCGAAGAGATCGGGGCAAAACAGATGTCGGTGGGCGGTGCAAAAGTGTATGAACGCCATGCCAATATCATCGTCAATACGGGGACGGCGACCTCGCAAGATATCCGCCGTCTTGCCGATATGATGAAAAAGAAAGTACACGACACCTTTGGTGTCGATCTCGAAGAAGAAGTAATCCAAATCGGTGATTTTGAATAACCTGGAGGAGTGTATCGAGCTTTTGTTCATGACTTGAATCTAACCACGTGATTGGTTGGCACGATTGTTTTGTAGAGCTCGTTATATTCTCTCCGCGCTGGCGGTAGCTGCGGCTGTGGTGTCGTTTCTGCCGGTGGTGGCGTCTGCCCGGATCGGCTTCGATGCCCGCCTGGAGATGCCGCCGACAATTATCGCGCCATACGAGAAAACCGAGGATCGTTTTTCGGTGGCGATGAAGCCGAAGTCGTATCCGCTTCTCTCCTACAGCCTCTCCCGCGATCCCATCGTGCAGGCCAGCAGCTGGGACGACCAGACGATCCGCTTCGGCGCGTCATACTACAACCGCAACGGCATCAAAGGGGATTACATCCCGGTCGCTGTCGACGCGCAGGAATATTACAATTGGCGGATCGAGCGCTGGGAAAACCGTACCTTCAGCGACCTGGCGACCGAAGCAATGATCGACCCGGAGGCGCGCAATCGCCGGGCCGGTCTCGGCTTCAGTGTCGCCCTGCCCAAGCGGCTCGATCGTATCTTCGGTGAGGGCGGCGCCGGCCTCACCGTGACCGGTTTCCGGCGCATCACCTTTGCCGGGCGGTCGCAATGGAACGACCAGCCGAACACGCCCGGTAATGTGCAAAGCAAGTTCCCGTCGCTGAGCATGGACCAGATTTCGCGGTTTGAGATTACCGGTACAATCGGCACCAAGATCACGGTGAAGGTCAGCCAGGACAGCCAGACCGACATCCCGCTGGCCAACCGTCTGCAACTGCGCTATAAGGGTGACGACGACGACGTCCTGCAGGAAGTCGAGGCCGGCAACACCACCCTGCAGATTCCCAACACGCAGTTTGCCGGTTACTCGCAGCGTATCCAGGGACTGTTTGGTCTCAAGGCCCGCGCGCAGATCGGGGCGCTCAGCTTGACCGCCATCGCCTCGCAGGAGAAAGCGTCATCGGAGCGGGCCAGCATTTCGGCCCAGGGCGAGGAAGAGGCGGCCGAGATCATCCGTGATGATGAGTATGTCGAGCGTCGCATTTTCGACCTGATGCGCGACGACGAATTGCGCCCCAACGAGTTGGTGACCGAGGTCTATGTGTATGAACAGATCTCGGAACAGGCCAACTCCGATCAGACCACCGCCGCGTTCAGGGCCGATGCCTACTACTTCTTCGATATCAATACCAATCAGCCAATACCGGACCCGGGCGACAACGACGCTGTCGATATCCAGGTGGTCGAGGTCAACCAGGACAACTACGAACTGCGACAGGACCGTACCGGCAATTACCTCGCCTTCCGCTCATCGGCGTCCACCCAGCGGGTACTGGCAGTCTACATGGTCGTGACCGATACCCTCACCAATACCACCCGCGAGGTCGGTGACATCAGCCGGACGCAGGACGGTGTCAACCACTTCCACCTGAAGATGATCTTTGAAGGCGGGCAGCGCCCGGACGACCCGACATGGGAACTGATGTGGCGCAACACCTACCGTCTGCCGCGCGGCCTGGCTATGGAAGATATCGACGTGAAGATTTACAAGGGACTGGCGGGGGCCGAGGCGTTAACCTCTACAATCGACTACCAGGTTGGCGAAAACGGTAATTCGCAGGGTTTTTACCTGTCCATTCTCGGCCTCGACCAGGAGGATTCGCGGGGGAACCCGCGCCCTGACAACAAGATCGACAAGCTGCCGTCGATCATCGACACCGCCCTGGGCCTGCTGGTATTCCCGCAGCGCGAGCCGTTCGCCTATGAAGGCAATTTCGGCAACCAGCCGCCGCTGGCGGAGACGGTGCCGACCATTTACGATTACAACTCGCCGACCGAGAAGAAGGAAGCATCGCAGTACTTCCTGCGCCTGATCACCAAGACCCGCAGCTCGATCATCCGTCTGAATCGCGCCAATATCATCGAGGGGTCGGAGATCGTAACCCTCAACGGTCGCCGCCTGACACGTGGCGACGACTACCGCATCGACTACAACTTCGGCCAGGTGACCCTGCAAACCGACGAAGCGCTCGATCCGAATGCCGATGTCGATGTCAGTTTCGAATATGCGCCGTTCTTCAGTCTTGCGAAAAAAACCCTCTTCGGTATGCGTGGCGAGTACGAGTGGAGCGAGAACCTCAAGTTCGGCACAACCGTGCTCTATAAATCAGACAAGGCGCAGGACCGCAAGCCGCGGGTCGGCCAGGAAACCTCTGAGATGATGGTACTCGATGCCGACATGGACTGGCGGGTGGAGCCGAGTTTCATGACGACGATAGCCGACGCCCTGCCGTTTGTGTCGACGGAAGCACGCTCGACTTTCAACTTCAGCGCCGAGGTGGCGCAGTCGCGACCCAACCCGAATACCGAGAACATCGCCTACATCGACGACTTCGAATCGGCCGAGGACCAGGTGTCGATCGGGTTTACCCGATCATCGTGGCAATTGTCGTCGCCGCCCACCCTGATACTTGATTCCAACTTTGTCAAGGGCGTGAAGATTATCTGGCATTCGCTGCGTGACCCCATTCCGGTAGCCGATGTCTGGAATCGCGAGTCGGCGGCCGGTGAAGGTTCGTTCCGGCCGTTCCGGATCATTTCGCGACCCGACAGTCTTTCGATCGATACCACGCTGGACATCATCGATACGAGTATCGTCACGACTGTCGATACCACCTACTGGATCTGTTCGGCGTTCGACTCGACCGGCGATACCTGTATCGACTACACGGTAGCGCTCAATCCGGAACAGGCGGATACTTTCTTCGTCGAAGTTTCAGCTGACACCCTTCGCGATACGCTGATTATTGCCGTCGATACCGTGCAGAGCAAGTCGTGGAACGGTATCACCAGTTATCTCGGGCGCAACCGCATCGATGCCTCGCGGGTCCAGTTGTTCGAGATACGAACCAATGCCAGGCGGGGTACGATCCATTTCGACTTTGGTGAGATATCGGATGATATCAACGGTGACGGTCAGAACAATACCGAAGATCCGTCCGGGTTGAACATCGTGCTCGACGAAAACGATGTCGGTCTTGATGGTGTGCCCGACAGTCTTGAAAGCAACAAACGGGGGGGCTACGATCCCGTCACCAACCCTGATCCTCACGGCGACAACTGGTATTTCGACGGTTTCGGTACTTGTCCGCTGCCGCTTGATTTGCAGGGGCAGTGCGACGCCGACTCCAATTATTACGAATGGCTCAACGGTACCGAGGGCAACCGTATCGACCCGATCGTCCAGGGTCGTCCGGACGAGGAGAAGCGCGGGATTACCTTCAATCGGGTGGAAAGTTACTTTTCGTTCGAGGTTGATTTCGGCGACTCGCTTTCGGACTCGACATTCCTGGTCCGGGGATCGGAATGGCCACGGTCGGATTCGATCGCCAACCCGCCGAACGGTTTCTGGCGTACATGGCGTATTCCCATTCGGGTGTCGGACCTGGTCGACTCGGTCAATGCGCCGGACTGGACCAATGTCACGCATGCCCGTGTCTGGTTCGAACATGAAGCCGCCGGCGCACAGCCGGAAACGCTGCTGGTAGCGTCGTGGGGCTTCATCCAGGCCAACTGGAACGACACCACTATTTACGGCACGGTGGACAGCTCGACGGTCTTTGCCGTGGCCTCGATTTCTGAAGAGGACGGTACCTTTTCGCCGCCGGCGGGCGTCGATGCGTACACTGACCCGACCACCAACGTGACCGAGTCGCAGCGCGGGTTGCTGCTCACGGTGCAGAACCTGTCGCACCAGGACTCGGTAATTGCCCAGAAGGACCTGTTCTCCGTGGAGCAGTACTCGGGGTATCAGACGCTCGAGATGTTCGTGTACGGCGACATACCGCTTGAGCTCGAGGGGAAGGTGCAGCTGTTCTTCCGCCTGGGTCGTGATGCCAACAACTGGTACGAGTACTACACGCCGATCTATCGGGGATGGGATGAACGTAATCTGGTCCGCATAAGATTCGACGAGGTGACACAGCTCAAGGATTCCGTATTACAGGAGGCAGGGCCGAATATTCGGGTTGTCGATTCGGTCGTGAGTAACGACCGCTACCGGGTGCTGGGGGCGCCCAACCTCAACGAAATTCGCTACTTTGCGACCGGCCTGGTCAATACCGATTCCGGGCAGTCAGTGTCGGCGGATATATGGCTCGATGAGTTGCGCCTCACCGACGTGCGTCGGGATGTCGGTATGGCCGGGCGCTTCACGGTCGGCGGAACCATGGCCGACCTGCTCAATTACAGCTTCAGTTTCCGGTCGCAGGATCCGTTCTACCGCAACGTATCGAGCGCCACGCGCGGCGGTTCGGCCGACAACCTCGGATCGGGGCGATCACAGACCGATTACAACTACCAGATAAGTCTGAACTTCGATAAGTTCCTGCCGCGATCGTGGAACGCCAAGGTGCCGATCCGATACTCCTTTTCGAAGGCGGAGACAGTGCCGTTGCTGCGTAACAACTCCGATATCGTGCTGCCCGACGAACTGCGGGAACAGGAGAAGTCGACCAGCGAGTCGATGCAGATTTCGGTGAGTGAATCGTTTAATATACGGGAAGGGAATCCGATCTTCTCGCTGTTGTTGAACCGATTGAAGACGAACTATTCGTATCGCCGGAGCACGCAGTCAACGCCGAACCGTCCGTACAGCCTGAGTGAAGCGTACAACGTCCGCGGCTCGTTCGACCTCAGCCCCAGAGTGGCACCAACGCTCTCGCCGTTAACGTGGCTGGGATCGGTGCCCATACTGAAAAAGGTCTCGGCGACGGAAATCGGCCTGTATCCGAGTTCCTGGCGCGTTTCGGCGTCGTTTGATCGCAACCTGACGATCTCGGAGGACATCAGCGATAACCGTACTTCTTCTATCAGCCGTGACATGCAGGGTCAGGTCGACGTATCGTACAGCCTGTTCCAGAACCTGTCGGCCACCTATTCCCTGGACAGCCGTCGCGACCTGAGTGACCTCGAGCGGGTCAGCCTGTCCTTCTCCGACTGGCGCCTCGGCGTGGAGATCAACCACCGGCAGTCGTTCGGGGCCGGCTACGACCCGGGCCTCTTGAACTTCTTGAGTACCCGCTTCAGCTACAAGTCCACCTATGGCGACACCTGGGACCGTGGTTCGAACACGCGTGCCGGCTCGATGCAGAACTCCTGGGGGGTCAGCGGTACCTTTGATCACATCCAGTTGTTCGGCGGTCGCGGCTCCGGCGGGGCTGGCGGTCGACGTCCCACACGCAGGACCGGCTCCGATCGTCGAGCCGGCGCCCAGGCCGACGAGGATGACGGCACCGCATTTTACGAGTATCCGCTGGTGGCCCTGCGGTTCCTCACCGGCTGGATCTCGCCGCTTAACTACACCTACGGCCAGCAATACACCTCGCGGACACCGGGCATGGAAGATCGACCGTCGCTCGAATATCGATTTGGCTTGACCCGCGACCTGGGGGTGGACCAGAATCGCAGCACGGTTGGTAACAATACGGCATCGCAGAGTCTCAACTACGATGTCTCCTCCGGCTTTACCTTGTTTGGCGGTGTGCGCACCGACGTTGGCTATTCCCGCAACATCAACGAAGACATTGTGCGCCAGGGCACACTGACACGCCAGATTTCGACCGGCTGGCCGGAGTTGAACGTCCGCATTTCCGAGTTCACCTGGTTCCCGCTGCTCAAGCCGGTGCTCAACAAGTTTATCAGCATCTTCTCGCCCCGGACCGGATTCAGCCGGCAAGTGAGGGCGTCGGAAAACATCGGAACCGACATCAAGACCAGCGAGGAAGAATCGCTGAACTTCAACCCGCTGTTGTCGGTCAACCTGAACCTGTTGCGAAACCTGTCGCTGGCCGGGTCGTATGCCATCAGCCAGGGTAACCGCAAAACCTTTAACATCAATTCCGGCGACCTGCAGAAAGAGAGCCGATCGACACGCAAGACCATTACCGTCACCAGCAAGTACTCGTTCAGCGCTCCCGGTGGTATCTCGCTGCCGCTGCTGGGCAAGCTCAAGTTCCAGTCGCAGGTGACGATCAATACCTCGGTCAAGATCAACGAAACCACGACCGACGTATCCGATGCCGGCGGTCCGTTCAATCCGAGCGATCAGAAATCGGATTTTTCGGTCAGCACCGACGTGGCCTACAACTTCAGCCGCCAGATTCGCGGTGGTGTGACCGGCTCGTGGCGGGACTCCACCGACGAACTGCGCAACCGCAACGATCACTTCCGAGAGCTGCGTATCTGGGCGGAACTGAGCTTCTAATCATCTTTTCATTGACACTTGCCGTTCGAGGGCAAACATTGCTTTCATGATATCCGGCTCCAAATTCATGTGGCTCGCGCTGTCGGTCGTCGTGCTGTTTTCGGCGTGCGGCGACGCCGGTCGTGAGGCACCGACCTTCGATGGCGACCGCGCTTACAACTACCTCGTGCAGCAGGTCGACTTTGGTCCGCGCGTGCCGGGGACCGCGGCCTCGGCCGCCTGCCGTACCATGCTGTACGAGCACTTCAGGGGGCTGGGTATGAGTGTCGACAGCCAGGTGTTCATGTTTGCCGATCCCTATTCGGGCAGGGATATCCGCATGGTAAACGTGTTCACCTCATACAATCCAGCGGAACCATCGCCCGATCGCTTGCTGCTTCTGGCCCACTACGATTCGCGGCCGCGCACCGATTATGCCACCGACACGACGCTTAACGATGCACCTATCGACGGCGCCAGCGACGGTGCGTCGGGTGTCGCCGTGCTGATGGAACTGGGCAACTTGATCGGTGCCGAGTCGCCGGGCGTTGCAGTCGACTTCTTATTCACCGATGGTGAGGATTGGGGAGAGTCAGGCGACATTGAATACTACCTGCTCGGCGCGCGCGAGTTTGCCCGTCGCATGGCCGGTCAGCGGCAGTACCGGTTCGGTATTTTGCTCGACTTGATAGGCGATCGCGACCAGCAGATTTACCGCGAGGGCTACAGCCAGCGGTTCGTGCCGCGCCTCAACGACATGCTCTTCAGTGTGGCGGAACAGCTCGGCGTCGCCACGTTTCATGACAGCGTAAAGCACTCGGTCATCGACGATCACCTGCCGCTGAATACGGTTGGTATTCCGACCGTGCTGCTGATAGACTTCGACTATCCGTACTGGCACACCGAGTTTGATACGCCGGACAAATGTTCACCGGAAGCTCTTCGAAATGTGGGTGTTGTTGTTGCCCATGTTTTGTACAACCGCAACGTATGGCCCAAAAAACCAAAATAACCGAGCTGCGCGACTTTCCCTCGGTCGAGGAACTGCTGCAGCACAAGTCGCTGACTCCCTGGTATGACCGCGTGCCGCGACCGCTTGCGGCCGACGTCGTACGCGAAGTGCTGGCCGACGAGAAGGCGGCTTTTCAATCGAGCGGCAAACCGCTGATGGTGACGGCGCTGGTAAGCCGGGTGGGACGCCGGCTCGAGCAGATGGCGCGTTCACGGATCAAGCGGGTAATCAACGCCACCGGTATCATTGTCCATACCAACCTGGGACGGGCGCCGATCAGTGACGCCATGTTTGATGCCGTGCGCGACACCGTGATGGGGTACGGTAACATCGAGTTCGATCTGTCCGACGGCAAGCGGGGGAAGCGCGGCGAACTGTGCGAGACCATGCTGGCGCGTCTGGCCGGCGCGGAAGCGGCGACGATCGTGAACAACTGTGCCGCCGGGTTGTTCATCACGCTCAATACTCTGGCCAACCGCAAGGCGGTCGTTATCTCGCGAGGCGAACTGGTTCAGATCGGCGGTGGCTTTCGTATCCCCGACATTCTGCGCAAGTCCGGCTCGCGGCTGTCTGAAGTCGGGAGCACGAATATCACGACCGTCGCCGACTATGAACAGGCGATCGATGATCGCGTCGGCCTGATACTGAAAGTACACCGCTCCAACTTCGTTCAGGAAGGGTTTACCGAGGAAGCGTCACTGGCCGATCTGGTCAAGCTGGGTCGGTCGCATCAACTGCCGGTCGTGAACGATCTGGGTTCCGGCGTGCTGGTGCCAACGCGCGACATGCTGGGTTACGACGAACCGACCGTCCAACAATCGGTAAAGGCGGGCGCCGATATTACGTCGTTCTCCGGCGACAAACTGCTTGGCGGCGTGCAGGCGGGATTGCTGGTAGGGAAGCAAGAGCACATCAGGAAAATCAAGAAAAACCCGCTGTTCCGCACCATCCGCGTAGACAAGTTCGTCTTCTCGATGCTCGAGCAGTTGCTGTCGTTCTATCTCTCGGAGCGGTGGCAGACCGAGATCAAGCTCTGGGAATTGCTGCGTCGACCCGAGGCGGAACTGTACAAGCAGGCGAAGAAGATGCTGGCCGGCGCCGGTAAGCCGCCGGGCATGGCGGTCGAGGCAACGTCGGTCTATGTCGGTGGCGGCGCCCTGCCGCAGGCCACCATACCGTCGGTGGCGCTCACGTTCGCCGAACCGTTCAAACCAAACCGCCTGCTCAAACTGTTCCGTGAACTCGATCCCCCGGTGATCGGCCGCATCGAAGAGGCTCGTTTCCTGCTCGACCTGAAGGCGGTACTTCCGGAAGATCTGACGACGCTGGAGCAGGCGGTAACGAGCGTCCTGAAGGCTGAGAGCACGGCATGATAGTCGTCGGTACGGCCGGACATATCGATCACGGCAAGTCCTCGATCATCCGTCGCCTGACCGGCACCAACCCGGACCGTCTTCCCGAAGAACAGAAGCGCGGCCTGACGATTGATCTTGGCTTTGCGTTTTACGAAACGGCGGCAGGCCTGTCGGTCGGGTTCGTCGATGTACCGGGACACGAGCGCTTCGTCAAGAACATGATCGCCGGCGCCGGGGGAATTGATGCCGTCATGCTCGTTATTGCCGCCGATGATGGCTGGATGCCGCAATCCGAGGAGCACTTCCAGGTGGTGCGACTGCTCGGTGTGAAGCATGGCCTCATCGTGATAAACAAGTCTGACCTGGTCGAACCCGACTGGCTCGAGCTGCTTGATGCCGAGATCGAAGAGAAGGTGGCCGGTACGTTCCTCGAGGGTGCGCCGCGGGTGCCGGTGTCGGCGCACACCGGTGACGGTTTCGATCAGCTGACGTCGCAGCTCGATAAACTTGTGGGCGGCTTGACGGCGCGCCGTGACCTGGGCAAACCCCGGTTATACATCGACCGCTCGTTCGTGCGACCGGGCATCGGCGGGGTCGTGACCGGCACCCTGCGCGGCGGAAGCTTGAATATCGGCCAGAACGTAACCGTATGGCCATCGGGCGCGAGTGGTAAAATCCGCTCCCTGCACTGCAACAACCAGGATGTACATCAGGGCAGACCGGGGCAGCGGACGGCCATCGGCTTTTCGGGTATCGACAAGGAGGAACTGGACCGCGGCGGCGTGGTGACCGACCGCGATGATCTTGATTACTTCCGAGACAACTGTGTGCTGGCCCTGACGGTCGAACTGCTGCCGGGGGCACCGGTCGATCTGGCCGACCGGCGACGGGTATTGCTGATGGCCGGTACAACCGAGATGACCGGTGAGGTGCGGGTGCTTGACGGTGGCCGGATCAGGCAGGGCGAAACGGGGATCATTTTCTACAAGCCTGATGAGCCGATACTTGCCTATGTTGGTGACCATGTTATCCTGCGCCTGCCGACGCCAATGGTGACATTGGGAGGCGGCCGACTGCTCGACCATCTGCCGTTCTTGCCGCGACGCCGGGAGCACCAACATTTCGCCTACTTAAAGCAACGCACCGGTTTCGGTATCGACGACCTGGTACGCACCGAATTCGCGCGGCAGATATTTCGTCGCCAGGATAAACTGTTGCAGGCAGCCGACGTGGCTGCGTCCGACGTGGCGCCGGCGGTTGACCGTTTGGTCGATGAAGGCACCCTCGGTCGATTGCGCCACCTGGTCTTCGCGGAAGCGGAGGTGGATCGTATCGGTGAGCGCTTGCTCAAGCGCGTTCGTGACCACTTTGAGTCGCAGCCGCACCTGCGTCAACTGCCGCTGGAACAGGTGGCTCGCCTGACCCCGATAGAGGTCGACCTGCTTGAGCCGCTGGTCGATCTGCTGGCGTCGCGCGACAGGCTGGTGCGCACACCCGATGGTATCGACCTTCCCGATCGTGGCGTGAGTTTGACCGGCGGTGTGAAGGCAGCCCACGACGACATCATGAAGCAGCTTGAGGATGAACCGTACGCGCCGCCCATGATCGCCGACCTGGCGGCACGCGGGAAGAACTACCGCGAGGCGATCGGCTTTCTCGTCGACACCAGCACCTGTTACAAAGTCGGCTCGGCGTTTCTCTTGCTCAGCGAAACCTGGGAGAGTATCACCACGTTCATCCGCGAGACTATAGAGAAGAGCAACCAACTCTCAGTTGGTGAGTTGCGTGACAAGTTTGGTATGACCCGCAAATACATAGTGCCCATCCTGGAAGAAACTGATCGTGTCGGCATTACCCGGCGCGAGGGAGATGTCCGGGTGAAAGGGGAGAAGTTTTGAAAAACCGTCTGCTGTTTCACAACGCCCGAGTGCACACCCAGGCCGACTGGCAGGTGGTTGACTCGATCGCGATTGACCAAAACCGAATCGCTGCGGTCGGCAACAATCTCGACAAGGACCCGGACTTCAAGGCGTATGCTCGCATCGACCTGAAGGGTCGGCCGGTCTTTCCCGGCTTTGTCGATGCCCATGTGCATTTCTACTACTTTGCGCTGCTGCTGGGGCGCGTCAATCTTGCCGGACTGCGATCACTCGACGAGTGCCTGGCCAGGATCGAAGAGTTTGCAAAGAACAAGTCGAAAGCTGAGTGGATCGTTGGTGAGGGGTACGCTCCCGACCGTTTTGACAAGCGGATCGAACCGGACCGTTTCATGCTCGATAGCGCGACCGGCGGACGACCGTCATTTATCTTCTCCAAGGATCAGCACACAGCCTGGGTGAACAGTCGAGCACTGGAAATCGGCGGCATCGACGAACGGACGCAACAGCCGGTCGGAGGGCGCATCGAGAAGCTCGACGATGGCCGGCCGTCGGGTATCCTGCGCGAAAAGGGCGCCTACGGCCCGATCTTCGACAAGATCCCCGATCCGGCACGCTCCCGGATCGACAAGCTGTACAATCAGGCCCTCGATATCGTGTACCGCCGGGGAGTCACCGGCGTACATTCGGTCGACGGTCCCCAGGCGTTTTCGTACCTGGCTGCGCGGGCGGAGAGTCAGAAGGTCGGTTTGCGGATCAATTATTACCCGGCGGCGTCGCTCCTGGACAAGCTCGAGAAAGAGAAGATATTCTACGGAATGGGGACGGACTTCTTCCGGATCGCCGGGGTAAAGATCTTTTCCGACGGTTCGCTGGGGAGTCAGACCGCCCTCTGTTTTAACAAGTACAAGGGATCTGACAACTACGGCATCGCGGTAGTGACCAGCAAAGAGATTACGGCAATGGCGAAACATGCCGCCAAACTCGGCCTGCCGTGTGCGATCCATGCGATCGGCGACAAGGCGGTGGCGAACGTCATCGACGGCCTGGAGCAGGCGCCGCGCCTGAACTTTGGCGCCCGGCATCGTATTGAGCACCTGCAGTTGGTGCGGCGAAAGGATTTGTCGCGCATCAAGAAACTCGGTATTGTAGCCTCGATGCAACCGTCGCACTGTACGTCAGATATCGAGATGGTCCGCAACTACTGGGGCCCGCAGGGGCGCAATGCCTACATCTTCCGCACCGTGCTCGACAAGGGTATCGACCTGGCGTTCGGCTCCGACTGCCCGATCGAGCCGCTCATTCCGTTGGATGGAATTGCGGCTGCCGTCCGTCGGGCGCGACCGGGCAGCCGTGACGTCTTCTACAAGGAAGAGCGGATCAGCCCGGCCGAGGCGATTTACGCCTACACCGTCGGTCCGGCGCGGGCGGCCGGACAGGAGCATGTGAGAGGTTATCTGCTGCCGGGTTATCCGGCCGACCTGGCGATCCTGTCCGATGATCCGACGAAAGTCGCCGCCGGCAAGCTGTACGATATCGAAGTCATGGCCACATTCCTTGACGGCCGCTTGAAGTTTGCCCATGACGACTTGAAGCTCTGATTATTTCGACCGTTTGATCGAATAATAGTCCTCCGGCGCCGTACATATAGGTGAACCCTCGCGCTCCGCTCAAGCGGCGGCCGCGACGGTTATTGTTTGACACGTCATTGAGGCATAAGGATATTGTTGTATGCACCGTTTCCGTTCAGTTCTCATACTTGCCGGCTACGGGCTGCTGCTGTTGGCGCCCGCTCTGGCGATGACCATACAGGCGGTTCGCGCCCAGGATACCACCGATCAGGCAGTTGACACCGCCACCGCCGTGGCCCAGGCAGCCGACAAACTGCCGGCGCTGGTCTATACGATGACCGTCGATGGCGCTATCGGGACGGTCACGGACAGCCGCATCGAGGAAGCGATCAACAAGGCCGACCGCGAGGGGGCCGACCTGCTGGTCATCTTCCTCGACACCCCGGGCGGCTTCACCAAGCCGACCTGGTCGATCAATAAAAACATCCTCAATTCGCCGGTGCCGGTTTGTATCTACATAGCGCCGTCGGGCGCCCGGGCCGGTTCAGCCGGCGTCTACATGACCTATGCCGCACACTTTGCCGCCATGGCGCCATCTACCAATATCGGCGCCGCCCACCCGGTTGCCGGTGGCGGCCAGGAAGTCGATTCGGTGATGAATGAGAAGATCACCAACGACGCCGTCGCCCAGATCAAGGCTGCCGCCGAGAAGCGCGGTCGCAATGTCGAGTGGGCCGAAAAGGCGGTGCGTCAGTCGGTGTCGGTAACCGACAATGAAGCCCTCGAACTCAATGTGATCGATGTCCGTGCTGATGATTTTGACGACCTGATGGCCAAGCTGGACGGCCGTACCACCGATCTGCCGACCGGTGAGGTAACGATGAGTTTGAAGAAAGTGCGGACCGTTGAACTGGAGATGTCTTTAAAGGACAAGTTGCTGTCAATGATCACCCAGCCTGATGTCGCTTTTATCCTGATGTCGATCGGCAGCCTCGGTATCCTGCTGGAGCTGTACAACCCGGGCGCCATACTGCCGGGCGTTGTCGGTGCCATCTCGCTTTTGCTGGCCCTGTATGCTTTCCAGGCACTGCCAATCAACTATGCGGGGGTGGCGTTGATACTGCTTGCAATTGTCCTGTTTATAGCCGAGATAAAAATTGTCAGCGGCGGACTGCTGACAGTCGGGGGGCTGATATCTTTCTTCCTGGGAGGTCTCATGCTGATTGATACCGTCGAACCGGCGCTCAAGGTGTCGCTGGATGTGTTGATCACGACCGTGGTTATTCTTGGAATCGGCATCGGCTTGTCACTGTATCTCATCATAAAGGCGCACAAGAACCGTCCCAGCACCGGTGACCAGGGGATGGTTGGACGTACCGCCACGGTGCGCGGGGGCGGCATGGTATTCATCGAGGGCGCCCTGTGGAAGGTGAAATCGAGCGACGAATTGCAGTCCGGCGACGAAGTCGAAATCGATGAGGTCAATGGACTGACCCTGAACGTACACAAGAAGACGACATAGCAATAAAGGAGTTTACCGATGCCAGGAGCATTTATACTCGTACCGGTATTGGTCGTAATATTCCTCCTGTTCAGCATGATCAAGGTGCTGAAGGAATATGAACGCGCTGTAATTTTTCGACTTGGTCGCCTGATTCCGGTAAAGGGGCCGGGCCTGATCATACTCATTCCAATCATCGATAAGTTGGTGCGCGTCGATTTGCGCGTCATTACCTACGACATTCCGGTGCAGGACGTTATCACCAAGGACAACGTGTCGGTGCAAGTCAACGCCGTGCTCTATTTCCAGATCATGGAAGCCAGCCGCTCGGTGGTGGCGGTAGCCAACTTCTTTGAGGCCACCTCGCAGATCTCGCAGACAACACTGCGTTCGGTGATCGGCCAGGTTGAACTCGACGAACTGCTGGCCAATCGCGAGCAGATTAACGAGCAGCTCCAGAAGATCATCGACGAACAGACCGAACCGTGGGGTATCAAGGTCTCGGTGGTAGAGGTGAAAAACGTCGACCTGCCGCCGGAAATGACCCGCGCCATCGCGCGACAGGCGGAAGCGGAACGCGAACGTCGTTCCAAGGTCATCCACGCCGAGGGTGAATTCCAGGCAGCGAAAAAGCTCCGCGATGCGGCTGCGGTCATCGCGGAAGCCCCCGGTGCCATGCAGTTGCGTTTTCTCTCGACACTGGTCGAAGTCTCGGCCGAGAAGAACAGTACGATGATCTTCCCGGTGCCGATCGATATCCTGAATTCGCTGAACTCGTATCTGCAAAGTAATACCAAATCGTAGTAGATGTACTGTAGAGCCAAGAGTGTAGAACGGGGAGCAAGATTCGATGCAACGAAGAGCCTGGACGGCCGCGACGGCCGCCGTAATGCTGTCGGTGATTGCGCTACTGACCGGTTGTACTTCGCCGCCAAAGCAGATGTGCGCACCGCCGGCCGGGTATGGCGGCGGCGTGTTTGAAATTGACGCCGACCAGCGCGACGCCATGCTGGCGCGGGCCGACTCGGTGGCGACTTCGCGCGATATTGTTGTCGCCACGATGAAGCGGACGGTTGAGGAGAATGACCTGACCATGGAGGTGCGGTACTCCTCCGGCGAATCGATCGCCTCGCGCGGTTTTATTGTCGAGCTCTGCAAACCGTCGGGCGAGGTCCTGTCGGTCAGGTATCTGCAGTAGGTCGGGTTC